>JASHOH010000011.1 GCA_030041215.1 Candidatus Sulfotelmatobacter sp. | reverse complement strand
GGATGAAAACAGACGGGTGGGGTGGGGTTGGGTTAAAACCCCTAAGCGCGAGTAGAGGCTACGAGCTAAATATTTATAAGGGCGTTAGACCCAACCCCACCCCACCCTTGCAGGAGCACCGGTGACACGCGCGCAGCACGCAGTTAAGGGCGAAGCCCGGCCCCGGCGTTTAGCGCCCGTCATCACCGCTCGCACCGTAGCCAAGCGGTGTACGGCGACGGCCCGAAGCGGCGAGCGTTGCAAAAGTGCTCCGCTGCACGGCAAGAAGCTCTGCGCGTTGCATACGCCTGGAACCGCTAGCATCTTGGGCCAGCGTGGCGGGCGTCGAAGGGCGGTATTTAATCCCGATGGGCTGGAGCCGTTCCCTCCGCCGAAGGATGTTAACGACCTGCTGCGGCTGGTGATGCAAACGGTTGTCGAAGTGCGAAGCGCGAAGATCGATACCAAGACCGCGACAGCCATCTTTTACGGATGTGGCGTGGGGCGCAGCATCCTCGAAACGGCTGATCTAGACGCGCGGATAAAGATCTTGGAGGAACGGCACGAATCGGCGGAGCGGGAACGGGCACGGGTGAATTGAGATGGGTCGCAGCTTAGAGGCTCGCATAGAGCAACTCGAAGAAACGACGCCGAAAGACTACACCACTTTCGACGCGAACGGCGATCCCGTTATCGCGAGCGGTCTGCCGGCGCGGGATTGGCTGGTGTGGGCATTTGCGCTTATGAATAATCCCCGGCGCAAGCGCGAAAGGGAAGCGTTGCGACAGCAATTGAGCGCCAGCACAGGCGTGGATAGCGGCCGCGGGCGTCTTTACGAATTGATTTTAGCTGCGATGGAAGGGCCATGGAACCCAGAAGTCTAACTGGCAAACGAACCGACTGTACGGTTATTAACCGGCGGGTCGCTGCGTTTTCCGCGCCTGTTTACTGTGGGCCTGCTGCTAGTTCGTCGTTACAGTTTACCGGACGTTTACCGGGCAGCGGGAAATCGGAGGAAATATGAATGACGTTGATCTCGAAGGGCTGCGCGACCAGTTAAAGAAAAAGGGCGCGGGCGAGGACGACGAAACTTTAAACGAAGAGAAAACGCGCGAGGCGCGGCGACAAGGTGCCGTGGAGGATGCCGACACACGCGAGCTGAGGCGCGTAATTAGTGATGCTGATTTTCGCCGTCGGATGCACGCGGCGCTGGATCGCGTGCTGGATGCCAAGCAGAAGAAAGGTTGTGTGGGCGATCGCGCGCCCGGCGGCGGTGTTTTTGCGAGGGACACTTTCTGGGACGACTTCCTCGCGGGGCAAAAATCATGAGCGATCATCTCTGCGAGCGGAAAGCCGCAATCCACGAAGTGGGCATGAAGCTGCTGCGCGAAACCCACCGCACACCGGATTTTATGTTCGCGCTGGACGAACTCCAGTGCCCTAATCGTCGCAATTGCGATCCCGCTGCGCCGGGGCCTTGCGCTGCGATGAAGGATGGGATGACGCGACTGCGTTTGTCGCAGATCGAGGACGAAGTTTTCGCCAAAGGATTCGTCCGCATAGCAGCGGGCGATTTGAGTGATTACGAGAGGAGAAAGAAATGAACGCAGAGGAAACCGCAGCAGAAACCGCGCGCCGTGAGGGCCGCAACACGCCAACCAAGCTAACCAACGACGCAGGAACGCGACCTTACCAACCTTACCGCCACGTGCCGGACGGAAGCCACACTCTAGTGCACAATCCCGATGGCACCGCAGAGCCATATATCCCCGCTGGCTGGGAAAATCCATTGAGCGAAAGCACTTTCGATAGGGGGAAAAAATGAAACCACTACCTACCGGGCGGCACGTGCCGTCCGCTGACGACGACAGCGAGCTGGCTAGCTTTCAGCGCCGCGCGGAGGAAGTCATGGGTTATTCCATGGTCGATACAAACCTCTTTCAAGCGCATGAGCAATACGAACGGCGCTGGCCGGGACCGGACGGGCCGATAGATCATTTAAGGTGGCTTGTTCGGCGAGGGGACAAACAAACACAAGAGGCCATCGACTTAGGCCGGAAAGGCGGGGCGAAATGACTTTCCCGTTCAAGTCACGATTGCAAACAATTGAGCAGATCGCATTTCCCGAGTCGCGCGTCAGTTTGTTCGAGTTGGGTTATATTGCGCCTTTTGAAACTAACTTGCCTGCTGCTGAAACTGCGGACGAATCATCCGAAGCGGAGACGGCAACGGACGCAAACGCGCCACCAATCGTGTCTCCGCCTGTACGCGATATGCGCGCGCTCGTTAGCGAGCTGCTCGCTCCCATGTGGGCGCACCTCGACAGTCTCGAAATCTCGAAAGACGACCAAGAGCTTGTGCAACGGCGCAGCGATCTGCTCGGAAAACTACGCGAGCTGGGCGACACGCTAGGTACGTTCCTAAGCGATCACCGCCAGAAACTCGTAGGCACTCTCACTGCTGAGTGGGAAAGCGCGGCCAGCGCATGTCGCGCACAGAGGGAAGTCGTAAAAACGACTCAGCAGAAGGTGGACGAGTACCAAGCGGAAATTCGCAAAGCGAATGCGGCATTGTCGCAGGCGCGGGGCAAATTAAATAGCACGCTGGAACGGGAGCCACGGCTGGGCCAGTGGCCCACTGCGGGCGAAAGACATCGCTGGATCCAGCAGCGTGACGCAGCACAAGCAGCATTGACAGCGGCGGATAAGGCGCAAACTGATGTGTTTCAGCGCGACCGCGAATTGCGTCGAAAACTCGCCGAAGCGAACCAAAAGCTGAGCGAATTGGCGAAGGCGGAAGCTGTTCTCCGCGCTCGCTTGTCGGGGTCGCCGTGGACGGACCCGGAGTACAACTTGGTTCATCCGGCAGAGCTGTAGAATTTTGCCCCCGTCTCATGGGACCCGAGGATGGCGGGGCTGCCAGTGCGCGGGGGCCTTGGGAAGTACGCGACGTGCTGGCGGGCGGAACCATCACGCGGTCTTCAGCGTACCGCGTCCTTTCGGAAAGCGCTGGCCGGGCTGGCGGGCGCGCCAGAGATAGACCGAGAGGGGCGGGAATCCCGACCTTAGATTGGTCATGGCTCGCCCCTTTTTAGAGAAAGATCATGGAACTGGACCCTAACGCGGAACATGTTCGAGGTCTGACCGCCGAAATTTGCCGCACGAAGATCGAACAATTGGACGGCAAGCTCGCCGAGTGCGACGGCACGGGGCCGTACGATGCGGCGCGTATCGAGCGATGGATGGAATCACGCGAGTTCTTTCGGCGACATTTACGATGGCTGCTCCGCACTGCGCGGTGGCGGGAGAGCGAATTATGAAAGCGACGGCGGCGGAGTTGTTGCTGGCGCGGACTACCGCGAGCTGGGAAAACTTTCGCCAGCTAATCACGTCGAACAGCAGCATTGTCGCCGCCCTGCGCAAGCTGCAAGAAGGTGATCGCCACACGCAGGCCAACGCGTTGCGCGACGACGAATTTGAGGAAATTAAGCAACACTTATTCGCTGAGCTAAAGGCGGGCCGCTGCTCGTGGCCTCGCGTGATCGGGCTGCTGCGCTCGGCGGGAACTTGTTTGCATACGCTCGAACCGCGCCGCGCCTCGCCCCGGCTGCTCTGCAAACAGCTGCTCCTGCGACTCCGTCCGCCGGAAGCCGTGCCGGAAGTAGAGCGCACAGAGTATCTACAAATATTGGACGCCTTAGAGCGGTACGTGGACAGCCGGGGGCACCGCCGGTTTCTGCGGTTCTGGTGGGAATTTTCGCGGCGCACTGGCCCTGCCCCGGTAAACCAGAGGTAAACTTAACAGGGGTTCGTGACCCGGCCCATCGCGAAACCCCTGTAAAATGGCGCGCCCTGAGAGATTCGAACTCCCGACCTTCTGGTTCGTAGCCAGACGCTCTATCCAGCTGAGCTAAGGGCGCAGGTTTGCCGCGGGAAGAATTGCTGACTGAATTATAACGGAAGTTCCTCGGTCGGGCGAGGGCGGCGGGCCGACCCCGACGGCCCACGACATTCTCGCAACACGGTTCACACCGACGCACACCTCAGGTCTTTTCCACGCCAGTTCCGGTCGGCAACGCAAAGGCAGCCGAAGTAAATCTTTCCGTGCCGAGAGGAAAATAGTACCAGGCATCCAGCGCGAGACCACGTATTTTGAGCCAGTTACGAGACGGCATGTCAGATGCTAGAGACATGGCAGACGAAGTGGCGCGCAACGGGGCGCTCCAAGAATAACTTCGGCCAGAGGTTTTCTTGGACCGCCCCTTGCATTTTCTGCCCAACTCCTTCCAGGCAATCCGCAAAGGACCAGCAGACCACGCATATGGAGACTTCCGTCTCTCCTCTACAGAAATCCAGTCTTAAAACCTTTTATGCGAGCGCAAGCCGTTCGCGCACGTCGACTCCTGCCTGACGCAAAAGGCGCGAGACCGCGTCGGCCTTCAGACGCGAGGCGTCGAACCGGACGCGTACGCTACGTTCCTGCGAATTGAAATCCACGCGCAACACTCCGTAGACTTCGCGCATGCCGTCGATGGCGCGGAGTTCAGTTTCTCCCGGCGTAGCGCCGTAGCGGAAAACCACTTCAAGATAAGTCATGGGATAATCCTCAGCTGCGACGATGCAGGCCGCCGCCCGGTTTCCGGGCTGAATCCAATATAAAGCATCGTCCATCGAAGCACGTAGGCGAGTTCTCCGCCTGAATGTCTGCGAGCCCGTCCAAACCGCCGGTAACCGAGCGCGATCCCGTTTGCGGGATGAATGTGAATCCCGCCACCGCGAAGCACGTTCACACACATGCGGATAAGAATTATTACTTCTGCTGCGCTGGATGTGCAGAGAAATTCAAAGCCAATCCGGCAAAATATCTCAGCGTGAAACCGGCAACATCTCCGTCTGGACTCGTAAGGCTCGGAGCGCCTAAGCCTGCGCCGCACGGAACAGCACAGCCGGTACAAATTTCAGCGCCGTCGCAAGAAATGCCCGCGAAGTCGTTCGGTGCAGCGGCTTATGTGTGCCCAATGTGCCCCGAAGTGCGCGAGAACAAACCGGGCGCTTGTCCTTCGTGCGGAATGGCGCTGGAAGCGGAAACGCCAGTCCCAGCAAGGCGCATTGAATACATCTGCCCGATGCATCCCGAGATAGTGCGCCCCGAGCCGGGATCGTGCCCCATCTGCGGGATGGCGCTTGAGCCGCGCACAGTTGCGGCGGCAACAGAAGAAAATCCTGAGCTCCGCGACATGACGCGGCGGTTCTGGGTGAGCCTGGTGCTGACTGCGCCATTGCTGGCGATTGCCATGACCAGCATGATCTGGCCGCAAGCGTTCACCCGTGGGAGTGCGATTCTGCCTTGGCTGGAATTCGTTCTTGCAACTCCTGTCGTGCTCTGGGGCGGATGGCCGTTTTTCGAGCGCTTCTGGGCTTCGCTGATCAATCGCAGCCCCAATATGTTCACGCTCATCGGCATGGGCACGGGTGTGGCCTATGCATACAGCGTGGTCGCCACGTTTGCCCCAGGGATTTTTCCGGAATCTATGCGCGGAATGGGTGGTCATCCCGACGTTTACTTCGAAGCTGCGGCTGCGATCACCACGTTGGTTTTGCTCGGCCAAGTGATGGAATTGCGCGCCCGCAGCCGCACCAGCGCGGCGATTCGCGCGTTGCTCAATCTGAGCCCACGAACGGCGCGTCTGCTCGGTCCAGACGGCGCTGAAAAAGATGTTCCACTTGAGCAGGTAAAACCCGACGATCGCCTGCGTGTGCGCCCGGGAGAAAAGGTTCCAGTCGACGGCGTCGTGCTCGAAGGCCGCAGCGCAGTCGATGAATCGATGATCACCGGCGAGTCGATGCCGGTAGAAAAAGTCCCTCAAAGCAAAGTCATCGGCGCGACTATCAACGGCTCGGGTTCGTTCGTGATGCGCGCCGAACGGGTGGGCAGCGAAACGCTGCTGGCGCAAATAGTCCAGATGGTCAGCCAGGCGCAGCGCAGCCGCGCGCCCATTCAGCGGCTCGCAGACCGCGTCTCGAAATGGTTTGTGCCAGCAGTCTTGGCCGTCGCAATCATCACGTTCTTTGCGTGGTGGCTGTTCGGTCCGCAGCCCCGGTTGGCGCACGCATTGGTGAATGCCGTCTCAGTGCTGATTATCGCTTGCCCCTGCGCGTTGGGATTGGCTACGCCCATGGCAATTATGGTCGGTGTAGGCCGCGGCGCTCGCGCCGGTGTGCTGATCAAAAACGCCGAGGCTCTCGAGGTTATGGAGAAGGTCGACACGCTGGTAGTCGACAAAACTGGCACGCTCACTGAAGGCAAGCCGAAGCTGGCTTCGTTCGGAGCGCAAAATGCCGCTGAGTCCGACGAGATGCTTCGCCTTGCTGCCAGCCTAGAGCGCGCCAGCGAGCATCCGTTAAGCGCGGCCATCGTACAAGGTGCTCTCGATCGCCAGTTGAGGCTTTCTGAACCAAAGGAATTCGCTTATTCGGCAGGGAAGGGAATTGTAGGCGTTGTCGACGGCAAGAGAATGGCGGTCGGCAATCTTGCCTTGATGCATGAGGTCGGCGCACTCACCGCGCCATCGGGAGTCATACTCGTCAGAGTTCCAGGCGGTACGTCCATTTTCGTCGCGATCGAGGGCAAGTACGCAGGAAACATCTGTGTCGCCGATCCCGTGAAGCCAACAACCCCCGACGCGATTCGCGGGCTTCGCGCTCTTGGCGTCCGGATCTTCATGCTCACGGGCGACAATCGCGCAACGGCGTCCGAAATCGCTCAAAGACTCGGCATCGACGAATCCGAAGCCGAAGTCCTGCCGCAACAAAAACTCGAGATAGTCCGCAAGCTGCAAGGGCAGGGAAGAGTAGTAGCCGTGGCGGGCGATGGCATCAACGACGCACCCGCGCTCGCCCAGGCCAATGTCGGAATCGCTATGGGCACCGGCACAGACGTTGCTATGGAAAGCGGCGACATTACGCTGGTGAAGGGCGACCTGAACGGCATTCTTCGCGCGCGCAAGCTAAGCCAGGCGACCATGCGGAACATCCGGCGGAATCTGTTTTTTGCTTTTATCTACAATGCGCTTGGGGTACCGATTGCGGCGGGCGTGTTATATCCGTTTTTTGGATTGCTGCTCAGCCCGATTTTCGCCGCCGCGGCGATGAGCTTCAGTTCGGTCTCAGTGATCACGAATGCGCTGCGGCTCAGGAACTTAAAGTTGTAGTTCTTATCTTTCCACGGCGTAATTCAGGTGCACGACTCCATCCTCGAACTGTTTCGTGGATAAAAATTTCAGCGGAATCGACCGGTGCCGCGGCTGCACAAGAGGAATGCCTTCGCCGATGAAAATCGGAATCACATGAATGCTGAACTCGTCGATCTCGCCGGCATCAAGGAATGATGCGATAATGCCGGCGCCGCCCATCATCCAGACATCCTTTCCGGGCTGGGCGCGGAGGCGGGTGGCAAATTCTTTCACGGGTTCTTTGACGAATTCTATGTTGCCAGCGGACTTGTCCGGCAACGTCCGCGTAAACACATAATTCTTTACCTTTGGCCCCATTCCAAGGTTCCCAGCGCCGAACTTCAGGCCGATTTCATATGTCTTTCTTCCCCATAGAACCGTGTCGATTGAGGTGATGAACTCGTCAAAGCCATAATTGTCTTTGGGGCGAGGGCGGTCGAGCCACGAGAAATCGCCATCCGGGCGGGCGATATAGCCGTCGGCGCTGGTCGCGATGTAGACGATGATCTTGCGCATCGAACTGCCGAGTGCTAAAGCTTGTTCAACGTTCACAACTTGCCCAAGAATTCGAGCACGTCCGGTTGGGTCCAGTCGACTGCGCCGATAAACTTGCGGCGCACAATGCCGCTCCGGTCAATGATGTAGGTTTCAGGAAACTTGAACGTACCGTAAAGAGAATTGGTTTTCTGGTCGGGATCTCGCACCGTAAGCAGGTCGACGTTGTGATCTCGCAGAAAGCGGCGATAGCTGGCATCGTCTACGTCGACGCTGACAGCCAGCACGGTGATGCCCTTTGACTTCATCTGCTCTTGCATCCGTACCAGCGACGGCATTTCTTCGATGCAGGGCGGGCACCACGTGGCCCAGAAATTCAGCACTACAACCTGCCCCTTCAATTGGCCGAGGGTGACGGCATGTTCGGAATCTTTGACCGTGAAATCCGGGGCCGGTGAGCCCACGCGAGACGGGCGCGAATTGCTGTAGCAGGCGCAAAGTGTGAGCAGCAATATGGCGGCAATAATTCGGTTTGGGAAACGAAACGCGTGTCGCACAACGTTATGATAATGGATGTGACCGACGAACGCATGATGACGTGATGGGACGGACCCAAAATTCATTGATGCGCTTCCGCTTTCTCACATCGACTCCTCTTGATATCGTCCGCGGCAGCGGAACGTTTAGCGGAATTGCCACCCTGGCAAGGTTTCTCAAGAACTCTGGAGCAGACGTAGAGCTGATCGTGCCTTCCGTGAGGTTTCCTATTTATACCCTCGAGCGGTTGGCCTACAACGAAATGCTGCGCTTTCGTCAGCCTGATCCGAACGCTATCACGGTAGGCTTCGACATGGACGGCTACTCGGTGGCCGGGAAGAGGCACGGCTTTCATGTTGCCTCGATCAAAGGCGTGATCGCCGATGAGATGCGTTTTGAAGCGGGGTTGACACATGCAACTATGCGCATTCAGGCGCATTGCGAGAAGCTGCATGTCGAGCGTTCCGATCTGGTCATTGCTCCCAGCCAGTACAGCGCCGCTCGCATTCGTGACCTTTACGGAGTTACGGAAGCGGTGCGCGTTGTCCCCGAGGCAATTGATCTCGCCGAATGGCGCAACCGGCTTGAGCGAAATCCAGCGCAGGCGGAGCCGGGAAAGTTCGTTGTTCTCACAGTGTGCCGTTTTTATCCTCGAAAACGGCTGAATGTTCTCCTTGGAGCTGCTAACCGGCTGCTCTCTCGTATTCCTTCGCTCGAACTGCGGATTGTCGGCGACGGGCCAGGGCGTACACGGTTGAAGTCACTCTGTCACGATCTTGGGCTGGACCCAATCGTGCGCTGGTTGGGCGATGTGTCGGCCGACGAACTCGCTAAGGAGTACAACCGCTGCCACGTGTTCTGTCTGCCAAGTGTGCAGGAAAGCTTTGGGATCGTTTATCTGGAGGCCATGGCGAGCGGAAAGCCAATTGTCGCCGCGCGCGCGGCCTCGGTGCCGGAGGTAGTAAAACATGGAGTCCTGGTCGCGCCTGACCACGAACAAGCATTGGCCGAAGGAATTGAGCAGCTCTATCTTCATCCAGGTATGCGGACTTCGCTCGCTGCCGCCGCAACAGGATGGGTGAAGCGGTTCGACGCGCCGACAGTCGCCGCCGCATTCGTTCAAGAAGTGTCGTTGTCCGTGGAACAAAGTAAAATAGTGGGTGCTCCGGCATAGTTGTCGAGCCAGTGCTGGCGTGCCCTCTATGATTTATCTGACTCGCAAAGCTGAGTTCGCGGCATCGCACTACTATCACAATCCAGAGTTCACACCGGAAGAAAACCGCCGCATTTTTGGCAAATGCAATAATCCCAACGGACACGGGCATAACTACACACTGGAAGTCACGGTCAAGGGTGAGGTCGATCCGCGCTCGGGATTTGTGGTCGACCTGAAGCAATTGAAAGAGGTGATGCACCACGAAGTGCTTGATGCGATGGATCACCGCTTTCTTAATAAAGAGGTGCCGGAATTTTTATATTCCATTCCGACAACGGAGAATATCGCCATCGCAATCTGGAAGCGGCTGGCGGGAAAGCTAGATCATGCTCGCCTGCATCGCGTGCGGGTGTATGAGACACCCGATCTATTTGTTGACTTCTACGGAGAAGACTGAAGTTTAAGCTGCAAACTAAGAGCTAGCAGCTAGAAACTGAATCATGAAAGCTCATCTCAGCCGCCGTTATCTATTCTCAGCCTCTCACCGGCTGCACAGCGACACGATGTCGGAGGCGGAAAACCAGGCGACTTATGGCAAGTGCAACAATCCCTTCGGCCACGGGCACAACTACACTCTTGAAGTCACGGTTAGCGGAAAGGTCGACGAGCAGACTGGTATGGTGTGCAATCTGGTTGATCTCGATGGTTTCGTGAACAGGGAAGTGCTGGAACCTTACGATCACGAGAACCTGAACATGCTGCCGGAGTTCGCCGAACAGGTGCCGACGACCGAGAACCTATGCATGCGGATCTTCGAAATAGTGCAGCGAGGTTTCCATTTCGCGCATCTGGAGAGGGTGCGGTTGGAAGAGACGATGATGAATTCGTTCGAATACACAGGGGCGCATGAGCCACGGCATTAGGGACTGAACTGCCGAATACATGATCCTTCGGAGCAAAGAACGCTCCTCAGGATGACAAACACCGAGAACCCGATGAAAACAACCACAAAAGAACCGACCACATTGACGAGCGCCAGCTTCGAAGACCTCGTACGCGAAATGCTCGTTCGCCTGGGCGAGGACCCGGAGCGCGAAGGGCTCACGCTCACTCCTGAGCGCGTGCGTAAGTCGCTTCAGTTTTTGACCCGCGGTTACACGGAAGATCCCGAAGCTCTGCTCAAGGGCGCATTGTTCACGGTGAATTACGACGAGATGGTGATCGTCAAAGACATCGAAATGTTCAGTCTGTGCGAGCATCACATGCTGCCGTTTTTCGGCAAGGTACATGTAGCGTACATCCCGAACGGAAAAGTGATTGGGTTAAGCAAAGTTCCGCGGTTAGTGGAACTTTTCTCGCGGCGGTTGCAGATTCAGGAGCGGCTCACAACCCAAATTGCCGAGACCATTCAAAAAGTGATCGAGCCGCAGGGAGTGGGCGTAGTGATCGAGGCTCGCCACTTGTGCATGATGATGCGCGGCGTCGAGAAGCAGCACTCGGAGGCAGTCACTTCTTCGATGCTCGGCAGCTTTCGCAATGAGGAAGAGACGCGCTCAGAATTCCTATCGCTGATTCGCCAGCGACCGAATGGGGTGTAGATGGGCAGAAGGAGGCTTTGTGATACCCTGTGCCCTCTGTGTTAGAAATTTCCTATCCGGTTGCGACGTTCGATTCTCGACTGCGAAGAGGGCCAAACACAGAGGGGACAGGCGGTCACGAGGTAAAGCTGACTTTCACACCTTCCACACATGAAGAACCCTCCTGTCCGCGGCCAAACAGCAGTCATCACCGGCGCCACGCGCGGCATTGGACTCGCCATCGCGCGCGCCTTGGCCGCGCAGGGTTACGACCTAATCGTAACAGGCCGTAATGAAACAGCGTTGCGCCGCATCGGCAGGGAACTCGCTTCCGGGAAAGTTCGCGTGCTTGCGCAGGGCTGCGACATTCGCGAGCCGGAATCGGTCGATGATTTGTTCCGGATCGTTCGTCGGCAATTCAAACGCCTCGATATCCTGATCAACAACGCCGGGATCGTGCACCCCAACATAACCATCGATAAGCTGCCATGGCCGGTATGGCATGAGGTAATTGAGACCAATCTGACGGGCATGTTCCTTGTTACCCAGGCCGCTCTCGCGCTCATGAGGCGCGGCGGCACCATTGTGAACAATCTTTCGATTTCAGCGAATCGTGTGTTCGCGGGGTCGGCGGCTTATAACGCTTCGAAGCATGGTGCGCTGGGTTTCACGAACACGCTTCGTGAAGAAGTGCGCGGGAAGGGAATTCGCGTCATCGGCCTTCTGCCCGGAGCTACGGATACGGAGATCTGGGACACTCTTTGGCCACAGGCGCCACGAAAGAAGATGATGTCGGCGGCGGTGGTGGCTGATGCGGTGGTCAGTGCGATTCTGTTGCCGAAGAACGTGACGGTGGAGAACTTGGAGATCTTGCCGACCACGGGAACGCTCTAACAGTAACATCTGAACAGCAGAATGTGCGGGATGTGACGGCATGATTCGGGTTGAAGGTAGGAGCCCGTTGTGTCTAAGATACGACCGCTTCGTAAGCCAATGAATGGAGGAAAGCCGATGAGATCCCTGTTTTCCGCAGCCCTGTTTGTCGCGCTCACCGCGATCGTGCTTCCTGTACATGCGCAGGATTCCACCAAAAAAGACACGACCGTTAAGCCCCCTGATAGTCCTTCCAAAGCCGTGCTCGATTCGTGGAACGATATTGGCCGCAAGCTGATCGCCATGGCCGAAGACTTCCCCGAGGACAAATACGACTTCAAGCCCACCCCCGCCCAGCGCACCTTTGCTGAGCAACTGCTGCACGCATCTAACGCCAACTACTTTTTCACGAACCCAGTCCTGGGAAAGAAGGTGCCGGCGGAGGAAGATCCCAAGCGCAGCGACTTCAAAACCAAGGCCGAAATCGTCGCGTTCGTTAAGAAAGCTTTCGCTGACGGAGCTGAAGCGATCAAGGCCAAAGGCGACAAAGGCATGAACGATCTCGCAGTAGATCCGTTCTCGCATCAGCAGTTCCGGGTCTATGACCTGGCATACGGCTACATCGAGCACTCGGGCGAACACTACGGCCAGCTCGTGGTCTACTATCGCGTGTCGGGACTGGTGCCGCCGGAATCGCGGCCAAAGAAGTAGCCAGAAATGTGTTGGGGCTTACGGTCATTGCCACGCATACGGCGAGCGCAAGCGGCGCTCGCCGAAAACTTTCACCAGCAGCGCCCCGGCGATGAACCCTCCGACGTGGGCCCAGAAGGCTACGCCGCCCAGATCTCCCTGCATCGCCAGCACTGACGCCGTTCCGCTCAAAAATTGCAGCGCGAACCAGTAGCCGAGGATGATCCAAGCCGGAACCCACATAACAAAAATAAAGAACCAGGTCAGCACGCGCGCTCGCGGATAAAGGACGAAATATGCTCCCAACACGCCGGCGATGGCCCCGCTAGCTCCTACGGTGGGCAACGTCGAATTCAGGTTGATGACGACCTGCGTGACCATGGCTATCAATCCCGTGAAAATGTAGAACACGAGATATTTGAAGTGCCCAAGATAGTCCTCGACGTTGTCGCCAAAAATATAGAGAAACCACATGTTGCCGATGACGTGCATCCAAGAGCCGTGCAGGAACATGGACGTCAAGAAGGGAAGTATGACCACAGGCAATGGATACCGCGGCGATCCCTGCAAAAATGCCGCCAGATGCGATGGGACCACGCCATAGTGACGAATCAGAAGGCTTAGGCTGCGTGCCGGCAGGCTCCATTCGAAGAAGTAGATCACCAGGTTGAGGGCGATCAGGAAGCCTGTCACCCAGGGTGTGCTGTATCGAGGTTGGTCATCGCGGAAGGGGAGCATGCGGGATTTGGTAATTTAGTAATTTGGTAATTTCGTAATTGAAAAACCGGTAGCGTCTCGCGTCAGTTGCCTTGATTCCCTTTCGGTGGCGCAGGCCAAATTACTCAATTACCCGATTACCAAATTACCAAATTCCCGCATGGATGGCGTGATTATCGTCGACAAGCCTGCTGGTTGGACCTCGCACGACGTGGTCAACCGCATGCGGCGTATTCTCGGCCAGAGGTCGGTTGGCCATTTGGGCACGCTCGATCCGCTCGCGACAGGCGTTCTGCCATTAGTCACGGGCAGCCTGACGCGGCTGGCGCAGTTTTATACAACCTCGGAAAAGAGCTACGAAGGGATAATCCGCTTGGGCCTTGCCACGGATACATACGATGCCGAGGGCGAGCCAGCGGGCGAGGCGCGCCTGGTTCGCTTGAGCCTGGAGCAGGTTCGGGAGGCGGCCCGAGCATTTGTCGGTGTGATCGAGCAGATGCCACCGCCATTTTCCGCCAAGAAGATTCATGGAGTTCCCGCTTACAAGCTAGCCCGAAAACATAAAAATGTCGTGCTCCAGCCAGTTAAAGTAAAAGTTGAAGAATTTGAAATTCTCTCCGTTGAGGGTGATCGGGCGCGGTTTCGAGCGCGGGTTGCATCGGGAACTTACATGCGGTCCATCGCACACGATCTGGGACAGCGCCTGAGTTGCGGCGGGCACTTGGAATCGCTGCGCCGCACCTCGGTCGCGGAGTTCGATATCAGCCAGGCGCATACGCTGGAGGAAATCGAAGCCGCAGCCGGCGAGACGAAGCTGACGGCATGCGGACCTTCGGACGCGGGCAGGAGTGCCCGCGCCATACAGGACGACCGAATACCGGAGCCGTTACAGCAGCTTTTCGTTCACCCTCGCCAGCTTCTACCTCAGTTTCCTTCAGTCACTGCCGATGACGCCACCGCCGCGCGCATTCGCAACGGGCGGCCCGTGAACCTTCCCGAACTTTCCCGCGCGCGCCAGGTGAAAGTTTTCTACGGTCAAAGGGAACTGCTGGCCATCGCCCAGCGCGTGGCCGGGACGCTGTTTCACCCCGGGATCGTCTTCGCCGCTGCCGCGACCAAGCTGTGATTCCAGGTGAAAGCTCGCGAAATTTGCGCTCTCTAGTCCCCCCTCCCCCTTCACGTAAAAACTCTGGAATCATCACTTTAGCGAATTTTTGTTTGTAAATACTGGCCGCTAAAGGAGTTAAATCTCAAAATCTTGATATTGAAGCACTTACGGGCAGCTATGGCTTCACAAAATGTTCGAGCCCGCCCGGATGGGCGGGCTCGTCGTCGAGACTGAGGTTACAATTTCCACAAAGATAATCCAGAACATGTAAAGTTGTCAACAAGAAATAAAGCCGGTGTCGTTAACACATCAAATGTCCGGTCGAATTAACAAGTGATATGTCCGCATTTGCAGGCGGTGAGAGTAGGAGAACATGTCAACCATGTTCTCTTACTCGAAGGCCGCAGTGGAGCGGGCAATGAAGGTGCAGGAAGTGATGATGCGAGCTTGGGCCAAGAAGATTACGTGGTGGCAGGCGGCGGAGATTCTAG
>JASHOH010000119.1 GCA_030041215.1 Candidatus Sulfotelmatobacter sp. | reverse complement strand
TGCTTGCCAGAAGACGAAATCAGGCAGCAACCTTTGCGTGTCGATGATCTTGTCGCACTCGGCGCTAAGCCGGGAAAAGGTAGCGGGATCTCGGATCAATTCCTCAGGAATTGTTGTTGAAGCGGACATGCGTTTGCCAGTGTGAAGTCCCCCGTTAAAATTGTAGCGGCCTTTCGCCCTTTCAGACCGCTTCGAATGCGCGCCTTTCGCGGGCAGGACGCGCCATACGAGCTTGAGGCAAGGAAGTGCGGCGGACGAATGCGCCCGTCGCTACGCGATCACTACTGAATCAGCGTCTCTCCGTTCCCCTCCTCTTCCGGCGCAATCACCACTGCGGCAGCCACGCGATCGCCCGGCTCCATTTGCAGCAGACGGACGCCCTGCGCGTTGCGGCCGGATTCGCGGATGGTCTTCGAATCCATGCGGATGATTTTGCCGTATTGGCTGATCAGCATGACTTGTGATTCTTCATCTACCAGCGCTATGCTCACAACTTTGCCCACGCGCTCAGTCGTCTTGAGATTGATTACACCTTTGCCGCCGCGATTGGTTAGGCGGTAATCGTCGGCGGGGGTGCGCTTGCCGAAGCCGTTTTCGGTCACGGAAAGAATGAGGTTGCCGGCGGCGGTGAGGTCAGTGGTTTCGCCCTCAGGGGCTAAAGCCCCTTCTTTTCCCCCGCTTGACGCGGCGCTAAAGCGCCGCTCTTCCACAGCGGATCCGGCTTCTGTGCTGGCTTGTTTCAGCGTTACTGTCATGCCTACGACGTAATCACCTTTCTCCAGATCGATGCCCCAGACGCCATATGCGGCGCGGCCCATGGGGCGAACGTGATTTTCGTCGAAGCGGATCGCCATGCCTTCGTGCGTGGCGAGGAAAACGATCTGGTTGCCATCGGTGACGCGGGCGGCGACGAGTTCGTCACCCTGCTCGATGCCGATGGCCATAATGCCGTTCGAGCGCACGTGCATGAACTCGCGCAGCTCGGATTTTTTTACCAGGCCGTTGCGCGTGGCGAAGAAGATGTACTTGTTTTCTTCTTCCAGGTTGCGCACGGCCAGCATGGTGCGCACGTTTTCGCCGGGTTGCAGGCTGACGAGATTGCTAATGTGCTTGCCGCGGCCGGCGGCGCTGACGTCGGGAATTTCATAAACCTTGAGCCAGTAAACGCGCCCAGTATTCGTGAAAATCAGAATGTAGGCGTGCGTGGACGCAATAAACAGGTGTTCGACGAAATCTTCCTCGCGTGTCTTCATGCCGGTGCGGCCCGTTCCGCCGCGGCGCTGCATGCGGTAAGTCGAGATCGGCGTGCGCTTCATGTAGCCCGAGTGGCTGAAGGTCACGGCGACCTGCTCGTCAGCAATGAGATCTTCGAGGACGATTTCGGCGGCTTCGTCTTCAATGCGCGTGCGGCGCTCGTCGCCGTACGCTTCTTTTACTTCTTCCAGCTCTTTTACGATTACCGTGCGCAGCTTTTTTTCTGACGCAAGAATCGACTCATATTCAGCGATCTTCTCGCGCGTTTCTTTCAGCTCGTTCGAAATTTCATCGATCGAGAGTTTGGTCAACCGGTGCAGTTGCAGTTCGAGGATGGCGTCCGCCTGCTTGCCGGTGAACGGCTTCTCGGGATCGAGCTTGGGAGCGCGGCCCGTGGTGTTGATGTCGATCTTCTTGCCGCCGAAATACAGAATCAGGTTTTCGCGGGCGTCGGCGCGATTGGCGCTGCCGCGAATGATCGCGATCACATTATCAAGATGATCGAGCGCCGTGATGTAGCCCTCGAGAATGTGTTCGCGGTCGCGGGCCTTCACGAGCAGATACGCAGTCCGCCGCCGCACGACATCCACTCGGTGATTGATGAAGTGCTTGATCGCCGGAATCAGGCCCATTTCGCGGGGCTGTCCGTTCACCACCGCCAGCAGGATCATCGAAAAGCCTTCCTGCATCTGCGTGTGCTTGAAGAGCTGATTGAGTACGATCTGAGGTTCCGTGCCGCGCTTGAGCTCGATCACGATGCGCATGCCTTCGCGATCGCTCTCGTCGCGCACGTCGGCAATGTCTTCGATCTCTTTGTCGTTGACCAGCTGCGCGATGCGCTTGATCAGCATCGCCTTGTTCACCTGATATGGGATTTCGGTGACGATGATGGCCTGGCGATCTTTGGTGAGGTTTTCGATGGCGGCTTGGGCGCGCATGGTGAAGCGTCCGCGGCCGGTTTTGTAGGCTTCGAAGATTCCTGCTCGGCCGTGGATTACGCCTGCTGTTGGGAAGTCTGGGCCTTGCACGATTTTCAAAATTTCTGCTAGCTGCGCATTTGGGTCATTTACCAGCGTGATGGCTGCGTCGATGATTTCCGTTAAATTGTGCGGCGGAATTTTTGTGGCCATGCCGACGGCGATTCCGTCGGAGCCGTTGATCAGCAGGTTCGGAATGCGCGTGGGCAGAACGTCGGGCTCGACTTCGCTGCCATCGTAGTTGGGGCGGAAGTCGACGGTTTCTTTGTCGAGATCTTCGAGCAGCGCTGTCGCTACTTGCGCCAGCTTGGCTTCGGTGTAGCGGTCGGCTGCGGGAGGGTCGCCATCGACGGAGCCAAAATTTCCCTGGCCGAAAATCAGCGGATAGCGCATCGACCACGGCTGCGCCAGGCGCACCAGAGCGTCATAGACGGCGAGGTTGCCGTGCGGATGGTACTTGCCCATGACGTCGCCCACGATGCGGGCGCACTTGCGCGTGGCGCGGTTGGGCTGCAAGCCCATCTGCTGCATGGTGTAGAGAATACGGCGGTGCACGGGCTTCAGTCCGTCGCGAACGTCGGGCAGCGCGCGGCCAATAATGACCGACATCGAATAGTCGAGATACGACTTGCGCATCTCGTCTTCAATGTTGACGGGTTGAATGTGCAGGGCACCGGGACCCGAGCCGCCATCGCCCGGCGGTGGGGTCAGGGGAAGTTGGGGATCTTGATCTTCAGGCATGTTGGCTTTTGGCTTTTGGCTTTTAGCTTTTAGCTTTTAGCTTCAAAATCTTCGCGAGTCTGGCGCTATGCTTTGCCCATTCTCGCATTTTGCGAAATGCGGCTAAGCGGCTGTGTTTACAGGTGGTTAATCTGATCTCACATGGTCTTATTTTATCACGCCGCGGACGAACATTGTTGCCGAGCTAGGTGCGGTCGCGATGCCTATTCCCTACACGCGCGCGAGCTGAGGGAGGCGTAAAAATGGAGATCACGCGCGCACAGGACAAGCGAATGTTGCAGGACCAGGCCGCAATCCACATGTCGTTCGTCGGAATGGGAGTGTCTTGTTTTCGCAGCTGCCGGTAAACGGCGCCCTAATGGGGAAATGCAAGCTTTCGGGGGCAAAGGGGAGCGCGCGTACTAATGAGGCGCGGCGCTGTCGGCTCCAGTGGTGCCCAGCTTTCGAAAAGCGCGAAAGCTGGGGCAGCCTAAGTTGTTGAGATGCCTAGAGGTGAAAAATCAAGGGTGGGCCAGCCCCCTACGCAAAGGGTCTAGCGAGGCGATTTAGCAAGGATTAGGTACTCAGAGTCTCCACACTGGATCAAGCTCTGGTTTGCGAATGCTACCTCGATCATTCGTGCGGCTTGCCGTTCCAGATCTTCATCGGTTCTATCGTTGTAGTTCAACAGTCGTACGAGACGACTGTAGAGAAAGATGCCTACTTTGCCCAAGGTGCCCGACGACACCGGAATTAGACCTCCCAGCTTTGGAGGAAAATAACCGACAGTAAAGACGCCCTCAGGCCGTAGTACTCGGCAGATTTCATCCAAGACGAGTTGAGGGCCGGGAAAGTGGCGCCAGGCTCCCATACACGTTACTACATCGAAAGAAGCAGCAGCGAAGGGGAGCGCAGCCGAGTCGCCCTGGACCAGCCTGATAGTCGTATTCGTGCGCCGCAGTCGGCGGATAGACTGAAGGGAAAAATCCAAGCCTGTCACCCGGAAGCCTTGTTCTTCCAACCGACGGCTGAGCGCGCCAGTTCCGCAGGCGATGTCGAGGATTCTAATTTCGTTGCTGCTCTGAAACTGCCCTCCAATCGCAGCGACCATCATTTGAATGTGCGGAAGATGATCTGTGAACAGTAGCTCATAGAAGGGAGAGACCCGGTCATAAAAAACACGCGTGGAGCCCGAGGTCGCAGCGATGGCCGCCAATTTCAACAACAGCCGCACTCTACGCATGACGTTTCCCAACGTAGTAAATGCGAACCGGAAAGAGAGATACGTGGCTGACTTTTGTGTACTCGATGCTCAAAGACGGAACGAGTTTCAGGTATGTTCCCAGAGCGATCGGCCTACAGTGAGGGGCGTAGCCTGCAAACAGAAATTTCCAGACGGGGTTCCACCTTCCGCGGTGATATCCCAGGCAGTAAAGCTCATTCGTGAGGCGGCACAGAAATCGCGCGGGACCTGGCACATCATCATTGTTATCAGAATGGCGTGACCATCGGGAGCCAGCACTCGCTCCATTTCCTGCAGAGTCGACTCGATCTCCTCATCATTTAGCAGATCCAATAAATAGCTTGAAACATAGAGATCGAAGGTCCCATCGGCGTACGGAAGATGCCGGCAATCACTCCTTACGAAGAAAAGCGCAGCGGAGGCAAGATTCTTCTTCGTTATGTAACTCTTGGCTGCTGAGATCATTTGCGGTGAAAGATCAATCGCGCAGACCGTTGCGGCATTCCTGGCTTTCTTTACCAGCTGGCCGAGGAAATATCCGGTGCCCACACCCGCCTCGATAACGTTGGCAGTCCTCTCCAGCACTGGGCAGCGTAATGCTGCCCTATTGGACCATCGCTCGTGGAAGCCCATAATCCAGTCATAGAAGGGGTATGGATTCGGGAATAGTTTCAGGAACTTAAGATTCTTGCTAATTGTTTCGAACTGATCGGCGACAACGACTGATGAGCCGTACCAAATGGGCACCTGTCGGTAGCCGAAGTCGCGGAAATAGGATCTGGTTCTTTTCCACATCTCGTAGGGAGCGGCCTGTATTGATTCCTGAGATATTAGCAAACGAGCCTTGGTGAGCGGGCCGCCGCGCGGCGCTCGGGCGTGACTTGTCCGCACCCGTGATGGATTCACACACTGCTCCATCCCATCTATAATCTCCCCACCAATGCCTAGAACGCCTCAGCGATCAACCTCGACCGATCCCTTGCTTGCGAGGCCTCGCAAGCGAGTACCGCATGAGTTTGTGCTCGAGGCGTTGGCTCCGCTCGCTCCGATGACCCGGCCGATGTTTGGCTGCCTAGCGGTTTATGTCGAGGAGAAGATCGTTCTCTTCCTGCGCGAGAAGCCGAAATACCCTGCCGACAACGGCGTGTGGCTGGCCACGACGGAAGAACACCACCAAAGCCTGCGCGCAGAGTTTCCTCGGATGCGGTCGATTGGATTGCTGGGCGGGAAGATCACTGGCTGGCAGGTGCTGCCTTCGGACGCGCCGGATTTCGAGGAATCTGCGCAGCGGGCGTGCGAGCTGGTGCTGGCGCGCGATCCGCGGATCGGGAAAGTGCCGGGCAGCCGTGGGAAATCAAAGAAGAACAAAGCGAGTGGGAAAGGTCGGGCGCGCGGGCGCTCTTCCAAATAAGTAAACGGCCATCTTTGCGTCCTAAGCGGCCTTTC
>JASHOH010000118.1 GCA_030041215.1 Candidatus Sulfotelmatobacter sp. | reverse complement strand
TTCCTGTTTTAGCCATTTTTATCTTGAGTGACGGACGTCAGATGGGAGAGGCGATCATCAAAGCTGTTGAACGGAAGGGCCAGCCCACAACTTTCGGACGAACTCTGCGGCACGTTAATGAGACGCTCGCCAACTATGTTCGCGCACAGCTCATACTGGCCGCCCTCTCATGTGTCTTCTACACCACGGCTTTGCTGTTTTTGAGATTCCCATATGCCTTACCTATGGGCATTGTCGGTGGTGTTCTGGAGTTTCTTCCCGCCGTGGGCTGGATCGCTTCCGCGGCACTTATCCTCACGATCGGTGCGCTGGTCCACGCCCACTGGATCTGGATGGCGGCCCTGATCGTCTTCTGGCGGGTAGTACAGGACTATGTGAGCTCTCCTCGCATCATGGGACGCAATTTGCAGCTACCGCCCTTTGTAGTGCTGGTCGCTCTCATGATAGGCGGCCAGGTGGGAGGCATTGCGGGTATCTTTCTCTCTGTGCCCACAGTCGCCGTGCTACGAACCGTCTGGCAGGATTACTTCGGGATTGAAGACCCCTCGACTGTAAATCCAGCGGCCGTACTGGCAGAAGGAGCATCTGTAACTGTGCCGACAGGTAACTCCGAAGCAGGGGCCGAAACCCGAATCGTGGCAGACAGGTAAGTCTAATCCTTCCTCGTGCGTAAGCCTTCCGACTGTTCTTTTCGTGAGCAGAGCGTTGGCTCCCTGGTGAAAATACGGAAATCTCGTGTTCTTATTCACCCTTCATCGGACCCGGTAGACAAGGCCGATCGAGGCGCGAACCCCGTTGGTCGTGTAGTGGAATCCGACATACTCCACCTGGGGTCGTAGCGCAACCTTGCCTCGATGCCCCAGCGCAATGTCAACTCCTCCACCGAAGGCATACGAGAACGGGTTCACCGGGCCGGAAGGACCTCCGAGGTTGCTCGAGAAGTGAGATCCGCCGGCCAGTCCCTGGATGAAGGGCACGACCTTTTCCGGCCTCCGGTAGGAAATGCGCGTGCCGAACATGTAGGTGATGGCAGTCATGCCAGCCCCGGCTTGAGAGCCCTGGTACACGCCTAGATCGCCGACAAGCCCGACCCATTCATTGATGTTATAAGCTCCCGAGAAGCTGCCCCCGTCCATGTTGATGTTAGAACTTGTGGCGATAAAGAGATGGGAATATTCAAAGGAGAGATCAGCTTGAGGGGTTACCTGCGCGTGTGAAATCGCGGCCAGCAACAACAGAGCAATAATCGCAGCCAGTTGCTTGATATTGAATTCAGGAAAAAGCAACAAGCGCCTCGGTACGAGTATCCAAAGCTCCATCATGCGTTCCATTTAGAGCTACGCAATTTTCTGCTGGTCCTTGGAACTTGGCGTTGCACCTTTCACATCGCCTTCGGTGCGACCACGCGCCGCCTTCTCCTTCAGCACGTTGGCTCTGGCCTGCGCTTTCGCCTCATTGAGTTCACGCTGCTGTTTTACCTTCTCCAAGCGCTGCTGAATCTTAGTCTCCAGCTGATTGATTTTTTCGTGCAGCTTAGCTTTGCGCTCTGTGCTTGCCTGGGCATGTTCAGCTTTCATGAGGGCGAGATCGGCTTTCATGGCTGTGATTTCGTCTGAGTGGGCCGCGTGCTTCACGTCGGAGAGCGCATAGCGATGGACCGCTCCGCCGAGTTCCTCCATGCGCAGGTCGACCCAGCGCGTCCAGTCCTCTTCAATCTCCGCCACCAGAGCAAACTTGCCCGGCTTCAGTTCCCTCGAGACTTCGTCTACAAACTCGGCACTGACGCCCGAACTGTCCAGGTAAGCCGTGACGCCAGTCAGGAAACCGGCCATAGTGCCGATGGCAACTCCGGCTGGTCCGCCGAGAAGCCCGATCAGCGCGCCAACAGAACCTCCGAGCAGCGTTTTTAGCCCCTGCCGGTCGCTTTCCTCATTCACAACCGTTGTGCCGTCAGGCTTCTTTTCGATGATCGCGTAGGCATAGAGAGTCAGGACGTCCTCGCGATCAAAGCCTTTCAGCGCGTCCCGCCCTTCGAAGACCTTGCTGGGCTCGTTGAAAATCACGACCAATATGCGATTCATACGGTTTCCCTCCTTAGGGTCATCGTCTGCACAGCCACTACACCATACCTTTCATCCGATGCTCCAACAACAACCATCCGAGATTTTCTTCGCCTAGGAAATGGACTCAAATAACTAGTAGCGCTAGAAACAGTGCATCCGGATTTCCGAACCTTAGGAGAAGGTCTTGCAGCCAAGGCTATGAAATCCAAGGGTTGGTCATGAGAAGGAGTGGGCGCTGAGGCGCCTCACGATGCCAATGCGGCACTATTCCGTCACTGTGGCGAAAACCTCCGGGCGAGAACATGTTTCTTGACTCGGAGATTGCATAAACTGCTGACTCCAAATGTCAATTCACGCAGCAGAAATCGGCAATCAACGGAACCTCACTTGCACCGCCAACGCCGAAGCTTAATGTCGGTTTGCGTCCAGCCAGCTAAGCTGAAGAGGACGAATATGGCACAACTTACTGCCTCGGAAGGAATCGCTTTGAAGAATATTTTGGTTGCGACTGATTTTTCCGCGGTCTCGTTTTCTGCACTTGCTTGCGTCGTGCCTATCGCACAGGAATCCCATGCTCTGGTTCATATCCTGCACGTAATTCCTCCGCCAAAGATTGGATTTGCGTCACCGGAGGCAGAAGAGGACATGTCCCGGCAAGTCCAACTCGATGCCCAACGCGAGATGGGCTCTTTGGAAACTGTAGTTGAGGGTGTCCCGCACAGAATGTGGCTGCGGGAAGGAGACGTTTGGGCCGCGGTCGAGGATCTTGTCCGGTTGGAGCACATTGACCTGATCGCTGTGGGTGCGAGTGGGAAATCGGATTTCAAGAAGTTCTTTGTGGGATCAGTGGCAGAAGAGGTCATTCGCAAGGCAACTTGTCCGGTCCTGAGCGTTGGCCCGCATGCGCTTCGCAATGATGGTGGCATACCGCTAGCGCAGCTTCTTTATGTGACGAACTTGTGGGAAAACTCACGGGATGGACTTCAATATGCGGTCCGGCTGGCGACTCAATACAAGTCTCGGCTCTTGCTTTTGCACGTGGTTGAGCAGGAGGAGCCTAAGCACTCCGATCATGAATGGCTCAACGAGTATGGTCGGATTATGCGAAATCTCTTGCCCAAAAGTGCGGCCTATCTTTGCGAGGAACCGGTGTTGAGAGTTGAAGTCGCAAAGAACGCAACGGCACGTGTTCTTCAGGTAGCTGATGAGATCGGGGCGGACCTTATTGTCATGGACGTACGGCCCGAAGAATTCTGGGCCACGCACCTGCGCGACAAAGTCTATGACATTATTTCCAGGGCGAACTGTCCCGTACTCACCGTGAGAACCAAGAGGTGAGCATGGATGTGTCGCAATATCAACAAATATAGCGTCAAGATCGCCTGCTTGAAGAGCCCAGTACGGAACTAACTCGCGAACTTCGCGAATTCGCGATGGCGATTGTTCCGCATTCAACTCAGAGAGCTGATCGAGGTAGCAAAAGTTTACGAAAGGAGCTGTGTCATGGACAGAGTGCTGGTGGTGGTTTTTGACAGTGAAACCAAAGCTTACGAAGGGAAGAAGGCGCTAAGCCAGCTCGATGCCGAGGGCAGCATTAGTGTCTATGCCTACGCGGTATTGCATAAGAATGCCGATGGCACCACAACACTAACGAAGGATGACTATGGACCGATTGGAACCCTGCTCGGTACCGCGTTCGGAAGCCTGATCGGGCTGCTGGGTGGGCCAGTAGGTTTCGGCATAGGCCTTGCCACTGGAGCTGTTGTCGGCGGGGCAGTCGACCTGAACAGCGCTCGCATCGGCGAGGATTTTCTCGCGGACGTCAACAAGGCTTTAACCCCGAACAAATTTGCCCTGGTCGCCGAAATTGAAGAGGACTGGACCACGCCGGTCGATACCCGCATGGAAGCCATCGGAGGGACCGTATTTCGTCGCTCCTTGTCGGATGTGAAACACACAATCCACGAGGAAAACACCAATGCCATGAAGGCCGACCTTGCCCAAATGAAAGCCGAGCAGGCCCAGACCAGCGCCGACCGGAAGGCAAAGCTGCAGGAAAAGATCAACAAACTCGACACAAAGATCCAGCAGCAATTGCAGAAAGACAAAGATAAACGTGAGGCGGCGGAGCGCGAGGCGCAGGCAAAAGTCCAGGTGCTCAAGGCAAAAGCAGCGGCTGCGAAGGCCAAAGCTTCGTAAAGCGGCCCCCTAAGCTTGGCTCGGCGCTAATTCCAAAGGGAAGGTCGAAAAGGCCTCCCTTTGGAAGAAACAAAGTTTCAACATTGGGAGGAGCGAATGTCTGCACTGAGCCTGATTGAAGAAGCGAAGAAGCATGCGGCGTGGAGCATTTTTATGGGTGTTCTCACAGCAGCGTTGGGGGCTTTCCTGATCATTTACCCTCTGGCGGCGGCAAAGATCACCACCGTTCTGCTCGGCTGGGTATTGATTTTCGTGGGCATAGCTCAATTCGTGTTTGCCCTTCACTCGCAGAAGCCTGGAAGTTTCTTCCCGAAGCTTATTGGTGCTGCGCTTTTCGGAATCACCGGAGCTGCGTTGGCATTCTCCCAGATGAAAGGAATAGAGGTGCTAACCGGGCTGCTGGGAACTCTGCTTTTAGTCCAGGCAGGCCTGGCCACAGTAACAGCGTCCCAAATCCGGCCGGTTGCGGGCTGGGGATGGTTTCTGCTTGATGCCATCGCGAGCCTCGTGTTGGGCATGTTGATTCTCGTAAAATGGCCATCCAGCTCCCTTTGGGCGATCGGCACACTGGTCGGAATCTCCGTGTTGGTGGGCGGCATCACTAGAATCATGATTGCCGCTAAGATTCTGAGTGGCGCCAGCAGTGTGGAACGCTCTCTGCACGCGGCATAAGAATAGCGGCGAACTTCAGAACCGTAAGCATTCTGTTTCATGATGTCGCTATAAAGGAGGGTCGCGGATGCGCTCCACCATCAAACTAGGGAAAATCTCAGGAATCGAGATCGGGCTTCACTACAGCTGGTTCATCATCGCGGCCTTGATCGCGCTCTCGCTTGGCGAACACTTCCATCAGGTATACCCGAATTGGAGCCCGGCGAAGATCTGGATCAGTGCGTTGATCACAGCCGCGCTGTTCTTCGTTACCTTGCTATTGCATGAACTTGCCCATTCGCTGGTGGCCCAGAAACATGGGCTAAGAATTAGCGGAATTACTCTCTTCGCCTTGGGCGGCGTCTCCCAAATGCAGGACGACCCCACCGACGCAAAAACCGAATTCTCGGTAGCGATCGCCGGCCCGGTCGCCAGCCTGATCATTGGTTTCGCCTGCCTGGGCATCGCCATGGGCTTAGGCTGGCACCGCCCCAACGAACCCCTTACGGCCGTTACTGCTGTCCTGGTGTGGCTGGGATACATCAATATTTTGCTGGCGATCTTCAACATGATTCCCGGCTTTCCGCTCGATGGTGGCCGGGTGCTACGCTCGATCATTTGGGCCGTGACCAAAAACCCAGACCGCTCCACCCGCATCGCCGCAGGCGTGGGCCAGGTTGTGGCTCTTCTTTTTATCGTCGATGGGATTTGGCAATTCTTTCACGGCGCGGGCTTCGGTGGCCTTTGGATGGTGTTTATTGGCTGGTTTCTGATGGATGCGGCCAAGGCCAGCTATGCACAGGTGGGGGTCAGCGAGGAGCTTCGAGGCATACGCGTCTCCGATATCATGTCGCGCGACTGCATTGCCGTGAACCGCGGAATGAGTTTGCAGAATTTTGTGGATAGCTACCTGCTAACTACGAGCCAAAGATGTTACGCGGTGGAAGACCAGGGCCGGCTGCTGGGCATTATTACTCCGCGGGATGTAAGCAAGATTCCGCGTGACCGTTGGGAACAGACCACCGTGAGTGAAGCCATGCGTCCGCTAAAGGAACTGCACATGGTGAGCCCCGACACTCCGGTTCTGGACGCGCTCAAGCTCATGGCTCGCAACGACGTCAATCAGCTGCCGGTGGTCGCGCAGGGCTCTCTCCAAGGAATCGTCTCGCGTTCCCAGATTGTGCAACTGCTCCAGGTTCGGGCTGCATTGCGCCTGCCCGTTGCTTACCGCCCGCCCGCCGAATTGAATGGTCGGAACGAATTCGACGTGCGCAGCATGTCCGAGATGTTGTCCCGGCATTCGAAAGTTTAAGTCAGAATCAATAGTCGAGGTGCAATTGTGGCAAAAAAGACGGATGTAGAGGCTCAGCATAAGTGCGCGTACTCACCTTGCAAGTGTCAGGTGTCCTCGTCGGAAAAATACTGCAGCGACTATTGCTCAGATGCGGATGAGGACCAGGAAATCGAGCTGCAATGCGATTGCAAACACAGTCCTTGTGCACTCGATTGAACATCCTCCGAGGCATTCTGCATGCAACGAGGCCATCGCCTAACGTGCTGCAACTCGCCAGCAACGAGAATTCCGGCACTGTTCCCCAATTTTTATGCGAGGAGTGAACTAGCCGCTTCGAAGGAAGAACCATGAACACATTTGAAATGTCTCGAAAGGCGGTCTTGTATATCTGCGCTGCGGCGCTGTGTTCTACGTGGGGCGTGAACGCAAGGCCGTTAGCGGCACAAGCAAAGAATCAGGACGAAGAGGTGCAATTGGGTCAGGAAGTTTTCAACGAGCTCAAGGCCAAAGCTGAAATCATCGAATCGTCTCCTCTGTACGACGTGCTGAAACCGATCACGGAGGCCATCACGCGGTCGGCGCAACCGCGGTACAACCACCCCTTCAAGTTCTATCTGGTTCACGAACCTCAGCCGAACGCGTTCGCCACGCCGGGCGGTAATGTCTATGTTGTCGATACGCTGCTATATTTCGTGAAGAACACTGACGAACTTGCCGGCACTTTATGTCACGAAGTGTCCCACACGATCCATCACGACACGATGGAGTTGGCAAAAAAGCAACAAGCAATTGAGAGGCGAGAGATCGGCGCTGCCATCCTTTTGGGCCCAACCGCTGCCAACGTGTTGGCTGTCGCGCTCATCGGCGCGCTGCACTCC
>JASHOH010000117.1 GCA_030041215.1 Candidatus Sulfotelmatobacter sp. | reverse complement strand
GTTTGAGGTGTTCGGCGGGAAGATAATTCCCCAAAAGGTTTCCGCCCGTTCGTCTTGCTCGACAAACTCGATTGCGTACGTGGAAACGCCCTCTAGTGCCGCCAACTGCGCAACTACGCGGGCCGAGAGCTTGGTGCCTTGCTTGTTGTTTACGGACACCACCGAGCCCACCAGAAGCTCACGACTGAGTTGAATGGCAGCGCCGTGCTTATTCAACTTCGTGGCCTTGGCCGGCATCATAAAGGAACATTTCTGCCGATCTTCTCCGGATAACCGGACAGAAGCGTGGAGCGCCATGCGATTGCTTCGGCGTTTTGCGATCTGGCTCCGGCTGGCGGTTGCGTTAGCAGCCAGGTCTGGAGGATGTGATTTCGGGCGGGGATGTGCAGGTTTCAGGTTCATTTCTGATTCGGGACATTAGAATGTGCTCCTGGTCGCTGCAATGTGCCGTTCGTTACCTCCCCAAGTTACCCCGTGAACTCCTTGATTCTTCAGACTGAGAGACGCGTTGCATCACGCCAGGAAATAGGACATGTACCAGACCTGGAGCGCCGAGCCGTGCAGGCTTCGGGCCACTCAACGCGTCATGTGCGTCACCGCTCACGCTACTTGAAATTAATCCAGTCAGTAGTTGCTGAAATATCCGGATAGCACTCATTGACCTTCGGTCAAAACGTGTAATCGCCTGCTTTTCGCCAACCATCCCGAACGACGGCTAGAATTCGGTGCAACGTAAGGACTTGAGGACCTTCCGCCCGTAATCTACCAACAGTTCTTAGCATCGTTTACATTCATCCCGAATGAACGATACCAGCTCCATTTGCTCACCTGCTCTAGTGGACTCGGTCGTAGCTGACACATTCGACCGACCCATGACTCAAGCCGACTTCGCAAAGGTCGGCAGCCGGAAGTATGTTCGTAAGCGCTTTATCGGCGCACGCGACACCGTCCTACTTCACTCAGACAGAACGAGCCTAATTCTCGTTTGGGGCTTCTCGTTTGACTTTGTGCCTCACATCTCAGGCAGATTTACCGAAACGGTGCGGTGGCACAGAACCGACAAATCGGCAAATCCAGATTTGCGGTATTCCGGTCTTGGGAGGCTCTGTTCTGGCCCAAGGGAACCGGGAGCAACGATTCAAGTTTGGCGGGGCGAATCACAGCTACGACAAGAAGCGGAGTTGTCAAAAGCGCAACTACTTCCAAAAGCGATTGCGAAGCTGGATTCAGTCCGTAGTATGCGTGACCTTCGGCACTTATTCGAGTTCGAAGCGCGTGAGAAGTACTTCTTTAACTTCCGCCAAGTAGTGCTCGCCTATGCTTTTTACCTAGCGAAGATGGGGGATGAAGTCGAAGCTCGGCGCTACATGTCGGAGTGGCTC
Source organism: Candidatus Sulfotelmatobacter sp. (assembly GCA_030041215.1). Lineage (GTDB taxonomy): Bacteria > Acidobacteriota > Terriglobia > Terriglobales > Acidobacteriaceae > Sulfotelmatobacter. Next base: position 80,389 of record JASHOH010000117.1, on the reverse strand, counting down.
AAGCTTTCGAACCAGAGGGAAGAGACCAAAAAAACGATGGCGCGGCTATTCGAAGAAGCTGCGGCGTCTCCTCTAGTTCAGTGAATTTGCAAGTCTAGGAAATACGCCTTTCGGATGATTGTTGTTAAATCGCGATTACACTCATCTTGGCTAGGACTAGAAGAGCAGTTCATCCAAAGATTTGGTTGACCTTTTCGCGCACCGCCTGATGGCGAGAAGGCTTTAGATACCGCATCGTGCTTTCCATATCCGAGTGCCCGAGCCACTGCTGCACCGTTCGCAAGTCCACTCCGGCCCACAAGCACCTCGTCGCGAATGTCGCCCTGAATTTATGTAGCCAGAAATTCTCTTTGTCGAGATCGGCACGCTCGGCAACCGCTTTCAGGCAGTCAAGAAAATCCAGTTTCGGATTACAGCCAGAGGTCGGAAACACGAGATTGCAGCTCCTGTCAGACTTTGCCTTCCAAGCCTTCAGAGCCTTAACGAGCTTCCTGGGAATGGGTATCTCCCGTTCCTTGTATGCCTTCGGAGTCCAGTTCCGGTCGGGCTTGTGGGTGACGCGCACGGTGCTCGAACCAAAGTTCACATCCGACCAATAGGTGTGCATGACTTCCTGCTCGCGCATCCCCGTCATCAGGAAAAACTGGTACCAGAGACGTTCCTCCGCCTTGCACGCTTTGAAAAGCTTGTCGAGTTCTTCAAGTTCGTAAATCTCGGGCTCTTCTTCTGTATAGCGCGGCCGGTCATTTTTTCCGACCAGGCCACGGACACCGTGAGCCTTGAGGAATGTCATCACGCTTTCGAATTTGTTGTACACCGAGCGCGCCGATTGCTCCTTCTCTTCACGAAGAAAGGCTGCGAACTTCAGCAGGTCTCTCCGTTCGATGTCTTCGACATGGAGCTTGTGGCACGACTGGGTGAAGTAGTCGAGCGCGGTTTTATACCCGGCCAGAGTCTTGGGTTTTTTGCTGAGTCGGACTTCATCGAGATAGTCTCTGACGGCTGCTGCCAGCGACCTGTGTCCGTTGTTGCCGACAACTTGCGGCACCGAACCGTCGCCATTGTTCAGCTCGGTTTCCTTGCGAAGGCGGATGGCGCTGGCATCGACTGCGTCCTTACCGACCGAAAGCCGGATACGCTTACCGGCGTCGCGCCATTCGATATAGTAGGCGCCTTCCGGGTGTTTTTCTTCCCTGCCGTCTAGGATAACGACATCCGGTTTTACGCGACCGTTGGCGGACATCGCCACAGGGCAATAGCGCAGGCCTAGTGAGGTTTGAACTCGTTTGGTGAGGTTGACTTCGCGATGCATGGGTGACCCTTTCGCTGGATTTTGGTATCAAGTGTAGGTATCACCGGCTTGCAAGTACTAGATAACAAAAGTAATGGCGGAGGGAGAGGGATTCGAACCCCCGGTACGGTTTCCCGTACATCGGTTTTCAAGACCGACTGTTTCAACCGCTCACACATCCCTCCGCGGGCTCGAGCGTGAGTCAAAATTAGTTTACACCAACGTCAATCGCACTCATCCTAGCTCGACGCTAGTTCAATCCGAATGCACGAGAGTGAAACTCCATTACCTCATCAAAATGCGAGAGGAAATAAGCGAAGCTGTGATCGCCCGGATAAGGGTGGTATTCGTGTTTAATGCCTTGTTCCTGCAGTTCTTTGTGCAGGGCGGCGGCGCCTTTCTCGAATCCGTAATTGTCTTCCTGGCCACAGTTGAAATAGATCGCGAGCGTTCGCAGTCCAGGCGCATTTTTCCTGGCGAGAACATAGGGATCATTCTCTTTCCAATGCTGCACATTGATTGGGTCTCCGAACACCGTGCCCAGCAGCCTTCCCAATGAACTGCCCGAGTGCAACACCGCATCGAGCTCCTTTGGGCTCTCGGTCATAAGAGCAGCGCTTTGTGCACTGACTGCTGAAAACAGTTCGGGATGCGTAAAAGCGAAGCGCAGCGCGCCGTATCCACCCATGGAAATTCCACTAATGGCGCGATTACTCCGCCCTTTAGTTATGCGGTACTTCTGCTCAATCAGCGGCATGAATTCCCGCAGGAAAAAATCGCTGTACCGCACTGTGCCGTCGGCGGAATTGATGTAGAAACTTCGCCCACCCTCCGGAGCAACAATCAGAAAATCTCCAATCTTGTGTTGCTGACGCAGATCGTCCAGAAGTGTCCATCCGCCGCTGTTAAACAGCGTACGCTCGTTGTCGCCGAGTCCATGCAAGAAATAGAGCACAGGGTAGGTTTGCGCGGGACGCTTGCCCGCTCCCGCATCATACCCAGCGGGTACATAAACGCAATAGTGAACCGCATGCTTCAGAATCCGGCTGTTTAGCGCGTCGCAGTCAATGCGGCTCTGCGCCTGAAATAGGGTTGCAATGACTAGGAAAGCGAAGAAGTAAAAGACTCGAAAGCCGCGCGTCATCCGTTCAGTCTACTCATAGCGCAGGGCCTGCACGGGATCGAGCCTGGCGGCGCGTCCTGCCGGATAGAGGCCGGCTGCAAGACTGACGAGGAAGGAAAACAAAATGGCCGCGCCCACCAGCCACAAAGGGACAGTCCAGAAATGTTCCGGCGGCAGTGCCTGCCGCTTCAGATAAACATTCGTCCCTGCATTGATGACCTGTCCGATGGCCCAGCCAAGCGCGACTCCGACGATGCCGCCCAGAATGCCCATGGCACCGGCTTCAGCAAAAAAGAGCTTCTCTACGTCTCGTTCGCTCGCGCCAATGGCCTTCATGATGCCGATTTCGCGGCGGCGCTCCAAAATCGCCATCACCAGCGTATTCACGATCCCGATGGAAGCAACCGCCAGCGCAAGGCTGCCGAAAATACCCAAAAACAAGTCCAGCACCGCAAAGAACTGCTGGAGGCTGCGAGTCGCATCGAGAATGGAAAAGGTATTAAAGCCCATCTTCTTGATTGCGTCTTCGATCGTGCGTATCTGCGCCGGATTTTTGACCCGCGCGCTCACCGAGGAATACACCGGCTGTTCGCTGGCCGCGCGCGAAATTTCCCGCAAGTCCGTAGGCTGCATGATGTGCAGGCTTTCGGCCAGTCTGAGGGGAAGAAATACGCGGGCCCGCGTCGGACCGCGCATGCTCTCCGGATCGAGATCAGCGACTCCCACGATTTTCAGCTTCACCTCACGCGAAACTACCGAGTAAGCGGCGCCAGCCGGACTTTGTTCGGCGCCAGCAGCAATGCTGTTTGCTGAATTCTCCTCGCCGTTAGCGTTCTCACGTTCGGCGTAGCGCATCGTCAGTTCTTTACCGAGCAAAGGAGGAGCCAATTCCTTCACGTTCGTTTCGTCGACGCCAGGTTTGGCAGTTCTTCCCAACAGTTCTTCAGCAAAAGCTTTCTGGACCACCGCCTCGTGCGCCATGTCCGAGGAAAAAAATTGTCCCTGCAACGATTCGAAGGCATCGTTCGACTTCGCTGACATCGGCAAGGCAGCCACCATGGTCAAATGCGGCTTGTCGTCGAAGAGCAATGTGGTGGGGAAGCGGATGTCGGGATAGACCTCGCTCACATTTGGCAACCGCTCGATCTCCTGCCGTGCCGCTTCATCAAGAATGCGGCTTTCGCCTGGAGGCGACGCCGGCGTATTTTCGTCACGCCCAAAGTTCCGCAGATCACGCCGCGATGTGACCACGACGGTATCAAATAACCCGGATTTCATCAGTCGCCGCGACGCGAGCTGCTGTAACCCGATGCCGAGGGACAACATAGCCACCAGCGATGCCACGCCAACGGAAATCCCGACAGTGGTCAACGAATTCCGCAGCAGCGATTCGCGCAAGTTACGCAGAGCAAGCTCGGTCAGGTCAGGAAGTTTCATGTCTTAACTCATTCTGCGTTGGGCGTCGCAACCCTCGTTCATAGCCGCAACACTCGCCGCTGCTGTTGCCGAATTTATTTCCTCGCCGATCAGCTTGCCATCGGCCATGAAAATGAGACGCTGGACATAGCGCTCCGCAAGAGCACGTTCATGCGTGACCATAACGACTGTCATTCCCAGTTGCTGATTGAAATCGCGAACCATATTCATGATCTCAATTCCGGTATGACTGTCGAGATTGCCCGTCGGCTCATCGGCGAGCAAAACCTGCGGACGATTAATGAGAGCCCGCGCCAGTGCCGCCCGCTGCTGCTCTCCGCCAGAGAGTTCACTGGGACGATGATTCATCCGAGCTTGCAACCCAACCCACGTCAACGCCTCGCGAGCCAGACTGTCACGCTTGCCGCGCTCGACTTCCGCAAAGCGCATCGGTAATTCAACATTCTCTGCGATAGTCATGCTCGGAATAAGATTGAACGATTGAAACACCATTCCGACCGTGCGCAGGCGGTACTTCGCAATTTCCTCGCGCGACAACTGCGCCAGATCGCGTCCTTGAACCACCACACTGCCCGATGTGGGACGATCCAAACCTGCAATCAAATTCAGCACCGAAGATTTTCCTGATCCTGAACTGCCCAGTAATGCCACGAACTCACCGCCGGAGACACTAAGGCTTATGCCATCCACGGCGCGAATGAGGGTCTGCCCCATTTGGTAATAGCGGCAAAGATTTTCAGTGAGAATTGCCGGCGTTGTCGCGCTCTGGAGCGAAGCACTGATTGTTGCTGTCTGATTTTGCACAGAACTCTCCGCCCTCATGCGCTAGCGCACCTCGCCCCGCAGCACGCCCAGAGCATCCGCCTTCACGTTGCCATTTCCGCCGGAGCTGCCGTTTGCCTCAGCCTCCACCGTGTCTCCTTCGCCCGGTGCAAGAAACAGGTTCTCCTCGACTCCATGCTGCCGGGTGTAAAGATCGTAGTAGCGGCCACGCAAGGCATAGAGCTGGTCGTGCGTGCCCCGCTCCACGATCCTTCCCTGCTCCATTACCAGAATCTGGTCGGCGCGGCGAATGGTCGAAAGGCGGTGCGCAATCACAAACGTCGTTCGTCCATGCATGAGAAAAGAAAGCCCCTGTTGGATCATCTGTTCTGATTCCGAGTCCAGACTCGACGTCGCCTCATCAAGAATCAAAATTCTCGGCTCGGCCAGAATCGCCCGCGCAATGGAAATTCGCTGCCGCTGCCCGCCGGAAAGCTTCACGCCGCGCTCGCCTACTACCGTGTCGTATTTGTCGGCAAAGCTTTCCGCGAACTCATCCACCCGAGCAATCCGGCAAGCGCGGAGAAATTCCTCTTCGCTGGCGTCAGGACGCGAAAACAGCACGTTCTCGCGGATCGTTCCGTCGAACAAAAATGATTCTTGCAGCACGACTCCAAGCCGCGTCCGGTACGAATCCAGCCGAACGGTGCTCAAGTCAACGCCATCCACCAGAATCCTGCCTTTCGTGGGCACGTAAAAAGCGGAGATCAATCCGATAGTTGTGGATTTCCCCGAGCCCGATGAACCCACCAGCGCCGTTACTGTACCGGGATCGGCGCGGAAAGAAATATCGCGCAGCACTTCGTGAGTGCCGTCATAGCTGAAGCGCACATTTTCGAACTCAACCGCGCCCTGAATATCTGGCAGCGCAAGAGTGCGGCGGGGGTCCTGATCTTCCGGCCGCTCATGCATGATTTCCTGTGTTCGCTCAAGCCCAGCCAGCGCCTCCGTCAGCTGCGTGCCGATGGAAACAACCTGCATGATTGGGGCTACCAGGAACACTAGAAGAAAATTAAACGAGAAATAACTTCCCGCGGTCAGAGTGTGGGCCGTCATCTCGCGTCCACCGACATACATAGTGGCCGCTCCAACCACTCCCAGCAGCACGCTCGCCGAAAGGCTCATCAGCGACGTCGCCGTCAGCGTTCGCATTACGTTATCTAAGAGCCGCCGTACACCGATGGCGAACACGCCTTCCTCACGCTCTTCTGCGTGATATCCCTTGATCACCCGCACGCCGCCCAGCGACTCGGTCAGCCGGCCGGTCACTTCCGCATTGATTTTTCCCCGCTCGCGGAAAATCGGTCTGATCGTCGAAAAAGCCTTGTTCAGCGCTAAAGCAAAGCAGGCGAGCGAGCCAAGCGCGATCAGCGTCAGCGGCGCACTGATGCGAAGCAGCAAAATCAGTGCAATGGTGGCCGCAACCAGTCCGCCGGTGAAGTCCACGAGTCCGGTGCCGAGCAGGTTTCTAACGCCTTCAACGTCATTCATGATCCGCGACACCAAAACACCAGTTTTATTGGCATCGTAAAAAGCGATCGCCAGGCGGCTAATGTGTTTCTGCACTTGCTGCCGAAGTTCCGCAATCAGGCGCTGTGCAGCTTTAGAAAGCAACTGAGTTAAAGAAAAGGACGTCACACCCTGAATAAGCGTGGCCAACAACACGCCTATGACCAGCGGGCGAAGCAAAGCAGTGTGATGCTTACCGACCACATCGTCGATCAAAAACTTGGATGAATAAGGCAGCACAAAGCCTGCCAGCCGATTAATCACCATCAGGATGAACCCAAGCGCCAGCAGCCCGCGCCGCGGACGCATCAGCTTCCACACCTCCGGTAGCACGGCCTTCAGCCGTTGCACTTTAGGAGGCTTTGGCTTTTCGCTTGAACTCGTGGATTGTTTGGGATCGGAACTCAAACCTATTGGACTCCGCCGGGCCTCAACCCGCTTCATTATTCTTAGCATTGTGACACGTCCTGGCCATCCGTTGTATGCTCGGCTCTGTGCCACGTTCGCCCGCTTCGGAACGCTCTCCAACCTTGGGCCTGTTCCTTGGTATGGTCATCACCCTGGCAGCCGTCGTGGCTTATTCCGCCTACATTACACGGCAAATCGGGGGCCTGCGCCGGCTTCAGTCCGAGTTAATTGATCGCAACCGAAAAGATTCCCTCCAGTTGCTACGTATTCAGAATGATCTGAACCTGCTCGCCGTCGCCATGCGTGACATGGTTGAAAACGACGAGCCTTATCCGCTCACCGCCTGGTCGGCGCAGTTCCAGCGCATTCGCACCGATCTTGATGATGCCATGCGCCTCGAAGCCGGATTAGCTCCAATCACCCGCACGCTCGAGCAAAGCGCATCGCTGACTAGCTCGCTCAATCAGTTCTGGAGCGCTTCGGACCGCGTCTTCGCCCTGGCAGCCCAAGGCAAGCAAAAAGAGGCACGCGAAGAGATTCGCCTCTCGCTTCAGGCGCGCCATGCTGCGTTGAGCACAACTGTCGCGCGGCTGCTCGTCCAGAACAGCGAAAACGAGCAGCAAGCGGCGCAGCGCGTGGTCGAGATCTACAACCATGTGCAGCGGCAGGTTTATTTATTCCTCGCGGCGACGATAGTAGCGATCGTGCTCGCCGGATTTTCCATGATTCGCTGGAACCGCCGTCTGTTTGCCCACATAAGCGAGCTTTCCGAACGCCGCAGCGAACTGGCTCAAAAGCTGATCGCCACGCAGGAATCAACTCTGCGCTACATTTCCCGCGAACTGCACGATGAATTCGGACAAATACTCACCGCCATCGGATCCATGCTCGGTCGCGCGGGCGCGCATGCGCCCGAGGGCTCATCTTTGCGGACCGACATTAACGAAGTCCGTCAGATAGCTCAAGACACTCTCGACCGCATTCGCAGCTTGTCGCAGGCTCTGCATCCCGTAATGCTCGATGAAGCCGGGCTGGAGGCCACTCTCAATTGGTACATTCCAATCGTAGAAAGGCAAACGGGAATTGCCATATCCTATGAAAAGCAAGGCGAAAGCTTCGCAATCGACACTAACGCGGGCGTGCAAATTTATCGCGCACTGCAGGAAGCATTGAATAATGTCGCCCGCCACTCCGGTGCTCAACACGCCTGGGTCCGCATACGTTACCTGCCGCAAACATTTGAATTAGAAGTCGAGGATCACGGTAAGGGCTTCAGCGGGCGTCCCCCAAAAAATGGCATCGGTCTTGTCGCTATGCGCGAACGAGCCGAACTGATGGGTGGCCACATTTCATTTTCAGTTCCCGCTGCCAGTGGTACCTTGTTACGATTGATTGTTCCGCGAGAGAAGGTGGAATCGCGCGGCACAGACTCGAACCGATGATCCAGTGAATCTGCCCGCCAACATTACGATCTTGCTGGTTGACGACCACAGCCTCGTCCGCCGGGGCTTCCGCCGTATGCTCGAAGATGAGCCGGACATGACCGTGGTCGGCGAAGCCGGTGATGGCGAAGAAGCAGTCAAACTGGCGTGCGAACTGCAACCAGACGTTGTCATCATGGACTCGGCTCTGCCCAAAATGAACGGCCTCGAAGCCACGCGCGCAATTCTGGAAGAGCAGCCCGAAACCGCCGTACTCATGCTCAGCATGCACTCCGAGAACACATGGGTGCGGCAAGCCATCGATGCTGGAGCCAGAGGTTACATCCTGAAAAGTGCCATGAATCTGGAACTGGGCTCAGCCGTGCGCCGCGTCGCCGCAGGCGAAGCCGTTTTCGATCCTCAGGTGGAACCGCACAATGCGTTGAAAGGCGAGCGCAGCAGCAGCCTGACCGCGCGCGAACTGGAAGTGCTCCAGATGATTGTGGATGGCAAATCGAACAAGGAAATCGCCGCCGCCCTTGATCTCAGCGCGAATACGGTTGCCGTTCATCGTGCCAACATCATGAACGCTCTCGGCATTCACAAGACAGCAGAGCTTGTCGTATACGCCATTCGCGCCGGGCTGGTCAACGTTCCGTGAATCGCAGATCATTCCTGCAAGGAATGGCGGGACTGACGTGGGTATCGCACTTGCCTTGGGTGCCCCACTTCTCACCTCTTTTGCGAGAAGCGGGATTCCCATCGCAGTTCCCCCTGCTGCATGCACTCAGCCAGTCGACCGCCAATTCTCCGGGCTTTCGTTTCACTGACATCACTTCTTCCGCCGGCATCCAGTTTCAACACGATAGTGGCGCCTTCGGCGGAAAACTGTTGCCCGAAACTCTCGGCTCAGGCTGCGCTTTCCTCGACTATGATCGCGACGGCTGGCAGGACATTCTGCTCATCAACGGTATGGACTGGCCCGGGCACAAACAGCGCCACTCAACCCTGCGGCTTTATCACAACAATCGCAACGGCACTTTCACCGACGTAACCGCCCGAGCCGGACTCGATATTGAAATGTACGGCATGGGCGTTGCGGTTGGCGACTACGACAACGACGGCTTTCCCGATATTTTCATCACCTGTGTCGGTCAGAACCGCCTGTTCCACAACACCGGCAAGGGAACTTTCGTCGACGTGACCAACCCGAGCGGCCTGGGCAAGCGCCTGGGTTTCAGCACGTCCGCACTCTGGTTCGACTATGACCGCGACGGCCTGCTCGACTTGTTCGTCTGCAACTACGTCAAATGGTCGCCCGAGCACGATGTCTTCTGCAGCCTCGATGGCAAACACAAATCCTATTGCACTCCCGAAGCATATCGTGGCGAGACCTGCTGGCTCTTTCACAATCGTGGCAACGGCACCTTCGAAGATGTGACGGCCTCAAGCGGAATCTTCGACAGCAGTTCGAAATCGCTCGGCGTGGCCATGCTCGACGACGATCAATCCGGCTGGCCCGATCTGCTCGTGGCCAATGACACGCAACCCAACAAGCTCTATCGCAATCAGCGCAACGGGACCTTCAAAGATGTTGCCGTCGAGGCCGGAATCGCCTTCAGCAGCGAAGGCAAAGCCCGCGCCGGTATGGGCATCGACATCGCCGATTTCACCAACTCAGGCCATGCCGGAGTCGCCATTACAAATTTCGATAACGAAATGACTGGCCTTTACGAATTCGGCGGCAAAAGCTATGAAGACGTTGCATCGCAGTCGGGCGTCGGCTTGGCCTCAAAGAACAGCCTCGGCTTCGGCTGTGTTTTTCTTGACGCCAATCTCGACGGCTGGCTCGACCTCGCAGTCGCCAATGGACACATAGACGAAACCGTCCGCAACATTCGCGGAAACGTAGGTTATGCCCAGCCGCCGCAGTTGTTTCTGAATAATGGCAAAGCAAGTTTCCGCGACGTCGCATCCGAAATTGGTGGAGGATTCGATCAGCCAAAAGTAGGCCGCGGCCTTGCCTACGGTGATTTCGACCGCGACGGCGATCTCGATCTGCTGCTTACTACTAACAACGGCCCCGCATATCTTTATCGCAACGATCAGCTCAGCGCCAATCGCAGCATTCGTTTTCGCCTGATCGGAACAAAATCCAACCGCGACGCCATCGGCGCCACCGTCCGCATCGTTTCGAACGGATTGCACCAGTCACGCATGGTAAAGAGCGGCTCGAGTTACCTCTCTCAGTCCGAGCTCTCGGTCACCTTCGGCCTAGGCAAAGGCGATCACGTCGATAGTGCAGTAATCACTTGGCCAAGCGGCAAAATCGAAGAATTCAAGAATCTCGCGGCAGGACGAAGCTACGAATGCGTCGAAGGCAAAGGCATCTCGCCACAAGATGGTTATTGACCCCGCTGTCAGCGAAATCACTCTGGGCTGCGCATACCGTCGAAGCATTGCTGGTTGCGCTGGCCGAACGCCCTTGAAAAGCGCCTCTGCGATGCTTGCGCCACGTGGAAGAGCGTCCCTTCAGGGCCGCGTTCAGGGCCAGAAAGTGACTGGGCTTTAGCCCCTGTGTGTGTTACGGCCGCGTAACCGTCCCCGCAGCCAAAATTTCCACTTCCACTGTTCCGCTCACGCGCAGAAACAACGTGCTCGGATTCTTCATTCCCCAACTTACATAAGGCACGGAAAAGTGCAGGTTTGCCGTCCATCGGTCCGGCGAGATGCTGATCTGAGCCGGAACTGTCATCTCATGCTCCACGCCGTGCATGCTGAAGATTCCATGCACACGAACCAAAGAATTCCCCTGCAACGTCACGGTTCCTTCCACGCGGTCGGGATGAAACACGATTTCGGGATATCTTTCGCTCTCCAGCACTTCCTTGTGCATTTTCCGGTCACGCATTCCATTGCCGGTTTCGCCGCTTTTCGCGTCCACGACGATCTCGCCCGCCAGGTTGTTCGTTGCGGGATCAAAGCGTAAGTCGCCGCGGATTAGCTGAAAACTTCCATGAACCGTGTGGAGTACATCGCTGAGCGTCAACTTGATCGTGGTGTGCTGGGGATCAACTTTGAATTGCAAATCCTGCGCTGTCGCAAAACCGCTCAGAACGATGAAGGCGGTGCAGGAAAGAACTATCCGACGAAGGTGGCTGGCAAACCTGCCCGGAGCATTCCTCATGCTGCCAGCAGTCCCCATCCCAGCATGAGTCCATCAAAAGCCACGTCGAAAGGCGAGAGTGCGCCGACGTGCACAGCGAGCAATCGGCGAAAGATTTCCGGGCGCTTGCGAAAAACCTGCAGAGTGCGCGCCTGAAGACGAGGACGTCCGTCGAGCGAAAGCATAAGCCGCGCCATCATCATGGGGCGAAGCGCCAGCTGGCGATGCGCGGCCTGGTAACGGGCAAGATCATTCTTTTTCAGGCAATCGGCCAGAACCATAGCCTGATGAAACGCAAGACCCAGCCCCTCCCCGGTGATCGGATCGACTGTCCCCGAGGCATCCCCAATAAGTGCGACGTTATCGCGCCATACGCGTTTGAGTTTGCGGTTGGCAACAACGGCGCCACGTTCGATGGAAGTTACTTCGGCACCCTCCAGCCGCGCAGCAAGTTCCGGGAACTCCTGCAAAGCCTCGTCCATCCGAACTTTCGGATTCCGTGACGCGACGGCAATACAAACCTCTTCACTATTCACCGGAGATGTGTACGCCTGATGGCGTCTGCCCCAATGTATTTCCATGCGGTCGGTCCAGGGACGCACGCGATAGTGACGCCGAAAAGCGTAGCGAAGCCCACTGCACAAATGTGCTTGCAGATTTGCCCAGCGCCGTACACGAGAGTTCACTCCATCAGCACTAAGGATCCACTTGCTGCGGATGGTTCGATTCCCGATCAGCACGTCCTGACCACAAATGCCAGTAACCACAGTTTGCCAGCGCAATTCAGCGCCAAGCGCCGCTGCCCTTTCCGTCATGATGCGATGCAGCGTAGTTCGGCGAATGGAAAGCCCGCAACCAGAAGGAAATGCCGCCTCCGCAGACAAGCTGGAACTGAGAAACCGCACTCCCGTGAGCAGACTTGCCTCTGTCGATGGGACCGAAAGCCCGAGCTGTTCAAATGCACCGATAGAGTCCGGCATCAAGGCTTCGCCGCAGGCTTTGTCAATCGGCGGCCGGTTGCCGTCCGCGACAATCACACTGAAACCCTGCTGGCGCGCCGCAATTGCCGCGGCCAGGCCCGCAGGGCCGCCGCCAATCACAAAAACATCGGTTGAATCGCCCAACGATCTGACCTCACCAACGCAGCAGCACAAGTTCGGAGCAAAAGCCCGGCCCCATCGCCGCCAGCAGACCCAGCGAACCAGGCTCAGGACGACAATTCTTCATCACGTCTTCCAGCACCACCAGCACCGAAGCGGAAGAAAGATTTCCAACTTTGCGCAGGCAATCCCACGAGGCTTTCAGCTCTCCATTATTCAATCCCAGCGCGGCTGCCGAGGCCTCCAGAATTTTCGGCCCGCCCGTATGCAATACCCAGCTCCGGAGATCGTTGCGATGATATCCGTGATCGGCCAGGAAAGCGTCTACATCTCCTCCCAGCTTCTCTCGAATCAAATTCGGGACCTCGGTCGAAAGCACAATTTTGAATCCCTTTTCTGAAACGTCCCAGCCCATCATGTCTTCTGTGCTGGGATAGAAAATTGAGCGCGTAGCCAGGATTTCAGGTCCGCTGATTTCAGAATCAGGTGAAACTCCAGCCGCAAATTCTGCTCCGGTTACGATCACTGCTGCCGCGCCATCGGCAAACAAGCCGGAAGAAATCAGGTTCGCGACCGACAGATCTTCGCGCTGCAACGTAAGCGAGCAGAGCTCCACCGAAACCAAAGCCGCTGCCTGTTTTGGATAGGCGCGAACATAGTCCGCCGCGCGTGCAATCCCCGCTGCGCCGGCAACGCATCCTAAACCGAAAATCGGCGTACGCCGGATGTTCGCTGGCAGCCCCATGCGATTGATCAGGAGCGCATCGATAGAGGGGCTTGCAATTCCCGTGACAGTAGTAAAAAACAGCGCGCCCAGATCGCCGGTTGCTATACCGGCATAGTTCAGGGCCCGGCAAAGTGCCTGCTCGCCCAATTCTTGTGCGACCTTGATCCAAACATCGTTTGCTTGCCCCCAGGTCTTTATCTCGTAGTACCGTTCAGTGGAAAGTGCGAGATAGCGGCCCTCCACCGTAACGTTGCGGTGAAGTCGTTCCAGCAACTGGGGGTTCTTGAGCTGCTCTCCCCAATATTCCTGGAGCTGCTCGAGAAGAAACTTCTGGGAATAATAGTGCTTCGGAAATGAGCTGGCCGCGCTTGCAATCCTCATGGCAGTAGCCATTCTCGCAGAATCCCCAAGCTCGGTTGTAATCAGCTTGTCACGATCTTGTAAAGACAGCGACAGAGCACTTCTGGCGAAGGCGGTGGCCCGGCTTCCTCATTTCTGGGGACGGGTATCCATGCGCAACCACGTCTGACTCATTTCAGCACCGCGATCGAACTGATCGTGTTCCCTACTCCATAATTCTTAATAACTGTCAAGCTCCCGCTGCTGACGCTGAAAACCTGGATTCCCGCCGGGGCCAGCTGATTGCCTACGAACAAATAATCGCCACTGGGGTCGAAAGAAATGAAAAATGGTTCCGACTCGGTGGCAAATGCATTTGTGGCCGTTGACGTCGTCAGCGCCGTGGGAAGACCAGTGCTCGAATTGATCGAATATGCGGTGACGTTATTGGAAGCTTCGTTCGCAACATAAAGGTACTGGCCCTTGGGATCGAAAGCCATCCAGATCGGCGATGAATAGCCGCTATCGTTCAAGGGGGACCCTGGCACCGCCGTCAACGCCCCAGTCGAGCCAATGCTGAAAATGGCAATCGAACTCGAACTCGCGGCGTTATTTCCCGCATAAAGGTAAGCTCCCTGCGGGTCGATGACCAGCCCGGCGGGATTCAGTCCATCGCTTGGCGTCACGCCGATTAGCGTAAGTTGTCCGGCGTTCAAGCTGTATCCCACGATTTCTCCGGTCGTCTGCGTGCCCACCGCGGTTACGTACAGAAAACTGCCGTTCGGCGTCACTTGCATGTTGAGCGGTGTTATTTGTCCAATGGTAACTGGTGAATTGGGGACCTGAGTAAGCGCTCCGGTGCTGCTGTCGATAGAAAAAACTGAAATGTTGTCTGACCCCGCATTCATCACATAAAGATAGGCGCCGGCGGGGTCCATGACGAGCAGCTGCGGCAGCGAGACTGTGTTGCCCAGCGAAGTCCGCGGGAAAATTTCCGTAAGACCTCCATCGCTTGCAATGTCAAACAGCGAAATATCGTTTTCGTTGTTTGCCGCTATTCCAGGATTGACAACATACATGAACTGCCCGGAAGGATGGATTGCGATGGAATGCGCCCCGTCTCCCACCGAATACGGACTTCCGGCCAGTTCAGTCAGCACTCCAGAATTGGGGTCTTCGCGGAAAACTACCAGTTGGTTCGCTGCCGGAATCGTCGCGTACACATAATGGCTGGAAGTGCTGCCGCAGCCCACTCCTGCCACAATAGCTGCAAACACCAACACCAACACTAGAACTTTCTGACGCATCCCTGACTCCTGAGAGAATTGGAAGAAGGAACTATATTAAACGCGCGCGAGAGCAGTCAGCAATCGACCTTTGCGCCATCTATTATGCGATTGTAGCGCGTATCCATTTTTCTGTGGATTAGGCAACAATTCCGAAAACTGGCTGCATGGCAGGTGCGATGCGCCCCAGTGCAACCGAGGTTGTCCCCGCCCTCAATCGCCGTGGGCGGGAGTCGGGGTTGGCGCTGCGTGCGAAGCCGCGACCGGAGATTCTTCCCCGCCGCCCAGCCACATGCGCAGCCGGTCGAGATAAACGTATACAACCGGCGTCGTAAACAACGTCAGCGCCTGGCTCACAATCAGTCCGCCGACAATCGTGATTCCCAGAGGACGATGCAGCTCCGATCCTGTTCCCCTTCCCAACGCCAGCGGCAATCCGCCGAGCAGCGCCGCCATGGTCGTCATCATGATGGGACGGAAGCGCAAAATACAGGCGTCATAGATTGCTTCCACCGGCTTTTTACCTTGCGAGCGCTCCACTTCGAGAGCCACGTCGATCATCATGATCGCGTTCTTCTTTACCAGGCCGATCAAGAGAATGATCCCGATCGTCCCAATCACGTTTAGTTCATTGTGCGTCAGTAGCAGCGCCAGCAGGGCGCCTACGCCTGCCGAGGGCAAAGTCGAAAGAATCGTGATGGGATGAACGTAGCTCTCATACAGCATTCCCAGCACGATGTAAACCGCGATTAATGCCGTCAGAATCAGGATGGGCTCGCTCGAGAGCGAATCCTGAAAGGCAGCCGCGGTGCCTTGAAAACTCGCCTGGATCGTGGCTGGAAAACCAATCGACCGCTCCGCATTGGCAATTGCAATGGTCGCCTGGCCCAGCGAAATTCCCGGCGCCAGATTGAACGAAATCGTCACCGACGGAAACTGGCTCTGATGGTTGACCGCCAGCGGTATGTTCGAGGGCTCGTAGTGAGTAAAGGCTGCCAGCGGTATCGGCGCCCCGCTCGACGATCGCAGATAAATATTTTGCAGAGCTTCTGGCGTCTGCTGAAACTGTGGAGCCACTTCCATCACCACGTGGTATTGATTCAGTGGCCGGTACATGGTCGAAACCTGCCGCTGCCCGAACGCGTCATAGAGTGCGTTGTCGATGTCCTGGGCTGCTATTCCAAGCCGGCTGGCGGTGTCGCGATCGATGACCAACTGCGCCTGCAATCCCTTATCCTGCTGATCGGTGTTGACGTCGCGCAGCTCCGGTATCTTTCGCATTTTCTCCAGCAACTGCGGCGCCCAGGTGTTCAGTTCGTTCAGGTCTTCGCCTTGCAGAGTGTACTGATACTGGGCGTTGCTCTGGCGTCCGCCAATGGTCAGGTCCTGATACGACTGCAAGTACAAGGTCGCTCCGGGCACTACCGCGAGCTTGCCGCGCAGCCGGTTAATCACGTCGTCCGCGGTCACATAGTGGCAGGGCTCCCAGAAATGCTTCTTCTCACATTTTCCCCGCTGCTCGAGTGGCTTCATCATGATGAAAAACCGCCCCTGATTCGAAACCGTATTCCCACCCGCGAAGCCCACTACCGAACTTACCGCCGGATCCTTCAGGACGATGCCTACGTATCGTTCCATCTTGCTGCGCATCGCCTGGAACGAAATATCCTGCGCCGCCTGTACCGATCCACCAATGCGCCCGGTATCCTGCTGCGGGAAGAAGCCTTTGGGTACGATGATGTACAGATACACGCTCAGGCACGCCACCAGAATCGTTACCACCAGCGTCGGGAACTGGTGCCTCAGGACCCACTTCAGGCGATGGTCGTATGTCGAAAGCCCCTTGTTGAATGCCCATTCGCTGGCACGGTAGAAGCGATTTTTTTTCTCATCCTTGGCAGGCCGCAGAAACTTCGCGCACATGGTCGGGGTAGTTGTCAGCGAAACCAGTAGTGACACTCCGATCGCTACGCTCAGCGTAACCGCAAACTCGCGAAACAACCGGCCGACAATGCCGCCCATCAGCAGCAGCGGGATAAATACTGCTACTAGCGACGTGCTCATCGAGAGCACCGTAAATCCAATTTCCGCCGCACCCTTGAACGCCGCCTGCACCGCGCCCATGCCGTGCTCGACATAGCGCATGATATTTTCCAGCACCACAATCGCATCGTCCACCACGAACCCGGTGGAGATCGCCAGCGCCATCAGCGACAGATTGTCCAGGCTGTAGCCCAGCAGGTACATCACTCCAAACGTGCCCACTAGCGAAAGTGGCACCGCGATGCTGGGAATAATCGTCGCCCGCACCGTCCGCAAAAATGCGAAGACAACGAGAATGACAAGGATGATGGAAAGCATCAGCGTGGTTTCGATGTCTTTGACCGAAGCCCGCACCGTCACCGTTCGGTCCATCGCAATCGAGAGATGAATCGCCGGGGAAATCGAAGATTGCAGATACGGCATCAGCGCAATGACCCGGTCAACTGTATCGATGATGTTCGCCCCTGGCTGCCGGAACACAATAATGAGGACGCTCGGTTTACCACTCGCCAGCCCAATATTGCGAACATCGGCAACCGAATCCTCCACATCGGCCACGTCGCCCAGCCGCACCGGCGCGCCATTCCTGTACGCCACGATCATTGGACGATACTGGTCCGCAGTGAACAATTGATCGGTGTCGTTGAGGTACCAGGCTCGGTTCTTGTTGGCAAACTCGCCCTTGGCCTGATTGGAATTGGCCAAATTCAGCGCATTGCGCACAGTATCCAATCCCACGCCCAGCTTGTTCAGCAGCATGGGGTTCACTTCCGCGCGCACCGCGGGTTGCGCTGCCCCTCCCACGAAAACCTGCCCCACTCCGCTCACCTGGGAAAGCTTCTGCGACAGAATCGAGTCGGCCGCGTCGTACATCTGTGGCACGGTTTGAGTGTCGGAGGTCAGCGCGAGAATCAGAATCGGCGCATCCGCGGGATTCGCCTTGCGATAGGTAGGATTACTCGGCAGATTGGCGGGAAGCTGGCTGCGCGCCGCGTTGATAGCCGCCTGCACATCGCGCGCCGCAGCATCGATGTTCCGGTTCAAATCAAATTGCAGAACGACGCTGGTCGAGCCCAACTGGCTCGTCGAAGTCATCTGGTTGATGGCCGATATGCGCCCGAACTGCCGCTCCAGCGGCGTTGCCACTGCCGAAGCCATGGTCTGCGGATCAGCCCCCGGAAGCTGGGCGCTGACTTGAATGACCGGAAAATCCACGCGCGGTAACGAAGCGACCGGCAAAAGATTAAACGCAAGTATTCCGGAGAGCAGCAGCGCCGCTGCCAGCAACGACGTTCCAATTGGTCGCCGTATAAATGGAGCCGAAATACTCATGAGCTTCGTTTCCGGGCACGCCTTCAGGCATGCCACCCAGCCGCACTCAACGCGATTCCATTCCGAAAGCGCGCGAAGCGCGGGTGAGAGCCTGCCCTGAGCCGCACGGCAGAGGGAACCTGCTTTTCTCAGCTTTGTAGTCGAAAGCTACCTAGTCCCCCATCTCCTCCTGCGGAATCGGATTTCCAATCCTGTATTTTTCAAACTTGTGTGCCAGCCTGTCGAACCACAAATAAACCACAGGCGTCGTGTACAACGTCAGCAACTGGCTTAGCAGCAATCCACCCACAATCGTGATGCCCAGTGGCCTGCGCAATTCCGCTCCCGTTCCGGACCCTAGCGCCAGCGGCAGACCGGCGAGCAGCGCCGCCATGGTCGTCATCATGATCGGACGAAAACGCAGCAGGCATGCCTGAAAGATGGCTTCCTCCGGAGGCTTGTGCTCCACCCGCTCAGCCTCCAGAGCAAAGTCGATCATCATGATGGCGTTCTTCTTCACAATTCCGATCAGTAGAATGATGCCAATTAGCGCGACCACGGTCAGATCGTTGCCCGTAAGCTCCAATGCCAGAATTGCGCCAACGCCGGCCGATGGCAGCGTGGAAAGAATCGTAATCGGGTGAATGTAGCTTTCGTACAACACGCCCAGCACGATATACACGGTAACGATTGCAGCCAGAATCAAGAACGGCTCGGTCGAAAGAGAGTTCTGAAAGGCTGCCGCCGTTCCTTGAAACGCCGCGTGAATACTGGGCGGCAGTTGAATCTCTTTCTCCGCCTGCTGAATTGCCGTGGTCGCCTCGCCTAGCGAAGCTCCCGGCGCCAAATTGAATGACAATGTGACGACTGGGAACTGCCCCTGATGATTTACCGCCAGCGGCGTGCGCGTCGACCGCACGTGCGTGAATGTTGTAATCGGCACCGGCGGCCCGCTCGTAGTAGCCGTCGCCGCGTTTGCTGTCGGCGCTCCATTTGTAGGAGCGATCGTGCTGGGCCGCACATACACGTCATTCATTTGACTCGGGTCCTTGGCGAAGCTCGGCAATACTTCCAGGACAACGTGATACTGATTCAACTGCGTAAAGATGATGGAAACCAGCCGCTGACCGAATGCGTCATAAAGCGTGTTATCGATGGCCGATGGAAGAATGCCCAAACGCGACGCCGTATCGCGGTCGATCGCGAGAGTGGTCCGCAATCCACCGTTGAGCTGATCAGTGGCCACATCGCGCAACACGGGCGAAGCCCGCAACTTGTCGACCAGCTTCGGCGTCCACTGCGCCAGTTCGTTCGCGTCCGCATCTTCGATTGAATATTGGAACTGTGTGCGGCTGACGCGGTCTTCCACCGTCAAATCCTGCACCGGCTGCATGTAAAGTGTAATGCCCTCGACTTTTTCCAGTTGCGGTTGCAGCCGGCGAATAATCGCCGAGGCGTCATCGCTGCGCTCATCGCGGGACTTCAGATTAATCTGAATGCGCCCGCTGTTCATGGTTGTGTTCGTTCCATCAACCCCGATGAACGAAGACAAACTCTCGACATCTTTATCTTGCAGAATGACCTTCGCCAGCTCCTGCTGCCGCTGCGACATCGCCTCGAATGAAACGTCATCGGGAGCTTCCGAGATTCCCAAGATCACACCCGTATCCTGCACGGGGAAAAATCCTTTGGGTACCACGACATAAAGGATCAAGGTGAGCACAAGCGTTCCGAACGTCACTAGCAAAGTGGCTGTCTGGTGTTTCAGCACCCACTTCACCGTGCGCCCATAAAACGCGATCACGCGGTTATAATAATTTTCGGTGACTTCGTAAAACTTCCCTTGTCCGCCTTCCCCCTTGTGCTTGAGCAGCTTGGCGCACATCATCGGCGTCAAGCTCAACGACACTCCCGCGGAAACCAGAATCGTCACCGCCAACGTGACTGCAAACTCGCGGAACAGCCTGCCGACGATATCGCCCATAAACAGCAGAGGAATCAGCACCGCAATCAGCGAAACCGTCAGCGAAACAATCGTGAACCCAATCTGCCCCGACCCTTTCAGCGCCGCATCGAGCGGAGAATCCCCTGCCTCGAGGAACCGGTCGATGTTTTCAATCATCACGATCGCGTCATCGACTACAAATCCAGTCGATATCGTCAGCGCCATCAGAGTGAGGTTGTTCAGGCTGTAGCTCAGCAGATACATCACGCCGAACGTGCCGATAATCGAGAGAGGCACGGCAGCGCTGGGAATCATCGTGGCCCGCAGGCTTCGCAGGAAGAAGAAAATAACAATCACGACCAGCACAATAGTTAGCGCCAGTTCGAATTCAACATCCTTTACCGACGCGCGGATCGTCGTCGTCCTGTCGGTCAGTATTTGCAGCTTCACTGCTGTCGGCAGCGAAGCCTGCAATTGCGGCAGCAACTTCTTGATGCGGTCGACGACGCTAATAATGTTCGCCCCCGGCTGCCGCTGAATGTTCACGATTACAGCCGGAGTAAGATAATCCTTCGTCCCCATCCACGCCGCCAGCAACGTGTTCTCGGTGCCGTCGATCACGTTCGCAATATCGCTGAGCCTTACCGGCGCCCCATTGCGGTAGGCGACCACGATCGGCTTGTACTGGTCGGCCGTAAAGAGCTGATCGTTCGCTCCCAGCGTGTATGACTGCCTGGGCCCGTCGATCTCACCCTTCGCCTGGTCCACATTTGCCTCTGCCAGCGCAGTGCGAACATCTTCCAGACCCAACCCGTAACTTGCCAGCGCCGTCGGATTCACCTGCACTCGCACTGCTGGTTTCTGCCCACCGCTGATCGAAACCAGTCCCACGCCAGGCAGTTGCGAAATCTTCTGCGCCAGCGCCGTGTCCGCGAGGTCTTCAACTTTCGACAAAGGCAGCGAATCCGAAGTCAACGCCAGAGTGAGAATCGGCGCGTCCGCCGGATTCACCTTGTTATAGATGGGAGGATTCGGCAGGTCTGCCGGTAAATATGTCTGCGCCGCATTCACCGCTGCCTGCACTTGCTGCTCTTCCACATCGATGTTCTGATCGAGCGCAAACTGCAAGGTGATAACCGAGCTGCCAAACGAACTGGTCGAGGTCATCTGGCTCAATCCCGGCACCTGCCCGAACTGCCGCTCCAGGGGCGACGTTACAGACGACGCCATCACGTCCGGATCAGCCCCGGGATAAAACGTCACCACTTGAATTGTCGGGTAATCAACTTCGGGAAGGGCCGAGACAGGCAACTGCATAAACGCTACCCATCCCACCAGCAGGACTCCCACCATCAACAGCGTGGTTGCCACCGGCCGAAGAATAAATATTCGTGACGGACTCATGGTGCTGCATTTCCTGATGACGAGCCGGAACTCTGACTGCCAGTGGACGAATTTCCGGTGGGATTGCCCGCGCCAGCCCGCCCGCCTGCCGGACTTGCATTGTTCCCAGGAATATTGCTATTGCGCGGTTCAATCCTGCTGCCGGTTTGTAGCTTGTCTTGCCCGTCGGTCACCACCGTATCGCCCGGATTCAAACCCGCCGTAATAATCGATATATTTCCTTGCGAAAGCGACACGGTCACATTCTGGGCTGTCACGGTTTTGTCGGGCTTCGCCAAATACACATATGCTCCCTGCGGGCCGCGCTGGATTGCCGCTGTCGGCACCACAGTGCTGTCCTTTCTCGTTTCCAGCAGCAGGTTTGCATTGACGAATTGGTTCGGCCATAGCTTGTTGTCCTTGTTGTCGAAAACCGCTTTCAGCTTGGCCGTACCCGTGGTCTGATCGATCTGGTTATCGATGGTCAGCAGTTTTCCTGTTGCCAGCTTCGTCTGATCGTCACGGCTGTAAGCGTCCACTTCGAGCGTCGCCTTTTTCATGTGATCAGCCACTGTTGGCAGCTGGTCTTCCGGCAGCGTGAAAATCACTGCGATCGGCTGCAACTGCGTCAGGATCAGCATCGGATTGGTGTCCGTGGCATGGATAATGTTTCCCGGATCCACTTGCCGCAATCCCACCCGCCCGCTGAACGGCGCTGTGATGTTGCAATAGACGATGTTCAGTTTTGCGTTGTCGATCTGCGCCTGGTCGGTGCGCACCTGCCCATCAAGCTGATCGACTGTGGCCTTCTGCGTATCCACCTGCTGCTGCGAAATGCTGCCGGAGGGAAGCAGCGTGACGTAGCGGTCATAGTTCAGTTTTGCATCGCGCAGCGACGCCTGGTCCTTGAACAACTGTGCCTGCATCTGCTCGAGTTGCACCTGGTAGGGGCGCGGATCGATCACGATCAGCAGTTGTCCCTCCTTCACGTCCTGCCCTTCCTTGAAGTTGACCTGCATGATCTGCCCATCCACGCGGCTCTTTATATTTGCCGTGTAGAACGCGGTCACCGACCCCAGCCCGACCAGGTAAACCGGCACATCCTGTTTCACCACCGGCGCAATCGCCACCGAAACCGGTCGCGGCGCGGCCGCCTGGGCATTCTTCTTCGCATCCGAGCTGCTGCATCCCACAAGTGATGCGCAAATGCCGAAAAGGAGTATTAGGGCAAGCACCGGCCAGGCAGCTCCTTGCGTATTGGATTTGGCGAATTTCACAGTTGGATCGAGATGCTTCTTTTCACAACCTCGGCAATGCCACACCCATAGATTAGACGTTTTCATGTCGATTCAGTCGCGGCAACTCCGGCCTCCGGGCCGGAGATTTTCATCGCATTCTCCGCCCATGGGTTGGTAGGTAAAGAAGACGCTAACTAATAGTAGAACCCTTCTAAATCAGCAGCAACTGTGGGGTCCTGAGAGGTCAATAGACGGGGTGAGGCTTTACAAATCTTTACCCGCTCAGTGCTGATGTAGGCAGCCGCCCATAGCCTGCCCTGAGCGAACCGAACGAAGAGAGGGGGAGTCGAATGGAGCTGTCCAGAGGAGCGATGCTCCGCAGCGCGCTTTCGACACCTCTGCCGTTGGCGCCGGCGTGAAAGAGCGGCGCTTTCAGCGCCGCGTAAAGAATTCAAAATTTGTGCCGGGCTTCAGCCCCTGATGCCCGCCGGCGCCGGATGCTTCGCCTCATACGCCGCAATCTCCGCCTCGTGCTGCAAGGTCAACCCGATATCATCCAGCCCATTCAGCAAACAATGCCGCACAAACTCATCGATCGTGAACTTCGCGCGGAACCCCCGATCGTCCCGCACCTCGCATTTCTCCAAATCAATCGTGAGCTCGTGCCCGTCGATCTCCCGCGCCCGGCGCATCAACTCTGCCGTTTCCTCTTCACTCAAACGCACGGTCAAGAATCCGTTCTTCGTGCTGTTATTAGCAAAGATGTCGGCAAACGACGACGAAATCACCGCGCGAAAACCGAAATCGGCCAGCGCCCAAACGGCATGCTCCCGCGACGACCCGCACCCAAAATTCTTCCCTGCCACAAGAACGCTCGCGCCGGCATATCGCGGATCGTCAAGAACAAACTGGCCTGTCTTCTTCCCATCCGCCCCAAACCGCCAGTCATAAAATAAAAACTGCCCGAACCCAGTCTTCTCAATCCGCTTCAAAAACTGCTTCGGAATAATCTGGTCGGTATCAACGTTGACACGATCCAGCGGCGCCGCCCGCCCGTGATGTATTCGAAATGGCTTCATCGTATATCTCCTCCGAGATCACTAAGCGCCGTGGAAGAGCGGCCCTTTAGGGCCGCGTGACGCACGTAAGAATATGAGGGGTTTTAGCCCCCGAGGCGCACGCCCCTACCGAAACTTCCACTCCCTAACATCCGTAAAATGCCCGGCAATCGCCGCCGCGGCCGCCATCATCGGACTCACCAGATGCGTCCGCCCACCGCGCCCTTGCCTTCCCTCGAAATTCCGATTGCTGGTGGAAGCGCATCTTTCCCCAGGTTGCAAAATGTCTGGATTCATCCCCAGGCACATCGAGCATCCCGACTCTCTCCATTCAAACCCTGCATCCAGGAAGATCTGGTGCAACCCTTCTGTTTCAGCCGCACGCTTCACGGTCTGCGATCCCGGCACCACCAACGCGCGCACTTTCGAAGCCACACGATGCCCGCGCGCCACTCTTGCAGCCGCGCGCAAGTCCTCGATCCGCGAGTTCGTGCACGACCCGATAAATACCCGGTCAATCCCAATCTCCTGAATGCGCTTTCCCGGCTCCAATCCCATATACTGCAACGCCAACTCCGCCGCCCGCCGCTCAGACTCCCGCAAAGCAGAGAGATCCGGCACGCGTCCCGTCACCGGCGCAACCATTCCCGGATTCGTCCCCCACGTCACAAACGGCGACAACTGCGCCGCATCAATCTCCACCACCTTATCGAACGCCGCGTCCCAATCCGAAGGCAGGTCGCGCCACTGCGAGACCGCCTTCTCCCACTCCGCAGGCGCAAACCGCCGTCCGCGCACATACGCAAACGTCGTCTCATCCGGAGCGACCATACCTGCGCGCGCTCCTGCCTCAATGCTCATGTTGCACAGCGTCATGCGGCCTTCCATCGAGAGCCCACGCACTGCTTCGCCCGCGTACTCGATCACATGTCCCATCGCCCCGTCGGTGCCGATCTGCCCAATGATTCCCAGCGCCAAATCCTTCGCCGTCACGCCTTCGGGCAAGCGCCCGCGCACGTCGATCTTCATCGTCTTCGGCTTCTGCTGCGCCAAACACTGCGTCGCCAGCACGTGCTCCACTTCGGACGTGCCAATGCCGAACGCCAATGAACCGAACGCCCCGTGCGTTGAGGTGTGGCTGTCGCCGCATACAATCGTCATTCCCGGCTGCGTCAATCCCAGCTCCGGACCGATCACGTGCACAATGCCTTGCTCCGGAGAGTCCATATCGAACAGCCGCACGCCAAACTCCTCGCAGTTGGCCTGCAACGCGGCAATCTGCCGCGCGGCGATTTCGTCGGTGATGGGAGTCCCGCGCGGCTCGGTCGGCACATTGTGGTCGACGGTCGCAACGGTTCGCGCCGTCTGACGCACTCGTCTTCCTGTAGCGCGCAGGCCATCAAACGCCTGCGGCGAAGTGACTTCATGCACCAGATGCAGATCGATATAAAGGATCGGCGAACGCCCCGCAGGCGTCGCAACCAGGTGCGAATCCCAAATCTTCTCGAACAGTGTGCGCGCAGCCATGAGATTTGCGTAGGGACAGCCGCCCTCGAGAGCCTGCCCTGAGAGAGCGCAAAGCGACCGCAGGGTCCGGCGGCGCAGGTTTATCGCGCCGCAGATATTGAAGGTCTAGTTTTTCACAGCGTGAGGAAGCTAGCAAGCTGCCGACTGCGCGAGGACACAAGAACAACCGTGGAAGAGCGGCGCCCGTTCGACTCATTCGCTTCGTTCATTTCGCTCAGGGCAAGCTTTCAGCGCCGCGTTGAAGCGGATTTTGGGTGGAGCAGCGCTTCAGCGCTGCGATAACGCGCCCTCCTAACGATGTCATTCCGAACCGCCGCGAAGCGCCGGTGAGAGCCTGCCCTGAGGGACTGAGCGCAGCGAAGGAGTCGAACGGGAACCTGCTTTTTCTGTCATTCTAGGTCGCGAAGCGCCTCAGCGGCGCCGTAAAGCCTCTAGGCGGCGCAGCGCTTCAGCGCTGCGATAACGCCCTCTCTCAACACTGTCATTCCGAATCGGTCCGAAGGACCGGTGAGAGCCTGCCCTGAGGGACTAAGCGCAGCGAAGGACTCGAATGGGAACCTGCTTTTCTGTCATCCTGAGCGCAGCTTGAGGCGTTTGCGCGGCGTCTGAGCCGCGCGCCGAAATCCCGAGCATAGCGAGGGACCCCAGGCGGAGCGAAGGATCTCCATCCCGTTAATCCGTCGATCGGGAGATTCCTCGGCCCGCTGGTGAAAGCGCGGGCCTTCGGAATGACGCCGTGTGGCGCGGGCACTCATGCCCGCGAATTGCCGTGGAAGAGCGGCGCTTGAGCGCCGCGTCAAGCGCCCTCGTTGACAAATTGTCATTCCGAACACGCGCGAAGCGCGGGTGAGGAACCTGCCTTCTCGCCCGCAGCGATTAGCACGGCCGTGACGGGCGGGCGGCCCACTCAAGCCCGGTCCTGGCTTGAGTGGGAAATCGCGTGCAGCACCGTCATCCCTAATATGGTATAACTGTTATACTCATGCGATTTCATTTCGATGAACGCAAGAGTCAACGCGTACGATCCAATCCCAAACGCGGCATCGGGTTTGAGGAAGCTCAGGAGATCTTCAGCCATCCCTACTACCTCGACCAGCGCTCTGACCACCCCGAGCAGTTCCGCGCCATCGGATGGGCCGGCGACAGGCTGTACTCTGATCTTCGAAGTGCGCGAGGATGACGGCGGCGAGTACTACCATCTGGTAACGCTGTGGAGGGCCACCAAACAGGAGCGTCAACTTTATGAAGAGAACTCATAAACCGCGCAAAGCGGTATCGGCCGAAGCCATTGCGCGCCAGGCCGATCAGGGACGCGATGTCTCACGCTACTTCACCAACCGGGGCAAAATGATGAGCCCAATCCAAAGAGTCAACGTGGACCTTGGGCTGGGCATGCTGGAAGAACTTGACCGCGCCGCCAGAGAGTTGAACATC
Source organism: Candidatus Sulfotelmatobacter sp. (assembly GCA_030041215.1). Lineage (GTDB taxonomy): Bacteria > Acidobacteriota > Terriglobia > Terriglobales > Acidobacteriaceae > Sulfotelmatobacter. The sequence continues at coordinate 53,821 of JASHOH010000117.1, read as the reverse complement.
AGCCGCCAGGCGGTGATTAAAACCCTGATTCGCCAGGCCCTCGATCAGCAATATCTCGCCCGCTCGCGCCGCGCCGCCGAATCTGCCAAATAGTCCACTCGGGCGCCGCACCCTTGCCGCGCTCTTTCCGGCAAGAGTGGCAGTCTGCAACATGACCCACCTAACTCCTTTGTTTTGCCGAACTTAGTATGTAACTCCTTTAGGATGACGATCTTACGACACACTCATAATCATTGATTCTAAACGACAGGGGGGGGTGGGGGAGGGGGGGGTATCAAACTAATAAACTTGGCACTGAAAACAAACCACTTACACGATTTTCACACCCTGCAAATCCATATTTCGACACCAAATTCGCGCCGAAATCGACGTTCTTCGCCCCAAAAACAGCCAAAAGCGATCTTTGTGGTTTCGGAATGACAGAGTTATTAGGCTTCGCTCGCGCGTCGGAATGACAAGTTTTGGGACTTCGGTTGCGCGTCGGAATGACAGAGTTTGGGACTTCGGTTGCGCGTCGGAATGACAAACACTTGGCGCGAAAGAGAAGCAAGCTCTCACTCGCGCTTCGCGCGTGTTCGGAAGACATCCTTAGACCGATATCGATAAAAGTGGAAGGATCAGTTGCTTACGCCCCTGAATCCAAATGGCGTATTCCCATTGAAGTCATCGCGCTCCTGAGGATTGCGCGGCTCTCGAAATAGGGAATGTCTGAACGCGGTTTCGTCCGAGCTCTTTGGCGCGATAAAGAGCCTGATCTGCCTGTTGTAGCAGTTGTTCGCCCGTGAGCATTGACTCCACTTCGCCAACGGTCACTCCAAAGCTTAAAGTGATCGAGATGCTCACCAAATGGGCCTTGATCGGGTTGTGGTAAATTACTTCGCGAATCTTCTCGGCACGCTTCGCTGCGGAAGTCAGCTCGCAGTTTGGTAGAACAAGCAGAAATTCTTCACCACCATAGCGGCCAGCCAGATCGTACTGCCTCAGGCAGGACTTCAGCTTCCTTCCTACTTCCCGTAGAGCTTCGTCACCAGCAGCGTGACCCTGCGAATCATTGATGGCCTTAAAGTGGTCAATATCGGCAAGAATGACTGCTACAGGCTGCTCCGTTCGTTGGCCTCGTGCGAGTTCTCGGTCCAGTCCCGCCAATACTTCCGCCCTGCTCAACAGTTTTGTCAAGGAATCATGACTGGCGGCGAATCTGAGAGATTGTTGCAGTTCCAAAATTCGCTTTCCAACTAGAATGCGCGCTCTCAGTTCCAGAGGATCAACTGGTTTTGCCAGATAGTCATCCGCTCCCGCCGACATCGCTGTCCCCAGATTTTGCTTTTTGTCTTTGGCGGTCAACATAATTGTGTAGATATACTTATGGTCCGTTCCCAGTGCACGGATTTTCTGACACAGCTCGATACCGTCGATCCCTGGAAGCATCCAATCGAGCAAAACCAAGTCCGCCGCCTCAGGTTTTTGCAGCAACTCCCACGCTTCACGCCCGTCGGCAACGAACTGGAAATTCAGGCCCCACTCGCCTAGATAGCGCGAGATTTGATGTCGGTCGACTGCGGAGTCCTCAACGACTAGAATGTTCACGGGCTTTTTGGTGTCGACGTGGAATATTGACGAATGCGAATTCTGGCGACCATCGAAGACTGTCATCTGCCAATTCTCGTGTGAACATCGAGAAGACGAAAAGAGTACCGAGGTCACGAATCGCTTCCTGGCAGTGTCAGCTAATGCCGATTTCTTGGATGTGACGCAGATCACAAAGAAATGTGACGTAGGGGGCGGGCCGATTCTTGCCGGAACCCTCGCCGCGCTCAGTTGCGCAGGGCAGGTTAGGAAATTGTGCCCTGATACAAACCTGCCCTGATACGAACCGCGACGCCGCGCTGGGGCGCGCGAAAAGCCCAGCGCGTCCCCACAAATCGGGTATCATGTACGCTTACTTGAGAAAAGCAGGTTCCTCACCGGCCCTTCGGGCCGGTCCGGAATGACAGTTGTTAAGAAACTGATCGCGGAATTCTGCCGACATGATTAACGGGAAATCCATTGCGGTGGTCATGCCCGCTTACAACGCGGAGAAGACGCTCGAAGCTACAGTTGCAGAGCTGCCCGAGCTGGTCGATATCCGCATTCTGGTGGATGACCACAGCTCCGACCGCACCATCGAAGTGGCCAACAAGCTCGGGCTGCACGTCTTTCAGCACGACCGCAACTACGGCTACGGACGCAACCAGCAGACCTGCTACCGCGAGGCGCTCATGGCCGGGGCGGACGTGGTGATCATGCTGCACCCGGATTATCAGTACACGCCGCTGCTGCTGACCGCCATGGCCAGCATGGTGGCTTATGACGTGTACGATGTCGTGCTGGGGTCGCGCATTATCGGAGGCACCGCGCTACGCGGCGGCATGCCGATTTGGAAATACATTTCGAACCGCGCGCTCACGGCGTTTGAAAATCTTTTTTTACGCGTGAAGCTGTCGGAATATCACACGGGATATCGCGCCTTCAGCCGCAAGGTGCTGACGGAGCTGCCGCTGCTCGAAAACTCGGACGACTTCGTTTTCGACAATCAGACCCTCGCGCAGTGCGTGCATTTTGGGTTTCGCATCGGGGAAGTGTCGTGTCCAACGAAGTATTTTGAGGAAGCGTCGACGATTAATTTCCGGCGCAGCGTTAAGTATGGGTTCGGAGTGCTGGGAACGACGTTGCAGTTTGCGTTGCAGAGAGCGGGATTGCTGCATTTCCGGCGATTTAGCGATAAGGGAAGGAAGCTGGAAACGCAGTTCTCGACTTATTATGCGCGGAGCACGGCGAGATCGACGTAGCAGGCTTCGGGGGCTAAAGCCGTGCGTAGGGAGAAACGCTTGACGCGGCGCTGAAGCGCCGCTCTTCCACGGTCGTTTTCAATTAAGGTTACTTCTTTCCTGACAGGAAGCCCAGAACTTTGCTGGCGAATTCGTCGGAGAAGCCGAAGCGGACCTTAGCGCGGGAATAGAGGTCGACGGCTTTCTTGTCCAGCCAGATCATCAGGGCTTTTTTCCATCCATCCTGCGGGCGAGCAAAGTAATCGGTCGAGTGCGGTGTAACGTGCTTATCTTTTTCGACCGTGTAGTAGTAGAGGGCCAGGCTCTTGCGCGACTCACCTTCGGGACACGTCAGGGGATCGGGAAAGCCGTGCAGTGACTGCGAGTTCGTCGTGAAGATAAGAGCGTTGTTCAACAGTGGCGGATATTTTGCGGCGCAGTGGTCCATCTTGCCCTGGCGGCGCTCCCAGAGCTCGATTGAGCCGCCCCATTCTTCCTGCCAATTTGGATTGAGATAAAGAATGAGGTTGACGCGGCGGCGCCAGTGACGATGGAAGTGGTGCATGGAGAAGTCGGTGTGAACGTTGAGGTAACCGCCGCGCCCGGACTGGTGCAGGCCGCCGCCTTCCAGCATGGGATCGGGCAAGAGGCCAGGAATCCCGGTCAATTCCGAAATCCAGGCTACGAATTCTGGAGAGTTCAACTCATCGGCGACCGCGCCCAGAGTGGGCGGAAATAGCTGGCGTTTGGCCATGCCCAGTTTGTTTTCGTTGGCGTGCTTGTATTGGGTCCACTGGTCAGTGGAGGCGCGAGGAAACTCGCAGGCCATCTGGAGGGCGACGTCAGGCTCGAGAAAATCGCTTAACAGAACATGCGGACAGGGTTTGTTTTCGCGGTATTGCTGTACCAGGTCTGGTAGAAGAGACTCCCATCGTTCGTAGGGAAAAAATCGACTTGCGGCCTGCATGGCAGGGGCAGTTGCCATTCCACATTTCTCCTGTGCGAGTGATTGTATCTGATCGGTGCCGCAAAGCTAGCGAATTCGCGGCCTTTCCGCTCTATCGAGAGTGGTTCTCGGGAATCGTGCACACTCGAACTGCGCTGTTCTGATAAGGACAAGTAAGCCCCGTAATCCCAGGCTGTTGCAGCACGACCCAGGTCACCGCATAGGTTTTCTTAAGGCGCTTGTAATCTTCGATGCCGAAATCCTTCCACGGGGTTTGACTGCTTACCTGGGCCCACCATTCGCCGGCCAGCGGGGGAAACATGCTGACGACGCCGGCGTCTTTGGAAAGATCGGCGAGGCGGCTTCTGTGAGCAACGCAGCGAAAGCCAATGGTATCTTCACCGGGGATCTGCATGAAGTTGGGGTCTAATGCGAAGAGAGCGTCTATGGGCGTGTGGCCGCGAATCCAGACGAACGCTTGTGCCCATGGATTTTTTTCAGCGGCGCCGGGCCACTCGATATGTGCGCTGGCGGGAAAAAGTGCGCGCTGCGCTACGAACATGCCAGCAGACAACGGAAGGAAAACTATTAGCCAGCGCCAGACGCGATTTTTCAGGACAAATTCGCCGAGCAAGCCTCCGATGATCAGGAACAGTAAAACGTAGAGCAGGTGAAGGCTGCGTAAAGGCTGCAAGCGGGCGAGAGTCTCGAATCTCGCGGGCAAATCGACGATTAGGGCAGCGACAAAATAGAGAAGGTTGTAAATCACAAGTGCACGGCACACCAGAGCGAGGCGATACCACTGCCGAGCGCGGGCAATGCGCGCAAACCACCAGAACAGCAGAGCTGGAGCGATGGCTCCGAGTTGCTCGTACCAAGTCCAAAGCTGGATGTAGTGAAAGTCTTTGTGCATGGCGGCGGCGTGGTAGGCGGGAGAGCCGGGAGGGTCAGGCGAAATTCCAAAGGGCAACACCAGAAGCATAGTGCTCACACAGGCGAATTCTCGCCGGCCTTCAGTTTTGGTTTCGAATCCTTCGAACCATGTCATCAGCACCAGCAAAAGGCAGAATGAAATAGCGAATACCGCCATCAGAGGGTGAACACTGAAAGCAAAGGCAAGCCAGAGAAATGTCCGCACATACTTTTTCTCAAGGGTGCGCGCGACGGCAAAAATGGCGGAGAACGCCGCCAGGTTCCGCGGGTTGAGGTACTGATCCATGATGTAGAGCGCGGTACCAGCCACCGGAATGGTCAACAGCGCAGCGACCAGACAGACTCCGGCCCATCGCGCAGTACGACTGGTAAAGAAGAGGCTGGCCAACTCCCAACAGGCAAGCAGCAGCAGGAAAATTGAGGCAACATGCCAGATAAAAACTGCCGCCGCAAAAGGCAGATGGCCTGGACGTATCGAAAATGCGATCAGGCGCGGGAAGATTGTCAGGCTGGCGTGGGAAGCAAAGAATTCCTGGCCCACGGGAAACAACTGCGGGTTCAGAATTTTCTCAACGCCGGGAAGATAAATTTCTGCATCTTCTGCGCAGGGATGGTAGCCGTGCACCAGCAACGCGGCGGCCGTCAACACAAGCAGGAAAATGTATGGCGTTCTATTTTTTTCTGAAAAAATGTCGTTCACTCAAGCGGTAGCAGTTGCGGGGCCGGCAATGAACCGCCCCTTGCGTTTACTGGCCCATGACGCGGCGGTGTACGCCGCCAGCACTAGATACTGAGGATCAATCGGTCGGCGGTAGTAGTCCTCCGGATGCGTAAAGTAATAGATCATGGGAAAGAAAAAGAACACGATAATATACGCCACCGCGACCGAACGGTCGAGTCGCCAAGCCCGGCGTAATCCGATGAGTGTCAGAATTGTCAATCCGGTGCAAAAGATCATATTGTATGGGTCGGCCGGCTCCTCTCGCAGATATCGAGGGCTGAAGCTCCAAAAACCGGTCCACAGATAAATCACACGCCGCAACGTCTGCCCCGCATACAAAAGCTTGTGCGAGTCGATGAACGCCATGCCTTCGTGCAACTTTTTGGAGATGTAAGCGGTTTCGCCGAGTTGCTGATACTGGTGCCACTCGTTCTCGTTGTCGGAAGGATGATAGCCGGGTGGATCCCAATGCCAGGAATCCTGATTGTTGCCGCAATAAACTTCCAAGCCCAGACAACTGCGGATCGGGATGAGCTTATGAAATGTCTCGTAGTTGCGAATGAACCACGGCGAGACGACCAGCGTCACGGCGACGATGGCGGCGAGTCCGGAGCCAAGCCAGCGCTTGCCACGCTTATAAAGCCGACGCCAAGCCCAGGCGCCCAGAAAGGGGGCTACAGACATGACGATGGGATCGCTGAGAGCGCCAAGTCCGCTGAGGGCGCCGAAACTAGCCCACATCCAAAGGGAAGACGAACTCTCCATGTAGAGAGCTGTAAGAAATACGAGGGTCATCAACAGCGTGGTGAGGGTAGTGGCCCAGATGAAGTCCGCGGCAAAAAAAATGCTGTAAGGGAAAAAAGCCCAGGCCCATCCTGCCCAGGCGGCGGTTGGCTCGCCAAAGTTTTTGCGCGCGATGAGGTAGATGGGGACACAGGTCAGAGCGGAGAACAGGCAATTCAATGTGATTGCCGCAATGGCTGAGGCTTTGGTGTAAATGCCGAGCAGCTTGAAAATTCCGGCGAGCAGATAGGGATAAACGGGCCCGAGCCATGCCGTTGGTCCGGTGTTGCCGAACAACGGGCTGCTGAAACCTTGTCCCTGCGTGATGGAGCGGGCAATTCTGCCGGCTTCGCCTCCGAAGCGCCAATGGTCGCGATATGGGTCGGTGCGCTCAGGGTATAAGAACGACATCACCATCAGGCGCAGGATCAGGGCAGTCAGAACCATCCAGAAAAGTGAGCGGCGATTGGTGCGGGCGATTGTGTCGTTTGCTTTGGGTTCGGTAAGAGTGGCGGAGACCATCTTTAGTGAATTATCGCATTTAGACGCCGCTCGTTTCCTGCGCGAATCTGGGCCTTCGACTGCAAGTGCAGCGCTTAGTGGATGGAAAATCTCAAATCGCAAAGTTCGCGAAGGCTTCCGCAAAGGTCGAGAAGAAGCGGTGAAGTCTACGCGCGAGACAATTTGGTGCACGGAGTTCCTCGGCCCCGGAGTGCCTACTGTCAGGAACTGCTTCGCTCCGCCGGAGGTCCCTCGCTATGCTCGGGATCTCGGCGCGCGGCTCGGACGCCCGCGCAGACGCCTCAAGCTGCGCTCAGGATGACGCCCTATGGCTGATGCTATGAATTCCCCAAAGTGTACTCGTACCAGACGTTGTAACAGCTTGCGCCGTCCATTCTGTGGACGTAGCATCTAACCACATATGGCTGCTGCTCTCGTGCCCAAGCGCCTTCGCCCCGGCTTTGCGGTGGAGGAGACGCTCAATTTCGCCTATGACACTTTCTGCGCGAACAAGGTGCGGTTCGCGCTGACGGCGTTGGGCATGGTGATTGGTACGGCGTCCCTCATTCTTGTTGTCACGATCGGTATGACTGGCAGGCAGTGGGTTATCGCTCAGATTCAGGCCATTGGTACGAATGAGATCTGGGCGGAATATCAGGGAGCGCAGCACATCAGCAACTCGGCTATGGATCCGCTCACTATCGACGACGTGCAGGCCGTGCGCGAGCAAGTGCCGGGCGTTGTTGCAGCTACGCCTATTGTGACTTTGGGCGAACGAATCGCCATCGGCAACGGTAATGAAAAGGACGTGCAAATTCTCGGCGCCTACCCCGAGTACCAGCGGGTGCGAAATTTGAAAGTGCTGGCCGGACGCTTCTTTGATCGCGAAGATTCACAGGCACACAACAAAGTCGGCGTTATTACAGAAAAAATGGCAAAGACTGTTTACGGATCGCAACAGGGCGCGATCGGCAAAACCGTCAAGCTCACAGGGCTGCCTTTCGTCGTAATCGGCACGTTCAAAGAGGGGGCAGAGACCTTTGGCGAGACGGAAGTTACCGAGAACACGATGGTCATTCCTTACTCGGTGAGCCGGTATTTTCTAGAGACTCCGAATGTGAAGATGATCTATTTTTCGATGGAAGATACATCGATGGTGCCGGCAGCAACAGCGCAGATTAAACGCGTGTTGCAATCGCGGCACCGGCCGGAGTCGGTGTATTCGGTGCAGAACCTGACCGAGTTGCTGACTACGGCAGATCGCGTGGCGACGGGCTTGACGTGGGTGTTGCTGCTGATCTCGCTGGTGACGCTGCTGGTGAGCGGGATCGGCATTATGAACATCATGCTGGCGACGGTCACGTCGCGTATCCGCGAAATTGGAATTCGCAAAGCCGTCGGCGCGACTCGGCGCGAAATTAAGATGCAGTTTATGGCGGAAGCGATTCTGATTTCGCTGATCGGAGGCCTCGCGGGGATCGTCATCGGACTGGCGATTCCCTACTCAATTCGTTTCTTGACGGAATACCGCGTTCCAATTTCAGGATTGTCGGCGATCATTGCAATTCTTGTGTCTTCGGTGGTGGGCATAATTTTTGGGACAGTGCCGGCGGCGCGTGCGGCGCAACTTGATCCGGTAGAGAGCTTGAGGTACGAGTAGTAAGGCTAGAGGATCACCAGGGGCTGGAACCCGGATCAGATCTCTACGCTTGCGCGGCGCTAACGCGCTGCTCTTCCACGGCGTCACTGCAGTCAGGCTCCAACTGGCTGAGGTTTGCTGGCCAGCAACTGCCGTAGCACATACTGCAGAATCCCACCGTTGGCGTAGTACAACGCTTCCTGCGGAGTATCGATGCGGACGAGCGCGTCGAACTCAATCGGGCTTCCCTTCCCTTTCGCGCGAACCTTCACATTGCGGCCCGGAGCATAATGTTCGATCACATCTCTGATGCCGGTAATTTCGAAAACTTCTTCTCCGGTCAGCTTCAGCGATTCGGCGTTCTGGCCGGCAGGGAATTGGAGCGGCAGAATGCCCATGCCGACCAGGTTCGAGCGGTGGATGCGCTCGTAACTTTCGGCGATGACGGCGTTCACACCGAGCAGGCGCGGGCCTTTGGCGGCCCAATCGCGAGACGAACCGGAGCCGTATTCTTTGCCCGCGAGAATGATGAGCGGCGTGCCTTCGGCCTGATATTTCTGCGAGGCATCGAAGATCGACATCTCGGTGTTGGTAGGCAGGTGACGGGTGAATCCGCCTTCGGTGGAGACCAGCTTGTTGCGCAGGCGGACGTTGGCGAAGGTTCCGCGCACCATGACTTCGTGGTTGCCGCGGCGCGAGCCGTAAGAGTTGAAGTCGGCGGGCTTGACGCCGTGCTCCTGTAAATATTTTCCGGCGGGGCTGTCTCTCTTGATCGAGCCGGCGGGAGAAATGTGGTCAGTGGTAACGCTGTCGCCAAGTACGGCCAGCACGCGAGCGCGTTTGATTTCCTGGACTGGCGACGGCTTGATCTTCATGTCGTCGAAGTAGGGTGCGCGGCGGATATAGGTGGAATCTTTGTCCCATGCGTAGGTTTCGCCTTTGGGAACGCTGAGGCCGCGCCAGCGTTCGTCTCCCTGGAAAACTTCGGCATAGCTCTTCGCAAACATGTCGGCGCTGACCGACTGCATGGCTTCATCAACTTCGCGCTGCGTGGGCCAGATGTCGGCGAGGTAAACGGGCTGGCCGTCTTTGCCTTTGCCGATGGCGTCTTTGCGGAGGTCGGTGTCGATGTGTCCGGCGAGCGCGAAAGCGACGACGAGAGGCGGCGACATGAGATAGTTAGCGCGGACTTCGGAGTTGATGCGGCCTTCGAAGTTGCGATTGCCAGAGAGAACGCTGGCGACCACGAGATCTTTTTCGTCGATGGCCTGCGAGACTTCGGTGGGCAGCGGGCCGGAGTTGCCGATGCAGGTGGTGCATCCGTAGCCGACGATGTGGAATTTCAGTTTTTCGAGATAGGGAGTGAGGCCGGCTTTCTCGAGGTAGTCGCGGACTACTTTGGAGCCGGGGGCGAGTGAAGTTTTCACCCAAGCAGGAACTTTCAGACCTTTTTCTACCGCTTTTTTGGCGAGAATTCCGGCACCGAGCATGACAGATGGATTCGAGGTGTTGGTGCAGGACGTGATGGCTGCGATTACGACGCTGCCATGCTTGAGGCAGTCTTTTACTTTGACGGGTACATGTTCTTCGACGTTGGGGTCTTCGACGCCAACTGCTGCAGGGTTGCCGCCTTCGGCTTCCCAGGTTTTAGGAGTGCTGGTGGGAGCGTCTTTCCCGTTCCCAGGTTTCGCAAAAGCAGCAAAACCTGAGCCACCCCCGGTCGTGGAGGTTTTCGCTCCGGATTTCGGCTTGATTAAAGAAGGCAGGGCTTTATTGAACGACTCTCCGGCTTGCGAGAGCACGACTCGATCCTGGGGACGCTTTGGGCCAGCGAGGCTGGGTTCGACCGTGGCGAGATCGAGCGTGAGCAGTTCGGAGTATTCGGCTTCGGGAGTTTTTTCGTCGTGGAAGAGGCCCTGCTCGCGGCAATAGGCTTCGACTAGGGCGATCTGCTCGGCGCTGCGCGAGCTGAGCTTCAGGTATTTCAGGCTTTCTTTGTCGACAGGGAAGATGCCGCAGGTAGCGCCGTATTCAGGCGACATGTTGGCGATGGTGGCGCGGTCGGCGAGCGGGAGATCTTGGAGTCCGGGGCCGAAGTACTCGACAAATTTCCCGACGACGCCGTGCTTGCGCAGCATCTCGGTGATGGTGAGAACAAGATCGGTGGCGGTAGCGCCTTCGCGCAGGCGGCCTGTGAGCTTTACACCGACGACCAGCGGAATCAGCATGGAGACTGGCTGGCCGAGCATGGCGGCTTCGGCTTCGATGCCGCCGACGCCCCATCCGAGAACGCCGAGGCCGTTGATCATCGTGGTGTGGCTGTCGGTGCCGACAAGCGTGTCGGGGTATGCTTGGCGCTTGCCGTTAGCGTCGTTCACGAAAACGACTCGCGCGAGATATTCGAGGTTGACTTGGTGAACGATGCCGGTGTCGGGCGGAACGATGGCGAGATTGCGGAAGCCCGTTTGTCCCCAGCGAAGGAATGAGTAGCGCTCTTTGTTGCGTTGAAATTCCAGCAGGGCGTTCATGTCGAAGGCGTCGGGGGAACCGAATTCGTCGACCTGCACGGAGTGGTCGATGACGAGCTCTACCGGTTGCAGTGGATTGATCAGGGCAGGGTCCCCACCGAGTTGCTTCATGGCGTCGCGCATGGCGGCTAGATCGACGACGCAGGGCACGCCGGTGAAATCCTGGAGAAGGACGCGGCTGGGGGTGAAGGCGATTTCTTTGTCAGACTTGGAGTTCTGGTTCCACGCAGCGAGGGCGCGGATGTCTTCTTTCTTCACGTTGCGGCCATCTTCGGTGCGCAGCAGGTTTTCGAGAAGAATGCGAAGAGAATACGGCAGATGCTTGGTTGAGATACCTTGTTTGTCGAGGGCGTCGAGGCGGTAGATTTCGTATTCGTGGCTCCCGACCTTCAGAGTAGAGCAGGAATTAAAACTGTTCGAAGACATGATGGCCTTCCTGATGTGCAGCGCTCGAGAACGGTCCCACTTCTCGCAAATGAGGTGAGAACTGGGCACCCCACAAATGAGGACCCGTACCCGCCAGCACGGCTGGGATGAAATAAAAAGTAGAACCCATAAGTTTAGTCCTTTTGGAGGGGAATGCGTAGGGCGAGCTTTGTAGAAGAGCAGACACACAGAGGAGTCGATTAGTGCGTGGGATCAAACTGCTTCGTTTGCACAAGGTCGCCCAGTTTTTGCAGCAACATGCTGGCAGAGAACGGTTTGGCGAGGTAGATGTAGCCATTTGTAGAATGCTCATCGGGAATTTTTTCGGCGTAGCCAGTCGTCAACAGCGCACTGGAATCAGGGAAGAGTTTCCTGAATTCGCTGGCTAATTCGCGACCACTCATTCCGGGCATAATGAGGTCGGCCAGCAAAACATCGATCGGTTGGGAGCGCTGGCGGCAGATTTCGACAGCCTCTTCGGCATTTGTCGCGACAATCACGTTGTAGCCGGCGGCTGCGAGAGTCTCGGCAGCCGCTTTGCGGACAAAGGCTTCATCTTCGACAAGAAGGACGGTCAGGCTACGCCCGGAGCCTGGCTGCGAGAGCAGATCGCATTGCGCTGCAAAAATCGGTGCCGGGGATTTTTCATGGTTGAGATCCATGGGTGACTCTAAGTCTTTAGCTCTGGTCGGAGTCGAGCAGGTTGATTGCCAGTGGGAAAGCTCCCTTTGCAGAGAAGGAAGCTCAGGCATGTCTAATACTTAGCTTGATTGGTTTTGGCTGCCCTATAAGCCCTCGTCTTAGGCCTTACCAATTTGGGGTCGGAAAGCCGGCGTCGATTCCCGAAGTGGGAAGTGAGGCGAACGATCCGTAGACCCTTGCCTCATAGTGGACGATGTGAGCAAGTCGCTTCCTTCGGGGCTAAAGCCCGCTTTTACCGCACCCCGAACGGCTCGGCAAAAGCCGAGCCCCTTCAAAACTGAGCTACGAGATAGCTTGAGAGCTTCCGGTGACCGGAGCGGAGAAAACACAAGGTTTCCTCCATTTCGCTCGCTTGGCGGCGCTCCGCGGATTACAGAGAGGTCGGGCTGGAAAGCAGGTTGCCTTCGGCTTCGCTCAGGGCAGGCTCTCACCCGCGCTTGCGCACGTTCGAAATGACATCACTCTTTTATTTATTTGGAGCTGTCAAAACAGTTTGGTTCGGATCCACGAGCAGTTTGTGCGTGCCTGCGGGGGCGGTTAAACGGAAAGAAGTTTCCGGGCCGTCGGCGAAGATGCGGCCCAGGAATGCTGGAGGCTTATTGGAGACGACCGCGTAGATCGGAACTGACGTCACTAAAGTTGTTGGCGCGTCTTTTTGGCGGATTACTCCGGTCACGAGGGTTGCATTCGCCTTGGCAGTGAATTTGACTCCCTGCAATTCGAATTCAGGCAGCGAAGTCCCGTTTACCCAGCCATTCAAAAACCAATCGAGCGATGCTTTGCCTTCATAGCGCAATGAGGGCGGCAGGTCTTCGGCGAAAACCTGGAGGAGTTCGCGAGTAGTGATGGCTTTGCCGGCATAACGGCCGCGGACTTTGCGCAACGATCTCACGAACCGTTCTTCGCGGCTTGCTGCCTTTCTATTCTCTGGAGCGTCTTCCAACATCGAGCGCAACATGTGGAACAACCATGTGCCGCGACCGTAACTGATCGCCTCGTAGCCCTCCGGGAAACGAGAGGAAAGCAGACGACTTCCCAAAGTCACCGGGCCGGCATCTTTCAGCAAGTTGCCGTTCTTATCTTTCTCGGCCAGCTGTTTGCGGTAATTTTCGAGAAGCAGGTGGAAACCAGCGGGATTCTTTTCCTCCTCCATCATCAACGTGCAGTAATTTGCCAAACCTTCGGAAAACCACTGATCGCGGTAGGTGCTCCAGGTGACGAGGTCGCCCCACCATTGATGCGCGGTTTCGTGGACGGGAATCAAGCGGTCGATAATCATGCCGACGGCGTCGAGGTGCAGATCGGCCTGTTCCTCGCGGTTCAGAAAGGCATAGGAAGAAAGAAAAATAAGACCGGGCCATCCCTGACTTAGTTCGCCGGGAAGTTGAGTAAGTGCCAGTTGACTGTAGGGGAAGGGTCCGAATCGTTCCGAGAAGTAGTGGATCGCTTCGGCGGCAGTTTGGGCGACTGTGGCCGCATTGCGGGCGGGGGAAGGTTTTGGGGGGATAAGAAGCGTGGGAGGAAGCTCAGGCAGCGGCGGCTTGGGATCGATAGGCATTGTGGGCAAGGAAGGGGTGGGGAATTCTTTCTCGACGCCTTTGGTGGCGTAGGTTTCGACCTTCACATTTCCTGCCTGGGCCGAGGCGCGGACGTATTTGCCGAGATTGAATCCGGCGACCGGGATGGGCCGCTCGGAAACCCAGCGTGCTACCTGCTCATTGCCACTCTGGGGCGGCGCGGAGGGCTGGCTGGGCTTGCCGGTAGCGACGAGAATCCAATCCTGAGGGTAATGGAAAGTAAGATCGAAATCTGCCATGGCCAGGCCGCGATTGGGATACCAGGTACCGCGCGCACCGACATATAGAAGACCCGCACCGGCCTCAGCCAAAACTTCACCGGAGTAGGTGAAATGGAGGCTGATTTCTTGTGCTGTGCGGGCGGGTTCGGGCAGAATCAGGGCCACGATATCGTTGCCACTGCGTGCGCGGCGTGTGCCTCCCACAGCCGGGTTGTGGATGAATTCCACGGGGTTGCCGTCGGCTTCGGCAGCTTTGACTTCGAGGAAGCGCGAAAGATCGAAGGCAAGAAAGCGCGAGCCACCGCGCAGAACTTCCACTTGCAGCGTGGCATCGGCTTGAAGTTCTTTGGGCGGAGTAAGGTGGGCATCGATGACGTAGCTGCGCACGAGGAAGCGATCTTCCCTGGATTCCGTTTCAGCGGGCAGGGCTTGCGCGATCTGTTTGCGATCAGCGGGATTGCGTTCGGGAAAAGTAGTGGAGAATGAGGTCCAGACGTTGAAGTACTGTGAGCCGTTTTCTGCAGTGGTGAACTGACCCGCTTCAATTTCTTCTGCCGATGTCGCATCGTAATAGATGTCGAAGACGCCGAGTTTGTACCCCTGAACACGAATATGCAGCATGTGGTCGTCGGGTTCGGTGGCCAGTTGAGGCATGACTTCGCTGCCAGCTGTTTGGCCGGGGTTCGGCAGCAGCGCAGTGAAACTCGCGAGCAAGCGCATGGCATCGATCTGCGCCAGGTTGCGGGCAGTTTGGTCCCAGCGCGCAACAAATTCTTCGGGCTGCTCGGGCGCTCTCAAACCGGATTGCAACTGCGAGGCGGAGTCGTCGCTGAAGCGGAAATAGGCGGTGGAAAAACGCTCTTCCAGAATGGCCATTCCAGTGAAAAGGCTCATCGAGCGGCGTTCGACATCGTTGGGCGGGGCGAGGAGAACTTCACCGTCACCTTCGAAGAAAGCACCGGTGATTTTGCCCAACACATCTTTGGTGAAAGCAATGGTTCCGTCTTCGAGGGTGATGTGAATAGAAGCGCGATCGAGGGCTGCATCGCGGACCTTGAAGACGCGGTTGGGATCGAGGCCAAGACTGCCGAGTTGCAAGTAAACAGCTTCGCCCGGACCCGGCGTGTGCGGAGCTGAGGATGACGAGGGCGCGTTCTGCGCGTTTGCTGTGAATGAAAACGCCAGAATAAGTACTGACGCAATGCCTACTTTTCCTGTGCCTGACGGTACTTTGGTCACGTGGGTGAAGGGCGTCACGGTTGCTAGAATGCGCTCGAATGCGGTTACGTGTCACTATCCTGACAATTTGTATGATGCTGGCGCAGATTCGGGCGTCAGCCGACACCATTCATCTGAAGAATGGACGTACCATCCTCGCCGACCACGTGCGGGAGAACGGCAACCGATACGAATATGACATTGGTGACGACAGCTATGCCATCCCAAAGAATGTTGTAGAGCGCATTGAAGCTGGCAGCGCACCCATTCGCGGCGGTTCCACGGGCACGGGAAAAACAGAACTGCCGGAATTCGTTCCAGCCAGCAGTCTGGCAAATGAAGGCGATCTTTCCAAAGGCATCGTAAGGGACGGAAAAGTTGACGCCGATGCACTGGCAAAGCTGGAGGACAAGGGCAACGCTGGATTGAGTACCGCAGCGAATTTTGTTGCCGGAAAATTTGAATTTGAGCATGGGAACATCGATGAGGCGCGGCGGTATTTCGAGAGCGCGCTGCGATTTCAGCCGGAGAATGCGACCGTCCTTATTTATTACGCCTCTCTACTGGTGCGCACGGGAAATGCCGCGCAGGCGCTGACGTATGCCCGGCGGGCAGTAAGCGCGGCGCCGCAGTCAGCGGATGCGTACACGGTCCTCGGATATGCGCAGCAGGCATGCGGTCAGACGAAAGATGCGGTTGTTTCCTGGAAGCGTTCGCTCGAGCTGAGGCCTGATCCTGCTGTGCAGCAGTTGCTGAATAAAGCACAGCGCGAGCAGAACGCAGAGGGCGAATTTGCACAGCGCGAGAGCAGCCATTTCGTGCTGCACTATGAGGGCAAACAGACTTCAGAGGCGTTTCGGGGACAGATTCTGGCGGCGCTAGAGGGGGACTACGACGATCTGGCGCGTGATCTTGGCTCGCCGCCCCACGACAATATTCAGGTCACCCTCTACACGGAGCAGGCATTTTTCGATGTTACCCGTGCGCCATCGTGGACCGGGGCACTGAACGATGGCAAGCTCCGCATTCCGATCAGCGGCCTGAGTTCTATGACGCCTGAGCTGGCGCGGATATTGAAGCATGAGCTCGCGCACTCATTCATCAATCAGCTCTCGGCCGGGCGTTGCCCCACCTGGTTGCATGAGGGAATTGCCCAATTTCTTGAGCCAAAGTCTTTAGGTAGCGATGGCGCTCAACTGGCGAAGCTGTTCAAGTCGGAGAGAAATATTCCGCTCAATGTTTTGGAAGGCAGCTTTATGCGGTTCTCATCAGTTGAGGCCTATGTGGCGTACGCCGAATCGCTGGCCGTGGTTTCCTACATCAATGATGCGTATGGAATGAGCGATGTCCAACGCATCCTGCAACGTCTTTCGGAAGGTAGCTCGACGGAAGCGGCGCTGCGTTCCGTTATTCACTCCGATTACGGGCAGCTTCAGTCGGAGCTAGCGAAATATTTGAGTGACAAGTACGGTGAGTGAACCCTTACGATCGTCAGCTCAAATGCATTTGCCCCCTGCGAATGCTTGTGCTAGTTTCGGCTGTCGACCTTTCATGAATCCCCTTTTTTGGTCGCGCAAACGGCAAACTTTGCCTGCGATCGAGCCGGTTGCGAGCGAGTTTCCGAAAATCGTCGGGGCGCAGATTGCGGCCGCTACGTATGGGGGACGCGTGGCGGGAGATTTCTATGATTCAGTGCGGGTTGGGACGGAACGCATTTTGTTGGGTTTTCTCGACGTCGCTGGGCGACGCCAAGACAATAAACATCTTCTTTCAGCCGCGCAGAAGATTTTTCGGGGTGCCGGAGCCGAGCTTTTTTCTCCTTCCGATATAAATGAAGCCGACGCGATGACCGCGCTCTGCCTGCGCTTGAATCGCGGGCTGATGGAAGCCGCCGGCGGAGTTCATCCATGCCCCGCTTTTGTTGGCTGCTATCACGAGCGGTTCGGCACGTTGTGTTACTGCAATGCCGGCCACACGCCGGGGCTTTTGCGGGACAAGACGGATATTTCCGAGCTGGTTTCTACCGGATTGCCTCTGGGGCTTTTCTCGCACGCTACCGCCGACGCTCCTACGGTCGCCATCCCGAACGAAGCGGTTTTTCTGCTGGTTTCGAAAGGAGTAGTTGAGGCCGAAGGTAAAGAAGAAAAAACTGAGGACCTACAATTCGGGCTGGAGCGGGTAAAAAAGAGCTTGTGGAACGAGACTTCGTTGAGCGCTCAGGCGGTTTCCGAAAACATTCTGAAGGCCGTGACAGATTTCAGTCGCGAGCCGGTTGTGCCACAGGATATGACGGCGCTGTGCTTTGTGCGAACTACATAAAGAGATTCCGCGCCCATTTGTCAATAGCTGCTCAGCACAACGAATTCACGTTGTGGATGCCGCACGGAAACTCTGCGGCTCCGCGTAGTAAAATACGAACAGATTCTGGGCGCGATTTCTACGAATGTAAGGCCATCTTGGTTGGCGCTGGTGGCGGAGAGCGGCCGGTATTATCCCTATGAAAAAATTCTCTTTGATGCTCCTGGGTGTGGCGTGCTTGCCGGGATTTGCTGCTGCTCAATCGGTGGTCGAGGAAATTATCGCACGCGTTAATAATCAGATCATTACCCTTTCGGAATTCGAGCGCAGCAAGGACCAGCTCAGGGACGAAGTAAAACAGCAGGACGCCGCGAATGCAGACAAGCTCTATGCGGAGCGGGAAAAAGATGTGTTGCGCGATCTGATCGACCAGCAGCTTTTGCTGGAAAAAGGTAAAGACCTGGGGATCACCGGTGATACCGATTTGATCAAACGGCTCGACCAGATGCGCAAAGACATGAAGCTGGACACGATGGAGGACCTGGAAAAAGCGGCGACAGCCCAGGGCATCTCTTACGAAGATTTTAAGCAGAACATGCGCAACCAGATCATCACGCAAAAGGTGATCGGGGAAGAAGTTGGTTCTCACCTGAACATCACGAAGGACGAAGAGCAGCTGTTCTACGACGAACACAAGAACGAGTTGGAGCAGCCCGAATCCATCAAACTGAGCGAGATATTGATCGCCCCGAAGAAGGTGGCCGTCACAGAAAAGCCGCAAAATGCAGCCGGGACCGACGGCGCTGCCGGTAGCGATGGTGCAACCGAACAGCAGGCGAAGGCCGAAGCCGCGAAACAGGCCGAGCAGGCGGCCTTGGCATCGGCGGAAGCGCAGGCAAACGATTTGCTGAAACAGATTCGCGCCGGCGCCAGCTTTGAAGACATAGCAAAGAAGTATTCTGACGGACCTTCAGCCGCGCAAGGCGGCGACCTCGGAGCTTTCAAGCGTGGAACTCTGGCCAAGGAACTGGAAGACCGGACTTTCGCGATGAAGGTTGGCGATGTGACCGATGTTATCCGGACCAAGCAGGGATTCGTGATCTTGAAGGTCACGAACCATCAGATGGCTGGCATTCCGCCGCTGAAAGATGTCGAGCCGCGCGTGATGGACACGCTCTATTATCAGAAGCTGCAGCCGGCACTGCGTACTTATCTGACCAAGCTGCGGGAAGAGGCATACATTTATACCAAAGAAGGTTTCGTGGATTCGGGATCCAGTCCGAACGAAACGCGGCCGATCGAGGTTAGCACCCCGAAGGCCAACGATGCCAAGAAGCTGAAGAAGAAGAAAAAGATGGGCGTTCTCTAGGGTTCTAGTGGTGGCAATCGAGTTATCTTCTTCCACCCTTTCTCTACGCCGGGCTTTCTGATTTACACTGATTCGCAGGATGAAAGAGTTCTATATCTGCGACTGCACGCGCCACGAGAACAAGGTCATCACTTCCACGTTTGTGGTAGTCAGCAAGCAAATCAAACCCAAGAAAACCGGGGAGCCCTACCTGGCGCTGATTCTGGGCGACCGCAGCGGCCAACTTGAGGCGAAGATGTGGGACAACGTCGAGGACGTGCTTAACGCCTTCGATCAGGATGACTTCCTCAAAGTCAAAGGGCTGCTGAACAAGTACAAGAACCGGTTCCAGATCACCATTCACAAGCTCCGCAAGCTGGCCGAGTCGGAGATCGAATTTTCGGATTACCTTCCAAAAACAACGAAGGACATCGACGAGTTGTGGCAGACGCTGAGTAATTTTGTCAGCTCGTTCGAAAACTCGTATTTAAAGGCTCTGGTGCAGGCGTTCATGGGTGATCCGCAAATCGCCGCGGCGTACCGCAACGCGCCTGCGGCCAAGAGCCTGCATCATGCGTACATTGGGGGGTTGCTGGATCACGTGGTTTCGTTGTTTCGCTCGTGCGATCTGGTCTGCCAGAACTATCCCCATGTCAATCGCGATCTGCTGCTTACCGGGGCGTTTCTTCACGACATCGGCAAGATTCACGAGCTCACTTATAACCGCTCGTTCTCTTACACCACGCGCGGGCAGCTTCTGGGACACATGATTATCGAGCTGGAAATGTTGCAGGGAAAAATCGCAATGGTGCCGGGATTTCCTGAGGAGCTTAAGACATTGATCGAACATTTGATTATCAGCCACCACGGAGAGTATGAGTTCGGATCGCCGAAGCTGCCAATGTTTGCTGAAGCGCTGATGTTGCACTATCTCGACGATCTCGATTCCAAGATGGAGGCGATGCGCGCCCACTTCGAGCGCGAGGCTGATCTGGAGGGTCCGTGGACGAGCTATAACGCCTCACTTGGGCGTCCGCTGCTGAACAGCGCCAAATTTCTTGCGCCAAGAGCTGCGCCGGTTGCGGAAGCTTCTATTCCGAGTGATGGGAAAGCAGCTCCTATTGCCGAATCCTCAACTCCTACTGCAAAGATTAGCGGCAGGCTTACATCGGTGGAAGAAACGCCGGAAGAAGCGCCGCTTTTCCCGGGACTGAAGTCTTAGCTTCAAAAGAAAGTTCCTCCGATCATGCTCGATTTCACGCGATTCGAAATCCTGACCTTCGACTGTTACGGCACGTTGATCAACTGGGAAGATGGAATTCTTGGGTGCCTGCGCAACATACTGAAGTCCCACGACATGAAGCTTCACGACGCTGCGATCCTGGAGTTATACGGGGATTTTGAATCCAAGGCGGAGCGGGGTGAGTATCGCCGTTACCGGGAAGTTCTGGAGTCAGTTGTGAGGCAGTTCGGAGATCGCCTTGGATTTATTCCGTCAGACGAAGAAGTTCGCTCATTGCCGGAGTCATTGCCGAAATGGAAGCCGTGGCCCGACACGTTGAGCGCCTTACAGGAACTGCAAAGGCGCTTTCGGCTGGCGATCATTTCGAATGTTGATGATGATCTTTTCGCCGGCACACGACCCCAGCTTGGAGTGCAATTCGACCATGTAATCACTGCCGAGCAGGCGGGGGCTTACAAGCCATCGCTCAAGATCTTCGAACTGGCTTTAAACCGTATCCGGGTTCCCGCACACCGGATTCTGCATGTGGGCCAAAGTCTTTATCATGATGTAGTCCCGGCGCAGTCGCTGGGACTTTCCACTGTTTGGGTGAATCGTCCGTCAGCACGAGCGGGAGTGGGTGCAGTGAAAGCTGCCGAGGGTCACCCGGATTTGCAGGTTTCCAGTCTGGAAGAGCTCGCCGCCTGTGCGCGGAAGTAATCGGCTCCTTCTGGGTGGCATCGAACTCTTCAGAGAATCAACCTTGTAATTCCTCACAACCCCAGTCGTAGGCAGCATCCAAGAAATCCTGGCGCAGGGTCAATGAGTGTAACCAGGATTTTGCGCCAGTTACGATTCGGTCACTTTTTCCCAGTCAAACGGTCAGTGAAGATAATCACGATTCGTGCTAGAAAACCCGGAAGACTAGCAGGCCCACCACCGCAAGGAGACAGAGAGCCAGGATGAGCAGCGTCAGCTTCTCGAATCTTAAGGTGTCCGCGCTCCTGGTCGAGTTAGATGCCATA
This sequence comes from Candidatus Sulfotelmatobacter sp., assembly GCA_030041215.1. GTDB lineage: Bacteria > Acidobacteriota > Terriglobia > Terriglobales > Acidobacteriaceae > Sulfotelmatobacter. Next base: position 32,926 of record JASHOH010000117.1, on the reverse strand, counting down.
GTGTGTTCCATTTTCCAACACGAGAGCGATTTTGATAATGGCTCGACTGTGGTGGCACGCGAGTAACGTAACCGAAGTTTTCCGGTGAGATGAGTGAAATGGGGGATATTTCGCCAACCATCCCTGCTCCGGCAACAATTCGCCAAAACGAGGCTAAACGCGATGTTGATCTGACCGACTGGTGGCGATTGCCTTGATCTCCCCGTCCTGCCTCGTGGTCGGCTTCAGATCGATGAGACAGATCGAACCTTCACCTGCGAAAACGGTCCAAGAAAATCACGAAAGCAAAAAGAGCAAGCAACATGAGGAATGCAGCGGCGACAGCGAACAACAGAGCCAGACGCCGACGCTGGGGCTGAGAGACTTCGTGCAGTTGACCCTTAGCCTCAGGTGCGACTTCGCTCAGGGAAGCAGTTAAGGCGGGCATCCCTCCTTTGTATAAATTCCAAAGAATCCATACCAAGGCGCCAAGGATCAGCGCGAAAAACAAAGGGATTCCAAGGGCAATCGCCAATCGATGGTCCCGGGGGCCTATACCAGCGTAGTCATCCAAAATCAAACCGGGAAGAAAAACGCTTGGATACATCAGGAAAGAAATGAACTGAACAGCACTCCGAAACATCTTGACATAGGCTCTAATTTTTTCCTCATCCGACTTCGAATCAACGAAGTAACACTTCCCCTTGGGTGTAAATGGAATAAAGACTAATCGTCCGCTCACATCCTTCCTGAAGTGAGCATCGACGATGTAGTCCATCATTTTGAAAGACGGATAGAACATCGATGCCCCCAATGTGCCCAAGTTTCCATTTCGACATCCCGGGGGAGCGAAATTGCGTTCGTTAATCGCATTAGTGAGCGCCCTGGCTCATTCTCCCGCTACCGATTAGCGGCCCGGTAGGTTACGGAGGTCATGAAACGTGTGCCGCCAAAGCCGAGTACGCCAAGTTGCAATAGTCAACTGACGCTGTCAGGCTCATTAACGTGCCAAATCAGGATTGTTGATACCCTGGCATCAATCTCGGCGGCTGGCAAAGGTCCGTTGACATGATTTGAGTCCGACAAATAAACTCGGGCGTCCAGTCTTACCGAAAGATTCCATGCCCCGGCCTCGCATCGCGGTTGTTGGAAGCGCCAACATTGATCTGACTACCTTTGCCGACCGCTTTCCGCGGCCTGGTGAAACCATTTTCGGGCAGCGATTCGATCTGGGTTTCGGCGGCAAAGGAGCGAACCAGGCCGTCGCCGCGCGGTTGTGTGGAGCAGATGTGTTCATGCTGGCGCGAGTGGGCGCGGACCTGTTCGGCCCGGCGACGCTTGAGAACTTCAGGAAGATCGGCGTCGATACGACGCACGTAAAGCAAGTCGAGGGACTTTCCAGCGGAGTTGCTCCTATTTTTGTCGAGCCGAATGGTCAGAACCGCATTCTGGTAGTGAAGGGCGCGAACGACGCGGTCAAGCCTGCCGATGTGGACGAGGCGGCTGAAATGTTGCGCGGCGTCGATTGCATCGTGCTGCAATTTGAGATTCCGCTGGAGACGGTTTACTACACGGTTGCGTTCGCGAGAAACCACGGAGTTCGCTGCATACTGAATCCTGCGCCGGGGCAGCCTGTGGATATGAATGCTCTGGCTGGGCTTGATTATCTGATTCCTAACGAGAGCGAAGCGGAGGCCATTTCTGGCACACCGGTTCGGGATGCAAATGATGCAAGAAAATGTGCTGAGAAATTACTTGCAGGCGGCATTCGGTGCGTCATCATTACGCTGGGTGCCAATGGGTCTTTACTGGCGGCAAATGCTGGATGTGAGCATCTGCGCCCCTTTGCCGTAAACACGATCGACAGCACAGGCGCGGGCGACGCGTTCATCGGCAGCTTTGCTGTTTTTCTGGCGGAAGGTGTGCCGGAGCGCGAGGCCGTTCGGCGGGCCAATCTTTATGCCGCGGTTTCCACCACGGGCATCGGGACGCAAAAATCGTTTTATGATCGCGGGCGCTTCGATCGGGAGTGGGCAGCGCGCCAGTAGAATTGAACGAAGCAGCCAATCAAAGTCTTAGACCGCAGAGTTCGCCGAGAACTGCCGCAGAGTGTGCAAAGAACAAGTTTCACTACACGCGAGATCCCTCGCCCCGCTGGTGAAAGCGCGGGGCTTCGGGATGACGCTTGTCATCAATCCGCAAACTGCTCCATTACCCCGGCAAACTAGGAATTGTTACCAGCTACTGTTCACATTGAATAACACGATGCGCACGCCATGGAATGTGGTTTGCTCGAGAACGGGGTAGCGCTGCGTCAGATCGGACTCTTTCGCCACAACGTCGGGAGGGCCAACGGGGTAAAGGATTGCCCAGAGGCGCTTTTTGCTTGAAAGAGCAATCGCATTGTCATTCGGCACGCGTTCAGGGCGATTTTTGGCTGGAGATCGACTTTCGTAATAGTAAAACGGGGCGTCGGAGTATCCGCGATAGAACAAGATCGCGTCGCCGGGTTGTGCTTCCGATAACACAAAGTGCGTGGCATCGCGCCAATTCTCGCGAGTCCGCGAATAGGATGAAAATACGGTCACGATTGACAGCGCGATAAAAGCGGCGATCCATGCAGTGGCTGGGCGCAAGGTTATGAGTCCGCGTGCGACTAGCAAAACGAACGCCGGCAGGCAGACGATTAGAAAGCGATGAAAAAACATTGGGACCCAGATGGATCCCAGGGCTGTAATTAGCATCGGGGTCAGCAGCCAGAACCAGGGAAACAGTTCCTTCCATCGCTGCAATGGGGATTGGGCGCGCAAGGACGCTTTGGCGGCGACCGCCAGGGCAATCAGAAACAATACGAGCAGGAGATTGCCCGCCAGTTTGCCACCTTCGGAAGTCAGAAAAATTGCGGTGTGATACAACTCAAGCCAGCTGATGGGCGGAACCCAGTTGATGCGCCCCTGGCTGTGCCAGAGCACGAACAGCACGGCGGGGGAAATGAGGACCGCCAAAATCAGTAGTGCTCCCACGAAGTGTTTCAGCGGGACCATCCGGCGAGGCAGCACGAGCAATGATAGCCACTGTGCTACGAGGACTAGCCCCGCGTAGAAATGGCTGTTCACGGCGAGGGCGCCAACGACTGCGTAAGCAGACCAGATTTTCCACGAAGGCGATTCCATCCCACTAATGAAGAGCCATGACGAAAGCGTGATCAGAAGAAGAGCCAGCGCGTATCCGCGGGCCTCCTGCGAAAAAACCACATGGCAGGCGTTTACAGAAAGCAGCAGTGAACACAGCAATCCGGTGCGGCGATCGTATAGCTTCGATCCGAGAACGTACACGACTGGCACCGTGGCCACGCCTGCGATGACTGAAGGCAAGCGTACCCAGAATTCGCTGTCGCCGATGAGGACCATTTCTCGCAGCAGAAGGTAGTAAAACGCCATGTTGGCCTCACCCGTACGAAGCACCTGAATGAAGTCATGCCAGCTCAGGTGCGCATAAGCGACGCTTAAGGCTTCGTCGAGATAGATACTCTTGCGCGAGAGATACAGAAATCGAAACAGAGCGGCGAGGGGCACAATCGCAAGCCACAACCAGGAGAAACGCGATCCAGAGCTTTGTGCGGCCTGGTTTTCCAAATGCGGGCGGGCGGGCGTGGAGGCAAAAGACATCGAAGTCGATCATAATACGCGTCTGATCCAACCGGGGCGCTCATGTCCGCGCGTTCTGGGGATTCGGGCGATTTTTCTTGGTGATGATTCCTACCACATGGTGATAGGTGACAATCCACGGAGTCATGATGGAGAAAAGAATTCGAGCTGGTACAAGCGTGAGGAAACGGCGGTTTATCGCTCCGCGCACGTCGTGTTCGAAGGCGAAAAAAAGTTCGAGCCCAAGGATCGCCAGTGCGGGAATAAACGTCCAGGGCAGGGCAATCAGAGCAGCAAGTTGAGCAACGCAACGCAGAAGATTTCGGATCAGCCTCATGCGCCTCACGCCGAGCACGCCGTCGGAAGTGGCGTAGAGGCCCAATCTTCCAACTGCGCCAGAGAGAGTGAAGCGGGGGGCGTATCGCGCCATGGCTCCTGGGGGAAAAACCGGAATGGTGAGTTGGCGCGCCCGTATGTCGAACAACGTATCTTCACCGAAAAGATTGACCTCGGGAAATCCGCCAACACGCCGCCACAGATCCTTTGTCAGTCCCATGGAGCGCGTGGTACAACTCTTGCGCTGACCTTCACGGCTCAATTTGACTCCGAGAAATGGAGCGGCAGCGATGTCCCAAACTGTCGCTTGCTGAGGATCGATATACGAGCCGCCAAGCGAGTACTCGGCATCGTCTTTCAAAATCGGCGCGGTGAGCCTGGCGGCCCATTCCGCGTCATATTGGCAACCGGCGTCGGCGCACGCGATTACAGCCGAAGAGGCGTTTTCGATGGCGCGATTTCTTCCGCGCGCGATAGGCCCGGGCGATGCGGAAAGATTGCACGTCTCATCGCGGATGATGCGCAACCTGGGCTCTTTCGCCGCCAGCCGTTGCAGAGTTTCCCACGTGCCATCGGTCGAGCCGCCATCAACAATAACCATTTCGATATCAGAAAGACTTTGCGCCGAAAGACTGGAGATCAGGTCGCTGATGGTCTCCGCTTCGTTGAGAACTGTTGTAATTACCGTGACTCGCGCAGGCCGGGCCATTCTTTGTAGGAAGTTGATACCGCTGTGAACGCTTCATTATAGCGATGCGCCTTTGGCTGACTATGTAAGCGAGCACGCGAAGGCCCATGCCTATAGTAATCTAATTGAGGACATCACTCCGAGATAAGGAAAGCCATGGCGCACACCGTATTCTGCGTGAAGTTGAAAAGAGAGTTGCCCGGGCTCGACGAGCCGCCTTTTGATAACGAACTTGGCCGCAAGGTCTACGATAATGTTTCGCAGGAAGCCTGGAGAATGTGGACCGAGCACTGCAAGATGCTGTTGAACGAGTACCGGCTGAATCCGGCACGGCGGGAAGATCAGGAAGTGATTGTGCGGCAATTGGATCAATATTTCTTTGGAGAAGGCTCGGCTCCGCCCAAGGAATACGTGCCGCCCACGCATTAGTTCGGGCACTGTGCCTAGGAGTGCTCGGTTTTTCCTTCCAGCAGGTTTAGCGCGTGAGGAATTAAGTCGATCACTGCGTTGAGCGATTCCACCGCGCCTCTGGGACTGCCGGGCAGATTCAGAATCAGACTTGTTCCTCGCACGCCGCATACTGCGCGGCTCAATGCGGCAAAGGGTGTTTTCTTCGCGCCTTCGATGCGCATGCGCTCGGCCACACCCGCCAATAATCGATCGCAAACCGCCTTCGTCGCTTCGGGAGTGACGTCGCGCGGGGCGATCCCCGTTCCACCGGTGGTCACTACGAATTGCGCTTTTTCTGCGAGCTGGATGAGGGCGTCCTGAATCTGCTCGCGGTCGTCGGGAACGATTTGCGTCGCTACGAGGTGAAAACGTGAGCCAGCCAGTTTTTTCGCCACTGCTGGGCCGGAGAGATCGTCACGTTTTCCCCGGGCACAGGAGTCGCTAATCGTGAGGACGGCCGCGGAAAATTCCGGCGGTGCAGATAGCGGTGCGCGAGACTTCTTGGTCGAGCTGCGGGATCGCGTTTTAGATTGCCGCTTCAGGGATGAGTCCTCAGCTATCGAGGAGGACATCTTCTTCCTCTTCTGATTTCCCCGCAGGTTTGGAAGCAGCGCCGCCTGAGCTCGTACTCGCAGCTTCGATCGGAGCTTCTTGCGTCGCCTCGCCCCCAGCATCGCGCTGCGCTTCGTCGAGCAGGCGCAAGCCTTCCATCAGCAATCCTTGCGTGTTGAGCTTCGTAGTCTCCTGATCAGTCTTGCCTTCGAAATTCAGTTCGAAGTTGCCGCCGGTCCAGCGGAGAACTTTGAACACGGCCTCATCACCTGTCAACGACCCGTAGGTTGCGTGCTTCACCTGGCCTTCAACGAAAAAGACCTCGCATTTTTCGGTTTCATTAGTGAGCTTGAGCTGGCAACTCTTGCGGCCCATTTCGAGAGACTGCATCAGGTCGATGACATTCATCTGCGAAAGATTGCCGCGCACCACGCCATCGGAAGGCGCGGTCTTGGCCATTTTCTCCAGAGCGATGCGGTCAACTGTGCGCTTGATGCGGCGGGTCGCTTCTCTTAGGAAAAAAGGTTTTGCGAGGTAATCGTCGGCGGCATCCTGAGGCGAAAGGCGTTCGTCAATATCCGCGCGGCTCGCCATGAGAATCGCCGAAAAATTCGCAGTGGCGGGGCGGCTTTTCAGTTTCTCGACCAACTGCCGGCCGTCCATGCCGGGCATGCGGTAGTCGGAAACTACCAGATCTGGCGGATCATCAACTGCCTTCAGCAACGCGTCGGCTGAATCGCCGGTTGCGACCACGCGAGCAAATGGCGCCAACGCGTGCTGCAACATATCCAGCACCATCGGATTGTCATCAACCAACAACAGCTTAACGTCGTTTGCCATGATTATTTTTTGCGCCGGTAGTCGCCACTCTTGCCGCCCGTCTTCCTTTCAAGAGCAATTTCGCGGATCACAATTCCTTTGTCGAGGCCTTTCACCATGTCGTAAAGCGTAAGAGCGGAGATTCCGGCGGCAACCAGAGCTTCCATCTCAACTCCAGTTTCCGCCGTTGTAATCACTTTTGTGGTGATGGCGACGCCATTCTCGCACAGGCGCATGGCGACATCAACGTGCGACAGCGGCAGGGGATGACACATAGGAATCAATTCCTGAGTTCGTTTGGCGGCCATAATTCCGGCCACCCGCGCCACTTCTAGGGGATCGCCCTTGGGATTGCGCGGCAGGGCTTCGAGAACAGAAAAAGGCATCTCGACAAAAGCGCTGGCTTCGGCCTCGCGGCGGCTGGCAGCTTTATTAGAGACGTCAACCATGCGGGCGCGGCCCGACGCGTCGTAATGAGAGAGCTTTTTCGCCATCCCGAAGTTTCTATCTTACATGGGAGTTGTCCAGCGTAGCATCACCGGGACCCACTCGCCGGCAGAGATTCGTTCGCGATCTGGTGGAACGACGACGTAGCAATTGGCGCCGGCCTGGGCCGCGAGATCGCCCGATCCCTGCCAGGGAACGAGTTCTACGTGCGAGTCTTCGTATTTTCCCGAGAAGATTGCGGGCAAGAAGCGCTTCAGTCCGGTCTTAACGCGGATGTCGGATTTCAGCTTTGCATGCAAAAAGACAAGGGGCTGGGGGCGCATTCCAGAGAGCGCTTCGACCATCGGCTTGGCAAACAGTTCAAAAGTGACCATGGTTGAGATGGGATTGCCGGGAAGGCCGAAGAAATATTTGCAGGGTGCCGGCTTTTCGCGGGCTGGAGTGCCCGCGCCACATGGTTCCGCGCCACACGGCCTGAGGCACCCAAACACTACCGGACGGCCGGGTTGGATTTTGGCCCCGGTGAAGAAAAACTCTGCTTGAAGATCGGTCAGGACTTGCTCGACCAAGTCATATCGCCCCATCGAGACGCCGCCGGTCATGATGAGCAGATCGGAGTGTAGACCTTGCTCGATTAGTTCGTGCAGTCGCTTTGGTTCATCCGGGGCAATGGGCAACAGTTCAGGAATGCCGCCCACTCGCTCGATCTGCACGGCCAGAGAGTACCTGTTCGAATTGCGGATTTGCGCCGGACCGGGCTGACAATCGACCTCGACGATCTCATCACCCGTAGTAAGCACGGCAACGCGAGGGCGCGAGAAAACTTCCACCTTGGCTTTGCCGACTGACCCAGCCAGGGCGATCGCGGTTTCGTTGAGGCGTGTGCCGCGCTCTAGCAGCACACTGCCGCGTTTCGCTTCGGCTCCCTGGGGCACGATATTTTCTCTGGCAGAGACGGTTCTTGTGATTTCGACGGAATCGCCACGCACAGACGTGTACTCGACCATCACTACGGCATCGGCACCAGGGGGCACGGGGGCGCCGGTCATGATGGAAAATGCCTCGCCCGAGTTCAGGGAGGGGATCGGTTCGACTGGGCCGGCTTTGATTTCGCCGATCACTCTCAGATTTGCGGGAAGATTTTTCAGGTCAGAAGCACGAACTGCGTAACCATCGCGGGTGGCGCGGGGAAAGGGAGGAAAGTCGCGATCGGCGAGAATTGGTTCGGCGAGAATTCGTCCGGAGGCAGCCAGAAGCGAGCAAGATTCGTGATGCGTTGCCACTATCTGCGAGGCGTGCTTTTCGACGACCGCACGGGCTTCCTCGAAGCTCAGAACCGACGGAGTTGGTTGGGCTGGCACCCAGAGATGATAGCGAAATTGCGCTCGCTTTTCTTTGCGACCTTTGCAAAGAACAACCGCATTCAGCTCAGGATCGGCAGGGCGCGGATTCTTTTCTTGGTGGCTGCGTAGATGGCACTGCAGAGCGCGGGCGCGAGTGGGGGCACGGAAGGTTCTCCAATGCCGGTCGGAGCTTCTAAGCTGGTCACAGCGTAGACCTCTACGGCGGGCGTTTCATCCATGCGCAAGGGCGCATAGTCATCAAAATTACCTTCTACGACACGGCCTTTCTCGATGGTGATTTTTGCCCGCAGGGCGTTCGTCAGCGCGAAAACGATTCCGCCCTGAATCTGTTGCTCGAGGATGCTTGGATTCACCACCTGGCCGCAATCCACGGCGACCACCACACGATGCACACGCGGCGCATTGGTTTCCATGCTGATCTCGACCACCTCGGCGACGTAGGAGGAAAAACAGGCGAAGCAGGCGACTCCGCGAAAGCGCCCGGCAGGCAAGGGATTTTTCCAACCGGCCTTTTCGGCCACGAGTTGCAGCACGCCGCGCATGCGTCCGGTGTGCCAGGTCGTTGTGAAGTACTGGATGTCCTGATCTTTGGCAAGCATGTGGAGCCGATATTCCAGCGGATCTTTTCCCGCGGCTGTCGCCAGTTCATCGATGAAGCTTTCGCCGGCGAATCCAGCCTGCAATGCATAGACGGAGCGCATCCATCCCAGCGGCACTGGCGTTTCTGCTTGGACGTACTCGAGCGAAACATTTGGCAGCGCGTAAACAAACGCAGCTTCGTCGGGTAAATCGGGATCGATGCCGTTCGGCCCCGGCTGGCCTTTCTGGGCGCTGATCGAGGGCGAGATGATGCGATGCGAAAATGCCACCGGCCAGCCAGCAACATCGAGCACGGCGCTCAATTGATGCAGGCTCGCAGGACGATACGTCGAAAAACGCATGTCGTCTTCGCGAGTCCAGACTACTTTCACGGGAGCGCCATTATTTCCGTCGCCGAGCTTTGCATCATGCAGTGCCTTTGATACAAGCGCGGCTTCGACGGCATAATCATGTTCGAGACGGCGTCCGAAGCCTCCGCCCATCAAAGTGACATTCACTTTCACGCCGTCGGGATCGAGGCCGATGGCCTGCGCAACGGAATCGCGGCAATCCTGGGGAACCTGCGTGGGCGCCCACAACTCGCAGGTTGTGCCCTGAAAATTTGCCGTGCAGTTTCCCGGTTCCATGGGTGCGTGGGCCATAAAGGGAAGCTGATATTCGGCTTTTACGTGTCGGCCTTGTGCCTTCGAGACATCGCCTGCCGAATACAAACTTGCTCCTTTCTTGGTCGCCGCTTGCTTTAGTGATTCCATCACTGCCGCCGTGTTGAGGTCTTTGTTTGGGCCATCGTCCCAGTTGACGTTCAATACTCGGCGACCTTCCATGGCGCCCCAAACACTATCGGCTACTACAGCGACGGCTGCATCGCCGATTTTGCCAACGTATCTCACGCGGGGAACTTTTCGGGAATCCCTATCATCGAAGCTCGCCACTTTGCCGCCAATGGTTGGACAGCGTGACAGAGCGGCATATTTCACTCCGGGCAGGCGGAAATCGATGCCGAAGACGGCGTCGCCTTTTACCTTGGCTGGCGTATCCACGCGCGCAAGGCGCTGGCCGACAATCTTGTAATCTTTGCTCTGCTTCAGAGGCACATCAGCAGGAATGGGCAGCGTAGCGGCCTTCCCAACCAATTCTCCATAGCTGAGGCGGCGGTTTGAGGCACCATGAACGATGTAGCCGGATTGCGCCACGCATCCCGAACGTGGCACGCCCCAGGTCAGGGCTGCCGCTGAAATCAGCATTTCGCGCGCGGCTGCGCCCGCCTTGCGCATGGGATCCCAGGTGGTGCGCACGCTGGCGCTGCCGCCGGTGGTCTGGTCGCCATACAGTGTGCTCGCCCCGGCCTGTTCGATCTCGATTTGTTTCCAATCGGCTTCGAGTTCCTCGGCCAAAATCATGGGCAAGGCGGTGCGCACGCCCTGTCCCATTTCCGAGCGCGCTACCACAATCGTGACTTTGTTGTCGGGAGTGATGCGCAGGTAAGCGTTGGGAGAAAAGAATTCTTTCGCGGCTTGACGCTTGTGCGGGAGGTAAAAGCCAATCACCAGTCCCGCTCCAGCTGCAACTCCAACCACCACAAATTCGCGCCGATTCAGCGGACTCATCGCACACCCCCAGTGCTCGCGGCGCGATGGATGGCCTTACGAATTCGTTCATAAGTTCCGCAGCGGCAGAGATTGCCGGTCATCGCCTGAGTGATTTGCTCATCGCTCGGGTTGGGATTTTTGGCGAGCAAAGCGGCAGCGGCCATAATCTGTCCGGTCTGGCAGTAGCCGCATTGCGGGACTTCTTCGGCGATCCAGGCCTGCTGTAGGGGATGCGGGCCGTTGGCTGACAGTCCTTCGATCGTGGTGACGTTCTTGCCTGCCACTTGGGACACGGGAGTGGAACACGACCTTAGCGCGGAGCCCTCGACGTGCACCGTGCACGCCCCGCAAAGCCCGGCGCCGCAGCCGAATTTGGTTCCGGTAAGCTCCAGCGTGTCGCGCAGAACCCACAGCAGCGGAGTTTCCGGCGCAACGCTCACCCTTCTTTCATTGCCGTTGACGCGCAGTGTGAAATCGGCCATAGAGTTCGAGACGGTCGAATGGAATGAAACATCATCGTAGCGAACCGGAGCGCAAAGTGGAAATCGCCAAGCCGCCACCTGAAATCATGTTTCCCGAAAGGTCTGAGAACCACCTCAGCATCCCGGATTACTTAGAGGATGGTCGAAAATCTTAAATCGCAGAGTTCACCCGTTCGGTCGCTTTCGCTCTCTCAGGGCAGGCGCCGAAAGGCCGCGAAGTACGCAGAGAACATCTCGCCGGGAGTTAGATGGAGTTTTAATTCTCATGGGTTGGGGGGGAAGACTGCGCCGCACAAAATCGAGTTTTTCAGCAAACTCTAAAGCCCGTCCCTCAACCTGCCGATTACGAAATACTAGGGAGCATTTTCTTGGAACCACAAGATCGGCCCGCGTCGGAACCAGTTGCAGACCTGATCGAGAGGCGGGCCCAGCCGCGCTTCAGACTTGAGGTTGATATCAGCGTCCAGTCCCGCACTTGTGGATTGTTAAAAGGACACACGGTCGACATCAGTGAATCTGGGATTTCGGCCATGCTTACGATGGAGGTCCCGCTGGGAGAACTTGTGGAAGTGACTTTTACCGTTCCTTTTGGGCGGGTTGCGGTCTACGCGATGGTGCGGCAACGCAACGCATTCCGCTACGGCTTTCAGTTCGTGCATTCGCCGGGAGCGAGCGACATTATCCGCCAAACCTGCCGCCATCTCTCAGTCGAGCAGACCATTTACCATCTTTAGAGCTGAGTGGTTTTAAAAGACTTCCTGCCCTATTTGAGTTCTGCCAGCTTTTGCGTGGCGATCTGGCTGGCTTCGGGGCCGGGGTTCTCTTTCTTGATCTGTTCGTAGAGGCGCTTGGCATCGAGTGGCTGATTGTTGTTCTTGTAAAGATCGGCCAGTTCGAGTTGAGCGGTGACCTTTCCGACGGAAGTAGTAGGACTGCTGATCAGCTCCTGATAAAGGGCACCAGCGTCGGGCACCCGGCCACTGTTTCCTTCGAGCTCGGCCAACGCCAGCTTCGCCACCGAGGCCAGTTCCTTATTGGCCTTGGCGGCCACTTCTTTGAAATTCTTTTCGGCAGAGGCATTGTCGCCTTCGCTGGCGGCCGTCACACCCAGGAAGTAATGCGCCATGTCGGCGGTGCGGGTGTGGGGATACTTGTCCACAATAGCCTGAAATTCTTTGCGCGCGGCCTCGGAGCGTTCCTTCGCCGAAGTAAAGCTGGGCACACCAGGCTGCTCGGGCGTTCCGGCGGGACGCAACGGCAGTTCCAGAGTACGTATCGCCTTGGCAAAGTCGAAGCTCGCCTTCTCATCCTGTGTGCTGATGTAGTACCAGCTACCCATCGCTGCGGCGGCGATTATGGCAACAACAAGGCCGGCGATGATGAGAGTATTTCTGTGTTCCACGCTCCAGTGGGCCGTCTTCTCGGCTGCTCCGATGGTGACCCGGGTGAAAGCGTCCTGTTTAAGCTGATGGCGGGTTTCTGCGCGCACAATGACCTTTCCTAATGAATTCAGTATCGATGAGGTGGCACAGACAATTAGTTTATCAGTGGGAAAATGGCACCGTCAAAAGTGGAGCGGGAGGCATTTTTGAGCGATCAGAAATAACTAAGCCACCATTCGCTGCGCCGACGGCGAACTTCCGCGAACCAGCGGCACAAGGGATAAAGCGCGATCACGACGACTGCCCAGACGAAATACACGATGGGCAGTGAATATCCCCAGCCTGGAGGCGGTGTGATGGGGAAAAATTGCAGGCCGGGGGATTGGAACATCCAGTAGACGTGGCCGTTGCGCGCAAGGCAAACCGCGATCGCCAGCAGATGAATCAGAGGAATGTGCAAAAGATAATAGAACATCGGCACGTTGCCAAAGATAAGCGCGGGTCGAAGAGCAGCGGGCGTGGCGGAGTCGATGGCCCACAACAGCAGCAGCGCAGGGCCTAATGTCATCAGGAGAAACAACAACGAGGGCGGATATTTCGATGTATTCAGGAACGAAATCAACGTGAATGCCGCCGAACTCTGCTTACTCCATGGGGAAGGATCGCCGTAAACATTGATCGCTCTCAGCACGATAAATAGCGCAATCGCAGCCAGGCTCAGCCGCAACAGAAAAGCTCTTCTACGCTCAGCCGACCACTGGTAAATCTGACCGAGACCATATCCGGCGGCGGTGACACCGACCCAGGGAATCAAAACATATCCCACAAAAAGCGTGAACCTTGGAGTCGCCACGATTACTCCTGGCGCGTGCAGAATCTTCCAGAGTGGATTGGTTAATTCCACCGCATCGAGCAAGTTGTGGGTTGCGATCATTACTATACCAAGTGCCGTGACAACCGAAGCGGGCAGATACACCAAAGCTGACAACACGATCATGGCCCAGCCCAGCGCCCAGAGCACGATCAACGGCGTAACGCGATAGTCAAAATTAAACTGCCACCCCAGATCGCGCGTGACCACAAGTTCCAGAAAAATCAGCCATAGTCCGCGCGTGAACAAAAAACGCGAAAGCTGAGGCGTTGACATGCGGCGGCGGGCAAGCCAGGCGCCCGTGCCAGTGAGCAGGAAAAATGTTGGCGCGCAGAAATGAGTGATCCAGCGGGTGAAGAACAACGGGGCCGTCGTCGTAGAAAGATCGGTTGGGTTGGCGCCGGGTATGCCGAAGTAATCACGGGTGTGGTCGAGCGCCATCAGGATCATGATCATGCCGCGAAGAACGTCGATGGACCGGATGCGGACGCGGCTGATGCTGATTGAACCGGCAGAGCGCTCTACAGTGACGGCTTCGCCCAGTGAGGCCATTTCTTTGAAAATATATACCCGAGATTGGACGGCGCGGCAGACAGCGTGTTAGCAAGCCCGCAATTCGCTCAAACTCTTCCCATTGTTTACAATAGATGTTTGCCCATGGATCTGGCCGCTATACAATCTGCACTGCGCGAGCGCAACATCGACGCCTGGCTTTTCTACGACCATCACCATCGCGACCCTATCGCCTATCGCGTGCTCGGGCTGCCGGCTGATTTGATGGTGACGCGCCGGTGGTTTTATCTGATACCCGCGCAGGGCGAACCTTTGAAGCTCGTCCATAAAATCGAAGCTGGCCATCTCGATTCGCTGCCGGGCAGCAAGCGGCAATACTCCGGATGGCAGGAACTGTTCGACAGTTTGAAGTCGATACTCGCGCCTTATCGCGACATCGCGATGCAGTACTCGCCCAACAACATCGTGTTCACCATCTCTCTCGTTGATGGGGGAACGATCGAGTTGCTGCGTGGATTGGGCAAGAATGTCGTGAGTTCCGCCGATCTGGTCGCGCAGTTTGAAGCTACATGGACCGAGGAGCAGATCAAGTCTCATTTTGCCGCTCGCGACAGCGTGGATTCTATTGTGGCTGCCGCTTTCAAAGAAATTGGGCGTCGAGTTCGCAATGGCGGGACGACTGAGCATGGAATTCAGCAGTGGTTTATGGAGGCATTTCTCCGCGAGAATCTGGTAACCGATGACCCTCCGATCGTTGCGGTCAATGCAAATGCTGGCAATCCGCATTATGAGCCGCAGGCGAGCCATCCCGTGCCGATTCGCGAGGGGGACTTCGTGCTGCTTGACGTGTGGGCGAAGAAAAATACTCCGAACGCGGTGTATTACGACATCACCTGGGTGGGTTTTGTCGGCAAGTCGCCGTCAGATCGCATGCGCGAAGTCTTTGAAATTGTGCGCGACGCGCGCGATGCCGGTGTGAAGACGGTTAAGGACGCGGTCAGCGCCGGCCGGCGCATCGCCGGATGGGAAGTAGACCGTGCCACGCGCAATTACATCAAACAGAAGGGATATGGGGAATATTTCATTCACCGGACCGGACATTCGATTGGCACGGACGTCCATTCCAATGGGGCAAACATGGACGATCTGGAGATTCATGATGAGCGGCAGATTCTGCCAAACTCCTGCTTCTCCATTGAGCCGGGAATTTACCTGCCGGAATTTGGGGTGCGCAGTGAAGTCGACATGCTGGTCCGGGCCAAATCGGCGGAAGTCACCGGTAACATCCAACGCGAGATCGTAATTATCTGATGGCAAATTCCAATACAGCGAGAACTAAAGCTGCCGAGCCAGCGCAGACTGTGAGCACGATGTCGGTAATTGCGCCCGCGGTCGGGTGGTTGATACCCGGCCTTGGCCACATCATTCAGCGCCGATGGATTCGCGGCGTGCTTCTCTTGATATCGATTACAACTCTGTTCGTTCTCGGCCTGATGATGCAGGGGCACATTTATAAGGCCAACGGCGGCGACATTCTCGACATTCTGGGATTCATCGGCGATCTCGGCGCCGGCGGTATGTATATCGCCACGCTTGCCATGAATGCGGGGCAGGGTGCGATCGCGTTCGCTGTGGCCGACTACGGGACAAAGTTCATGATTGTGGCGGGGCTGCTGAATTTTATTGCCGTGGCCGATGCCTATCACATCGCGATTGGGAAGAAACGATGAAGCAGCTTTCAGCTCTCGACCGTCACTTGTCAGTCAAACCCTCTGGAAGTGGGACGCAACAATGACCATCCAGCTTACTCACTTCAGCGCAGCGTTTGTCTTTGCGTTTTTTGCGTCGATCGTCTTCGGCATCACTCACCGCGACACTGTGCGCGACATGGTTCGCTATGGCCTTTATTGCTTTGCCTTGTTTCTTGGTGGCACGCTGCTTGCTGGTTGGGCGATGTGGCTGATACGACGATAGCTGTGAGCGCCGAGCTACGCGCTTCGAGCCACCAAGTCTTGCTTACCTCTTGACTGCATCCCACCAGAGAATCAATTTCCAAATAGCATGCCAGAAGTACCGTTTGTCTGCTCGCGGCTCGCAGCTATCCTGCCCACACAAACGCATCGAACACCCGCTTCGTTTCAAAGCCTAGCCGATGGTACAAAGCGACCGCACCCGCATTGGCCTCGGTCACAGTTAACGACAGCATGGTGAATCCTCGTTTGATGAGGTTCTGCGAGGTCATCGCCATCAGCGCTTCGCCAATTCCGCGTCCGCGATATTCGGGGAGCACGCATATCTGCGTCACGTGCCCGACGTCACCGCGCACGCGCGAGCACAAAATTAGGCCGATCAAATTTCTTGCCTTGCGATCCACCGCCGCATATGACGATTCCGGATCGAACACGCCGCATCCCGGAAAACGTACGATGTTGTTCAAAAATCGCAGCGAGCCGGCCAGCGTGTGATATTGATCGTTGATTTGCGCATCCACGTGGCCGCGATAAGCTGCAGTGATTACAGCGGCGGCAGGCTGGTAGTCGGCGTCGGACCAGCGGCGGATTTCGACATCTGGATGCGCGGCCGGCGCCTGCGAGACAGTGCTGCGCAAATTAAGAACCATGAAGAGCCGGGGATGGCGCTGGAATCCTTGATCTAGAAATGGGCGGGCGACGCTTCCCGCCTCATGCGCCAGCAACTGCGCTTCGATGCGGTGAATGCCGGGCGATTGTTGCAAGGTTTCGATCACATGCGTGAGAAGCTTGATTTCGACTTCGCGCGCATTGGGGAGCCGGTCGCCGTTAGCAACAAAAAGATCACCGACCACTCCCTTGCTGCCTTCATAAACGAAAAAGCTGTAGCCGAAGATACGGCCGCGCTCGATGGCGGCGTAGCCGGGAAGAATTTTGGCATCGACGTAGCGCAGGATCATCTCGGCTGATCCGGTGTAGTCCCACGAGAGCATGGTTGCCCACACACGTGTCTCATCTTCGAGCAGGGGACGCAAATCAACGGATGAAAAGTGTCTGAGGTCGAGAATCTCCACGGAGCTCCTGCATGTCATGCGAACAAGCGGGCGGACTCGTTCGCGGAGGCAGAATTCAGAGTTTAGTGGGTTCAAGCGCCGCGAGGCAAACTGGCGAACATCCTTCGATAACGGCAGTCGATGACCGTGCTAATGCATTGATGAGGAGCCTGCGGCGGCAACCCAATAGTAATCTACGTGCTGCGGTGCAAAATGGCCAAGAAGCGACGTTCGTCGGCCGGGCACCAGCTTCGCAACCACCGCCTGTGAATGTTCGGCGATTATGAGAATGTGCTCCTGCTGCGGAATGTTGCCCCAATCGTAGTGCGCGGGCGGCTGATTCCGATAGAACGTGAGGCCGTATTCGAGTTCACGTGGAGGGTAATAAACAGCCAATGGCAGCTGGTGAGTTTCCATGCTCGCAATTTCCTGGACCAGCGGGCGCGCTGAAAGGGTGCGATCTAGATCAGTCGAACCCAGTTTCAAAACTGCTCCCACAATCAGGACTACCGGAATCAGCGTAACGAAACGCAGCATTCGCATTCCCGCCTTAACCAGAGTGAGCGCAATTCCTGCGCACAGCACAAACGCGATGGCGAGTGCCACAAACATCGGCTTCCCTCTCGGCAGATGATGTTGCTGGAAAATGTAGGCAATCAGCAGCGCGGGAATAATAGGTGCCGAAGCAACGAGTGCGTGCAGCACGGCTAGCAGTTTCGGAACTGTGGGTGCCGCGCTGTCTTTCAAATGACGGTGGAGATAATCGACCAGCAACATCGCGCCCGCGGGAATCGCAGGCAGAATATAGCCGGGCAGTTTCGATTGTGAGATCGAGAAAAATATGACCGGCACGATCAGCCAGCAGGCGCAAAAGATGCTGAACTCATTCGAGATTTCGGCGTGGGTAACTTTGGTTCTCCAACCGCGGAAGCTCTCCACCAAGGCAGCAATTACAAAAACCGTCCACGGACTCAGAGCCAGCAACGTGACTGGCAGGTAATACCAAAACGGCTCGGGGTGGTGATAGAGATTCCGCGAGTAGCGCTCGAAGTTGTGCTGAACGATGAACTCGTGAAAAAAGGCGGGATTGTGCGCCTGCACCGCGACGTACCACGGAAATGCGATAGCGCAGAACAAGATGATTCCCGGTGTCCAGAGCGTTCGTACAACAACTTTCCACCCGCGAACCGCAGCGGCGTAAACAGCGATGATTAGCGCAGCCAGAAATGGTGCTACCGGCCCTTTGGCAAGCATTCCCAGAGCCATGCAGACGTAGAACACTGCAAGGTAGATTCGTCCTTCACTTTCCCGCCAAGCCCACCAGGCCAGCATTCCAATTGCGAAAGCTGCAGTAAGGGCCATGTCCGTGGAAGCGGCACGGGCATATGCGATGATGCCGGCACACGCGGCGGTGATGAGCGCACCATCCAGTTCGAACCCGCG
Organism: Candidatus Sulfotelmatobacter sp.; assembly: GCA_030041215.1. GTDB lineage: Bacteria > Acidobacteriota > Terriglobia > Terriglobales > Acidobacteriaceae > Sulfotelmatobacter. The sequence goes on along the minus strand of JASHOH010000117.1, from coordinate 14,742 downwards.
GCGGAAGCGGCGCAGGAAAAAATAGATAGCTACAACCATCAAGCTGGCGTCGATCACTGAAGGCAGACGCGCTGCCCAATCGCTGACGTCGAAAATCCTATAAGCGACGATCGCTTGCCAGTAATAGAGCGGCGGCTTTTCCAGCCATGGCTTGCCACCCAGGATCGGCGTGATCCACTCGTGACGCTCCAGCATTTCCCGCGCCACTTGCGCGTAGCGTGGTTCGTCGGCTCCGATGAGTCCAAATTGCGTAAGGCCATATAGAAAAAGAAAGGCGCAGAAGCCTGCGAGAAGCAACGCATCAGTTCTGGCGCGATTGGTCATGGAGCCGGAGTTGTGACGACAAACGTCATGAGGAGCTTGTGTGCAGCGAGATCCTTCGCTCCGCCTGAAAAACGGCTCCGCTCAGGATGACGCCATGGAGGAGGATTTGCGCCCGATAAAAGCCAGCAATCTTCAATCAGCAATCCTCCTTGGCCGCAACAGCGCATATATGCTGATGAGCGTCCATACACTCTCCAGGATTACGAAGCCAATCTGGAAGGGATGAAATGCAATATAGCCCAGAATGGCCGATCCCACCGCATTCAAAACGTTATAAGTAGCCGAGCGGGGATTCATCCATCCCATCTGGTGGCCGGCGTATGCGATCAGAATTAGAAGTGCTCCCAAAAAGCCCTCTAGCTGTCTTATCGTTGCCATGTCCATGAGATTGATTGTACGCAGGCTTAAGCTCAAGTACGGTGATTGCGCAGGTTACTGGATGGAAGGTCCACCGTGTAGCAAATCGAGTACGTGTTGCACGGCTACAGCTAGCGGCCCATCGAGTGCGCAACCGCTGGCACATTCGTGCCCGCCGCCGCCGAAGCGCTCTGCCACGCGCGAGACATCCAGTTTGCCCTTACTCCGCAAGCTGACGCGGTAGCGGCCATCAGAAAGCTCGCGGAAGAATGCAGCCACTTCAACTTCCCCGATCGATAAGACGTAATTGACCAGCCCTTCGCAGTCTTCTTCTTTCGCGCCGCAGCACTCCATCTGTTGCAGTGTCACCCACGTCCATCCGACGTGGTTGTTGGTGTGGAGATTGCGGAGAGCTTCACCGAGAAGCATCATCTTCGCGATTGAATGGGCAAAATAGATATTGCGCGCACAATGCGATGGATCGGCGCCCGCCAGCACCAACTCGCGCGCCAGCGCAAAGGTATGCTGATTCGTTCCCTGAAACATGAAAGAACCCGTGTCGGTCATCAAAGCGGTGTAAAGACAGGTGGCGATTTCGGGAGAACACTTCGCGCCCGCTTCGCGCGCCAGGCGGAAGACCATTTCCGCCGTGGCCACTGCGTGGGGATCGATCCAGTTGACATGAGCGAATGGCCGCCCGCTCATGTGGTGGTCAATGTTGATCAGGAAGCGGTTCTCCAGGCCCTCCAGCCGGGTGCGATGAATGCTGTCACATTCAAGTATGATCGCAGCCTCATAATCCCGCCCCACGCTATTCGCCTGCAGGACCTGGTCGGCGAAGGGCAATGTGCGATATATGCGTGGCACGCCATCGTGCAGCACCACATCGGCCTGCTTGCCTAATGCACGCAGAACCTGGCAGCAGGCCAGCGCCGAGCCGACGGCGTCACCATCGGGCCGGGCGTGCGAGGTGAGCACGAACCGGTTTCGCTGCTCGATTTGCTGGAGAACTTCTTGCAGCATCGCTAAGCCTTCCGCTCGCTGGCGTTCGCAGGCGTTTTGTTTCTTTTTTTCGTCCGGGTGAGCAGTTCCTCCACACGCGCTCTCTCCCGTTCCGATCGATCCAGCCTGAAAATCAACTCCGGCGCTCGTCGCAGACGCAAACGCGATGCCAACTCGTGCCGTATATACTCGCGCGCGGCTTCCAGGCCTTCCAGACTGCGATCGGCCTCGCGGTCGTCACCTTCCACATCGACCAGCACCTGTGCCGAACGGCCATCTTCAGCCAATATCACGCCGGTTACGCCAACCAGTCCGATGCGTGGATCGGCAAGCTCGCCTTCCACGAGCGTTTCGATCTCCTCGCGCAGGGCCTCACCCAAGCGACCGCGATGATGTTTGGCCCCGCGCCGTTCCATTTTCTGCACCCCCAAAGTAAAAACGCATGAGAATATCAGAAAAAGGCCCGGTTGTGATCAGCCAAGAAGTGCCATTGTCGCGCAATTGTGAGCAAGTGAGGTAAGTACAGAGGTAACAAGCAGATGAGAATTCCGCCTACATGAACTCAACGAAGCAATCGGCAACTTGCGCACCGTGGTTGTTTGCGATACGGGTGGCCTGCCGTTCAACATTCTTCATCAATCCCTCGAGATAATCGCGCGAGTCGGAGATGGCAACCACGCCAATGGTTGCGCGATTCCACAGGTTGCTCGGTTCGATTTCAGCGACCGAAACGTTGAAGCTGGCGCGGAGGCGGTCTTTGAGGCTGCGAACCACCTGGCGTTTGTCTTTGAGCGATTGCGCCGCTTCAATGTGGAGTTCGAGGGTAAGGGAGGCAATCATGCCAGCTGTGAGCTTTCAGCTATCAGCCGACAGATGTTCGCGCTCTGCTGAAAGCTGAGAGCTGACGGCTGGGAGCTCTTATGCAATCACTTCCGCCGCAATTCTCTCTGTGACAAAGGCTTCGATCACGTCGCCGATTTTGATATCGCCATAATTCGCGATCGCGATGCCGCACTCCATGCCGTTGTGGACTTCTTTGGCGTCCTCTTTGAAGCGCCGCAGCGAAGCCACTTTGCCCTTGAAAACCTGCACGTTGTCGCGCAGCAGCCGGACTTCGGAATCGCGCTTGATCAAGCCATCGATCACACGGCAGCCGGCGACGGTTCCAACCTTCGGAATGCGGAAGGTGTTCAGCACCTCGGCGCGGCCCTGATAGTGTTCTTTGAACGTCGGTTCGAGCAGGCCGCTCATGGCGCGCTTGATCTCGTCCTGCAACTCGTAAATGATCGAGTGCAGTCGGATGTCGACTTTTTCCTGCTCGGCCAGCTCTTGCGCCTTGCGCTCAGGCCGCACATTGAAGCCGATGATGATGGCGTTCGATGCCGAGGCGAGCAGAACGTCGGTTTCGGTAATCGCGCCTACGCCTGAGCGCAGCAGCTTCAGTCTCACTTTCTCATTGGAAAGCTTGCTGAGCAGATCAGTGATCACTTCGACTGATCCCTGCACGTCGCCCTTGAGAATGACGTTCAACTCTTTCGTGCCCGCAGATTTGACCTGCTCGGCCAAACCTTCCAAAGAAACGCGGGAACTCTTGGCGAGCGCCGCTTCACGGGCCTTCTGCTCGCGGTATTCGGAGATGCCGCGGGCTTTGTCGCGGTCGGCGACCACCACAAACTGATCTCCCGCCTGAGGCAACGCCTCCATACCGAGAATTTCGACCGGAGTCGAAGGCGGCGCAGTCTGCAACTGGTTTCCGCGATCGTCGAACATCGCCCGCACTTTGCCGTAGACATTGCCGACCACAAAGTTATCGCCGGCGTTGAGCGTTCCATTCTGCACAAGTACCGTGGCGACCGGGCCTCGGCCGCGATCGAGTTTTGCCTCGAGTACGACCCCGGTTGCAGCGCGCTCGGGGGTGGCTTTCAGTTCGGCGAGATCGGCAACCAGGCAGATCATTTCCAGTAAGAGGTTGAGGTTCGTCTTCTGCTTGGCCGAAACGTCGACGAAAACTGTTTTGCCGCCCCACTCTTCCGGAACCAGACCACGATCGGCGAGTTGCTTCTTTACGCGATCAGGCATAGCGTCCGGTTTATCGATCTTGTTAACGGCGACGATGATCGGAACTTCGGCGGCGTGCGCATGGTCGATAGCTTCCAGTGTCTGCGGCATGACTCCATCGTCGGCCGCAACGACGAGAACGACGATGTCGGTGGCTTTGGCTCCGCGCGAGCGCATGCGCGTGAATGCCTCGTGACCCGGGGTATCGAGAAACACGATCTCGCGCCCGTAAGCTGGAGAATCTTTGTCGGCAATGCGAACTTTGTACGCGCCGATGTGCTGCGTGATGCCTCCAGCTTCGCCCTCGGCCACATTGGTGGAACGAATCGCATCGAGCAGCGTTGTCTTGCCATGATCGACGTGACCCATGATCGTGACCACAGGCGGTCGGACTGATGTTTCGGGCGCTGCTTCCTCGCCGGCAACGGCAGCGTCGATTTCTTTTGCTGTCTGCTCCTCGAACGTTATGACGTTCGTCTCAGCCCCGAAGAACCGTGCCATTTCGCTGGCGAGGTCCGCATCCAAAGTCTGGTTAATTGTTGCGAAAACACCGCGCAGCAGTAAACGCGAAATCAAGTCTTTCGCGCGGATAGCAAGCTTTTCTGCGAGATCTTTTACGCTGATGCCTTCGGTGATCGTGATGCTGCGCGTGATGGGCAGCGGCTCATTGGACACCACCATGCGCGGCGGCGGCGTATAGCCCTTCATCGGGCCTTCTTTTACGCCGCGTGGCACGTAGCGCTGGCCGGGCCTCCGCGCGGGCGCACCGGGACGTCCTCCGGGCCGTGTGGTTCCAGGCGGCGGCAGCGCCGGACCCACGCCCAAAGGCCTTGCTCCTGCGGGCGCCTGGCGCGTAGGATGCATCGGCCGGCGCTCGCCCGGACGCAACGGCGGACGCGCCGTGGGCGCTCCGCTCGCGGCGGGCGGCCGACGCTGGAAAATTGGCTGGCCGGGTACCGGGCGTCCTGGAGCCGGTCGCGCGCCGCCGATTGGAACCCCAGGTTGAACACTCGCTGTAGCCTGCGTTGGAGCCTTATAAACTGGCCGCGGGCCGGTTTGCGGAATGATGATGCGTGGCGCCGCTGGCGGGGCTGCCGGCTTTGGCACGGCGGTCGCAGCCTGTGCAGAACTGGCCGACACTGCTGGCACGGCAACGGAAGGCGCTTGTACTGGGGGCGGCGGAGGTGTTGCCGAACGCACTGCGCTAGGCGGCGGCGCAACCGGGACTGGAGCCGGCGGTGCAACCACAGGGCGCGCAGGAGCAGGAGCAGGCGGCGCGGCTGATGCCGCCACAACCGGCTTCGGAGCGGGTGGCGCTGCCGCCGGACGCATGACCGCTGGAGGCGTAACTCTTTCTGCCGGAGGAGGCGCAACCGGTTTTTCCACGACCGGGTGGGCCGGGGCTGCCGCGCGTGGCGCTGCCGCTGGCGCAGCTACAGCTTCCTTGCGCTGCGTGATCGCCTTCAGCACATCGCCCGGACGGGTAATGTGCGACAAGTCAATTTTGGTCTTGATTTCCTCTTCGCCGCGAGCGGCGCGCGAAGCGGACTTACCAGCCGAAGCCGAACCCTCGCCTGCGGAGCGAAGATACGCGCGCACCTTCTCCGCTTCGTGTTCTTCCAGAGAACTGGAGTGGGTCTTTTTTTCCGTGATCCCCACGTGCGGGAGTGCGTCAAGAATGGCTTTGCTCTTGACTTCCAGCTCTCGGGCAAGATCGTTGATGCGAACCTTACTCATCCGGCCTTTCGTTTCTCCGTGTTGTGTTTAGGTCTTCATCGTGACCTCACGGAGTCCTTTTCTTGTGCACCACGCCGAAACTAGTCGAGCGTGCCATGATTACTCTTTATTCTCAGAGGCCTGTTCGGCTTCTTCAACAGGCTCCTCTTCGGAGGATCCCAGTTGATGCTGATTTGCGCCGCCAGCCGGGGATCCTTCGACGTGCAAGCCTTCGCCTGAGACTTCTTCAGTCACTGCCGGCATTTCCGCGGTAATCTCATCCCCGAGAGAAGAAGCCTCGGTGGCTGAGGTCTGGCCCTCGGCAGCACCCTCACCTTCCGCCACGGCCGCACCTTCTGCCGCAGCACCTTCCGCAGAAGAGCCCTGCTCCAATCCAGCAAAATAATTATTCACGGCAAGGCTGATCTTCTCCACTGTCTTCGGGCCGATGCCTTCAATCGCTTCGAGCTGCTCTGGAGTCATGTCAGCCAAAGCTTCCACGGTGGTTACGCCCGCGGCAGTGAGTTTTTCAACCACGCCTTCGCCCAATCCAGGCACGTTTTCCAGCGGGGTCGCGGTTTGCGGAGCCAGCGCCGACATCTGCTGCTCGACTTCCTGGCGCTTCTCTTCTTCGCTCTTGATGTCGATCTTCCATCCCAGCAGCTTCGCCGCCAGCCGCACGTTCTGGCCTTTCTTGCCGATGGCAAGCGAGAGCTGGCTGTCGTCGACCACTACCTCGAGGTGCTTGTTTGTCGTATCGAGCACCGTGACCTTGCTCACCTTCGCCGGCTGCAAAGCTTTTTCAGCGAACGTGACCGGATCTTCGTGGAACTCGATGATGTCGATCTTTTCTCCGTGGAGCTCACGGATAATCGACTGCACGCGCATGCCTTTCATGCCCACGCACGCACCGACAGCGTCGACGTCCTTGTCTTTCGACATCACGGCGATCTTGGTGCGCTCGCCGGCTTCACGGGCAATGGCGCGGATGACTACAGTTCCGTCGTAAATCTCCGGAACTTCAGTTTGGAACAGATGCTGCACGAGTTCGGGTACGGCCCGCGAAACCACCACGCCCGGACCTTTCGAGGCTTTCTCAACGCGAGCAATCACCACGCGCACGCGCTCGCCAATGGCGAACGACTCCAGCCGCGACTGCTCTTTACGCGGCATGCGGGCTTCGGCCTTGCCGATGTCGAAGATGATGTCCGGGCCTTCGATGCGCTTCACGGTCGCGTTTACGACTTCGTTCACACGCCCGATGTATTCGTTGTAAACCGTGTCGCGCTCGGCCTCGCGCACTTTCTGGAAGATCACCTGCTTCGCAAGTTGGGCGGCAATGCGGCCAAGAATGCCTTCGGTAGCTTTTGGAGTACGCAACTCTCCGCCAACTTCCAGGTTCGGATCGATCTTGCGCGCATCTTCCAGCGTGATCTGCAACAGAGGATCTTCCACCTGCTCCGGCGTTTCGACGACGGTCTTCACCGCATAAGCATTGATCTTGCCAGTTTCGCGGTCGAGCTCGGCGCGGAGGTTTTCCTGCGTCTTGTAGTATTTGCGGGTCGCCATCACGATGGCGTCTTCCACCGCCGACACTACGATCTGCGGGTCAATCCCCTTTTCTCGGCTCAGCGCGTCAATTGTGTTGTAAAGCTCACTAGCCATAAAAACAATTTGGTAATTTGGAAATTTTGTAATTTGGTAATTTGAATACCCCGGTACGACTGCCGCAGCGTTTTTTCAAATTACCCGATTACCAAATTACACAATTACTCAATCCCCTAGATTTCCGGCACCAAATTCGCCTTCTCCACGTTGGCGAACTCAATCTCAACCTTCTGCCTTTCACCTGCTGCCGCGCCCATTTTCTTGCGCGACTTTTTACTCGCTACGCTGGTATCCAGAATCAGGCGGCCGTCGCGAAAACTTTCCAGCCGTCCTTCAAAATGGCGGTTGTTATTCACCGGTTGGCGCGTCATCAGCTTCACGCGGCTACCGACAAAGCGCTCGAAATCCGCAGCCTTCGTCAGCTTGCGGTCGAGCCCCGGAGACGAAACCTCCAGCGTGTACGACCCGCCAGGCACCACATCTTCGACATCGAGAATCGTGCCAAACTCGCGGCTGAAGTCAGCGCAATCGCCGTGCGTCACGCCGCCGAGCGCATCGCCCGCAGCAGCGCCGGGCTTGTCCAAAAACACGCGCAACATGCGCGCCGGCCCGCTGCCGCGCAACTCTACATCGACCACTTCGAGGCCGCTGGAGCTCGCCACCCGCTCCGCGATCTCGCGTATGCGATCCAGCTCAAGTGCCATACTAACAGTCACTTGCGAGCTGCTATGTCAGGCAGATTTCTCCGCAACGAAAAAGTGGGCTTGCGCCCACTGGTGTGCCTCGCCAAATGCCGTGTTACACAACAGTTCTCAGTTTTCTAATATACGCCGGGTGGAGGGAAAAGACAAACGGGGTCTGCGGAGGGGACGATGATATTATCCCGGCTGACAGATTAGCGACATGCCGAGCAAAGGGAGTATCTCGCGTAAGGCCCGCAGCGGCGCGCCGTCCAGGAGGAGTCGACTACGGATTGCTATCGTGGGCAAAATCATTCAGCCTTCCGGCTTGACGGTAACGGCTGCCGCAGCAGCGCTCAAGGTTTCAAGGCCTGCGCTTTCCAGTCTTCTCAACAGCAAAGCCGACCTATCAATCAAGATGGCGCTGCGCATCGAAAAGGCCTTCGGCGTGAAGATGGACACTCTCATGCGAATGCAAGCGGCCTACGACATCGCCCAGACGCGCAAACGTGAGAACGAGATTCAGGTTCGGCGGGTCGACCCGATCGCCGATCTACGCCTATGATTTGCCCCAACCCGCGCTCCTCTCTACAATAATGTTTTCCCTCTGAGATTCTTATGATTCATTTTCCCGTACCCGAAGCTCTCACATTCGACGACGTTCTTCTGCTGCCGGCGCGCTCTGACGTGGTTCCTGCCACCGCCAACACGCAGACGCAACTCACGCGCGAGATCAGCCTGAACATTCCCATCGTGAGCGCCGCCATGGACACCGTGACCGAATCGCACATGGCCATTGCGCTGGCACAGCAGGGAGGGCTGGGTATCATTCATCGCAACCTGACCATCGAGCAGCAAGCCAACGAAGTTGATAAGGTGAAGCGCTCGGAAAGCGGAATGATCGTTGATCCCGTCACGATGTCGCCCACCGACAAAGTCAGCGATGCGCTCGAAGTCATGCGCAAGTACAAAATTTCAGGCGTGCCCATCACCGAGCCCGACGGCAAGCTAGTCGGGATCCTCACCAACCGCGATCTGCGTTTCGAAACCCGCTTCGATATCCCCATCGACCGCGTGATGACCAAGAGAAATCTCATCACCGTGCCCGTCGGCACCACGCTTGAAGATGCTGAAGAAATTCTGCACGAGCATCGCGTGGAAAAACTGCTGGTGGTCGACGACAAGTACAATCTCAAAGGGCTCATCACGGTAAAAGACATTCAGAAGAAGCTGAAGTATCCCAACGCCGCCAAAGATTCCCAGGGACGCCTGCGAGTGGGTGCGGCCGTCGGCGCGACAGGGGACTTCATGGAACGCGCCCTGGAGCTAGCACACGCAAAAGTTGATGTGCTTGCCATCGACAGCGCACATGGGCACTCCACAAAAGTTCTGGAAGCCGTGAAACTGGTGAAATCGAAGCTGCCCGAAATGCAACTTCTGGCGGGCAACGTGGCTACGTTCGATGGCGCATGTGAGCTCGCTCGCGCCGGCGCCGATGGAATAAAAGTTGGCATTGGGCCGGGATCGATTTGCACCACGCGCGTGGTCACCGGCGCTGGAGTTCCGCAGATCACTGCGATCGCCGAGTCTTACCGTGCCGTGAAGGATTCCGGCATTCCAATAGTCGCTGACGGCGGCGTCAAGTATTCCGGCGACATCACGAAGGCCCTGGCGGCGGGTGCAAGCGCGGTCATGGTGGGATCGCTTTTCGCGGGCACTGACGAAAGCCCCGGCGAGCTGATTCTTTATCAAGGCCGATCGTACAAAGCTTATCGCGGCATGGGATCGTTGGGCGCAATGGCGCAAGGCTCCAGCGAGCGCTATTTCCAGAGCTCCGACGGAGATTCTTCAACTGCCGCCTCCGCAATAGAGAGTGAATCCAATCGTTTGGCCAAGCTCGTCCCCGAAGGCATTGAAGGCCGCGTTCCTTATCGTGGATCGGTGGCGATGATTATTTATCAGATGGTCGGCGGATTGAAGTCCGGCATGGGCTACTGCGGCTGCCCCACGATTCCCGAGTTGTTGCAGAAAACGCGTTTTGTGCGCATCAGCAGCGCGGGACTGCGCGAGAGCCACGTTCACGACGTTATGATTACGCGCGAGGCTCCTAACTATGGAGTCGAGTGAGGATTTGGTAATTTAGTAATTTAGCGATTTTTGAAATTTGGTAACTGAGAATCTGAGTATTCGACTTGAATCCGGATTTCCAAATTACAAAATTATCCGATCAAAAATTACAAAATTGTTTTCTAAACTGTCTATGAGTACTTTGTCGCCACCTTTTCTCTTGAGCTCAAAACGTCACGATCTCCTCAAAGCCTGGATCGCTGCCATTCTTTGGCTCATTGTGATCGCCATCGAATCCACAGCTCTGGCCTCGGCGGAGAACACGAGCCGCATTCTCTATCCCTTGCTGCATTATCTCTTCAACATGGATTGGGAGCGCTTCGACCACTGGCACTTTTACATCCGTAAAACGGGACATGTTGTTGGATATGGAATGTTGTGCTTTCTGCTCTTCCGCGCCTGGCGCGCTACGTGGCCAAAAGCCAGTGTGAAATGGATGGCACGCTGGGCCGGCCTGGCGGTTCTCGGTACGGCAATCGTCGCCAGCCTGGATGAATGGCACCAGAGTTTTATCCCTACACGCACGGGAACATGGAGAGATGTTGTGCTGGATACGTGCGCCGCGATTGCAGCGCAGATTTTGATTCTGATCTGGTGGAAGGCATTCAGTAAGGGCACGACCTCGGTAGTGCAAAAACCGGCAGCTTAGGCCAGCTCTAGCCGCTAGGGCTCGACGTTGCTGAGGGCGCCTGCGCACGGCGCCGAACGACGATTTTCGCGCGTCAGGTCTTACTTCTCCATTGTCCGCGCCTGGCCCACCATAGCACCAGGAGAGCAGATAGCGCAGACGGAATACTCAGAAAAACGATCGGACTGCGAAGCGCTCGCCAGCCAAAACTTTCCAATAGGCCGACGGCAAACCAGAAGAAAACCGAACTGGCGACAGTGGTGAATACTATCTTGCGAATGCTGGTCGAGGGCATTCGGCCGATGTTGCAAACCGACATCCACAGACCGAAGAACAGACCGTAACAGATGTAGTGCGCCCAATTCCAGGACGTTCCCATTTTCATCTTTAACCTGAACTGACGGTTCTATGATGCGATGACCTCTGGGTTTCAGTACATCGCGTCATACTTCGTCACCGTCCACTCGCCGTTCTTGTTTTCCGTCGTCACAGTGAATTGTTCTTGGTACGTTGCGGCTTGTCCGGGATGATTCAGCCGAATGCCGCGGTAGTGAAGGATGGTGAGCGGCGGTGCGGTTTCCCACTCGGCCAGTTCCCACGAAATGAGTGGATGCTGGGCCTCGGAATTGCAGATAAAGTGCGCGTATTTCTTGCGGTAATCGTGCTCCCATTCGGCCAGCAGTTGGTCGCAATGTCCGTCACGCAATTCACGCAAAAACTTGTTTGCACTGCGCTCGATGGTGCGGTCGCGCAGGGGATTCATCTTGATGCTGACCGGCAGCCCAGTCAGCGGATCGTGCTCTTCCGAGCGCGCCAGCACCGGCCCCTGGTTGCTCAGCCACCAGATGTAGCCGAGAAAACCAAACACCATGAGCGCGCCAACGCTGACGGCAATCGCGATCTGTGTGCGGGTAAAGCCCATCCTGAGAAGAAGTTTATAGGCACTGCAACTGGCAACAAGATTACCGCTGGGAGACACTTCAGGACATGTACAAGCGGATTGCTGTGGCCGCCTAGTCGCCCACAGATGCGCACAGGCTTTGCTGTCGTATAATTCACCGCAATCCGAGGGCAACCATTGCTTCATCAGCGTTACAAGGACCTGTATTTTCTCGGTCTCTCGAAGGCCACGCTGCCTAACTACTGGCTGAAAAAGTGCGCATATGCCTTGCGTCCGCGCAATGGCAGGCGGTTGCATCTGCATCTTGGCTGCGGCACGAAATATATCGACGGCTTCGTGAATATTGATGCCAATCCTCAGCACAAAGTCGACCTCTGGCTCGACGTGCGCTGTGGCCTGCCTTACGCCTCGAATTCCGTGGACTCGATCTATTCGACGCACATGATCGAGCATTTTTATCCAGATGAGTTGAACCACCTGCTTCGCGAATGTCGTCGCGTGCTCAAGGACGAAGGCGGGTTGCGGCTGGTGGTGCCGAGTTTGAAAAACGCGATCACGGCTTATCAGCAGGGACGTCGCGATTGGTTTGAGGATTCCTTTCCGCGGCATTTCGATTCCCTCGGCGGGCGGTTTTCAAATTTTGTTTTCTGCGATGGCCAGCATCGGACGGCGTTCGACTTTGATTATTTGAATGAAATGCTGCAGAACGCTGGCTTCGGACATGTCGAGGAGTCAGCCGAAGGAAAGAGTCGGCTATATAGCGAAGCGCCGCCTGCGTATGAGCCGGGAGATGTTAAGGCCCTGCCGCATTCGTTGTTCGTGGAGGCGTTTAAGTAAGGCCGATTGCGCCGATTACAGGCGAAAAGAGAAAGGCACGGCTAGCGCCGTGCCTGATAGTTTGTCGATAAAAATAGGTTTGATCGCAGCGCTCAAGCGCTGCGTCACCCAAAAGCTCCTTCTTCTCCTGCTACTCTTTCTTGTCTTCCTCTTTTGCTGGTTCCGCTCCGCCCTCTTGTGCGGCCTGGGCTTCGGCCTCTTCCATCGCCTTCTTAGCTTCGGCAGCCTTCTTGGCGCGGAGTTCGGCGCGCTTCTCGCGCTTCTCGTCGAGCACTTTTTCGCTGCCCAGCAGTTCGAGAAAGGCGCGGTCGGCGCCATCGCCCTTGTTCCATCCAGTGCGGATGACGCGCGTGTATCCTCCGTCGCGGTCGCCGAAGCGCGGGCCGATGGTGTCAAATAGTTTCACCACGGCTTCGTCAGTCATCAGATAACCGGCAGCGAGACGGCGGGCGGCGAGATCGCCGCGTTTGCCGAGCGTGATCATCTTCTCGACCAGCGGGCGCGCGGCTTTGGCCTTGGGAACGGTGGTTTCGATGCGCTCTTCCACGATCACCGAGGTGACCAGGTTGCGCAGCAGCGAGCGCCGGTGCGCGGTGTTACGTCCGAGTTTGTAGCCTGCTACTTTGTGACGCATGGAAAAACCCCCGGGGCTAAAGCCCCGAATATTTCTTAGTCTGGGCGGCGCGGCTGAAGCCGCGCCCCTTCAAAGCTGTTTCTAAAACGATTGAGTTCCCTCGCAAGAAACGCTCGGGATTTCGGCAGCGGGCTCCCGCTTCGCTCACGCCCGCTAGCCGCCTCAACTTACAGCTGATCGTCCGGCCCGTAAGCCGAAGCCGGCAATACCATGTTCGAAGTCGGGCCGGGCACGGCGTTTCCGTGCTCGTCGATCTTCATGCCCAGGCTCAGACCCATCGAGGACAAGATCTCCTTGATCTCGTTCAGCGACTTGCGGCCGAAGTTCTTGGTCTTGAGCATTTCTGATTCAGTTTTCTGCACCAGCTCGCCGATCGTCTGAATATTCGCGTTCTTCAGGCAGTTGTAGCTGCGCACTGAAAGCTCGAGCTCCTCGACTGAGCGGTTCAGGTTCTCGTTGTGAATCTCGGGCTTGCGGTCTTCCGCCGAAGAGACGCCGGTTTCGATCTCCTCCTCGAAGTTGATGAAGATATTCATGTGGTCCTTGAGCAGCTTCGCAGCCAGGCCGATGGCATCGGCGGGCGTGATCGAACCATTGGTCCACACTTCGAGCGTGAGCTTGTCGTAGTCGGTGATTTGCCCAAGGCGCGCGGCCTCGACAGTGTAATTGCACTTGCGCACCGGCGAGTGCACGGAATCGATCGGGATGAAGCCGATGCCCAGGTCCTCATCGAAATTCTTATCGGCCGAGACGTAGCCGCGGCCGCGCTTCAACCGCATTTCCATGTCGAGCTTGCCGCCTTCGCTAACCGTTGCGATGTATACATCTTTGTCGAGCACTTCGACGTCGCCATCGGCTTCGATCATGCCGCTGGTGACGACTCCAGGCTGATCGGCACGGAGATAAATCGCCTTCGGCGCGTCGCCCGCGAGCTTGAACGGAATCTGCTTCAAGTTCAGGATGATGTCCGTCGCGTCTTCGACCACACCGGGGATCGACTGAAATTCGTGTAGCACACCTTCGATCTTGACCGCAGTAACGGCTGCTCCTTCAATCGAGCTCAGCAGCACACGCCGCAGAGCATTGCCCACAGTGGTGCCGAATCCGCGCTCGAACGGCTGCGCCCAGAAAATTCCATATTTATCGGTCAGGGTGGACTGATCGACGGCTAGACGTTTCGGTTTTTGAAAACCTTTCCAAAGCATTTTGTTTTTCTCCTTCGGCCATGTGGCTCGGTGCGGCTCGCTGAATCGGTCCGGATTCAGGTCAACGCTGCACAGGCTGATCTGGCACGAATGTGTACTGGACCAAAATCTAAAAAAGAGCAATATCCTTCGCTTCGCTCGGGATGACGCCGGCGGGCTCCCGCTTCGCTCGCGCCCGCTAAACAGCGTTACTTACTGTACAACTCAACAATCAACTGCTCATTCACTGGCAGTTGAATATCTTCCCGCTTGGGCAACGACAGAACCTTCGCCTTGTAATTGTCGCGGTCCACTTCCAGCCAGGTCGGCGTGGTGCCATGGCTCGCGTATTCTTTCGCCAGTTCGAGCACGGGCAGTTTCTTGCTGTTTTCGCGAATTGAAACTTCCTGGCCCGCGTTGACCTGGTACGAAGGAATATTTACCTTCTTGCCGTTGACAGCTACGTGCCCGTGGCGCACCAACTGGCGTGCCTGGCGACGTGACTGCGCGAAGCCAAGACGGTAAACGACGTTGTCCAGACGCCGCTCGAGTTGTTCGAGCAGCTTCGCGCCGGTGACCCCGCGCGACTTGGCGGCCTTCTCAAAATAGTTGCGGAACTGGTCTTCCAGCGTGAAGTAAATGCGCTTGGCTTTCTGCTTCTCACGCAACTGCAGGCCATAGCCGAC
>JASHOH010000116.1 GCA_030041215.1 Candidatus Sulfotelmatobacter sp. | reverse complement strand
GTCTTGAGCTCCCCGGCGGCGCGCAGGTAGGGAATCAGCGAGACGTGCACGTACATCACGTGCTCCTCGCCGACCTGCCGCCGGAACTGCCGGATCGCCTCCAGAAACGGCAGGCTTTCGATGTCGCCGACGGTCCCGCCCACCTCGACCACGACGATCTCCGCGCTGGCCTCCTGGGCGACCCGGATGATCTCGTCGCGGATCTCGTTGGTGACGTGGGGAATCACCTGGACCGTGCCCCCCAGGTACTCGCCGCGCCGCTCGCGGGCGATCACCGCGCCGTAGATCTTGCCGGTCGTCGTGTTGTTGTCGCGGCAGAGATTCTGGTCGACGAAACGCTCGTAGTGGCCGAGGTCCATGTCCGTCTCGGCGCCGTCGTCGGTGACGAACACCTCGCCATGCTGGTACGGGCTCATCGTGCCCGGATCGACGTTGAGGTAGGGATCGAATTTCAGCAGCGCGACGCGCAGGCCGCGCGCCTCGAGCAGGGTTCCAATCGAGGCCGCCGCCAATCCCTTACCCAGCGAGGAGACCACGCCGCCGGTGACGAAGATGTATCTACACGCCACGGCAAACCCCGGTGGCGATTGCGGCACGGCTGCGGAGGCACGCGCAGGGGAGACAACCGCCCCGGCGTCGGAGCGGCGTAGGGACGGCGCGCGGCGGGGCTGGCACGGCCCATTATACCTTGGCGGCCGCGCCGTCTGGTGGAGCTGAGGGGGATCGAACCCCTGACCTCTTCCATGCCATGGAAGCGCGCTCCCAGCTGCGCCACAGGCCCACTTGCCGACACTAACGTCTTGATTGCCGGAACCTGAATTATTCTCGCCCACGGCGGCGGGATAGTCAACGCGCTCGCTGCTGACCACTTGGACGTCGGCGCTGAAAAAATGAGCGTCAATCCGACCTGGCGAGATTTTCCGGACGCGAAAAATCTCCTGTTTGTTTCCACAGGCCTGTTCTGTCATAATTGATTGTGCACGCCACCTGCACAAATTTTCCAAGACAATTTAAAGCGAGGAAGAGATGCCAGCGAAGTACATCTTTGTGACGGGCGGAGTTGTGTCTTCACTCGGCAAGGGATTAGCCGCGGCTTCGATCGGCTGTTTGCTCGAGAGCCGAGGGCTGAAGGTCAATCTGATGAAGTTCGATCCGTATCTCAACGTTGATCCGGGAACAATGTCGCCGTTTCAGCATGGCGAAGTTTTCGTGACTGACGATGGCGCGGAGACCGATCTCGATCTCGGACACTACGAGCGCTTCACTCACGCCAAACTTTCTCGCGACAATAACTGGACGACGGGCCGGCTCTACGAGCAGATCATCGCCAAGGAGCGGCGCGGAGATTATCTGGGAAAGACTGTGCAGGTGATTCCGCATGTCACCAACGAAATCAAGGCGGCAATGAAAAAAGTCGCACAGGATGTCGATGTTGCCATCGTTGAAATCGGGGGAACGGTGGGTGATATCGAATCGCTGCCGTTCATGGAAGCGATCCGGCAGATGCGGCAGGAACTGGGCCGCGAAGACACACTGTTCGTCCACGTCACGCTGGTTCCGTTCATCGCTGCCGCGCAAGAGTTGAAGACGAAGCCGACGCAGCATTCAGTGAAAGAATTGCTGAGCATTGGAATTCAGCCCGACATTCTGCTCTGCCGCACCGATCGTTTTCTCAGCAAAGACATCAAGGCGAAGATTGCGCTTTTCTGCAATGTGCAGGAAGAGGCGGTGATCACGGCGAAAGATGTGGCATCTGTCTACGAGGTGCCGCTGGTGTTCGCCAATGAAGGCGTGGACACGCTGGTCCTGAAATACCTTCACATGGACGCAAAAGACCGCGACCTTTCGAAGTGGGAAGATATTGTGCATCGGGTCTACAACCGGAAGGACACGGTCACGATCGGTATCGTCGGAAAATATGTCGAGTACGAAGATTCATACAAGTCGCTGAAGGAGGCTCTGGTACATGGAGCGCTGGCGCACAATCTGAAACTGCAACTGAACTGGATTGAAGCGGAAGGGCTCGAAAATTGCGATCAGGCGAGCGTGAATGCGCAGTTGGAAGGCTACGATGGAATACTCGTTCCCGGCGGCTTCGGCAAGCGCGGCATCGAAGGGATGTTGATTGCCATTCGCTATGCACGCGAGAATAAGGTTCCATATTTCGGAATTTGCCTCGGGATGCAAACCGCGTGCGTGGAGTTTGCACGCAACGTTGTCGGCTTGGCAGGGGCGAATTCGAGCGAGTTCGACCAGGCGACACCGCACCGCGTGATCTACAAACTGCGCGAATTGCGCGGCGTGGAAGAGTTGGGCGGCACAATGCGGCTAGGCGCGTGGACGTGCAAGATCGAGCCATGCACGCTGGCCCACAGAATTTACGGCAAACTAGAAGTCAGCGAGCGCCACCGGCATCGTTACGAGTTTAATCGCGAATATGAAGAGCCGATGGTAGCAGCCGGGTTGAGGATTTCCGGTTCCACGCCGGACGGAACCTATGTAGAGATGGTGGAATTGCCGGACCACCCGCATTTCATCGCCTGCCAATTCCATCCCGAGTTCAAATCGAAGCCGCTGGAGCCGCACCCGCTGTTCAGCACGTTCATCAAGGCGGCTTATGAGTACGGCCTGAAAAGGAAGGCCGAAAAAGAAATTGCGGCAGTCGAGATGTTCCACCGGCCGGAAAAAGTTGCGCGCAGGTAAGAGCGCAATTTTACCGCCGAGTCGTCGAGCACGCCGAGATAAAATAAGTTTGTCCATTTTGCTATCGCGGCGCACTCCGCGTTCTCGGCGGTTAAGAGTTTCTTGATTTCTTCCTTCCAAGTCGGCGACATTCGTATCGGTTCAGGAGATCTCTTCCTCATTGCAGGCCCGTGTGTCATTGAGAGCGAAGAGCACGCCGTTCGCATGGCGGAGATCATTAAGGGCGTCACGCGCTCGCTGAATTTTCCTTTCATTTTCAAAGCCAGCTACGATAAGGCCAATCGCACGTCGATTCGCAGCTTTCGCGGACCGGGGCTGAAAGAAGGCCTGCGGATTTTGAAGAAAATAAGAAATGAAATTCAACTGCCAGTTTTGACCGACGTGCATCAGGTCGCTGATGTGGCAGCTGTAGCAGAAGTCGTCGATGTTCTGCAGATTCCCGCATTCTTGTGCCGTCAGACGGATCTCGTGGTTGCTGCGGCACTCAGCGGGCGTGCGGTCAACATTAAGAAAGGACAGTTTGTTTCGCCCTGGGACATGCGGCATGCAGTCGAAAAATGCCGCGAGGCGGGGAACACTCAGATTATCCTGACCGAACGCGGCAGCAGTTTTGGGTACAACAATCTAGTGGTCGATATGCGGTCGCTGGCAATCATGCGAAAGTTTGCTCCGGTGGTTTTCGATGCGACCCATTCTGTACAGCTTCCTTCTGCATCGTCAAATGGAGACACTTCGGTCAGCGGCGGGCAACCGGAGTTTATTCCGGTGCTTGCGCGTGCGGCGGTGGCGGCAGGCGTGGATGGAGTTTTTCTCGAAGTGCACGACAATCCCAAGCAGGCGAAATCGGATGGCGCGAACGCGCTGGAATCGACGAAGCTGCGGGATGTGCTGAAGGAGCTGTTAGCGGTAAAGAAGGCGTTGGCAGAGGCGCATGCGACGCCGTAGGGATCGACCAAGGAGTCATGAGCTTGATCCCTGTTACCGCCGGCGACCCGCTCGCCCCGATTACACGGTTGACTCGCACCCAAGCTTCGGTGTCTAAACATCGCATGGCCCAATTCTTCTCCGTAACAAGAGTCGGTGCGGTGATCCTTGTGCTTGGGGCATCCTGTCACAGCCAAGCGAATCACCCTGTTTCGTCGAAACCGCCCTTCTCAGTTGCCGTCGTTCCCCAAGGCAGTAACGATCACGGGCGGTGGATTTCGATGAGGAAGGCGGGGTTCGTCGAGCCCCTCTACGTGGTCCTTACGAACATCACACGCGAACCTCAAAGAGTGTTTGAGTCATGGAACGAGTGGGGATACAAAGCAATCACCTTCGAGGTCCTCACCGAGGACGGCCAGAAAGCCGTTGTCTCACGACGGAGTAAAGACTTCGACAAGAATTTCCCGTCCACTTTCATCGTCCCACCGGGTGGACACTATGTGTACACGATCGAGCTCACCGAGCAGGACTGGGTGGTTGCCCCTAGCCTGCGATTCTCAACCCTAGAACCAGTCATGATTCACCTCAAGGCGATTTATCAACTGACGCCGACACGCGCAAGTGGCGAAGAAAAAGCCTGGACTGGACGCGCTGAATCGGAAGACGATGCATTTCGCCTCGTACACGAATAAGTTTCCAAATGGCGGCAGTTGAAAACTTTCCTAACGGTCATTAGCTGAAGTGGGTGCCCAAATGGTGGCGGGACGGCGTGGTAGATTGGAAGTTCATGAACCACATCATGCAGCCGGCCTTGAACGTCGCCACTGTGCGCGGCGCGAGCTACGCCGACGTTCGCGTCATCAATCAGCGCAGCCGGGCACTCACCACAAAGAACGGCAAGGTCGGCAGCGCGTCGGGCTCGGAATCGTTTGGAATGAATGTGCGCGTGATTGTTGATGGTGCCTGGGGATTTGCCGCTTCTGAAGATCTGTCGCGCCAGGGAGTTGAGGCCACTGCGGCGCGCGCTGTCGAGATTTCCCGTGCATCGGCGTCCGTCAAGCGGAAAGATGTGCAACTGGCCCCGGAGAAAGCTGTCACCGGAGAGTGGACGACGCCGCATAAAATCGATCCATTCTCAATTTCCGTCGAGCAGAATATTGAGCTACTGCTGAAAATCGACTCTGAGATGCGGGCGGTCCCGGGCGTCACGCTGGCAGAGGCCAATCTCAACTTCAATCGCGAGGAGCAGTGGTTTGCTTCATCAGAGGGAAGCGACATTCATCAGACGAAGTATTCCAGCGGCGCAGGTTATACGGCATACGCCTTCGCGGGGAACGAGATTCAGAAGCGGTCGTATCCGAATTCTTACGGAGGTCAGTGGCAGAACAAAGGTTATGAGCTGATCGAAGAATTACGGCTCGTGCAGAACGCGCGGCGCATCGCGGAAGAAGCGGTTGCATTGCATCATGCCGATCAATGCCCGGAAGGCACGTTCGACATCATCCTCGATAGTTCACAACTGGGATTGCAGATTCACGAATCGATCGGGCACCCGATCGAACTCGACCGCGTGCTGGGCATGGAAGCGAATTTTGCAGGCACATCATTTCTCACTCTCGACAAACTGCGCACTCTGCGCTATGGCAGCGACATCGTCAATGTTGTTGCTGATGCGCGCCAGGAGCACGGGCCGGGCCTGGGCACATTCGGCTTCGACGATGAGGGCGTGCCCGCTCAATGCACACCGATCATCAGGAACGGATTGTTCACTGGTTATCTCAGCTCGCGCGAAACCGCGCCCATGATCGGTGAGAGCCGCTCGGGCGGAACCTTGCGGGCCGAAGGATGGAACCGTCTGCCCATAATTCGCATGACCAATGTCAGCTTGCTGCCCGGCGAAAAGCCGCTAACGCTCGAGCAATTGATCGCTTCAACTGATCACGGCATCCTCATGCAGACCAACCGTTCTTGGTCAATCGACGACAAACGATTCAACTTTCAGTTCGGTTGCGAGATCGGTTGGGAGATCAAGGGCGGCAAGCGCGTGCGCGCGCTGAAGAATCCATCGTATTCGGGAATCACAACGGAATTCTGGAATGCGCTCGACGCCATCTGCTCCCGTGATGAGTGGACGCTGTGGGGAACTCCAAACTGCGGAAAAGGGCAGCCGCAGCAGGTGATAGGCACCGGACATGGGGCAGCACCGTCGCGGTTTAAGAACATCAAAGTGGGAAGCGCATACAAAGGCAGTTAATTCACCACAAAGACACAGAGAGTCACAGAGAAAAAACTCAAGAAATGCAGACTAAAGAACAGGCTGGCGACATCTTTGACCGCGTCCGAAAATTATCGTCAGCCGACGAGACCGAAGTTCTTTTTTCCGGCGGAAAGTTCGCGCTAACGCGCTTCGCCAACAACACAATCCATCAAAACGTTGAAGACCAGAATCATGTCCTCTCTGTTCGTACAGTCTTCGATGGCCGAACGGCGCGGGCTTCCACGAACAGGTTCGACGAAGAAAACCTGCGGCGAGTGGTTGTGGCTTCGGAAGCGCTGGCCAAAGTACAACTTCCTGATCCTGATCTTCTGCCTATGCCTGATAGCCGCGAGGCTAATGGCAACGCGGGCATGAGTAACCGCGCCACAGCTTCCCGTCATTTCGCAGAGACAGCAGCAGTTACGCCACAGCTTCGAGCTGAAGCCGTCAGGCAGATTGTCGACCTTGCCGAGAAACACAAGCTCACTGCTGCCGGAATCTATTCTTCGTCAGAATCGGTTGAGGGCAACTTCAATTCGCGGGGGCTTGCTCGCTGGCATACGCAAACGCTCGCAGAAGTCTCGATCAGCATACTGGGTAATGATTCCTCCGGGTGGCAGAAGGCCAACTCTCCCAACGTGGCAAATCTCAATCCCGTACGCATGGCCGAGATTGCGGCGCGAAAGGCAATTGACTCAGCGCACCCCGCTGAGATTTCTCCTGGCAAGTACACGGTCATTCTGGAGCCTTCGGCCGCGCTCGACATCGTGGGTTTCATGTTCTGGGATTATTCGGGCATGGCCATTCTCGACCAGCGCTCATTTCTCACCGGCCGCATCGGTTCCAAGCTTTTTGGCGACAACATCACCATTTGGGACGATGTGACCCATCCGCTGCAAACCGGATGTCCGTTCGATGGAGAAGGCATGACGCGGAAGTGCGTGCCGTTGGTCAAAAATGGAATCGTAAAGCGCGTTGTCTATGCGCGTGCAACGGCCGCACGGATGAAACGGTCGGAGTACAAAGATAAAGTCGGCCCGATCGAGGCCACTGGCCATGGGTTTCCGCTTCCCAATGAGATCGGAGAAATGCCAGTAAATATCGTTTTCGCTACGCCTGAAAATCCGCAAACAGTAGGTGAAATGATTGCCTCGACCGAGCGTGGCATTCTGGTGACGCGGCTTTGGTATATCCGTGAGGTCGATCCGTACGAGAAGATTGTCACTGGCATGACGCGCGACGGAACCTTTCTTGTTGAGAATGGGCGCGTGCGCGGCGGCGTGCGAAATTTTAGATTCAATGAAAGTCTGATTCAGATGCTTTCGAACGTTGAGGCGATGAGCGTGGCGGCGCGCGCTTGCGGTGAGGAGTCGCTCGACATGGTTGTGCCCGCCATGAAGGTGCGCGATTTCAACTTCACGGAAGTCACGAAGTTTTAGCCTCAGCACTCGACACTCAGCATTTAGCTGTCAACCCTCAGTGGGATATCTCCTGGCCGCGAGATGCGTTGCAAAGGAGATCCTTCACTCGGCCTGAAAAGTGGCTTCGTTCAGGATGAGACGTGAATGGGATCGAAATCGTGCTCACTTTTGAAAGGCTGAGCGCCGAAAGTTTTTCTGCTGTAAATTCCCTCTAATTTATTCATCTAAAAGCAGTTAGAGCCCACTTGTTCCATGACTTCAGTAACTTTGCAGGCTTGATTCCCAGGTGTACGCTGCCATAAGTTGCCGCAGAAATCTGGATGCGCTTAGCACGGAGCGTTCTGGAAAGAGGGTCATTGCAACAGTGGATCGCCACGAAGAGCAGCAGGTGATAATCGAGGCACAAGCGCAAACTGCCTTGCAGCACTATGCTGAAATGCAGAGTGCTCCGCGTTTTCCCTTGCATCTGCCGGTCGAAGTGAAATCGCAGATCGGCGCCTGCGCCGCTGAGACGCAGAACATTTCTGCCAATGGCGTGCTGTTTGCGATGGACCGCGATGTTCCCGTGGGTTCGATGGTGGACTTCACCATTTTGCTTCCCGGCGAGGTGGTCGGTTCGAGAAGGGACATACAGATTGATTGCCGTGGCCGAGTGGTCCGCAGCTTCGACGATCGGGGACGCCGCGGCGTAGGGGTAGTGATCGACGAGTATCATTTCGAGCGGGCATAGGTAAGGGGAATACATGGCGAGCACTTCGCTGGGCGTGGCTGAAAATCACGGCGTTCACGGGAGCAACGGCACGGGCCAGCTCATCCGCGTGATTCTTGCCGATACCCAGGCTATTTTCCGCGCGGGACTGCGGAAGGTGTTCGCGCTGGAAGATGACATCCGTGTTGTGGGCCAAGCGGAAACGCTCACGCAGACACAATCCGCCGTGATGAAGTTTTCTGCCGATGTACTCATTTTCGAGGCGGCCCTGGCTCCCAATCCGGTGGAAGCGGTGACGGAGCTTCTGCGCCAGGCGCCGCAACTCAAAATGGTAGTAGTCACGCCAACCGCCGACGAGCAACTTACGCTTGAGCTGTTTCGCAGGGGAGCGCACGGCATTGTCTCGCGCGAAGTCGAGCCCGAGCTAATGCTTGAATGCCTGCGCAAGGTCGCGGCTGGCGAGCCGTGGCTGGAAAGCCAGGCCGTGCATTGGGTAATGGAAGCCTTCCGTGGACATAATCTGCGGCCGTCGGGCGCACGCCCGAAGGTGCAACTCACGCCCAAAGAAGCGCTGATCGTTTCCTGCGTCACCCAGGGAATGAAGAACAAGG
Organism: Candidatus Sulfotelmatobacter sp.; assembly: GCA_030041215.1. Taxonomy (GTDB): domain Bacteria; phylum Acidobacteriota; class Terriglobia; order Terriglobales; family Acidobacteriaceae; genus Sulfotelmatobacter. Next base: position 588 of record JASHOH010000116.1, on the reverse strand, counting down.
AAATCGCCAGTCGAGTAGGCACGACGGAGCAGGTAGTGAAGAATTATCTGCGCAAGGTATATGACAAGTTAGGCGTGGCCGATCGCCTGGAGCTTGCGCTGTATTGCCTGAGTCACCACGTCGTCGACGGGGTAAAACCGCCACCGATGCCTGTTGACTCGCCTCCGCACGGGCCCAACGCTGCCGCGGCCAGTGTAGGTGCAGGCGCGGTATCTTCGAATTCACCCATAACACCCTCGAATGGAGACGCACCAGGCTCCTCGCTGAAAAAGCCCTCGTAAGTTCTCGTTCTAGGCGCTCGATACCAGTTCATCTTTGCGGTCCATGCTGCATGTCAGCAATTTCATAAAAAGCGCAAAGACAACGCAGGTGGGTAAGTGCCATTTGCGCCGATTCGATGCCGACCATAAAATGAATGCAAGCCGCTTTTGGTGCAATTGCACTGACTCGGCATGACACGATAGCAGGACGGAGCGTCGCTGTGCCCCAATGTTCGCCGGAGAGATGGCCGAGTGGCTGAAGGCGCACGCTTGGAAAGCGTGTTTACTCGAAAGGGTAACGTGGGTTCGAATCCCACTCTCTCCGCCA
>JASHOH010000115.1 GCA_030041215.1 Candidatus Sulfotelmatobacter sp. | reverse complement strand
TAAACGCATCCCAGCGCCTCATAACAGCTGGGAAGTACAAACAGGGTACAGCGCCTCATCGCCTCAGCCACTTGCGCACGCGATTGTCGGCCCAGAAAACGCACGCGCCGGGATAGCTTCAGGTGATCCACCAGTGCTTGCAGCCGTGCATGCTCGGGCCCATCTCCGATGATCTCGTACGAGAGTGTTGAAAACTCTGGTGCAATCGACGCCGCTGCTCGCAGCAACAAATCATGTCCCTTAATCGGGATGAGATTGCCAACGCTGAGGACTATCGGTGATCCCAAATGCGATGCACCTGGACTGAACACTTCAGCATTGACCGCGTTGTAAATCACAGTCGTGCGGCAGTTGCCTCCCGTTCCTTCCAACACCTGGTCGCGGACCTTCTCGCTGATACAGATCACGCGCCTTGCCTTGCGATAAAGTCGTTGTGATATCCGGCGGCACCATTCTCCAGCTCTACCTTTGACCTGCACAGTCGAAAATGCATCCAGACCGTGAACAGTAATCAAATAGGGGATGCCCAGCTCAGCATGGAGCAACATTGCGGCGTGCCCGCAAGGCAGCGGCGCATGAGCATGAATTAAATCAATCCGCCGCCGGGCATGCAGACCACGAACCAGCCCGAAAATTCGAGAAAAGAGAAAAGCCCCGGCAGTGGAAAGCCCCAGTCTGCCGGGGATAGAAAAGTAACGAATCCACCGAGCTGCGGGCGCGGAGCCGCTTGGCTTTGAAGCCGGACGGTAGGCCGGCTCGACGGCAAGCACTGTGTTGCAGATTCCCGCGTCCAAAGCTGCAATCGCTTCCGCAACGAAGCAGCCGCTCGCGTCATCGCGTTCAGTGGGATAGAACGGAGTCAGCGTGAGCACGTGCAGCTCGCGCTCATTGGCGGTGCCCCCGGACGAAACACCTGCTGCGCTCATCGTGTCCGCCGTCGCGCCACGGCTCCGGCAAATGCTTCTTCCCATTGCCGCGTGATGATATCCCAATCGAAACGCTTGGCGTGGATGGCTGCGGCCTCGCCCATCGTCTTACGCAACTCCGGATTGCAAATCAGCAATCGGAGTTTTGCCGCGAGCTCTTCGTCGTTTTCCGCCAGAAATCCTGTTTTTCCATGAACCACGTATTCGGGACGGTAAATGTTCATGGCCACAGCCGGCAGTCCGCAGGCTGCCGCTTGAAGCAACACTTGAGGATGACCCTCCACGATACTGGGCAGAAGGAAAATGTCTGCCTCACGCATCTGCTCGCCAAGCTGCTGCGAAGAGAGGTGACCGAGAAATTTGATGTTGCGGCACCCAGCTTCGGCGGCGAGCCTCCGGCATTCCTGCGCTTCTTCACCGCGGCCGGCGATTCGAAACTCTGCCCCCAGAAAACGTGGAGCCTGCCTGACCACCACCGGTACCCGCTTGTACGGGCGCAGCGATCCCGCGAATAAAACCACCGTATGCCTATTAGAACGAGATTCTGGCGGCGGTGGAAAATAAAACCGGCGGTCGACTCCGTCATAGCGGACTCCGGCTTCTCGCCCCAACCGCTCAAGCACTAATTGGCTGAGGTACTTCGCATTGGCAAACAGTGCATCGGCCTCACGCACGTTACGCTCCAGCATAGGCCGTACTGGCTCGGGATTGTACAGGCCTCCCGAAACGACATAGCTTACGACGGCCGTTTTCAGGCGCAGAATTCTCCGCAGAGTGAAAAATGCGGAGTCCAATGGGCCTTCCCGCGGAAAGAAATAAACATCAGGAAGCTCGCGCAATAACTGCATCAATATGGGAAGTGTATTGCCATGCTTCCGCCAGCGTAGCAGGCGCGTATTCGCTCGACTGGCGATGCGCGGGTCGGGAGTATTCTCGTACAGCATCACCAGCCGAAATTTCTCCGGTGAAAGTCGTGCCGCAATTTCTTTGACACTGAGGTTCTGCGCATTAGTATCGGCCTCGTCCGCAAAGGAGGGCGTGAAGACGGTCAGCATTTCCGACAGAGTGGAATCCAATGGCGTCAAAACCCGGCGGTCGCAGAGGGATATGCAGGCTCGGCCCATTCTAGCCGCATTTCCGAAAGTCGCGCCCGCAAACTCAAATTAGCATTGCGCTCATTCCTCGTCCGCTCGATGTGCCGACGCGCGCATTCGAGCAGCCGCCGTCGAACCGTTGTCTCGGTTCCGATTGCCAGCGGTCTCAACTCGCGAGGATCGGCCTCCAGATCGTACAACCGCTCTTGTGACGATTCGAAATCGAAGATCATTTTATAGCGCGCCTCTCGAACCGCCAGCAGGCGCGGCCGTAAACGATTGCCGGATTCGCGGTGAAAAGGATTCGTGCATCCGGCGACGCACTCGACCACCGCGGGGTCATCCCAACTGGCGCCTGTTCTGATCTGCTGCCAGCGGCTCTCGTTTTGGAATCCCGCGAGTGGCCTCGCCCCGGCTGTGTCGATCAGCGTGGGAGCCAGGTTGAGCAGGCTAAACGGAGATGTAGCCGTTCTTGACGGCGTGTCTGGTACCCGCAAAAGCAGTGGCACGCAAATCAGCTCTTCCATGAGCCCCGGCGGATGACATCGGCCGCCGTGGTCAAGGAACTCTTCCCCATGATCGGCAGTCAGCGCCAATATGCAATTCTCCCACAAGCCTAATTTGCGCAGCGTCTCGACTAGCCGGAGCAGCTGTGCGTCGACCCAGCGTATGCCGGAATCGTACAGGACAATCACTTCATCGCGGTGACGCATTAAGCTTTCCGGCCTCAGATCGGAACGCTGCCAGAAGAAATTCAGGTAGCGTGCCCTTTGCGCCGAAATTTGCGCCCAGCCCATCAATTCCAGAGCCTTCTGCGTGGGATAGTAGGGCGCGTGGGGATCCATCAAATGCAGCCATAGGAAAAATGGCTGCTTGCCTACAGTGGCAAGCCATGAACACGCCTGGTCGACAATTCGATCGGCGGAAGGAAAACGGCGAAGGCTGTCGAGAGACTTAGGCGGCGGAATCGCCCAGCGCTGGCAATATTGAAAATAAACCTCGTCGTACAGCCGCGCGAGAGACGGCGCAGTTCGGCTCAACCTCTGCAACCGCTGATTCATCCGCCGCAACCGGCCGCCCGAAGATCCATGCCCATTCCCGGCAGCTTCGTCGCGCGGCGAATCACTCTGGGCAGCCTCCTCATCGAGAAAATCGCGGAACACATCGAAGCCCTGACCGTATCCGAAGCGCGCAGAAATGTACGGATTAGCGGCGCTGAACGCCGCTGTGGCATATCCAGTCTGCTTCAACACAGAGGCCAGCGTCGGTTCGCCCGGCGCTAGCCCAAGAATGTCGCGCCCAATCGCCAATGGAGCGCGAGCAGCAAAGATCGCAGGAAACGAGTAATAGGTTGGCGTTCCCGCCACAATGGCAGCAGGAAGAACAAAACTTTCAGCGGCCAGCGAATCGAGAAACGGCGTGGTCGGCCTGTGATATCCGCCAAAGCCGGCATGATCGGCGCGCAGGCAGTCCACAGTGATAAGCACGATCGACTTGGCCACTATGCCTCCGCTCCGCGCGCCTGCGCCGCGGGAATAAAGTTCTGCTTAGTTACCTTGACATATACAGAACTCTCCTGCCTGTGCAACGAACCGTGCTGTACGAGCTGAAACA
>JASHOH010000114.1 GCA_030041215.1 Candidatus Sulfotelmatobacter sp. | reverse complement strand
TGGTCTCCAGCAAGCATTCCATGATCAGCTGGCCACTGGCATCCATCACGGCCACGGAGATGGTGGCCTGATGAACATCCATCCCGATATACTTCTCTTGACTCATAAAAGGCGCTCCCTTTCGCTAGGTTTGCGATGCGAACAATCACAACCTATCGCAAAAGTGGGCGCCTTTTTATATTGCGTGTAATCGCCTGATTATCTCAACGGGCGATCTCCAACAGTCGCAAGTCAGCGCGAGCGGTTAGCGCCTCGGGTTGGGGGATTTATTCGCAGTTTGATTTCCGGCCAAAATTCGCCCACCCAGTTGGACAACATGCCAATGCCGGCCTGACTCAGAACGCAGTTATACCCCTCGACCCAGGGTTTGCTTTGAGGCTGCCAGACACTGGAGAGCATTCCAGCCCCTAGGGCGGCTCCATACATCGCAAACTGGGGGCGCCATTCTCTCTCACTCCGGTTGTACGTCATGAAGTTTCTTAAGAGCGCATGCTTTGTCCGGGCGCCCAAGCCGCCGCAATGACAGCGGTCATAGCGTGGTTCGTACTGGAGTGCTGCATTCCCGGTTGCGGCGAGAGAGGTTTGAATCAAGGTGCGGCCATAATTGGAAGCCACGCGGCGTCCGTAACCTTGAAGGCCTCCGCCCCACTCGGAGGGCGCGCCACCCGCCTGGTTGACTAGGCCAAGGAAGGCGCTCCTTACGTAGATTCCAGGGGTGGTAAAGGCTTGGCGGACAAAGAGTATCCTTCTCTGATATCCGTCCAGGCGCAACAGAATCCCCTCTTTGGGAACGTAAGGGCCGTAGAGCCAGTGCACATTCAGTTCGCCCTTAGTTCGTAGGTTGATGCCGTCGTCGGATGCCAGCACCTTCGCGGATTCCATCTGACTCCAGCACGGTACTGCCAACAGGCAGAGCAGCAAGCGCAATACTGGAGATCTATTTCGGAAAATCAGCACTAGAAACGTTGCATTCAATCGAATCACCTGAAGTCATTCCCGAACAGCCGATGAATGCAACATACCATCCGCTCGCCTTCAGTCAATTGTTGAAAAATCCTGATTTCAACTCATTGATCAGATTTTGAGCGTAACGCCCGCTAGCGAACCGTCTTTCCCAACGCGGCAACGGCGTGAGACGGAGCGAGGCGAACCGTGAACTTGTCCTCGTGTCCACAACTGATGATTGTGGTTTGGTTGCGAGATTCCCTGACCCAGATTACTTTTTCGGGGTTGACAAAGACTTCCAAGCCGTCTGCGTCTTCAAACATTACAAACTCCACGATGCCTCCTTTTGATAATGCACAATCGCCCTTTTTAGGGGAACACGGAGCGGATTTTGAATGTAATCGTTGACCACGTCATTCACCGCTTATCCGGGCGAGACAAAATAACATAATTTATGATGATCGCCGCTAACAACAAATAGGAACAAGATGAGATCGGCGGATGTGGTAGTGGTGGGCGGAGGGGTAATGGGGTGCAGCATTGCGTACCATCTCGCCCGGCAAAAAGTGCGCGTCGTCGTGCTTGAACGAGAGCCACGGCTGGCGAGCGGCGCAACCGGCAGATGCAGCGGGGGCGTGCGGCATCAGTTCTCGAACCCGGCCAACGTGCAGTTATCGATTGCCAGCATTCGCAAGCTGAAAAACTTTGCTGAAGAGCTGGGCTGCGGAATCGACCTGCATCAGGACGGTTATCTGTTTCTCATCACGAAAGCCGAATCGCTCGAGCACTTCCGTGCAAGCGCCGCCATGCAAAACGCGCTGGGTGTGCCCACCGAAATCCTGCCGGCAGAAAAGATTGGTGAGTTGGTGGAGCACCTCAATCTGAAAGATGTTTGTGCCGGTTCCTATTGCCGCGAAGACGGAGTGGCCGATCCCAATGGCGTCACTTTGGGATACGCCGGCAAAGCGCGGGAACTGGGCGCGGAGATCGCATTGGAAAACGAAGTCATCGGTATCAGGAGGGACGGTTCGCGGATTGCGGCGGTTTGCACGCGACGCGGGGAGATCGCGACTTCCGTTGTGGTCAACGCCGCGGGACCGTGGTCGGCAGCAGTGGGCGAAATGGCCGGTGTGGAAGTGCCGGTGCGGCCCTATCGCAGGCACGTGTTCATTACCCACCGGTTCGCGGAGGTTCCGCGGAACCACCTGTTCGTCATCGATTTCGACACTACTTTTTATTTTCACCGCGAAGGCGAGGGCGTGCTAATGGGGATGAGCGATCCCGACGAGCCATCTTCGTTCCGCGATGCGGTGGATTGGGAGTTTCTTGACCGGGTGACCGAGGTGGGAGTGCGGCGATTCCCGCCGCTCGCAAACGCTTCCATTCGGCGAGCCTGGACGGGTCTCTACGAGGTCACGCCGGACGCAAATCCGATTCTGGGTGAGGCTTCGCAGCTATCCGGATTTTTTCTGGCCACGGGATTCAGCGGCCACGGGTTCATGCACGGGCCGGTGGTTGGAGAGTTGATCACTGATCTGATTCTTCGGCGGCCGCCGCAGATCGACATTTCCGGGTTTTCTTTGGATCGCTTCGCGCTGAGCAAAACGCGCCCTGAGGCCAACGTTGTGTAGCCCACGGCGATCCCTTATGGCGAGAGGCGCGCTGATGCTGATGCTGACTCGCTCGCGCACTCGGCAAGCCGAGTGCGTTCCGCGCCGTGGGGTTTCAATAACCGAATCCAATCGCGATTGTTGATCTAAAGAACGACAACTGCTCTCTAGAGTCTTTCGTCTCAGGTCAAAAGAGTATAAGGGCTCGTTGCACATTCGTCATCTTGGCTGCAAAATCATAATCGGGACCTGTTCTTGGGTCTTCTAAAGCCATCAACGTGGAGTTTGTCGTGGGGATCAGCGATCCAGAGACTCAAAAAAGAGTGTTTGGACCTAGATGGGAGCACGAAATCGAGAAGCAAAATTGGCCGCTGTGGAAGCGGTTCATCCATCGCCTGAAGCCTTGCCCGATTTGCAAGCCCAGGGGTGAAGCTCAAAAGCGAGGGACTTCATGAGTGTAAACGCCCCGGGGGCGTCAATCATCAGGAGATGAACGGGGTTCGAAGTATCTGAGGTGAATCCTGCCCCGACCCGCAATCAGCAAACTGCATCATTACCAGAAATTTCCTCGGCGAGAATTGTTTGTTAGAATCCTGCAGGTCTGCCGGTTCGAGCATTCGAATGGGAGGTATTCATGCGACCGCGTCGCTACCTGGCGATCTTCCTCTCTTCTCTGTTTTGCCTTCCGGCGACCTTTGCGCAAACGAACCCTCCCCCCGCAGACCCGCATGAGATGGTGACGCGCGATCCCCACATTCTCTCGAAAACCGCCGAGCGCACCTCCGCCCTCGATTTTCTGACCCGGGCACGCAAGAACTTCGAGCTGCGCGACGCCCAGGTTCCGTATTCGCTCAAAGTTTCCTTCGAATCCACTGGCGCAACTTTGAATGAGGGCTCGGGCACGATGGAGGAGCTTTACGACGGAAACTCGCATTGGCGCTGGACGGCCGACTTGCAGCAGGCACACATCATTCGCATCGGCGCCGACTCCAGAGTTTATGGCAGCCCGGAACCCGTGCCGCTGCGGATCCAAATGGTGCGTTCCATTTTGCTGCGCCCCGTCGTGCATGACGCAGCCCAGTTCGAGATTCGCGCCGCAGACGTTCAGTCGAGCGGCAAGACGGTCAGCTGCTTACTGCTGAGCCATTCCCTGCCGAACAATCCCGGGCCACGTTCGTGGTTCGAACGCGAGGACTGCATCGATCCCGCAACCGATTTGTTGCAGGTGTGGTCCGAAGCGCCCGGAATCTACGCCATCTACGATTATTCGGGCGCCGTCGACTTCCACGGCCACCTGCTGCCGCGCCAGATTTCTGTATTCGAAGAGGGACGGCTCGCGCTCGCGATCCGCGTGGAGAGCCTCAAAGATGCACCCGGCCTCGATCCCAATCTCTTCAACCCCACGCCGGAAATGACTGAGGCCGGCGAAGCATTTACGCTCACCTCTGCCGGTCGTTGGGGACCCCTGCGTGTTGATCCTGACAACGCTCCCGCTTCGAGGTTCTACCAGCTGGTGGTAGTACACGCCATCATCGACGCTCAGGACGGTAGCGTGCTCGATGCCGAAGCGCTGCAGGATTCGGGCGACGACCTGGGCCGCGCGGCCCTCGATATAGTGCGGAACACGGCATTCGATCCCACCGGATTCCAGCAGGAACTCTTCGTGAATGTGCAGTTCCACTTGCCCGCCACGCGATTCGGAGGCCCGCCAGTCCCCGTTTTTCACTCTCATGTGCGCTGGATTGTCCTCGATCACCGGAGGCGGACCCCGCCCACTCGAAGGCTGACCCACCCAGGCAACTGATCAACCATTAGCCAAAGGTGGGACCGGTCAAGCTGAGGCTGCGGCAGCCTTGGGCTTGACCGGTCAAGCTGAGGCTGCGGCAGCCTTGGGCTGCGAACAGATGAGCCACTCGAGTTGGGAAAAGGGCAAGTAAACGCAGGGTGCGTCCACGTTGGCCATCGCGCCGCCGGTAACCTCGCGCAGGGCTGCGTTCATGTCGTTGCTGACGAGGAAGAAGCCGGTGTCATCCGCAGCTGTGATGGTTCCTGAGAAGGCGCGAGTGAACAACGAGACCTTGACGATCACCGTCTTATTCATCAGTTTCTCTTTGAAGGAGGGGACACCGGAGTGCGACATAATTTCTCCGCGAACGAGCTCGTAGTTAGGGTGCAAGTCTTTGTTCCAGTTGGCAACACCTGATCGGTTCTCGGAGTGACGGGAGTAACCCGAGTCCGGCGGCTGGCGAAAGTAGGAGAGGACGACGCCCTATGTCGCATGTTTCAGACGAGATCTCAGTGGGCCGGACCGAGGTAATGGTCAAACCAGTCCAGGCTTTCCTTGAACATGCGATCAAGCGGGATCCAGTGCCCTGAATCGAATACCACCCGACGTTTTTCTGATTCGGGCGTCCCGAGCAGCCGGAACAGGGGTTCCTGGCTGGATGCAGTCGGAAAAAAGTTATCGTACTTGCCATTCAGCATCAACACCGGCTGATGGACTCTCGGGGCAAAATTGAAAACATCCACTTCAGGACCCGTTTTCTCTGAATCCAGGCCGCCGCTTACCAACACAGCTGCTTTAACGCGTGGTTCCACTGCCAGATTCACCGGCGCCATTTCTGCTCCCCAGCTAATACCGAGGTACGCAATCTTATCGGGCCGCAGGTCCGCTCGCGTTTCAACGTAATCAATCGTTCTACGAAGATCTTTCGCCCAAGCGATCACATGTTCGCGATATGTGCTACTCATGTTTTGCGTGTCGCTGTCAAGGTCGTCACCGCGTTCGTAAGTCCCCTTGTAGACCGGGTATGCCAAAGCGCGCCCGCTTCTCACCACAAAACCGACGCGCCACATCTGCAAGTGCTCGCTGGTCCGCTCGGAAATAGCATCCGATCCGGGGAAATAGATAACAACCTGATACGGTGGAGGCGCACTTTTAGGCAGGAACAGGTAGACGATAACACGCTCGGCGCCATATGCCGCACTGAAGCTAACCTTCTGTTTGGTCCAGTATTCATTGCCATCGTCGACGGTCTCAACCGCCGGATCGAGGGGCTTTTTGTCGTAGTCGTACAGGCTCTTGTAGATAGAGAAGGCCTGATCAGACGCCGGCTTCTCTTTGCTGTAGTCGCGTCTCGTCTGCAGTACGGCGGCGAGCGTGTTTTCTGGAGGCTTCGACAAATACTTGGCCAGCCTTAGACCATAGGTGGGCAGCCGGTCGAATGGCCATTGCGCATCAGCATCAATGAACATGTAAACGGGTTCGTTCCACGCCCCGCCCAGGATGTAACGTTTCCCCCCGTTTTCGTTCCAGCACCACTCCTTCACATTGCCAGCCATGTCGAAGGTGCCGTACGGCCCCATCCCTTTGAATGATCCGGCTTGTGCAACCCCGCGGCCAGCGAAATTGCTAAGCGGCGCGATCTCCGAGGTTGCCCACAACCCAGCGGCACGGTTCCAGTGATACATGGTGGGAAGACTCTTATTGACAAACGCTGCATAGGCGGCGGCTTCGTACCAGCTCACCCCGGTAACCGGGTAGTCTGCCTGTCCCTCGGGGTAATCACCCAGCTCCCAAGTGGCTGGGCCCGGTCGGCCGGTCTTGTCGCGGAAGCGGAGCATCACTTGCTCCCACGAGAGCAATTGACCGTGATCGACGAATTTCTCGGTCCAATAATGCGGATCGCGGTATCCACCCGCGTCCACAAATCGCTTGAAATCCTTGTTTGTGACTTCGTAGCGATCGATGAAGTAGTCGTCAAGTTTGGCGTGAGCCAGTTCGCTTCCTGGTATGTTCGCCGTGAAGCCTGGCACCCGCACCATTTCTGGCGGGATTGCGTCTTCCTTGTCGAGCGTAAAGCTCAGACCTCCCTGCTTTCCGGGAAACCAAAAAGTCCGTCCCTCTTGCCCGGAGCTCGCCGCGAGTGCAGTTCGGTAACCCTGTTTCGTTATCCTCCACTCGAAAAAGCCCACCGGAATTCGAGCTCGCACAATCGGAGTCAGGCCGATGTCGCGCCACTGAGCGTCGGCCACTCCGTACTCGCGAAACGAGACATCAGCACCTTCTGGCGTAGTGTGGATGTCGACCTCGCGAGACATTTCAGGCCAGAGTTTTTCCAAGCGGGAATCGCCGCCTATGTAGCTCTCTGCCTGAAGTCCGAGGTCGAACGCAGCTACATACTTTTGCTTACTGATCAAATCGCGCATTGTCGGAAGGGCTTCCTCGCGGGCCCAGCGAATTCTTGCGTACCTGCGGTACCCCCATGTTGCGCCTATGGCCAGAACGGCCAGAATTGTGAGTGCTGGAATTAATAGCCGCAGGCGGCGAGTGCCGCCTCCAAAAGGAATAGTGGCGGGCTGGAAACTCGGCGGCGTGCGCTCGCCGGTGTCATCGCGCACCTCGTACCGAGCTGACTTGGAGGTCGCTTGCCTCGACTCGACCGGTCCTTCCGGTAAGGTTGGTGTGGCCGTCCTTCCGGACTCAGTGTCCCGCTTCAGCCGCTGCAATTCCGCGCGCATCTCCGAGGCATGCTGATAACGCAGGTTGCGGTCCTTCTCGAGGGCCCGGTTGATAATGTCATCCAGTTTGGGCAAAAGGTCGGGATTCAGCCGCACGGGAGACACTGGTACCCGATTGAGAATTCCGTCGAAAATCAACCCTGATGTTTCACCTCGAAACGGCAATGCTCCGGTCGCCATTTCATAGAGCACCACACCGAACGAGAATAGATCTGTGCGGGAGTCAAGTTCCCGGCCTTTTACCTGCTCCGGGGACATGTAGGAAATTGTTCCGAGCGCACTGCCGGGACTCGTCAGATGTTCCTCTGACTCGATGGTCGGAGCGCTCATGGCCACGCTGTCCGGCTTGAGGACAACCTTAGCCAAACCAAAGTCAAGAATCTTTGCCTGGCCTCGAGTTGTCACAAAAATATTCGCGGGCTTGATGTCGCGGTGGATGATGCCCTTGGAATGCGCCGCGTCCAAGGCGTCTGCCATCTGGATGCCGAGGTCGAGCACGGTTTCAGTCTCCAGGGGTTTTGCGCAGATGCGATGCTTCAAGCTCAGCCCGTCTAGATACTCCATGGCGATAAACGCCTGCCCGTGCTGATCGTCGATTTCGTAAATCGTGCAGATGTTCGGGTGATTAAGTGCAGACGCCGCCTTCGCCTCGCGTCGGAAGCGACTCAAGGCTTGCGGATCTTTTGCCACTTCGTCAGAAATGAATTTCAGCGCCACAAAGCGGTCGAGGTTTGTGTCTAACGCCTTGTAGACCACACCCATCCCCCCACCGCCCAGCTTTTCGACGATGCGGTAGTGCGAGATGGTCTTGCCGATCATTCGCCCGAAATCTTAGGACCACACCGAAGGCAAGTCAATCAAGGCCGGGAATTGCCGGCGTGCCAAAGCCATTATTTGCGAAAAATCTCGATTTCACTCCTTTACACTGCTCCAGTCCGGTGGGCAATCAGAGATACCGTTCAATAATCTACAATTCCATCCACGAAAACCTCATTGAACACGACCGGAAAACCAGAAACTATCAAGGCCTCATTCCTGCGCAAAGCCGGTCTCTTCTATCTCGTCTTCGTAATGTTTTCTTACACGACGGGAGGGCCGTTCGGACTGGAAGATATGGTCACGACGTCCGGGCCGGGCATGACACTGATTTATCTGCTGGTGCTGCCGTTTTTCTGGTGTATTCCGGTCTCACTCGTTTCGGCTGAACTGACGACCGCGATGCCGGTTGAGGGAGGGTTTTATCGCTGGACGCGCGCGGCATTCGGAGATTTCTGGGGATTTCTCGCCGGATGGTGGAACTGGTCGGCATCATTTCTGCTGGGCGGGGCTTACGCGGTTTTGTTCACCGATTATCTTTTGTACTACTTTCCTGGACTGACGGGATGGAAGCACTACCTCGTCTCAGTCGCGCTGATAGCGGTGGTCACATGGATCAATGTGCGCGGCATTCAGGTGGTTGGGCAGGTGGCGACGGCGCTAGAGATTTTTATTTTCATTCCGGTCGCGACCATGATTGTGATGGCGGTGATGCACTGGCACCACCATCCGTTTCATCCGTGGATTCCGCCGCGTCAGCCGACGTTCAGGATTTTCGGCGTGGGCCTGGCGCTGGGGCTTTGGCTGTATTCGGGATATGAACAGCTGTCGAGCGTGGCCGAGGAAGTGGAAAATCCGCAGAGGACTTATCCGCGGGCGCTGGCGCTGGTGGTGCCGCTTTCGATCGCAGCGTATTTCCTGCCGACGCTGGCCGGCTTGGGCTCGGCGGGAAACTGGCAGGACTGGCACACGGGATTTTTTTCTGACGCAGCGAAAATCATCGGCGGCCAGTGGCTGGGCACGTGGATGGTGCTGGCAGCGACGGTCTGCAACATCGCATTGCTGAACAGCACGATGCTCACTGCCACGCGCATGCCCTTTGTCATGGCAGAAGACGGGTATCTGCCGAAAACGCTAACGCGAAGGCATCCGTCGTATGGCACGCCATGGTTGGCGATTGTTCTCTCTGCCGCGATTTATGCGCTGCTGGCATGGCAAAGTCTGACGCAGCTTATTTCCGTGTACAACTGGCTCCGCGTGGCGACGACGGTGTTGACGGTGCTTTCGGCGTGGCGCTTGCGGCAGACGAGACCGGACCTGGCACGGGCGTTTGTGATTCCGGGGGGTCGCTCGGGACTACTTTACGTGGTGGCGGCGCCAATGATTATGGCGGCAGTTGCGCTGCTTGGGAGCGATCGGTTTGCCGCTGTGGGCGGGGTGATTGCGATTGCGATTGGGCCGGTGGTGTATCTGCTGTTTCGACGAACAGTGTCAAAACCCATCTGACGAGAACATGTGGGGATAGCCGTCCTCGGCTGTCCAGTCGAGCCAAAATCAACTTTGCTGTGATCTCGTAGCCGAATTCAGCTCGCCTTCCGCAGTAAATAGTTCTTTCTGCCCCCGTAATGCTCATGCGGCCACTGCCGGACGACCTGCATTCCTGCAGCACCAGCAAGAGCAGAAAACTCTTCTGATGTTGCAAAAAACGAAATGGCGGTGCCGGGCGAAATGGTCAGCGGCTGGCCCGTGATCTGGGACCAAATCATTCGGCGAAGCAGTCCCAACCAGGTCCTGAGGCCGTGCTTTTCGTGCATATACGACAGCGCCTCGCGGCTGGTAGCGAATTGCGGCGTGGGATCTTTGGGAGGAGCGCTTGGAATCTCCCCGATGTAAATGCGGGCGTTAGTTTTCGCGATACGGCAGATTTCCCGCAGGCTGGCGTGGATTTTCTCGCGAGGAACGATCAGCAAGACGTTGTTGCACACAACCACCGATGCACATTCGTCAGGCAGCGTAAGTTGATGCGCTAAGGCCTGGCGGACGTCGAGCCCTGTGCGGCGCACAAGCGCTACTTCTTCGTCAGTCGCCAGCAAGCCGATGGCGCTGTTAACGCCAAGCTGATGTGCGATTCGCAGCAGCGTGCCATCTCCACATCCGATGTCAACGAGATCGTCGCCGGGCCCGAGAGAGACTTCCTCTGCGATGCTCTGGCAAATCGCCTTCGTGACTTCCTTCAGGTGGCGGCCACGCAGGGCGAGGTCATGCAGATCGCGGGCATGCTTGGCGGTCTGGCGGCAGTACTCGACGTAGTCGTCGGAGCGAGCAAGCGTCCGGGTTGGCGATTTCAACTCACCCAATCTAGAAACTTGTACCACATTCGGCAAAGCCAGGAACCAGTGCTTTTCGATTTTGAAATTTAAGAAGCCGGATTTCCCACCGGTAATTCAGGCACACACATGGCCGCCAAACGGCGAAACGCAAGCAGCGCGAACAGAGTAAACATCACCGCCTGGGCGAGATGAATCCAGAACCACGCGTCCGCGCCGCCATTGGCAACAAGGGTACGCTTCGAATCGCGCGGCCAGATCAGAACAAAGAAGATGAGATCGCCAGCGATATGCACGGGCAGGCTGGCCAAGATCGAATCGGCGAAAAATGCAATCGTTCCGAAGGTGACGCCGGCGAGGAAATAAGCTGTCAGCTTGGACCAGTACAGACCGTGATTCAAATGCGCCAGCGTAAACAACAGTGACGAAATCAGGATTGCCGCTAGCGGGGAAAAGTGGCGTTCGAGAATCTGCTGGCAGTAACCGCGGAAGGCAATCTCTTCCACGATTGGAGAGACAAGCGAAGACATCAGCGTGACCAGCACGATCGTGAGCACAGGGTAAGCGGAGATATCGCCCAGACGGTTGGGCGGCGTCTTCACGAGCTGGAAGAAAACAATCCAATAGCCGGAGAGCGCGACGAGGGCGAGAAAGCCGCCCAACAGAGCCACGGCAAACGTTTTCGGCGGAACGGGACTAGCCCGAAGAAGGTGCTTTCGTTTTTCTGATGTGCTCTGCGGCCACCATCTGCCGCTGAGGTATTGCCACATCAGCCAGAGGACGATCGCCATGGCGGCAACCGACCAGGGCAGGGCCGAAGGCGAGTTTTTCAGGTTTGCGGTGAGCAACATTGCCCATGCGGTTTGTCCGACGAAAAGAATGAGGAAGGCGAGGACCGCAGAAGCGAACGTAGCGAAAATTCTCTTTCCGAAAGATTCTGTAGCGACCATGGCGAACGCGACCTTTCAGAAAAACGCGGCAGAAGACTTTTTGCGGGAGCCAGTTTAATGCGTTTTGGGGAATTCGCAAAGGACGTAGCGAAGGGCTGGTTCGAGCGAGCCCCCGCTTTCAGCTGACCCAATCGAGAAACTTGTACCATACTCCGGCGAGCGGCAAAAACCACGGCCTGCCGTTGTACAGACCCAATGGCGCACCGCGAAATGGAATTTCAAGAAAAGGATTGTCAGGCCTGTCACCTGAGATGAGTTCGGCCATTTTCTGCCCCTGATACGTGGCCATGGCGACGCCGTGTCCGGCATAGCCGAGGGCGTAGTAGATGCCGTGCATTTGTCCGGCGTGTGGCATGATGTCGAAGGCAAAATCGAGCGTGCCTCCCCAAACGTATTCAATTTTTGTGTCCCGCAGTTGCGGATAAACCTCGATCATGCCACGGCGCAGAATTTCTGCACTGCGGCGGATGGTCTGTGCTGTCTCGGGGAAGAAAGCGGCTCGCCCGCCGAACAGCATGCGGCGGTCGGGGGTGAGGCGGTAGTAATAAAGATAGTTTTTCGAATCGTAGATCATGCGGTTGCGCGGGCTGAGTTCATGCGCCAGCTCCTCCGGCAGAATCTCGGTGGTAATGATGTACGAACCGATGGGAATCAGCTTTTTTTGGAGCGCCGGCGTTGCGCGACCTGTGTAACCGCTGGTGGCGATGAAGACATGGCGCGCGAACACGGTGCCGCGCGAGGTGGTGACATTCCAGCCCGAGTCTCCCTGATTCGGATGACGGTATACAGCCTGCACGGTTGTGTCCTCGAAAATTTGCGCGCCAGCTTTCATGGCTGCGCGGCCCAGGCCGGCCACGTAGCGGGCGGGATTCAGTCCCGCGCTGACTTCATCGACCATGCCGCCGTAGTAGATAGTTGAGCCGATTTCCGAACCCAATTCATTTTTCTGCACGACCCGCAGTTGGTGATTGAATTCGCGGGCGATCACATCGGCCTGGCGGGCATAATCGTCGAAATGCTTCTGCTTGCAGGCCACCTCGAGGTGTCCGGAGCGGAAGAAGTTGCAGTCGATGTTTTCCTCACGCAAGATCTGCTCGACGGAATCGATGGTCGCGATTGAGGCTGCATACATGCGGCGGGTGAGATCGCGACCATATTTTGAGATGAGCTGGTTGACACCCAGCTTTAGTCCTGTCAGGACCATGCCGCCATTGCGGGAACTGGCGCCCCAGCCAATGATTTCGGATTCGAGCACCGCTACCTTTGCGCCACGCTTGGCGAGGGTGCGGGCGGCGGATAGCCCCGTGAAGCCCGCGCCAATGATGGCGACGTCGGCGCGCTCCGGGAGTTGACGAGCTTCAGAGCGCGGCATTTCGGTTGTGGTCAGCCAGTAATTGTGTTCGAGCATTGCTCTAATGTTCTAAGCGATTGGCGAAATTCACCGAGCAGAAGCGGCTCGATGTGTCGCACACGAGATCCCTCGCTCCGCCTGAAAAGCGGCTGCGCTCGGGATGACGCCGACAATTGACCTTTCATCTTCACAGAAGTGCTGTTTCGTGAATCAGCTTGCCTTCAGCAAAGCGGCTGAGGCCTAACAGAGATACATTGATCAGATCGGTTTTACCCGTCAGAATCAAATCGCTGAGAATTTTTCCTGTGGCCGGCGCGTGCATCACGCCGTGTCCGCTGAAGCCGTTGGCCAGAAAAAATCCGGGCACGCCCGGCGCTTCACCCAGAATTGGATGATGATCGGGCGTCATTTCATAAAGGCCAGCCCAGGCTCGCTTGGGGTTGACCGGCAGATTTGCGAAACATGGCACGCGATCGGCGGCGCGGGTCAGAATTTTCTCGATGAAGCCGGGATCAAAGTCGGTCTTGAAGCCGGGCGTTTCTTCGGGATCGTTCCAGGCAAGCAGAAAGCCGCGCGCCTCCGGACGAAAGTGAAATCCGTTCGACATGTCGACGATCATGGGCGCGGTGTGAGGGAATTCGTCAAACGGTTCGCTTGGGACCAACATGCGTCGCAGTGGCTGCACGGGCAAGTCGATGCCAACCAGAGCGGCGACGCCGGCGGCCCATGCGCCCGCGCAATTCACTACCTTGCGAGTGGCTACAGCGCCGCGAGTGGTTTCAACGGATACAACGCCTGAATCATCTTTCTCTATTGCCGTAGCAACCGTGTTCTTCCACAAAGAGGCACCATGATCGCAGGCCCAAGTCATGAACCCATTCATGGCGCTGTAGGGATCGACAAATCCGTCGGTCGAGCAGAAGCTGCCGCCGACGATGTCATCTCCTCGCAACTGCGGAAACATGGAGCGAATTTCGTGGCCCGCGACCAGGCTCACGTTCTTCAATCCTATCTTCACCTGTTGCGCATAGTTGGCCTGCAGATAGGCCATGTGGTGTTCGGTGGTTGCACAAAACAGGTAGCCTTGCGGGCGATAGTCGCAGGGGAAGCCGAGGCTGTCTTCGAAGCTGGCGTAGAAAGGAATGGAATAGAGCGACATCTGGATGCTGGACGGCGTAGAAAACTGCGCCCGCACGCCGCCCATACTTTTGCCGGTGGATCCCTTGCCGGTTGAGGATTCACGCTCGATAAGGAGAATGTTGCTGCATCCCTCCGCCGTGAGGTGATAGGCGATACTGGAACCGACAATCCCCGCGCCGATGATGACAACATCCGCAGTCTGCATGTCTTGGCTGGTTGAAGTGACCCTGCATTTTATCGCAAGGCTGCGGAGCGACACCTTCATTGGCGCACCCCGCCTTGCCTACACCATTGACTTGTTACTGAAGTTTAAGGCCATGAGACAAACTGTCCCACGCCCAGCCTCGCGGGACAGGGTGTCCCGTTTTTCCTGCCAAACCGCTTGAATCCTCCAATGAAAGCAATAACTTAGGGAAAACAGAATGGTATCTCCCGTGCTGAATTAGGGTTAGGTATGAAGTGTAACTTTCGTGTCATTTGAGTTTCCTGGAAGGTGAAGCTTATGTCGCAAACACTCAGACCAAAGAACGCGGGCCGGAATCAGCGCCACAGTGCAGCTTGGGGAAAGCGCTTGAGCGCGGTGGTCCTGCTCTTGGTCGCGGAGACAGCGATCGCTCAAGGTTCGCGAGAAGCAGCTGGCAAGTTCGCTCCCGATCTAGCCCCCCTGGCGGCTCGAGCGCAGCAGAGTGGAGCGACGCAGGAAACCGCAAAGATCATTGTGCAATATCGGCAGGCCCCACATGCAGAGCAGGCACATCGCCTCCAGCGCCTGGGTGCTCGCCTGAACGCCAGGCTCGACCTGGTGAAGGGCATAGCCGTGACGATTCCGCTAAGCGCGTTGCCGGCTTTGGCAGCCGACTCGGAAGTGGTCTCCATCCACGTTGACCATCCCCTTAAGGGAATGGATGCAACTACCAACGCGGCTGTAAACGTTCCTTCCGCCTCGAATAGTGGGCTCAACGGATCTGGAATCGGCGTGGCCGTGATTGACAGTGGCATCAACGACACTCATCCTGATCTTTGGGATGCGAAGCTGACTCATTCGCGCGTGGTTTATCACCAGGATTTCACGGGCACTGCGACGACGAACTCGAGCGGCGCAAAGTATGATCTATACGGCCATGGCACCCACGTGGCTGGAATCGTTGGCGGCGATGGTTATCTCTCCAGCGGAAATTACAGTGGTGTGGCGCCAGCCGTAAATCTCGTGGATCTGCGGGCGCTGGATGAGAATGGAAACGGCACCGACAGCACTGTCATCGCCGCCATTCAGGAAGCCATCTCGCTGCAGAACACCTATAACATCCAGGTGGTCAACCTGTCGCTTGGGCGCGGGATCTCCGAAAGCTACACGCAGGATCCTCTCTGCCAGGCTGTGGAATCGGCTTGGCAATCCGGACTCGTGGTGGTGGTGGCCGCGGGCAACTACGGACGCCTAAGCGTCGATGGCAGCGACGGATATGGGACCGTCACCGCCCCAGGAAACGATCCCTTAGTGATTACCGTTGGCGCGCTGAATAGCAACGGATCGTCTTCGCAGTCGGCCGAAACCATGACGACGTACACCTCCAAGGGGCCGACGACGTACGATCACGTGGTTAAGCCCGATATCATGGCTCCCGGCAACGACATCGTTTCTCTGGCAGCTCCCGGAGCCACTTTGGAAGCCGATTATCCAGCTCAGCTGGTCGATGGTAACGACGGCAAGCCCGACTACTTCACGCTGAGCGGTACAAGTATGGCAACTCCTGTGGTTAGTGGAGCGGCGGCATTGCTTATACAGCAGAACGGCAATCTCACTCCGGACCAAGTGAAGGCGCGGTTGATGCAAACTACTTACCAGTCCTTCCCCGTCTCCACTGTAATCACGGTTGCCGCTCTCGATGAGACCTTCACCGAATATTACGACGTGTTCTCCGTCGGCACCGGATTGCTCAACGTGCAGCCCGCACTGTATGACAACATGCTGGCTCCGTCCAACGTGGGTGCAGCGCTGTCTCCGTCGGTAACCTACAACTCATCCAATAACACCGTGACCCTGGTTGACGGAAACAGCAGCATCCCGGCGAACAAGACGGTTTGGGGATCATCGAACGCATGGTCGTTCGCCAATATCTGGGTTGACGTAAATGGCGATACGGCCGTTGCTCCTGTCGCGACGATCCCGTGGAATGACGACGACTTGACGGTCTTCAGCGTGGTCTGGGGTACGAGCACAGAGGCCACCAGCGTGGTCTGGGGCACGAGCGTGGTTTGGGGCACCGCGGAATTGAGCAGCGATAGCGCCGCAGTACTCGCGACTGGAGATCCGCGATAGATGGGGCATGAAACCGTGAGGTTTGCCTGATCGCAGCTGTGAAGTATCGCTGACTCGTTGGAATGGCGATTGCCCATTCGGGCGGACCGGAACTGTGCGACGGCCTGCAAACCGGCTTAAGGTGCCTTTATCAGATAGATTCCTGCGTTTTTAAAAACTGATTGAAACCCGCCGGAAGTACATGTCCACCTGACGCATTCCCCGGCCATTGCCCCAAAAGCATTCCACCTCAGTAACTTGCCGCAGTAACCACGCCTGCCTAGTCTTAGATCTATGTCTTTGCGCTGCCTGTTGTTCTCGTCACATAGAGAGGTCGTCGAGCCAATCTCTCAGGTGCTGGCCGAAATTGGCATCGAGGGAGAATTTTGCGAAAGCGCGGTCGATGCCGTGGAGAAAGTCACCACCCACGTGTTTCAAATCGTGATCACTGACTGGAGCGATCAGCCGGAAGCTTCGTTTCTGCTCAAGACCGCTCGCGATCTTAAGGCGGCGTACAGACCGCTAACCCTTGCCATCGTAAGCGAGGCTGACCGCCCCGCGGCCCTTCAGGCCGGGGCAAATTCGGTGTTGCTAAAGCCGAGTCGAGTAGAGCAGGTGCGCGATACGATGCGGACGGCATGCGATCTGCTGCGTGCCAAACAACAGCCCACAGGCCAGCCAATGACGGCGCTGCCAAGCAGTCCGGCAGCGCAGGCTCAACCCGAGATTGCGTCATCGGCGGTGGCTGCGGTGTCCACGGCGTCGGCGTCTTCAACCTCTGCGCCGTTGCCACCTTCCGTGGATCAGGTGCCAGAAGCAGGCTTTCGAGCTGGAGAATTCCTCCCTTCGGCGGGCACGGGCCCGGGATCGCAGGTCGACACGGAGAAAGAAGCGGAAGCGCAGGTCTCGCCTGACCAGAATGCGGCCGGTGAGGTGGATGCTCTTGCCGAGCTTGAACCTACCGCAGCCGCCGTCTCAGAACGGCCCGACGTAAGTGCAGAGCCCAGCGGCAGGCTCAGTGGGTGGGCGGAATTGCAGGCACGGCTCAATGCAGGAACTCGACCGGAGACAACGAAGAGTGAGTTGCTGTCATACTCGGAAACGACTACGGTCGAGAAAGACTCCTCGGAGCCGACGAAAACGCAGGAAGCGGTGGAATCTTCTGCTGAGACAGCCGAGAGTGCTGCTGAGCAGATTGCATCGGAACCAGTCAGCGCTCTGCCCGAAGTATCAGGTGGCGAGGAGCGTCTTGTTAGTGCCCGCGAGCCGCGGGCGAGCCGCACGAAAACCTTAATCTTAGGCGCCCTCGCAGCAGGCCTGCTTGTGGCAGCGGCAATTCCGCGCACGCGTCTGCAGCTGATTCAAAGTGGCCGTTGCGCAGTCAGGGCTGCGCAGGGATGGTTGAATCCTCCGCCGCCACAATTGCCGCAGGCTGTGGCTCAGCATGACAGCTTCGGGCAGGCGGGGGATGAATACAAACTTCCCACGGCAACGCCGATTCCCGACGCTACTACCGATCCGTCGCAGATTCGGGTCGTGCCGGTGATCGACCCGACTGCGAAGCCCGACAAAAATGCAAACGCCAGTAGCGGGCAGTCGCAGGTAGCTGCGCCCGACACTTCGCCGCAAGATCAAAACCAGGCTGTGGCTGCGCAGGGCGAGAACTCTGCTGCACAAGGGCAGAATCCCACGGACACGCCGACGAACCCGATTGCGGCGAAACCGGCTGACGTGGTATCACCATCAATAACGGCGGGCAGCGCGAGTTCTTCAATCCAGCCGGTTACGCCGACAAGTCCGGCGGTGGCGCCCGAGCGGTCCTCGCCTCCAGCGCCGTCTCCGCTGCATACGGTTTCGGCGAACACTCCGGCGGGCATTCCTTCAAGCCTGCAAACGCAGCTGGCGCCGAGTGCTTCGGCGGCTGGCGGAACAGCCCCTCCAGAAGAAGCCATGTCGGCGATCGAGCCGGTGAAACTGCCGGAAGCGGCCGTGCGCGATTTGCTGATTCAAAAAGTCAATCCTGAGTATCCGGCATCGGCGCAGGTCAACGGAGTACAGGGCAGCGTGACATTGCAGGTGCTGATCGGGCACGATGGCACGGTGCAGGATGCGAAGTTTCTGCAAGGGTCGCTATTGTTTGCCCGCGCCGCGATCGATGCCGTCAAGCAATGGCAATTCAAACCTTACTCCATGAATGGGCGCGCGGTGTCGGTGCAGAGCACGATAACGCTCGACTTCAGGCCGTAGTCTTCCGGCTTTCAGTTCTTGGCTCTTAGCCCGGGCAGGAGTGCCCGCGCCACACGGAAGTGCCCGCGCCACACGGGGCACGCGGGCCACATCGACTGAGACTGTCCTGGGTAGAAACTTGGTATTACCGTAGTAACTATTTTCATTGGGCGTAGTTGCGGCAAAATCCTGGCTAATGATGTCTGCCGAACGTATAGGAGATCCACTATGACCCGAAGAGGTTTGCTGATTGCGGTGATGAGTGCCACGGGTGCGGCCGTGGCGCAGAAGGTGGCTGCACCTGCGCAGGGAGATAAATTTGCCCTGGCAAACCAGAATGTTAAACAACTGCTGCTGCTTATGGACACGGACAAGAACGGCAGGATCTCGAAGCGGGAATGGATGAGCTTCATGGAAGCAGAGTTCAACCGGCTCGATAGAGAC
Organism: Candidatus Sulfotelmatobacter sp.; assembly: GCA_030041215.1. Classification (GTDB taxonomy): domain Bacteria; phylum Acidobacteriota; class Terriglobia; order Terriglobales; family Acidobacteriaceae; genus Sulfotelmatobacter. Next base: position 11,492 of record JASHOH010000114.1, on the reverse strand, counting down.
GGGAACGGCGAACTCGACCTCAACGAATTGCGGCAATCGGGAATTGCGATCAGGCGCCAGGGATCGTAGACGGCCGTTGGACTTGCTAATGCTTTTTCGCTATTCGCGGGCCGGAGTGCCCGCGCCACACGAACCTGCCCGCGTCACACGAATTGCCCGCGCCACACGGTCGCTGCGGAGCTTCGCTCCGCCGGACAGCCGAGGCGGCTGTCCCCACATGGGCAAGTTGCGGCAGATGAGGCGGCTGCGCCTGCATGGTACAGTTGGCGGTTACTGGTGGTGTGCAGCCGGGGGGCGAAAAACGGCATCTACAAGATATAATGGGTAAAAGTTCCTTAGGGAAGTTCTTTCCCGGAGAATGAAGAATCTGATGTCGATGAAAACGAAGGCTGCGGTTCTGGTTTCGTCCTTTGCGCTGTTGCTGTTTGTGGTGGTGGGCTCGCTCGGAGGAGTGCATGCCTCGTCGAATGACGGCTCCTACCGGCAGATGCAGGTTTACACCGAAGTGCTCACGCGGGTGCAGAGCGAGTACGTGGAAGATCCGAACATCCCCAGAGTCACCGAGGGCGCGCTGCGTGGGCTGCTGGAGTCGCTGGATGCGAACTCCAGCTATCTGACGCCGGCGGCGTACAAGGCGCTGAAGGCGCGCAAAACCGATGCCAAGGGCGATATCGGGGCGACGATCTCGAAGCGCTTTGGCTATGCCGATGTAGTTTCGGTGCTGCCGGGCTCGCCGGCTGAGAAGGCGGGAATTGAAGACACCGACATTTTCGAATCGATTGAAGGGCAGAGCACGCGGGACATGTCGCTGCCGGAGATTCGCAACGCGCTGGCCGGACCGCCAGGGACAACGGTGAATGTGTCGGTGGTGCGGGCGCGGCGCGCGGAACCGCAGAAGTTGGTGATCACGCGGGCGATTGTGAACATTCCGCCGGTTTCCGACAAGATGATGGAAGACGGCGTGGGTTATATCAAGATTGATGCGCTGACCAAGGGCAAGGCGCAGGAGATTGCGGCGAGGATCAAGTCGCTGGAGAAGTCAGGAGCGAAGAAGCTGGTGCTGGATTTGCGGAACACCGCGGATGGGGAGGAAAGCGAAGGCATTGCTACAGCCAACCTGTTCCTGAACCACGGAACCATTACTTATCTGCAGGGACAGAAGGTTCCGCGGCAGGCGTTCAATGCCGATCCGGCGAAAGCGGTTACTTCTCTGCCTGTGGCTGTGCTGGTGAACAAGGGGACGGCAGGAGCGGCAGAGATTGTGGCTGCGGCATTGCTGGAGAATGCGCGTGCCGACGTGGTTGGCGATAAGACGTTCGGGGATGGGTCGGAGCAGAAGACGATTGATCTGCCGGATGGCGGGGCTTTGATTTTGTCGGTGGCGAAATACTACTCACCCAGTGGCAAGGCGATCCAGGATGTCGCGGTGACGCCGAACGTTCTGGTGGCGGATGAAGTAGATAATGTGATCTCGGATGACGATGGGACCGAGCCCCCCACTGAGGAGCCCGAAGCCAAACCGAAGAATGCTCCGGATGATCAGTTGAACAAAGCGATTGAAGTGTTGAAGAGCCGGTCGAGCTAATTATCTGGAATTGTGAACGGAATCGCGCGCTGTGGCGCGCGAATTTTTTGCCTGGATTCACAGCGTAGTCTGTTTCTCACCTCACACAATTCAGAATCTAGACCGCTAAAGTTCGCCCGTTCGGTCGCTTTCGCTCTCCCAGGGCAGGCTCCGAACGGCCGCGAGGGTCGCAGAGAAAAGCTGATTACGTTTTGTTATGCTGAACACATTGCGCCATGAAGTCGCTTTATGAAGATCTTCCTCCGGTGGAGATTGCGGGACAGAAGTTTGTGGGCCGGGTGTTGTTTGGGGTGCTGGTGCTGGTCTCGGCCGTTGTGGGCGCGGTCACCGGACTTCTGCTGGTCTACACCACCGACTTGCCGCAGGTTGAAGCGCTTGAGGCATACCGTCCCAGTTCAATTACCGAGTTGTACGACGATCAAGGCCGCGTGATCGGATCGTTTGCATTACAGCGGCGCGTGGTGGCGAGCTACGAGGATTTTGCGCCCGTGCTGCGCGATGCGCTGGTTTCGATTGAAGACAAGGATTTCTACCGGCACTCGGGGATCAATTTCTGGCGCATTGTCGGCGCGGCGTATCACGATATTCAATCTGGCGGCAGGGTGCAGGGCGCGTCGACGCTGACGATGCAACTGGCGCGCAATCTTTTTCTTTCGCCAGATCGATCGTTCCATCGCAAGGTGCAGGAGGCGATGCTGGCGATCCAGATTGAGCGGCGCTTTACCAAGCCTCAAATTTTCACTCTCTACGCCAATCAGATTTTTCTCGGGCACGGAGTTTACGGCTTCGAGGCTGCGTCGGAGTATTACTTCAGCAAACCGGCGAAGGCTTTGACTCTGCCTGAGGCTGCGCTGCTGGCGGGGTTGCCGAAAGGGCCGGGAGTTTATTCGCCCATCAACCATCCTGATCGCGCGGTGAAGCGGCGAAACCTGGTGATCAACGCGATGATGGAGGACGGCAAGATCACCGCGGCGCAGGCGGCGGATGCGCGTTCGGCGCCTTTGATTTTGCATCTTCAGCATGATCCCAACTCGCTGGCACCTTATTTTGTGGAAGAGATTCGGCGCTACCTGGAAAACAAATACGGCGCCGACCAGGTGCATCAAGGCGGATTGAAGGTTTACACGTCGCTGGATGTCGATCTGCAGAAAACGGCGAATCAGGTGGTGCTTGACGGGTTGGCGGCGTATGAGCGGCGGCATGGATGGAAGGGGAATCTGGAAAATGTGATCGCCGAAGGGACGGCGATCGACAAGTACCAGGATCCTGATTGGGATGAGGAGCCTGAAGTCGGGGGCTACGTGCATGCGCTGATGACTTCATCCGCCGTGGGGATTGCGACATTGAAATTCGGGCGTTACGCCGCGGCTCTGGGACAGGCGGATGTGGCGTGGACGCAGGGGAAGATACCGAACCTTCTGCATGTTGGCGACATTTGCTACGTGAAGATTCTTTCGTTGAATCCGAATGGTGCGGCACGCGTGAGTCTGGAGCAGGATTCTGGGGCGCAGGGGGCGTTGATTGCGATCGACAACGCGGCTGGAGGAATCAAGGCGCTGGTGGGCGGGCGGGATTTCAATGAATCCAAGTTTGACCGCGCTACGCAGGCGCTGCGTCAGGTGGGGTCGTCGTTCAAGCCGTATGTTTATACGACAGTGATTGATAAAGGCGGTAGCCCCAACGACACGGTTCTGGATGAGCCAGTGACGTTCGAGACGGTTTCGGGGCCGTATTCGCCGCACAATTATGACGAGAAATTTGAGGGGACCATCACGCTGCGGCGGGCGCTGGCGCAATCGCGGAATATTCCGGCATTGAAGCTGGCGAGCAAGGTCGGAATCAATAGCGTGATTAATTACGCCGAGCGATTTGGAATTACTGCCAAGCTGCCGCCTTATTTGCCGGTTGCGCTGGGGGCGGCGGAGATCACGCTGATCGAGCAGACCTCAGCGTTCAGCGTGTTTCCGAATGACGGAGTGCGCGTGATTCCGCGGTATATCACGAAAGTGACCGACTATGAGGGACGCGTGATGGAGGAGGATTATCCGGAGGTGAAGGATGTAGTCAGCGCGCGCACGGCGCGCATTATGACTTCCATGCTGCGCGAAGTGGTGCTCCATGGGACCGCTGTGGCGGCTGCGAAGATGCCATTTCCAATCGCGGGGAAAACTGGAACGACCAACGACTTCACGGATGCGTGGTTCGTGGGATTTTCGCCCAGCATCACTTGCGGTGTGTGGGTCGGGTTCGACGAGAAGAAATCATTGGGCGCGAAGGAAACGGGCGCTCATGCAGCGTTGCCGATCTGGATGAATTTTATGAATGCCGCCATGGCGGGAAAGGATCCGGGGCAGTTTGAAGAAGCTCCTATGGTGCCGAGTATGAGCTTCGGGCAAAAGCTGGACACGGCTGACACGGCAGCAGGAGCGGACGAAACGCACTGAGTGGTGAGCAATGAGCTATGAGCTATGAACAACCGCGGTTAAGATCGCTCATTGCTCGTTGCTCAGATTTAGTAATTTTGTAATTTAGTAATCGGGTAATTGAAAACCGAGTAGGTTTGGCGATACCTGCATGCAGCGGGCAGGAGTGCCCGCTCCACACGGACGCGTCTGTTTGAGAAATGAAATCTTTTTTTCGATTTGCGATGTTGGCGCTGTTGCTGGTGGTGGTAGCGTTGGTGTCGGCTTTGGCAGCGATGCGGTTTGCAATTCACGGGCAAGAGGTGCAGGTGCCTACGATTGTTGGGATGACCCCGGCAGAGGCAGACCGCGCGGTGACCGCTCTGGGACTGCAACTGGAAGTCGAGCGGCAGTACTACAGCCCGCAGATTCCTGAAGGGCGGATCATGATTCAAATGCCGGAGTCGGGGACCAACGTGCGGCGCGGATGGCAGGTGCGGGTGGCACAGAGCATGGGGCCGCAACGTGTGGCGATTCCTGATGTAACTAGGCAGAGCGAGCGCGCGGCGGAGTGGAACATCCGGCGGCGCGGGCTGGATGTGGCTTCTGTTGCCGAGATGCAGCTGCCGGAGACGCCGGCTGATCAGGTGCTGGCCCAGAGTCCGCCGGCAAATGCGAGTGGGGTGGATGCGCCACGCACGAGTCTGCTGGTCAGCCTGACGGCGTCTCCCGAGGAGTATCTGATGCCGAGCTTTGTAGGCCAGCCGCTGGGCACTGCCAGCCGCATATTGCAAGACGCCGGATTCAGGCTGGGAAGCGTAAACATGGCCCCGGAAGCGGAGACCGGTGCTGCGGCTTCAAGTCCGCCGCCCCAGCCCTGGCCTGCCAGTACGATCGTTACGCAAACACCCTCAGCGGGACAAAAGGTTGCGGCGGGAGCAGTGGTGAATTTTGCAGTGCGATGAAATTGCGGATTCGCCCGCGTCTGCTAGACTGGCGCATTCCATCCTGTTATGTCTGCGATCCTGCAAACTGCACCAATAGTCTCTTCTTCTAGCGAAATTTCCGAGAAAACAATTCTTTTTGGCCTGGGACTCACCAGCTTTGCTGCGATGCTGCTGGAGCTGGCGTTGACCCGGCTGTTTTCCGTGATTCTCTTCTATCACTTTGCCTTTCTGGCGATTTCGATTGCGCTGCTGGGGCTGGGGGCGGGCGGAGTTTTTGCCTATCTGCTGAAAAAGCGGCTGGCGGGATTGGGAACGCGCAAGCTGGCGGCGTGGCTGGGCGTGGCCAACGCGATCATGGTGGTGATCGTGCTGGAAGTTGTGTTGCATGTTCCGGTCGCGCTGAATGTGACGCGCACGAACTTTCGGCGTCTTACGGAGCTGTATGTGGCAGCGGCGGTGCCGTTCTTTCTTACCGGATTTCTGTTCTCCGTTGTGTTTGCCCGCGAGACCTGGAGGGTTACGCGGCTTTATGGCGCGGACCTGACTGGTGGAGCACTGGCGTGCCTGGCGGTGGTGCCGTTGCTCAATTGGATTGGCGGGCCGAACACGATTCTGGCAGCGGGATTGGTCATGGCTTTGGCGGCCCTGATCTGGTCGGAATCATCGCGCGAGAGCGGATTGAGTACGTTGCTCATATTGGCTTTGATAGCGCTGATTACGGCGAACCACTCCAATCGCCTGATCGATGTTGTTTATGCCAAGGGGGTGTTCCGCGATCGGGCGTGGACGGAATTTGCGCGTTGGAATGCGCTGTCGCGAGTGGAAGTCGATCGCCAGGGGCAGGCGAAAGCGATCGTCATTGATGCTGATGCTTCGACGTACATTATGAATTGCGATCTGGCGCACTGGCGCGGCTCGGAGTGGGAGCACGCTCTGATGTCAGCCCCGCCGGCACTGGCGAACGTTTTGCGGCCGCACGGGGAGTTTGCCATTATCGGTCCGGGCGGAGGTGTGGATGTGTTGCGGGCGGTGGCGAATGGCAGCCCAAGCGTGACGGGGATCGAAATCAACCCCATCATCGCCGACACGATTATGCGTGGGCGGTACGCCGACTATTCGATGCATTTGTACGATCGCCCTGACGTCCACATTCACGTGACGGATGGGCGTTCTTATCTGCGCTCGACACCGCAGCGGTTCGATGTGGTGCAGATGACGCTGGTGGATACCTGGGCCTCGACCGCGGCTGGGGCTTTTGCTTTGAGCGAAAACAATCTCTACACGGTAGAAGCCTTTCGGGAATACTTCGAGCATTTGAAGCCGGACGGGATGATTGCCATCACGCGTTGGGAATTTCGCCAGCCGCGAGAGGCGTTGCGCGTAGTTGCGGTCGCAATGGAGGCATTACATCGTTCGGGCGTGATGCATCCAGAACGCAATTTCATTGTGGCTTCGCAGGGACCGCTGAATGAGGATGGGATTCCGGTAGTGGTTCTGGCAAAGAAAACAGCTTTCAGCGTCGAGGAAGAAGCAGCCGTGCAAGAGCATTTTGCGCGATATCCGCAGATCAGCTCTATTTTGCTGCCTTCGCAGCCGCAAACGGGGTCTAATCAGGGGTCTAATCCGTTTGCGGGATTGATTGCGAGCAACGATCCATATGGGTTTGCACGGGGCTACGCATACAACGTTGCGCCTGTCACCGATAACGCGCCATTTTTCTTTTTCACATTGAAGGCGAGGCAGATTCTGGGGGAGCGCGGTGTTCAACAGGCGATGGACTGGAAAGTCAATCTTGGAGTGTTGGTGCTCATCGCCGTGCTGGCCATCTCGGCGCTGGCAGTGCTGATTTTTCTGATATTGCCCCTGGCGGTTAAGGGAGGGCGGCAATCTCCGTTGCCTCTGCTTTATTTTGTCGCCATTGGGCTGGGATACATTCTGGTAGAGATCGCCTTTATTCAACGCTTCGTGCTTTTTTTGGGGCATCCGACCTATGCGCTCACGGTGGTAATTTTCCTGCTCATGCTCTCGAGCGGAATGGGAAGTTTACTGTCGCGGCGCTGGCTTCGCAGCCCCAGGAGGGTCTGGATACCGATTGTGCTGGTGATTCTGGCGCTGGCTGCGAGTGTATTCCTGCTGCCGCATTTGCTGGAAAGCTGGGTCAGGCTGGCATTTAGTTTCCGACTTGTGATCAGCGGCTTGCTGCTGGCTCCGCTAGGGCTGGCTATGGGAATGCCGTTCCCGGCGGGCTTGCGAGCGCTCAGCGGGAAATTTGTGGGCGGCTTGGCTGGCGATGCCGCCGCAGAGAACTCAGTGGAGTGGGCATGGTCCATGAATGCCGGGGCCAGCGTGCTGGGGTCGGTGCTAGCCATCATGATTGCGATTCAATGCGGGCTCAATGCGACCCTGGGTTGCGGGGCGGCTGCATACATTCTTGCGTTGTTGCTTTTGCCGCTAGTTCGTCGATAAACCACAGAGAACACTGGGTCGCACGGGGCAAACCAGCACTGGTTTGTTATGATGCTGCCTTGGGACGCTGGGCGTTGCCGGGTTCATCTGCGCCCAGCATCTATGGTTTGAGGGGACATTTTGCCGAGCCAGAAGCAGCTCAAATGGTCGGAACTGCGCGTGGGCATCACGGTGATAATTGCGAGCCTTGTGCTGATGCTGCTTCTGTTTCTGATGTCGGGTACCGTCGGGGTCTTCACCAAGCGGATCATGCTGTACTGCTATTTCGATAATGCCCAGGGTTTGCGCCAGGGCGCGCCAGTGCGGCTAAGCGGCGTTGACATCGGCAACGTCTCGCGGATCATCATTACGCATGAGAAAGACAAGCAGCTCACTCCGGTGAAAGTGACCATGAAAGTGAACACAAAGTATGGTTTCGATCTGCGGCGCGATTCGGTGATAACTTTGTCAACTGCCGGGGTGCTGGGCGAAACCTATCTCGATATCGACAGCTCGCAGGCGGTTGGGGCGGCGGCGCAGAATGGCGATACGCTGCCTACGCATGTGCATCCTGACTTCAATGAAGTGGTGCGCGCAAGCCAGAGCACGCTGCAAAACATGGACGCGCTGCTCAAGCGTGCCGACCGCATCCTGGCGTTTGCCGAGAGCGGCAAGGGATCGCTGGGCAAGTTGATTTACGATCCCACGCTCTACGACCGTCTGTCGAAAACGGTTGGCGAGTTCGAGCAGGTGGTTGATGAAGTCGCTAAGGGGCGAGGCAGCCTGGGGCAGTTGATCAACAGCAATGATGCTTATAACAAGTTCGTCGCGACCCTCGATAAGATGAACGCGGTTATTGATGACATGCAAGCAGGCAAGGGCACGGCGGGCAAGTTCCTCAAAGATCCAACGCTTTACAACAACGCCAATGACACGATCGCGAACCTCAAGCAAGTGAGCGCCGATCTGAATGCCGGCAAAGGCACCGCGGGAAGATTGCTGAAGGACGAGGAACTGGCGGACAAAATCAACACGACCATGACAAAGCTGGCGGCTTTGACCAGCGACCTAGAAGCCGGACGGGGCTCGGCCGGAAAATTCCTGAAGGACGAATCTTTTTACAACAACACGAACCAGTTGATACAAGACACGCATGAACTAATCAAGGCGTTCCGGGAAAATCCCAAGAAATATCTCAGCATCAAGCTGCACATTTTTTGATCTGGTAATTTTGTAATTTGAACCTGTGTGCAGACGGTTTTCAGATTACAAAATTACCTGATTGCCAAATTACAAAACCCCTCCCTTTCTTCTTGCGACGAGGCGCTTCCGCCTCTTATGGCTGCTGGGCGCAGCGGCTTGCCTGGCCGGCTGCGCGTCGATTGGGCCGCCGCTGCCGCCGTCGCTCGAATTGCCACGTCCCCCGTCTGATCTGCGGGCTGTGCGCAAAGGAGACAAGGTTACGCTGACCTGGACGATTCCCTGGCAGACGATGCAGAGGCAGAGCGTGCGTTATCTGGGGAAGACGAGCGTCTGCCGGGCCATCGTTCAATCTGTTGGCGGCAAGTCGAAGGGAAGTCAAAATTCAGGCAGCTCTTCAGGAAACGAGCGGTCAGTCAATCCTGCGCCAAAGGAATGCGAGATGATTGTCGGGAGTGTTCTGGCTCCTGCCCTGCCCAGCGGTGACAGGAAAGCTGGAACGAAGCGATCCGCCACGTTCACCGATACGATTCCGAAATCGATTGAGCAGGCTGATCCTTATGGCTCGGCCGTTTACGCAGTAGAGGTGTTGAATACAGACAACCGTGGTGCTGGACTCTCAAATTCGGCGGGTGTCGCTCTGGTTCCGACCATAGCGCCACTCGATTCCTTTTCGGCGCAGGCCACGGCGCAGGGCGTCATGATTTCGTGGCAATGCCCGGAGCGATCAGGGGCAATCGCGGGAGTGAATTACTTGTTTCGCATTTACCGGCGTCCGGCGGAGGGAGGGCCTGATGCCAGGATCGCTGAACTTAATGCGAACAAATGCGTAGGCAGGCCGGAGAGCGAAAGCCCCAGCATTCAGGAGGAGAAGCAGGCAGAGGCTGGAACATCGTTTCTTGATCAGACCATTGTCTGGGAGAGCACGTATTTATATCGCGGGACTGTGGTGAGTGTGCTCGCTACCAAGGGAGGGCCTTCGGTGGAAGTGGAAGGCGACGACACACCTAAGGTGACGGTGTTCGCGCACGATATATTTCCTCCCGCGGTGCCGACCGGATTGCAAGCGGTTTTCTCGGGGCCGGGACAACAGCCGTTTATCGATTTAATTTGGGCGCCGGTGACCGACGCCGATCTTGCGGGGTACAACGTTTATCGGCGCGAGGAAGGCGCTGAGCCGATGAAGCTGAATTCGGGGCTGGTCGCGACGCCGGCATTCCGCGACATGCAAGTTGTATCGGGGAAGACCTATTTCTATTCGGTATCGGCGGTTGATCAGCGCGGGAATGAAAGCGCCAGGTCGGCGGAAGCGAGTGAGACGGTACCGTGATTTTGCCATGCCAGCCTGTTTCAAGTTGCGTGGGTTTGCCTTGCGTATAGAGAATAAAAGGTTTTAACCGCAAAAGGGCCCGTTCGGTCGCTTTCGCTCTCTCAGTGCAGGCTCCGAACCGCCGCAAAGAGCCCAGACAAATCATGTATAACAACGCTTCGTGTCGATATATGAAAATTCTGGTAGGCTTTCCATTCCTGATGTTTAGATAAATTGCTATGAAATATTGCCGCTTTCAACTGAATGGAGAGGCGCACTATGGGCTGGTCGCACCGGTTGCGGGCCGCGAGTCGATATTTCGCATTCTGCTGACGCCACCGGAAGAATCGGATGGCGATATCGAAGGGCTGCGCTCGCGCCGTATTGATCCCATACCGCTGGAAGAGGCCCATCTGCTGACACCGGTGCGTCCATCAAAAATCGTGTGCGTGGGACGTAATTATCGCGAACACGTGAAGGAACTTGGACATGAAGTTCCGCCTGAGCCGACGCTGTTTCTCAAACCCAACTCGGCGCTGCTTGGCCCTGGGGGTACGGTGCGGCGGCCGAAGATTTCGCAGCGGGTGGATTATGAGGGCGAACTCTGCGTCGTGGTCGGTAAGACCTGCTATCACTTGGCGGAAGATGAGGACGTGCATCCTTACATTCTCGGTTACACCTGCCTGAACGACGTTACCGCACGCGACTTGCAGATCAAGGATGGCCAGTGGACTCGGGCGAAGAGCTTCGACACGTTCTGTCCGGTGGGGCCGGTGGTGGCAGATGGGCTTGATCCGTGGACGGGAGTTGGAGTGGAAACCCGCGTCAATGGCGAGGTTCGCCAGTTAGGCAATACGCGGGATTTTATTTTTCCTCTCGATCTAGTGATTCGTCACATTGCGCAGTGTATGACGCTTTTCCCCGGCGATCTGATCGCGACTGGCACGCCTGAGGGCGTGGGACCTGTGGTTGCCGGGGATGTGATGGAAGTTACCGTGGAAGGCGTGGGGACGTTGAGGAATCCGGTGGTGGATGAGTAGAAAGTGATTTCGTAATTTGGTAATCGGGTAATTTTCGTAGTCTGAAAAGCGTTCGGCAAAGGCTTTCAAATTACAAAATTAGCGGATTACCAGATTGCAAGATTCCTATTGGATCCTGAAGCGCTCCCGCATGATCCGCTGCAAGCGGGGCTTGTAGAGCAGATCGTAGGCCAGTTCTTTATCGGGGAACATGGCGAGGGCGGCGCGCTTGGCGCCGGCGGCTAGTTCGGAGGCTTCCTCGATGGTGAGGCCGGGGTCCTGGCTGATCACGGAACTCACCATGCTTATCATGACCTGAAGCCGACGGAGACGGCGGGCTTCATCTTCTTCTTCGCTAATTCTGTCGCCTGCAAGCGGCCGATTCTTGTGTTGGTTTGCCGAATCCCTGTTTTCAGATTCCCCAGTAGTCATGATTCACCTTAGCCCCACGCTTCTTACCTGAATTGGATGATATCGCGTCCAATGCGGTTTGTGACTGCTTTCTGTCATTCTCTTCTATTATGAGAGGAAGGCAATTGCCCAGAAGTGCTGGGTCAGGCAGGGGCTTTTGCGCGTGGACTCGGC
>JASHOH010000113.1 GCA_030041215.1 Candidatus Sulfotelmatobacter sp. | reverse complement strand
GTCGTTCTTCGTTGTACTCCTTCTGCCACGCCGCGATCTTTCGCCGCGCGTCGAACAAATTCTGAAACCAACTTATCGCCAAACACTCTTCCCGCAAGCGGCCGTGAAAGCTCTCGACATGCGGATTTTGCGTCGGCTTTCCCGGCTGAATGTGTACTAACTCAATCTGCCGCTCCACACACCACGCCAGAAAATGCGGAGCTGTAAAAGTAACTGTGTAAACGGCCGTGAGAAAAGGAGAATGACTCATGGCCATCGACAAGACGCTGATCGATCAACTGCTGAAGGATTATAAGCGCCCCGAGGAAATCATCGGGGAGAACGGGCTGCTCAAACAACTGACCAAGGCGGTGCTGGAGCGGGCGCTGGAAGCCGAGATGAGCGAACATCTGGGCTATGAGAAGCACGATCCGGCCGGGCACCATCAAGGCAATCCACGCAACGGGAAAAGCCGAAAAACTTTGCAGGGCGACTTTGGGGAGTTGGAGCTGGAGACTCCACGCGATCGCCAGGCCAGGTTCGAGCCTAAGATCGTGGGGAAGCGGCAGACGCGCTGGACCGGCTTCGACGACAAAATCATCTCGATGTATGCGCGAGGCATGACGACGCGGGAGATCCAAGGCCACCTGGAAGAGATTTACGGGATCGAAGTGTCGCCGGCGCTGATTTCCAACGTTACGGACGCGGTCGTTGAGGAAGTGAAGCTTTGGCAAAACCGACCCTTGGAAGAGGTGTATCCCATCGTGTATCTGGATGCGCTGATGGTGAAAGTGCGCGACGAAGGTCACGTGCAGAACAAGGCGATCTACGTGGTGCTGGGCGTGAACCTGGAAGGCCAGAAGGAAGTACTCGGATTATGGGTAGCGCAGAGTGAAGGCGCCAAGTTCTGGCTGCAGGTGCTGACAGAGTTACAGAATCGTGGCGTGAAGGATATTTTCATCGCCTGCGTGGACGGACTCAAGGGATTTCCCGAAGCCATCGAAGCGGTGTATCCGCGCACCGAGGTGCAGCTGTGCATCGTGCATCTGGTACGGGCTTCGCTGAACTACGTGCCTTGGAAACTGCGCAAGCCCGTAGCCGCGGATCTGCGTTTGATCTATCATGCGGCGACGAGCGCCGAGGCGGAGCAGCATCTGGCGGAGATCGAGGCGAAGTGGAAAGCCTATCCCAGCGTGAGCCAGGTATGGCGGCGGAACTGGGCGCGAATCACGCCGTTCTTCCACTACCCAGCGGATATTCGCACCGCCATCTATACCACCAATAGCGTGGAATCACTGAATCGGTCGCTGCGCAAGATCATCAAAATTCGCGGCGGCTTCCCCAACGAAGAAGCCGCACTGAAATTACTGTTCTTGGCCTTGCGGCGAGCGGCGAAGAAGTGGACCATGCCTATTCATCACTGGCGAGAGGCGCTGAACCACTTTACGATTCTCTGGCCGGAGCGCATGCCGGCCCTGGAAAGGGTCGCATCATGAGATCGCACAATCTTTCTACATCGCTGAGCGAGGGAAGAGGCCCTGCCCCTTCCCTCGCGCTCCCATCCCCAAAACCAAAAACTAAACTCGGCCGTTTACACAGAAGAATTGACAGACCTGACAAGTCGGCACACTTCATATTTCGCAAGATCCTGAACGCTGTGGAGTCGGCGTACCTAATCGGCCACTATGGAGATGATTTTGCGCCGAGGCCACGAGTTCATTTTCTGCATAGAGGTCTGTTGGAGATCGCGGAACTCGTCCACCTGACTGACTTAACGCACAAAGGGGTCGTCGAATTCTTCGATGATCTATGTCCGTGCGGCCACAGACACCGGGTAGATGCAATCCGGAAACTCAGACAGCGTGCTTTGCGCCACAGACCCGACTCCTCTCTTTGACAGTTGCCCGCATTGGACAGGCCGCGCGGTCGATCATCTGTAAGTTATTGATGTATAATGGGATAGTGAAATACAGGCTTGCCGACTGTTACCAGCAGCCGACAAGCCCTGACCGACACGGAGGTATGAGCTCCCATGTCAGCTACAGAAAACGTACGCCAACTCCCGCAATTCCACAATTCCCATGCTGAATTGATTGTGCCACGTCATGGTGTCGTGACCCTCTTCGGCTATGGCATTCAAGTCCGCGTGGATCAGGGACACCTCGTCCTACACGACGGGCTTGGTCCAGATCGCCGCTACGCCCGGCTTCCGCGCGTGGGCCACGGCCTAAAACGACTAATCGTCATTGGCTCCGATGGGATGGTTTCACTGGCCGCGTTGCGCTGGCTTGCGGATCAAGATGCCGCATTCACCATGCTTGAACGCGACGGCAAGGTGCTCGCAGTCACCGGTCCGGTCCGCCCCTCGGATGCGAAGCTTCGGCGTGCCCAGGCCCTCGCGCATTCGTCAGGAGTCGCTTTGCGTATCGCGCGGGAACTAGTCATGCAGAAGCTTGCCGGACAGGAGCTGGTTGCTCGTCACAAGCTCCTCGATTCCACAACTGCGGACGCCATAGCTCAA
>JASHOH010000010.1 GCA_030041215.1 Candidatus Sulfotelmatobacter sp. | reverse complement strand
TACCGGTTGATCCCGACTGCGATCACCGTTGGGGCTTCCCGTGTTGCGTCTGGTCTCCTCTGCCTACATGCCATCGCCATTATCCCGGCAGGACCGATGGAGTTTGTTCGCTCGTTCTACCTCCATCGTCGGCGGCCTTCCCTGTGTAACAGTCAGGTCGGCTCCTGCAATTATTGTTTCGGGACCTGCTCAGCGTTGTTGGGTCAGGAAATGGCGCCGTGGGACGTAGATCGAGCCTAGCCGGAGCTCTCCGTTTCCTCTGAGAGTGCCTCATTAGCTCCACCATATCCGGGTTTCCATTTCCTGCCGCATCAAACCGTACGTGAGGTTCTCCCTCATACGGCTTACCGATTATCGTTCTTCCTGGAGCGTTCAAAGCCTGTGCCGCATAACCCTGGCAGGTAGAAGTGCTCCACTCCACTGCCCGCAAACCAAGATGGGAAGTACGCCCGCTTTGAGCATCCCCGAGTACCTTGATAATGCGCCAGAAACGACCGGCGTAATCGGAGCCAGAGATAGTGATCCAAGGCGCTCAACTGCTTCGTCGAGTTCCCGGCAGAGAAGTAGTTCCGCCATCCCCGGACTATTGGGTTTAGCTCACCCACTATCTTGGCCATCGGAACTCGCTTCCGACTGTACCCTGCGATCTGCCGAATCTTGCTTCGAACCGCCTTCATCGCTTTCTGTCCAGGCCAGAAGTATGGCAAGAGCTTGCCCGTCTTCCGCACCCTTCGCTTATGAAAGTGGAACCCCAGAAACTCGAAGCCTTCCCTGCCCAAGTCCACCAGATGAGTCTTGGTGGGGTGCAGGGTCAGCTTCAGCTTCCCCATGATCCACCGAACCGTCTCCAGTGCTCGCTCTGCCTCCGTCTTGCTTCGGCAGACGATCACGAAGTCGTCAGCGTATCGGCAGAGAGCTCCTAGTTGCGAATATCGTTCTGTCCAGTACGTATCCAAGACGTGTAGATAGATGTTCGCCATCAACGGACTGATCACTCCTCCTTGCGGAGACCCGATTTCCGTTGCTCTCCATTGCCCTTCTTCCATCACCCCGGCCTTCAGCCATTGCCGCAGCAGCTTCAGCACCCGCCGATCACTCACTCGCCGACTCACCAACGTGAGCAGGAGATCGTGATCGATCGCATCAAAGTACCCTTGGATGTCGGCGTCTACCACCCACCAACTTCGCAACATTACTTTGTCGACTGCACGGACCGCTTGCGCCGCACTGCGCCTCGGTCGAAACCCGTACGACTGGTTTTGGAAGTTCGCTTCGAAGACTGGCTCGATCACTATTCGACACGCCTGTTGGACGATCCGGTCTCGCACTGTCGGAATCCCCAGGGGCCGTTGGCGGCCATCTGGCTTGGGAATGTATACCCGCAGCGCCGGCTGCGGGTGGTACCTTCCTGCCTTCAGATCCGCCGCAAGTACCTCGAGAAACGGTGCCACGCCCTGTCGCTCCACCTCTTCCAGGCTTACGCCATCGACGCCAGCACTGCCTCCGTTGGCTTTCACTTCTTGCCAGGCCCGCCACAGTACATCGGGCCGGAATATGCGGTCATAGAGTGCGTGGAACCTTCGCTCCCGACACTTCTTGGCCGCCAGGTATAGCCTGCGCTGGAGTTGTCGTGATTTATCGAACTGATGGAGTTGGCCGCTTCCGGCATGCATCGTCACTTACCTCCCCGCTGAGCGCGATAAAAGTAGAGGTCCTCTCCTCCGGCCGAGTTGTGTTGTCTCGACCATCCATAGATATGTAACCTCATCCGACTTCTCCGATGGCGTCGCCCATGCATTTCACCTTGCGGCTTATAGCTGGGCTCACGGTAGTTGTGGGCCACCGACCCCCGGAGATCTCTCTTGTTTCCGTATCTGCTGTGATGACATTCCGCTCCCCATACGCCGTGGAGTTCATCGAGGTTGCGCTCCAGATTCTTCCCCTCTTCCGTGGCCTTCACCAGTAAGTGAGTGGTTCGGCTCTCCCTTTTCCGTATGTCGACGCTGCAGGATTCCCTTCATGGTACGGACTGCCATCTTGCACCCCCTTCTCGGAGGCATACTCCGCTTTCACACCCCCAGTCACCCAGGGCATGAGGAGCTTGCTACGTGGCTCTCTGGCGATTACCACGACCGGACTTCCACCGGCTAGTTGATACAGACTTTCAAGACACACCACTCACGTTATGGCCTGCACGCTCGCGGGGTCGCCTAGCGACCCTTTCCATCGAAAGCTCCGTCAGCTTCGTTGCCTCCGCTGTCGTTTCGATTACTACCGGGTGGAGCGAACCAGTTCCCGGGCGGGAGTTGCGCCCGCTGAAGTCCAGCGCCTTTCACGGCGCACTATTACGACAACTACGGATCGGTCAACTGGATCGGGACGCTCTGTCCATGCGTTTGGGAGACACAGATCTCACGGAGCACAGACGCCGATTGCGTCGGCGTTACCAGCGTCTCGTCATGGAACAGGGATGCTTGTGCATACATCTGATCTGCCGGATGAACTGACATGTATTGTTTGGCGACATCGTAGGCCGAGAAAAGATGGCCCTTCCCAACGACACGTACCCATTCGCCTGGGTTTAGGGTCAGCGTCGTACTAGCGTGATCCCCATTCCCATACAGGCTCAGGACGCCGCCGGTATTGGTCATCCAATGATCGCCAGCAGCGACCCACAATTCTATTCGCAACTCGGAATAAGCGAATTCTTGGGCTGCGTCTTCCGGTTGCAGATCGCCCAAGTACGGTGAAAAAGGAATCCTGAGCGCTGTAGGACCGACATTCTCAACCGTCGCCTCGAAGATCGGCTCATCCCCAACCTGATAGTAAGTGCGATCGAGCGACAGGAGTGATGTACGCAATGCGCCTAGATTTTGTTTAGCATCACGACAGGAAGTAACCTGCTGAGCACTACCACTGTATTTGCCCGTTGCGGCTGACTTTGATTGTGGTCGCCGCAAGGGCCGAGACACGACCTTCGTCAGATCTAAAAACGCAACTTCCTGGGCCGAGCTAGAGGAGCCGAGAACTGTGGCAACCGTTAGAACCACAGCGAAGCAGCTGATGCGATTCCAATACATGCCCACTCACCTGCATGACGAACACGATCAGTTTTTTATTGTACTGGAACGTAGATGTCGCAAACAGGCGTGGGTGTTGAAAAAGTCACTGAGATTAGTGGGTCAGATTTAGTGAAAACAGGGTAGTTCTTTTTCATGTTGCACGGGATTTCGATCTTCGGAGGCCTGCTGATCATGATGGGGCACCACGCTCGCTCAGAAGCGCTGTTCTATTATTTCCGTCTGGAAGATCAGGTTCCTGAAAACCATCTGCTGCGGCTGATCGACAAGCACGTCAGTTTTGAGTTTGTAAGGCAGCAACGGAAAGACAGCTACAGTGAGACCGGGCGGCCGTCGATTGATCCCGAACTGCTGCTGCGCATCCTGCTGATGGGGTATCTGTACGGCGTCACCAGCGAGCGCAAGCTGGTCGAGGAGTTACGCATGCATCTGGGGCTGGTTTACCGGTTTAGGTTTCGATCACGAGATTCCGCATCACTCCACGTTTTCCAAGAACCGGCACGGACGATTCCAGGAGTCGAAATTGTTCGAGCAGTTGTTTGAGCAGATCGTGCGGCAGTGTGTGGAAGTAGGATTGGTGCAGGGCCAGCACCTGTCGGTCGATGGCAGTTTCGTGGAGGCGAATGCAGCG
>JASHOH010000112.1 GCA_030041215.1 Candidatus Sulfotelmatobacter sp. | reverse complement strand
AAGTCGGCTTCGGGGACTCGAAGGCCCGTTTATGGGCAACTTCCGGATTGCCGACCAACCGTCCGTGGGGGGACGGTCGTGCGATTTTAGCGTCGCAGACTGTTTGAATCGGGCTTTTGTGTCCTTCAATCGGTAGCTACTTCGGCAAGTCCAGCGCAGGATTCCGCGCGAAGAAATTTACCGGCGTCAATTCGAACTCATGCCATACCGTCGGCATGACCGGCCAATCCTCAGAATGCGGCACGTGGTGAAATCCCATGGTGTACCAAAGCACGATATCCGTGTTCTCGATCGGGCGGTTTGCTTTGGTCCAGGCCGGTAAGCCCTCCCCTGCCGGCAAACTGACCAAGCCCGACTCGGAAGACCCGGACACTGTGAACCATCTGAATTGGTACATGTCTACCGGCTTTACTCGCCCCTATCCCGGTGAGAGCGCGGTTCGCCCGCCGCGCGAATTCAACAACCCGGCTCCCGCTGGCGACGACGACTAAAACACGTTCAGGCTGAAACAGCCCTCTCCCTGTTTACCGGGGAGAGGGTTTTTGCAACTAACAGCCACTACCCATTGCTCATTTTCATCTGCCTGTAACTCAAATCCATTATTCTTCACTCCCGACTTCGCGCGCACCTTTGTGAAGCTGGAATAGTATTTCCCGATGCCGTCGTCGCTGTTGTTCACACAGGCGCGCCAGCAAATCTAACTCCATGTCTGAACCTCTCGCCAAGAAGGTGCTTCTGATCGGCTGGGATGCAGCGGACTGGAAGCTCATCAATCCTCTTCTGGACCAGGGTCTGATGCCGACTCTGGATGACTTTGTTAGTCATGGTGTGATGGGCAACCTCGCGACTTTGCGGCCCATACTTTCTCCCATGTTGTGGAACTCCATCGCCACGGGAAAGCGGCCGGACAAGCACGGCATCCTGGGATTTACTGAGCCTGACCCACGGACTGGCGGCGTGCGCCCGGTGACGAGCACTTCGCGCAAGGTGAAAGCCATCTGGAACATCTTGACCCAGCGTGGTTACAAAACTCACGTTCTTGGATGGTATGCGGGCCACCCTGCCGAGCCGATCAATGGAATTTCGGTTTCGGATTTGTATCCATACGCAACCGCGCCGCGGGATCAGGAATGGCCGTTGCCTGATGGAGTGGTCCATCCCGAAAGCATGCGAGCGATATTTGCGAAGCTGCGCATGCATCCGGGGGAAGTCACCGAAGGGGCGATCCTTCCCTGGATTCCGCGCGCGGCAGAAATCGATCAGGAGAAAGAGAAGGGACTGCAGGTGTTCGCCAAAATTCTGGCGGAAAACTGCTCCATTCACAACACCGCCACCTGGGTTCTGCAGAACGAACAGTGGGATTTTCTGGCCGTGTACTACAACGGCATCGATCACTTCTGCCACGGCTTCATGCAGTTCCATCCTCCGCGCATGAAGGGCGTCCCAGAAGAGAAGTTCGAGATCTATAAAGATGTGGTCAACGGCGCTTACCGTTTCCACGACATGATGCTCGAGACGCTTCTCGATCTCGCGGGGCCTGATGCAACGGTAGTCTTGGTTTCCGATCACGGCTTTCATTCCGATCACTTGCGCCCGCGCGGAATTCCGGTCGAACCAGCCGGAGCGGCGGTGCAGCATCGCCCCCTCGGGATCGTTTGCATGAAGGGTCCAAATATCCGGCAGGACGAGCGAATTTATGGAGCAACGCTGCTGGATGTGACGCCCACAATCCTGACTCTTTTCGGATTGCCTGTGGGCGATGACATGGACGGGCGCGTTCTTGTCCATGCCTTCGAGAAGCCGCCTGCAATTCGCCGCAGACCGAGTTGGGAGGAAGAAGCGGGTCCGTGCGGCATGCATCCCGCGGACTTACGTATCGATCCTGCATCGGTCCAAACTGTGCTCGACCGGTTCGTTGCCCTTGGTTACATCCTGCCTACAAGCGACGATCAGAAGAAAGCAACGGAAGTAGCGATCCGCGAACAGAATTACAACCTGGCACGCGTTTATCTGGACGCGCGGCGCTATGTGGATGCATTGCCGCTGCTTGAAAAACTAACAAAGGAAAATCCAGATCAGTTGCGGTTCGCGCAACACCTGGCGCAATGTTACATGGCTTTGCGGCGGCGCGCCGATGCCAAGATTCTGCTTGAGCGATTACTGAACTATGAGCCAACGGCTCCTCTGAAGGACAGTCAGGAGCCGAGTGAGACGACGCCACCAGACAACCCGAACACGGCGCTTGAGTCCAAGTCGCGTCCGTGGGCCGACGTACTGATGGGCGTTATTCGCTTTCAAGAGGGTGACTTGGACGGCGCCCTGAGTTGCATGTTGAAAGCTGAGCAGTCCGATCCGCGATTGCCTGATCTGCACCTGCGGATTGGCGAAACTTATCTTCGCCAGCGTCGCATTCGTGACGCAGAACGCGCTTTTCATCGGGCGCTCAAAATCGACGGCGACAGCGCAGAGGCGCATCTGGGCTTGGCAGTCGTATATCTGAGACAGCGTCGCAACCATGAAGCGGCAGAAGAGGCGCTGGTGGCTGTTGGCCTGCAACATTTTCTGCCGCTGGGGCACTTTCATCTGGGAGTTGCGCTGGCGCGTCTGGGACATCGGGAACGCGCCATTCTGGCCTTTGAAACCGCGCTTAGCATGCTACCCGGATTGATGTCCGCGCACCGTTGGCTGTCGGCACTTCAGATGCAACCTGGCGGGGATCTGGAGAAGGCCGTGCGCCATCGTGAAGTCTTCCTCCAATTGCGGCAACGCCGGGAGATCAAAGTGCACGGCTAAGGCGGCTGTGATTCTGCTGCTTGCAGATTGCGTCCGTCAGGCGAGTTCAATAAGAATCGCCTGATTTCGACAATTGAGCATTGACTGTTGATGTTTGCGGCACGGATAATGAAATGCCTTCGGAGGAAGACTTATGTCCAGCGCTCCCCGTAAGAAATCCAGACTTTCCGATTCCCTTAACCGGCAACTGAATACGTATGCGCAGGTGGCATGCGCAGCCGGAGTGAGTATGCTGGCGCTGGCCGGTGCCTCCGAGGCGGAAGTTGTTTATACGGAAACGTATCAAGTGACGCATACAGGAGCTCCCCTGTACATTGATCTCAACCACGATGGCATCACTGATTTTCTACTGCGCACTAGTTTTTACGTCGGCACCGGCGGCACCGACATAGGGCTCTCGGCATGGGGAGACGGCAACGCTGACAACGCGGTCGCTGGCAGACGGTTTAGTAGTGGCGGCGGCTATTTTTTTTCCGCTGCCTACGCTTTGCCTGCGGGCGCGCGAATCGGGCCAAAAGACAATTTCTCGGTTCCTTTTCCATTTATGGCGGTGGAGCATTTTAATCGTGTCGGTGACCAGTATTCCAACCTCGGTGCGTGGGCGGGCGAAGGTAAGGGTGTCAAGGATCGATATCTGGGATTGAAGTTCGTGATTGACGGCGAAGTTCACTACGGCTGGGCCAGACTCAGCGTCACGCTAGGGCACCAGCGGCAATTCGATGATGTGAGCGGCACCCTAACTGGATATGCTTACGAAACCGTCCCCGACAAGCCCATCATCGCAGGCCGGATTACTGGCCCGGATGTGATTACGGTGCAGCTCGAAACGCTAGGCGGCTTGGCGCTCGGAAGAAAATAGCCTTTCATCTCGACTGTTGCAAGTCTTCTGCAGGTCGTGGTGAATCCGGTGGGCGCGGGAGAAAGCCGCCGCTTAGCCGTAGGAGAGAATTTCCAGCCAGAGCCATCAGCCCATGCGCCGTGGACCAGAACAATATTCCGAATGCGATGCTCTTGGTTTTGCGCTGAGAGCTCTCCACAGGACAACAGCAATAAAACCATGCAGAAGGAGTGAGACGTCCTTCTTACTACTCCCATAGCCTTCATTGATTTACTCATTTTGTCGCTCCTTTTTGCGAATGAATTTGACGGACTGCTCGTCGGAACGCTCGGCGAGCACCGATCCGAGCCGCGCGAACCGCTTGTTATCAGCCCAAACCATCAGCCAGTCGGGAACTACCGTGGCGCTAAACCAGGACCGTACCACCATCGATCACCACCGTCTGCCCGGTGCTGAATCCTTCCTGCATCAAGAACAAATAGGCTTGCGCTATGTCATGAGCCTCGCCGACCCGGCCAACAGGCAGACTCTTTCCCACGCTCTCGAATAGACGTTCGCGCTCCGGTGCGCTCATGCTCTGCCAGAGGTTTGTCCGAACAACTCCGGGAGATACCGCGTTCACCTGTATTGGTGCCAACTCGACCGCCAGGGCTCGCGTTAGTGCTTCGATGGTTCCGCAAACGCTTGCCGCGATTACCCATCCCTTTTGCGGGCGCTGACCAGCGATTCCTGTTGTGAGCACGATAGAACCTTCCTTGCGAATATGGGGGTTTCCGTATTTGACCGCGGCCAGTGCTGCCCAATAGCGCAATTCAAAGGCGTGCCTGGCCTGCTGGAGATCGGTAGCAGCAAGATCGTGCAAATGCAGGCTATCGCCCGCGGTGAATGCCAAATGATCGAAAGTGCCGAACTTGGAAAAGAAGGTTGCAACGGCTCGTTCGTCCAAGAGGTCAACCGCTTGGCCCTGCGCTTCTCCGCCGATTGATTCAACGGCTTTCTGAACTCGTTCCGCGCTACTGGAGGCGATAATGACGCTTGCTCCCTGCGACGCCGCCTGCTCCGCCACTGCCAAACCAATCCCCGAGGAACCGCCGAGCACAACCACCCGCTTGTCTTGCAAACTGTTTTCCCGTTGCATTTGAATTCTCCTTGCATTCTTCTTGCTTACACAAAGATGATTCCCTGAACTCTATGCGGCTGCATAATAGTTATGGCTGCCATGCGTCTGACAGAAAGCTGGGACAGGCGGAAGCGGGCCAGTCTCCATTCGTCGTTCACACTCAGCGTGTTCAACGCGGCAGGCGCGTGGTCTCTTTCAGTCCATTTGTGCCGTCCAATTGGTAAGTCCTTTCGATGTCAGAGCGAGTGAACGTTGAGCCCGAGATTGGCAGAAGCGCGACGACGAGGCCATTGGACGAACGTATCGACCGATACAAAAGTCTCGGTTGGACGTTGCTGTCAGGCACGGGCATCGTTTCATCCCAACGGGCGCCGCTCGATCTGCTGGGGGGATGCCATGAAGAGATGACGGCTCCGATTCCTTTTGCTGGTTCTCAGCCCGACCAAATGCGTCAGGTCTCCGCTTTCTTCAACAGCGTGGATGAAGAGTATCGGGTCCTGCTCCTTGGGGCTGCTGGGCACGTTCTGGTGTCCCAACAAGGTCAGCAAGATTCTCAAAACTGCGCCAGGACTTGTTGTAACCTTCGTTCAAAAAGTCGACGTGGTGGCATCTCACGTCGCTGGTCAATTCCGCTTTCGGGGCACCCTACGCATCGTTAGCTGTGAGAATTCACCAGTTCTGAGTGTGTCACGGGCAAGCAGGAAGTAATCCCAAGGTAAGGTTCGCCGACCACTCGTCCAGAATCGGATTCGCTCCAGGCCGAATCCTGCTGGAAGCCCATCTTCAGGAACTATTGCAGCGTCACCGTGATTGGCGCAGAGGTTGAGCTTCCGTAGACCGTAACCGGTGATCCTGATACAGGACAACACGGCGCGATCGCATTCCCCGAATACACTGCTGTTAACTTGTTTGCGCCTTGGTCGAGCTGCGAGGCGCTAAGCGGCAGACTCGCCACAGACTCCCTGGCGCTAACCGGTAGTAGCGTTTGCTTTCCCAGCAAGCGTGATCCCCGCATAAATTCCACTGTACCGCTGGGCACACCGCCACCACCAGGAATGGCCGACACCGTGACCGTCAGAATGGTGGCTTGACCTGGTCGGAGAATGTACCTCCTCGAAGTGAGATCCACTGTCAATGAGTTGGCGATTTCGACTCCCGTGTTTTCGAAGGTGCCAATGTCAATCTTCGACCCATGCCTCCGCGGATTTCCTAGAAAGTCGGTACTGCCATAGATGGATTTAGGCGAACTGCCATTGGGATCACACCAGCCAACACCGCACGAGAGACTAGTGCTGCCGGCACCCACGGTCGGCGAGGAAGGAATAGTGTCAAAGTTTGGAGGCGTGTCTTCCGGATTGATAAAGAGTGGATCGGTGTTCAAAGAATCCGCATCTTCGCCGCTGGCGCTCTGCCACTTTGCAAAACTCTCATAGTCACCCACGTCCGCCCACAAGATCGACGTCCCTTCCAGATAACCCGCAGCCGAGTAGTACAGGTTCCAATTGAGCGTTGCTGGGGGGCATGGATAACTTGAACTGCACGGGACGAAGCTGTTGATCCAAATATTCGGTGGACCGGCATAAAGAACGTTGTTTTCGTAGATGTTCCCTTGAGCGCTGTCCACTTGAAACTGTATCTGGAATTCGCCGCTTGGTGTGCCTTCGTTCGCGTTACCTGGTTGAGTCCCGTTATCGAACAGCGTGTTGTTGACAAAGACATCGTGGTAGCTGCTGCCTCCTCCGTTGCTAGGACCACCCTTGCTGGTCGCAGCCGCGTAACCTCCGATGGAGTTGCCGCACGAGTTTGCTTTGTAGAATATGTTGTTGCGCACCGTGACATACCTGCCATAACAGGGAAACGTGCCTTTAGCAGCGGTTCCAGATCCGGTATTTCCCCCTGACCACTCGGTGCCATTGCTTTGACAGACCTGATTTTCGCTGGTCGTCTCGATGCCGTAGTCGACCTGGAAGATTACGTTTCTCTCGAACGTGACATAGGCGCAGCCATCGCAGTAAAGTCCATCCGCGTCGTAGGAATTACCCTCGCCGGGATTCGTTATTCCGCTGATGTTATAGATCGTGTTCCCGCTGATCTCGCCGTACATGGCCTCGTCGTAGCCGACGGGGCCCACGCCTTCGTAGCCAATCGCGTCGATACCGATGTTGTCATTGTCGTGAACAAGGTTGTTGACGATGGCAAAGTGAGTAACGTTCCCATCCACGTTCACTGATTCGCTGTTCCCAGTCCTTAGGTCATAGACCTCGTTGCCACTGATGAGCAATTGCGTGATGGGAGTCTTCGACGTGCCGTACACGGAGATGCCGAAAGCGTTTCCATTCTTTTCTGACGTAGTCGTGATGTGGTGCACCCTATTGTTCAGAATCTGGATTCCCGTGCCCGAGCCTGTGATCCAAACGCCAGCCGGAGTGTCATTTTCGTTGCCGGTAGTGTAATTGCGAATCTCAAATCCGCTGATGGTGATGTAGCTCTTATTCACGATATTGATGAGGCCCTGTATGTCGTCCCCGCCTTCTCCATTCGATGAGCAGCAGTTTACGCCGGTCCCGTCGATGACCGCAGTCTGTCCGAGATAGTTCTGGAAGGTAATCGGCGACGCCGTCGCCGTTCCAGACTTGGGAAAGTTCACGGATTCGTGGTATACCCCTCCGAGGACGTACACTGCGGCGCCTGCCTTGACCGTATTTGCCGCGTGCTGGATGGTGGCCCAAGGCAGGGTGAGGGTGCCGGGATTTCGATCGTTGCCGCTGGTCGACACATAGTAGGTAGCACCAACCTGTGCGACCAGCGACTGTGCCAGAATCAGGAGAAGCCCAAAGAGCGAGGCTTGTGCAACGCCTACGCTCCATGTAGTCGCGACATCGCGTTGCATGAGTTTTACTCCTTGAAAATCACCGCTGCGTGGTAGCAGCTTGAACCTTCGATATATTACGAATGACTACTTTTACTTCCGTTTCTAAGGTCTTGTCAACGACCAGGAAGCGATAAATGCTGAAATTACGTGGTCGGTCGGTGACGCGGCAATCTGGAAATTGAACGGCGGTGAGCCAACCGGGCCAGAAGTCCTATATAAGGGGATGTCAAGTGAGAAACACTTCTCGCCTCTGGAACGCCAGACATGTTTTCCTGACATCCAGCCCCTGCCTTAGCGGCAGACCTTCGGATGCTTCGTTCTCCCTGTGGTTTCATGTTCGCCTTCATAACGGCGCCATTTCGGTTCCCTGAAACTCACAAGCTAACCTAGTTGCAGTGTTGCCAACCATGGTC
>JASHOH010000111.1 GCA_030041215.1 Candidatus Sulfotelmatobacter sp. | reverse complement strand
GCCAGCACCTTCGCGTTCGCCACAATTTGCCGTGCATAATCGCGAAACTCAGGCTGCATCGCCTCATAGAAACAAACCGCCTTCGCCGCGATAATGTGAACCAGTGGCCCGCCCTGCATTCCCGGAAAAACCGTCTTATCGATAGCCGCAGCAAATTCCGCCTTGCAGAGAATCAGTCCCGAGCGCGGTCCTCGCAGAGTCTTATGCGTAGTTGACGTGACAATCTGCGCGTGCGGCACCGGCGACGGATGCACCCCGCCCGCTACCAGCCCAGCAAAATGGGCCATATCGACCAGATACAGCGCCCCGACCTTGTCGGCAATCTGCCGCATGCGTGCAAAATCGATGATCCGCGGATAAGCGCTGCCCCCGCCGATGATCAGCTTCGGCCGCTCCTGTTCCGCCAGCTTTTCCAGCGCATCGTAGTCGATTGTTTCGGTTTCTTTGGTGACGCCATAAGGAATAACTTTGTAAGTCTTGCCGGAGAAGTTCAGGTGATGCCCATGGGTGAGGTGCCCGCCGTGAGCCAGGTTCAATCCCAAAATGGTGTCGCCGGGCTGAAGCACGGCCGCATAAGCCGCCATGTTCGCCTGCGACCCCGCGTGCGGTTGCACGTTGGCGTGCTCTGCGCCGAACAACTGCTTGGCGCGGTCACGAGCGAGATTCTCCACCACGTCGGTAAACTCGCAGCCGCCGTAGTAGCGCTTGCCCGGATATCCCTCGGCATACTTATTCGTAAACACCGAACCCGTGGCCTCAAGCACGGCTTCGCTGACAAAATTCTCGGAGGCGATCAGCTCCAGCCCCTCGTGCTGGCGGCGGGTTTCATTATCAATTGCGGCGGCGACGGCAGGATCCACTTCGTACAACGGGCGCGACATCATTGTGTTTTCCATGGCAGTTTCCTAAAGCCCATCGTATACGTTTGGCCGGTGAAGTTCCATGTATCGCTCGGGAGTTTTCACTGAAATCATATTTCTTTCTGTCTGAAATCTTTTTGGACGTTTGGAGTTCCTGCTGGAAAATTCTTGAGGAGATTTTGTGGAAAAAGAGGGTCGAATTATGCCCGAATTTTGGGAGTGTTTACTACTTTCGTACTCCCCCTCCCCCCTGTGCCCCTGATTAGAATCATGGGGTTAGCGGGAAAATCCTTGCAAATATTTGCGGGCAAAGGGTTTGCAGGCAAATATTAGTTAATAAAGCACTTACGCCCGCCAGGAGTGGGCGGGCCTTCTGCAGCTTTTACTCAACGCATAATCTCCTAAATTCTTGATTTGCGCAAGGATAATTTTGATCCATGTCACGTGCCCGCGGTTTCCGCCATTGCCAACTCCGGCAATTCTTTGACAGTCTTGACCGTTTCTAGGCTGACTGTGATGACTTGGCCTATGGGGTACTCCTGGGGAAGCGTAAGTTTGCAGCGGATTGAGGGCAATAATCGCTGCCTTCGCTGGCTCCGGCCAGGGGCCGGGTTGTTCCGCGACGCTCTGTGAGGGTCGCAGCCCTCACCATGCCGTCCTCAGAAACGACGCCAATTGCCACCCATCCATGTAACTGTACGGCCACTCGCCCATTGTGTAGTGCCCGCATGGCAGGGCAACAACTTTATGGTCAAGCCCATGCCTTGCGAATTCACCAATGATCTGCCGCGAAAACTCAGGCAAGAATGTTAGATCATATTTCGCATACACAATGAGCGACTTTCTCCGCCAGCGTGAGAACTGCTCGAAATACGCCACCGGACTCACCGCCAGCCAGGCTTGCCGCAGTGTCTCCGGATCGATTTCCGATTCGATCCCCTGCCGTATGTGCCGGGTCGATTGCCCATGCCAAACCACGTCGGCAAAATATGTCGAAGCATGGTTGAATGCTGCAACACGAATGCGGGGATCATGCGCCGCGGCTATGAATGCATAGCAGGAACCGAGGCTGGTGCCCACAATTCCCAGCCGCGTGTAACCTTGCTCTTCAAGCCAGTCCAGGCACGACCGGATATCGGCAACGCCCTGCCGCACCGCATCCAATGTGCGACCGATGTTCGCCGAAACTGCATAGTCCGCGCGGTTGGTTTCGTGGGGCATGCGGATATCGTGATACGGCATCGACAGGCGCAGCACGGCCACGCCCAGCATATTCAGCACGCGGCACAGCCCGGAGTACGCGATCGCATCGGCGTTCCAGTGCGGCAGAAGCACAATCGCCCGCCGCCCCCGCGCCGGAAACCAGCGCGCATTCGCCAGATTGTTCTCTGGATAAGGCGTCCTTACTGGCGAAGTGAACCGAAGAAACTGCCCAAACGTTCCTTTCACCTTGGCCTCAAGTTTCGGATCGGGCACTTCGCGCGTGGAAAAAACCTTGATCTCGCGCGTCTCCAGCTGAAAATCGCTGGGCCGCGCATAGGCATAGAATTCGTCGCTCGCCGCGAGAATGCGGCGGCTAAAGTCGATGAAAAACTTCGCCGGATCGTCCGCCGCCTGACCCGGCTGCCAGCCATTCCGGCAAGGCCAGTCGCGCGCCCACTCCAGACCCCAGTCGAGCGGCCGCACGATGCGGTTGTTGTCGACCGACGTAAGGCGGTGCTCCCAGTCATACATCCAATGTGCGTAGCGCGAAGGCATGGCTAAGATTCAGTGTAGCAAGCTGGAATGGACGCTTCAGGCGAGAATCGGCGAACGGCCAGCTCTCACTCCTGGGCGGTATCTAATCTCTGCCAGACGGTTCTCCGCTGAAATCCAAATGTCCTTCCGGGGCTGCCGTCTGCAAAGCCACGGCGGGTTTATAATCACAGGAGCGTTTCCATGCCTGATTAACAATGACCGATCACCTCCGAAAAAAGCTTCAGGAAGAGATTGACGCGCTTGAGCGCGAGCTCGTCTACGAGCTGCCCAAGGAAATCAAGCGCGCCGCCGCCCTCGGCGACCTCAGCGAGAACGCTGAATACCACATGGCCAAACAGCGGCAGGAGTTCGTCAAAGCCCGCGTCCGGCAGCTCGGCAA
>JASHOH010000110.1 GCA_030041215.1 Candidatus Sulfotelmatobacter sp. | reverse complement strand
TAGCAGGGATTTCGCATGAATCTCCTTAGGGGTTTCTTTTCCGCAGATGCACGTAGATGGACGGGCTTCTTTCTTCGGTTTCAATCGGCGAAATCCGCGCGAATCCGCGGAAGAGAAGTCGACGAATCGCAGCAGCCGAGATTTCGCTGTCAGAATTTTTATTCCAGGTGCAAAATTCTGTTGACAGCACATTTATCCTGCCGCAATATCTGGGGTTAAAGACGCTTCCCGCACTATGCGTTGGGTCGCGTTCAGCATTCGGGGTCCCGTGGTAAACAACCTTTGCAAGGGAAAATCGTTCACGGAGGGAACCTTCATGGCAACCAAGAAGAAGGCAAAAAAGAAGAAACACTAACCGTCAGCGAAACCAAACTCCGCAACCGGCAAAGAGTTTAACCAGCCTCTCAGGAGAAGCACCTCCTGAGAGGCGTTTCCGTTTCGGGATGTTCCTTGCGATCGTGGCGTGTTCCTTCATGACCGTTTAGTTTGAATTCTGCGCCGCAACTCCCGCGCGCTATGTCACAATGAGGAATCAATTGAGCCACTGGGAGTCCAAAGAAAAAATGAGTGCCAGGAAAAAGAGCGCAGGCAGAGGCAAATCAGACGAGATCTACATTCCTGACAAGCTCTACTTCCGCATTGGCGAAGTGGCAACGCTCTGCAAGTTGCCCACCTATGTGCTCCGCTTCTGGGAGAGCGAATTTCCCCAGCTCAAGCCGGTAAAAAGCAACACCGGCCAGCGCATGTACCGCAAGCGCGACGTAGAAAACGTTTTGGAGATCAAGAAACTGCTCTACGAGCAGGGATTCACCATCGCCGGCGCGCGCCAGCAACTGCGCGCAGATACCAAAAGCGAAAAAGGCCAGCAAGCTGCTATACCGTTCCCGGGACCATCATCGGCAGAAATCCAGCACATTCGCCAGGGCCTGCGCGAGATTCTTACCTTGCTTTCCGCGAGGCGTACGGGATAGCTGGAGTATTTGAAGTCTGAACGCAGATTTCTCCTTGTGTGGCGTCATCCTGAGCGCAGCCGTTTCTCAGGCGGAGCGAAGGATCTCCCTGAAAATAGGTCATTGGGGGTGTGAGATGCCTCGCCAATTCTTTGCAACCAATCTTGTTGGGTACAATCTCAAGCAACTAACGCAGGGGCCCCCATGGAAAAGGTCAACATCGCCGAAAAATTCGCCCGCATTTCCGAATACTGGAAGCCTTACATTGGCGCCGAACTGAACGGCCAGATGGTGAAATTCGACAAGCTCAAAGGCGAGTTTGTCTGGCACCATCACGAAAACGAAGATGAGCTGTTTCTGGTGGTGAAAGGGCGCTTCCGCATGGACTACCGGGACGACCAATTCCGCGAACAGCACGAGTGGATCGAAGAAGGCGAATTCATCGTCATGCCGCGTGGCGTCGAACATCGTCCTGTCGCCGAGGAAGATTGCTGGATTCTTCTTTTCGAGCCAGCCACGACGCTGAATACCGGCAATGTCCTCAATGACCGCACGGTACCGGAACTTGAGCGCGTGTAGAAGATCCTTTCCTCAGGGGCTAAAGTCCAGCCCAGGTAAGGCGATCAGCAAGCCTTCTAGTGTTCAGCTCGGGCTGCAGAAGGAAAAAATTCGACGCGGCTCAATTCCAGTGGTGCGAATGCCACCAGATCTTCTGAATATCAAACTTCACGCCGCGGCATAAATAAATTGGCGTGTTCTCTTCATCCATCCCCCAACGCTCATAGTGATTGAACGCTTCATACGACGTACAGTTGTCCTGCACATCCTCATGGTCCCACTGAATAACAATCAGATTCTTATAGACCTGCGGCGGCGGTCCCCAATACCAGAGGTTCTGGTGGCGGGAGTACGCGGTGGGCAATCCGTAGCGCGGCCCGAACTCATCAATGGCGCCAGCTTCGCCGTAATTACCGGCCCAGATACCCGTTTCAGCTCGTTCAGCCGGGGGCAGCGAATCGTAAATGCCTGCAACTTCGCCCACCAACTCAGGCCAGCCGAATTGGTCTGCAATCGGTTGCATTAACAAAGATTCGTGATGAACTTCCTGCTTCGCAGGCTTGAATCCAATCGCGTTTTGATAGGCCAGCAGCTTTTCCGGCGGCAGCAGCCACGTGAACATTGGAATCAAGGGAATTGATGTTATGACCAAGACCGCCGCCACGGCTACGCGGAACCATGCCGCTCGACTTTCCAACCAATGCTCAATCGCTATCGCGCCAGCGGCAAACAACATGGGATAAATAGGAAAGACGTAGTAGTTTTTGCCGTGCGCGGCTTCCATGGTGACGAAGAAAATGACGAAGCTCAGGCCCAGAACGCGCCAGCGGCGTTCGCGCAAGAGCCATACGAGGCCCGGCAGCCATATAAAAACGAAGAGCGGCTGCATGTCGATGATCTGCTCTTTCACGAATGCCACCGGCCCCAGAACGACGTTCTTCCCCATCCTTCTCACATTCTCCAAGTCTTCGAGCGTCGGAAAATGATGCCTGATCTGCCAGACAACATTCGGCAGGAAAATCGCCAGAGCGATGGCACCTGCAATCCAAATCCAAGGCTTGGCAAATTCGCGCCGATTATGCGTGAGCAAAAGGGCCATCGTGACCGCGAACCCGAAGAACAATGTCGAATGCTTATTCTCCAGCCCTAAGCCGGCCAGCACACCGAACCACAACCACAGCCGCGAGTCGCCCGTTCGAATAATTCGCGCCAGCACCAGAATGCAACCCATCCAGTAGAGAGGCTCGAAAGCATTCATCGTCATCAAACTGTTCATCACCAGATAGGCCGGGCACAAAAGAACGCACAGGCCGGCGAGGAACTGCGCATAACCATTGCCGCCAAGTTCGCGCGCAATCACTATCGTCAGGCCGATCAGCACCACTCCTGCCAATGCCGGAAGTATCCGCAGTGCCGCCAACGAGCCGCCCATTAGCAACGCAGCTTTTGCGTAGACTGCCACCAGCGGCGCGCAATCCACATAGCCCCAGTCGAGATGCCGGGCGAGATCGAGGTAGTAAAGTTCGTCGCGGAAATACCCGTAATGCCGGACACTCGTGAACAGATGCAGGAGAAACTTACATGTGCAAAGGATCAGAAGCGCACCTACCGCAAGCTGAGGTAGCCTTCCATGAACCGATCTCTCCTCGCGAACGACCTCGCTTGCAAGTAAATCCGTCATTCCGCCCCCTGGCACCTACGGCTATTCGACGTTTTCAATGAGAATCAGTTTGCTTCGCCACTCCCAGCGCGGATTATCCCGTTCGTCGCCATTAGTTCAAAGCCATTCATGAGATGAGTTTGAATTCGAGCTAGAAGAAGCGCCGACACGCTGAGAAGCGAACGGAAGGGAGAACGAGGCACTTTTACGTTCCAGTGATCTTGACCCGCAGTTCTTCCGGCAGCCGCTCGCGAATTTCCTGAGGCAGCCGATCATGCACGCGGCGCGCGCCTTGTTTGGCGGCATCCAGCACCGTAACCGGAGCCGGGGTCGCCACCGCTACCACCAGCCAGATCAGCGCCGATAAAGCAAACCCGGCCAGCGCCGCAATTTCCAGCCAGAATGCGTGCCGCGGCCCAAAATGCCGGATCACCCCGAACGCCAGAAGAAACATGCCCGCCGAAATCGAAGCCAGAGCGATCAGCCCTACATCGATAATGCGATGGATTTTCTGCCGGCTGCGGCAGCGTTCGCAGGCCGCGAAATGGCCTTCATAGTCTCCGCGCATCTCGGGCGCAAGGCTGGAAATGTCGTAGCGCCAACCTGCCAGAATCTTACCTACTATGGGATCGATACACTGCTGACTCATAAAGAATTGCGTAACTCTTATATTGTAGACGAAGCAGTTATAAGCGTATCGCGGGCAGCGGCTCAGACTGCATGGCTACGAACAACCGGCTCTGAAACAAGCCGCCGCGTTCCCCCAGCGCCCGCTCCGCTCCCTTGCGAGCGATTTCCGGATGATTGTTCTGCTCTGACAGATGCGCCAGCACAACAAACGCTGCATTATTATCGTAGTCGCTGGTCAGAAAGTCGGCGAGCTTCTCGTTCGAGAGGTGCCCCACATTGCTTGCTACCCGCTGTTTCACCGCCCAGGGATACGACCCGCCCCGCAGCATCTCGACATCATGATTCGATTCCATCACCAGAACGTCAGAGCCGCGCAGGTGATCACGCACATTTACCGGCACGTAGCCGAGATCCGTGACCACGCTGATCTTCGAGCCTTCCACGCGAAACGTGAAGCCCACGGGATCAACCGCGTCGTGCGGAATGGTGAACGGCTTCACTTCGATATCGCCGATCTGAAAGCGGTGCCCCGATTCAAAGCGCTCCAGCCTTTCCAGTTGCGGCCGCTCGCCTTTTTCGTTGCGCAGCGCGCGCGACCACGCCCCATGCGTGGCTCCGGTCATGAATACGGGGATGCGCAGCTTTCTTGCCAGCGTTGCCAAACCATAAACGTGATCGTTGTGCTCGTGGGTAATCAGAATGGCGGTGAGCGAATGCGGATCTTCGCCCAGCGACTTCATGCGCTTAAAGGTCTCGCGGCAGGAGATGCCGGCATCGACCAGAATCCTGGTTTGCGTGCTGGCCACAATCGCACAGTTCCCTCGGCTGCCCGAGGCCAGCATCGACACACTCACACACATGCACGCCAGCATACCGCGAGCGCCTGTGAATCCGCGAGTAACTTTTGGGGCTGGTGCTGTCTTAAATAACTTATTTAAGACAGCACCTTGGGGCTAGCGGGCGCCCGAGAACCCGGCTCAGTTGGCAAACGGAATTTAGGCAGTTGGCAAAGGCCTCATTTCCGAGGCCCCAGCTCTTCCAGCGCCCGCCGCGCCACAGCGCCGCCGTAAGCTCCAGCAAATCCAGGGAGGGCAACGAGGAACGATCCCCATAACTGGCCGTTAGTCGGTCTTACCGTTCGCAGCAAGTAGGCGATCCATTCGGTCAGCGGGATAAAGACGACGACAGCAACGACCCATCTCCACGGCCATCGCGGACGCAACAGGCCAAGCACCATGCAAGCCGACAGAACCAGCAAAGCCGTAAAAAGCAGATCGTTGACCATGACATCGGCCAAGCCAGTGCCAATGCCGCACAGCGCCGCCAGCAGGTAGCACCACCAATCGCTGGGAACAGCCGGCGGTTGCGGTGGCACTTCATGCATCGATTCTTTTATCTCAAGCGCACAGAATCATGAAAGAGAGAATTTGTTTTTCTCCGTGGCTCTGTGTCTCCGTGGTGATAAAGCCGTCAATATTTGTAGAACCCTCTGCCGCTCTTCCTGCCCAGCCAGCCCGCATCGACCATCTTAATGAGCAGCGGGCACGGCCTGTACTTCGGATCCCCCAAGCCGTCGTGCATCACTCGGATGATGTCGAGGCAGACGTCCAGGCCGATGAAGTCCGCCAGCGTGAGCGGCCCCATGGGATGCGCCATGCCCAGCTTGAACACCTCGTCGATCGCCTCCGGCGTCGCGACTCCCTCCATCACCGCATAAATCGCCTCGTTGATCAGCGGCATCAGCACTCGGTTTGAGACGAACCCGGGCGCGTCGTTCACTTCCACCGGCGTCTTCTCCAGTTTCACCGCCAGATCGCGAACCGTGTCGAACGTTTCCTGCGAAGTTGCCAGCCCGCGAATCACCTCGACCAGCTTCATCACCGGCACAGGATTAAAGAAGTGCATCCCGATGACTTTCTCCGGACGCCTGGTCAGCGCCGCGAGCTTGGTGATCGAGATCGACGAAGTATTCGACGCCAGAATCACCTCGGCTCGCGCCAACTGGTCGAGATCACGAAAGATTTCCCGCTTGATCTCGAACTTCTCCGTCGCGGCCTCGACGATGAAGTCGCATTCGGCCACGCGCGCGCGGTCGGTCACCGGCTCAATGCGGTTCAGCGCCGCAGCCTTGTCGTCAATCGTGATCTTGTTCTTCTGGACCTCGCGCTCCAGGTTCTTGCCAATCGTCTCCAGTGCGCGGTCCAAAAACCGCTGCTCCACGTCGCACAGCACCACCGAAAACCCACTGCGGGCAAACACATGGGCAATGCCATTTCCCATTGTTCCTGCGCCCACGACTCCTACGCGCTTGATATCCATAATCCGCCTCGATGAAAACGTTCGAGTCTATCATCCTGAGAAAGAAGCTCTCAGCTTTCATTTCCGCGCAGCTGCCACTTTTACCGGCTCGAGATGCGCCGTGAAATGGCGCAGGAAGGGCGCTTCGTACGTCAGGTGGAGGCCGGGGATCTTCTCGCGCTTGTTCCAGACTTCCAGAATTACTTCGACCACATAATCAATGTGGCTTTGGGTGTAGACGCGGCGGGGAATCGCCAGGCGCACCAGGTCCATCTGCGCGGCGGCGGCGAACATTAAAGTGCCAATTTCCACGCTGCGGATTCCTCCTTCCAGATACAGCTCTGCTGCCAGTGCTACGCCCGGAAACTGATCAGGCGGAATGTGCGGCAGAAATGCGCGGGCGTCGAGATAGATGGCGTGGCCGCCGGGCGGCTGCACGATGGGCACTCCTTCGCTAGCAATGTGATTGCCCAGATACGCAGTCGAGGCGATGCGGTAGCGCAGGTAGTCTTCTTCAAGCGCCTCCTGCACGCCCACGGCGATGGCTTCAAGGTCGCGTCCGGCAAGGCCGCCGTAAGTGGGATAGCCTTCGGTGAGAATCAGCAGATCTTTTTCCTGCTGGGCGAGCAGATCGTCATTGGTGCAGAGAAAGCCGCCGATATTGGCCATGCCGTCTTTTTTGGCGGACATGGTGCATCCGTCGCCGTAGCGGAACATTTCCTGCGCGATTTGCTTGGGCGTCTTCGATTCGTAGCCTTTTTCGCGCAGCTTGATAAACCAGGCGTTTTCGGCGAAGCGGCAGGCGTCGAAATAAAGAGGAATGCCGTGACGGCTGCACACGGCGCTGACCGCGCGGACATTTTCCATCGAAACCGGCTGGCCTCCGCCGGAGTTGTTGGTGACGGTGAGCATGACGAGCGGAATGCGTTCGCGACCAACGCGCTGGATGAGCGATTCGAGCGCAGCGACATCCATGTTGCCTTTGAAGGGGTGCTGCAGCGCTGGCTGGCGGCCTTCAGGGATGACAAGATCTACCGCTTCGGCGCCGAGGAATTCGACGTTGGCGCGGGTTGTATCGAAGTGGGTGTTGTTGGGGACCACGTCGCCTTTCTTGCAGGTGACGCCAAACAGAATGCGTTCGGCAGCGCGACCCTGGTGCGTGGGGATGACGTGCTTGTAGCCGAAAATTTCCTGAATGGAATTTTTGAAATGATCGAAGCTGCGGCTGCCGGCATAGCTTTCGTCGCCTTCCATGATGGCGGCCCACTGATGCGTGGACATGGCCCCGGTGCCCGAGTCGGTGAGCAGGTCGATCAGGACGTCGTCAGCGGGAAGAAGAAATAAGTTGTAGTGCGCGGCTTCAAGAAGCCGTTCGCGCTCTTTGCGGGTGGTCCAGCGAATGGGTTCGACGCTTTTGATGCGGAAGGGCTCGATGATGGTGTGAATGGGCATGAAGGCAATGCAAACTCGGCAGCCCAAGCATGACGTAAGTTGTCTGTGGAGCACAAGTGCATTCCCCACCCAGTTAGGCCGTGGAAAAGCTAACCCTCACACGGGAGTTGCCAAAGGCACGCCGCCAAGCCGCCATCCGTTGTAAACTTACGCTTCCCCCCGAACCAGTAGGTGTCCCATTTGGGGTGCCCCATGTCTCGCCGCCTTTGCGAGACATGGGAAAGCGAACCATGCCTCCCGCTCTCAAGGCGACCCACGCCGCCGTCAAGGCGTATCAATGTCGACGCTAGCGCGGCGCTAAAGCGACGCACTTCCACGGAGGCTTCAACAGGCGCTGGTGCAACCGTGGAAGAGCGGCCCTTCAGGGCCGCGTTGCTGGAACTAAAGGATGGCCGCGCTTTAGCGCCCGTGGCAGCTTGGCTGCAACCCCTTTGCAGTCTAATATTTGCAAAGATTTTCCCGCTAACCCCATGATTCTGATCAGTGATTGCTCGTAGCTCAAAGCTGCTCCCGAACTGCATCGCGCAAATCCGCGTATCATCAAATACATAGATCCTTCGGCGACGATAAAGCTGCCGCCTCAGGATGACAAGGAAACCATGGGAAACACCTTCAAAACTGCATTTCTGCTGACGGCGCTGACGCTGCTGCTGATGTTCATCGGCCAATATTTTGGCGGACAAAACGGGATGATTATCGCGCTCATCTTCGCCGCAGTCATGAACTTCATTTCGTACTTCTACTCCGACAAGATCGCGCTGGCCATGTACCGCGCCCAGCCGGTGACGCGCGAGCAGTTGCCGCGCCTCTACGAGATCATGGAGCGGCTGGCGCCGAAAATGGGCATTCCGATGCCCAAGCTGTACGTGATTCCGACGGAATCGCCTAACGCGTTTGCCACGGGACGCAATCCGCAGCACGCCTCGGTCGCCGTGACGCACGGCATTCTGAACCTGCTCAACGACGAGGAGATGGAAGGCGTGCTCGCCCACGAGCTCGGGCACGTGCGCAACCGGGACATTCTCATTAGCTCCGTTGCCGCAACCATTGCTGGGGCGATCACGATGCTCGCCAGCATGGGACGCTGGGCCATGATCTTCGGCGGCTTCGGCGGCAATCGCGACGAGCGCCGCGGCGGAGGCTTGGGCGCGCTGATCATGCTGATTCTGGCTCCGATAGCAGCGAGCCTGATTCAGCTTGCCGTTTCGCGCTCGCGGGAATACCAGGCCGACGCGACGGGAGCGCATTTGACGGGCAATCCGTACGCGCTGGCCAGCGCGTTGCAGAAGTTGGACGCATACTCGCGTCGGCTGCCGATGCAGGCAACGCCGTCAACGGCCCACCTGTTCATCATTCAGCCACGGCTGATGGGGATCGATTTTGCTAGCCTGTTTTCGACTCATCCTCCGATTGCCAAACGGATTGAGCGGCTGACGGGCCGGCCGGCGGAGTTTGTGCAGTAAAGCAGCTGTCAGCTTTCAGCCGTAAGCCTTCAGCTTTCGCGTATAGCTGGATTCGCCTCTGCTGGTGTGCGCGAGGATATAATTCTCGCGGTATGACCTTCCTGCGCTTTCTGATGTTGATGTCGCTGATCCTGTGGATCGGCGGGCTGATCTTCTTCGCCTTCGTGGTTGCGCCGTCGGCGTTCCGAGTACTGCCCACAACACATCTGGCTGGGAACGTCGTCGCGGCATCGCTGGGCAAGCTGCACTGGATCGGCATTGTTTCCGGCATCGTTTATCTCATCAGCTCGATGCTTTACAGTTATTTCACGAACGGCACGGCGCACGTCTTCGCGTTGCGGCACATACTCGTCTGCCTGATGCTGGCGCTCACGCTGATCTCGCAGTTCGGCATCATGCCGCGCATGGACGCTCTCCGCGCCTCGCTCGGCGAAGTAGGCTCTGCGGCGATCGACAATCCGCAGCGCGTGCAGTTTGATGCGCTGCACGTGTGGTCCGAGCGCGTCGAAGGCGCCGTGCTACTGCTGGGGCTGGTAGTGGTGTATATGACGGCTCGGAGCTTTTAGCTTTTGCTCTTAGCCTTTGGCTCGGACCCGGTTTCAACGTGCTGGGCCTGACCTTCACTGTGCAATCCCGGCCCATATAATTTATTCTCATCAGTTCGGCTTAAGACCATGGTCTCGCATGGCTTCTCCGCACGACGATCCAGCTAAGAGCTAAAAGCCAACAGCTAAGAGCCTTTTCATGAAGACCGGCATTATTGGCCTGCCGCAGGTGGGCAAGACATCGTTATTTCAAATACTGACCAAGGCGCACCTGTCTCCACAGGCGCACGCGAATCCGCGCGAGGCGCACATCGGAGTCGCCAAGGTTCCCGACGATCGTCTCGACCGGCTGGCTGCGCTCTACAAGCCAAAAAAGGTTACTCATACATCAGTCGAGTACGTTGACGTCGGCGCGATTGGCCAGGAAGCATTGAAAGATACCGCCTATGCTGCCCACCTGCGCAATGTCGATGCCCTGGCGCATGTTCTGCGCGCGTTTGAGGATCCGGCGGTTCCTTTGATGAATGAGATCGATCCATTGCGTGATGCCAAAAATGTTGAATTCGACCTGATGATCAGCGATCTCGGGCAGATCGAAAAGCGGCTGGAGCGCCTGGAAAAAGATCTGAAAAAGATGAAAACGCCAGAGCTGGAAAAAGAATTCGAACTGCTGAAGCGGGCAAAAGCGCAGCTTGAGTCGGAAAAACCGCTGCGCGAGATGGAAATGACAGCGGAAGAGAAGAAGCGAATTCGAGGATTCATGTTCCTGAGCGAGAAGCCGATCCTCTACGTGCTGAACATTGGCGAGTGGCCACAACTGGGCAAAGATCTCGAAGAAGCGGTCGGCAAATACAAGCTCTCGGAACTCGCCTCGCGCCCAAATGCGGCGGCTACGGCAATCTGCGGCAAGGTCGAGGCAGAATTGGCAGAAATGTCCGATGCTGACGCCGCCGAATTTCTGGCGAGCTACGGACTCAAAGAAAGCGGCCTCACGCGGCTGATTCGCACGACGTATAAGCTGCTGGGTGTGATCTCATTCTTCACGGCCGGTGAAGACGAATGCCGCGCCTGGCAGGTGCCAGCAAACTCGCGCGCCCAGGAGGCGGCGGGGGCGATTCACTCTGATCTGGAGAAGCATTTCATTCGCGCCGAAACCATCCGCTGGGACCAGTTGCTGGAAGCCGGCTCAGAAGCCAATGCACGAGCGCGGGGCACGCTGCGCCTCGAGGGCAAGGACTACATCGTGCAGGATGGCGACGTGATGCACATCCGGCATTCGGGGTAGTGCGGTGTATCGAGTAACGCGTAGCGAGTACCGAGTGCCCGTCTTGAGTTCCGTTTTGGGAGTGGAATCAAACCTCGCGCTTCAAGGCGACCCACTTCGAGTGCGTATGGCTGTAAGCTCCTTTCGTGGGTGGGCACTACAAAGATCTCGTCGCCTGGCAAAAATCTATGGACTTGGTTTCGGCCGTGTACGATGCGACCGAGTCGTTCCCTAGACGCGAGATGTACAGTTTAGCCGACCAGATTCGCCGTGCGGCGGTTTCCGTCCCGAGCAATATCGCAGAGGGTCAGGCCCACCATAGCGAAAAGGACTTCCGGCGTTTCCTTCGACACGCGCGCGGATCGCTCGCCGAACTGGAAACGCAAATAATCACTGCCCAACGTCGGACCTATCTCTCAGTCTCGCAAGCGAACTGCCTTATCAACAGAATCAACGAAGTAAATCGCATTCTGAGCGGGCTCATAAACTCGCTGGAGCAGCGCATCCGCGCACTTCCCATTTGACTTCGCGCCCAAACTCATTAGTTCTTGCTCGATACTCGGTACCCGACACTCGATACTCGTTACCCGATACTCGATACTCGTTACGTCGTTTAGCGAAAGAGCTTTTCCAGCAGAAAAAACATCCCCGCGCCCACAAATACCAGCAGCGCCATTTTCATGGCCGGCTCTCTGTTGACCTCGGGAACGAGATCTGAAGCAGCGACATAAATCGTAACGCCCGCTGCGAGTGGCAACCCTGCGCCCACGTGATCTTGGAACAGCGCCATCGTGAGGACACCTGCCAGCGTCGCTCCGCCCAAAATCATGGAAGCGCCCCAAGCCGTCCCGCGGCTGCGCCCGCTCGCCAGCATCACCGAACTGACCGTGAAGCCTTCGGGAATCTTGTGAAGAAACACGGCGAAAAAAATCAGCCAGCCGAGCTCGTTCGACACCAGGAATCCCGAGGCGATGGCAATGCCGTCAAAAAACGTATGGATGATCAGTCCCAGGAGAACTGAATATCCCTTATGCGAGTGTATGAACTCGTCTTTGTGCGTCTCCTCGCCGAAGTGGAAATGCGGCGTGACAGTATGTTCGAAGAAGTGAATGATCAAGTACCCGAGCAGCACCAGATAGACGGCGCTGCGGCCTCTCAGCTCCAGGCTTTCGGGGATCATCTCCACCAGCGCAGTGGCAAGCATGAACCCTGCGCCCAAGGCGACAAAATAGCGTAGGTAGCGGCGCTCCCAATGCCGCTGAACAATGATGGCCCCGCCGAATACGTTGGCGGCCGCCGCTGTCAGGCCCAGCAGGATGCTCAGGGCGATTGGGTGCATTTCAGCCGTTAGTTTCTGAGTACGAGTTCCGTGTAAAAGCTACCGAGAGGAGGGTTTAGAGTCAAATCTGCCCGGCTTACGGGCGTTGCTGCACGAAAGTCCTATCCGGGAATCGCCGCCCTCCAGCTATAATGGCGTGTAACGTGGCTTGGGATTCCGCCCTCGCTCCCTGCCGTTTGGAGGTATTCAGCCTCCTTGCAGCCCGTTACGCATCAAAGATGCAGCCAGTCTGCATCTGATAAGTCCGCTCACTTATAAGCGCAGCCGAAGGAGCATGCATGGCGATCCAGAAGACGGAAAACATCTGGCACAACGGACGCCTCATCCCCTGGGATGAGGCCACCATCCACGTAATGTCGCATGTGGTTCACTACGGGTCCTCGGTGTTTGAGGGGATCCGATGCTACGCGCCGCCTTCGGGGCCGGCCATCTTCCGAGCGCCTGAACACATCCAGCGCCTGCTCGACTCGGCTAAGGTCTATCGCATTGACGTGCGCTACACGCGCGATGAACTGGTCAAGGCCATGTGCGAGACCGTGGGCTCGAATGGTGTGTGGCCGTGCTATGTGCGTCCGATCGTGCTGCGCGGATATGGCGAGGCGGGAGTGAATCCCTTCAACTCGCCGACTGAGGTCTACATCGTCAATTATCCGTGGGGAAAGTATCTGGGCGGCGAGGGCGAAGGCTGCAACGCCTGTGTTTCCTCGTGGACTCGTATCGCTCCCAACACGCTGCCGGCGATGGCGAAGTCGGGCGCGAATTACATGAATTCGCAGCTTATCAAGATGGAAGCCATCGTCAACGGCTTTGCCGAAGGTATCGCGCTCGACGTCAACGGATTTGTCAGCGAGGGCTCAGGCGAGAATGTGTTTATCGTGCACCGCGGAAAGCTGCTGACGGCGCCGCTGGGCAACTCGGTGCTGCCCGGAATTACGCGCGACTCAGCATTGCAGATCGCCCGCGATCTCAATATCCCGATTCTCGAGCAGATGATTCCGCGCGAGATGCTCTACATCGCCGATGAGGCGTTCTTTACAGGCACGGCCGCAGAGATTACCCCGATTGTGACGGTAGATCGGATTAAGGTCGGCAGCGGTACGGTCGGCCCAATCACCAAGGCAATTCAGAAGGAGTTCTACGCTATCGTCCGCGGAGAGAAGTCCGATCGCCACGGCTGGCTGACGCCAGTGCCGGTGCGCAACAAGCAGCCAGTCGCGGTGTGATTCGTCCCTGAATGGATGTCATTCCGAACCGGCGCGCAGCGGCGGTGAGGAACCTGCCCTGAGGCGAATGCCGAAGGGAACCTGCTTTTTGCCTGGACGAGAACGAGGTTTTGCGGTTTTGGCCTTTTTGCAGCGAAAACTCTCGATTTTGGCGTGAATTGGGAGGCGAAGACGGCATTTGCAGCGTGCCGAAGACGGATAAGTGCTTTATTTTCAATGTTAATTTACCAGTTTGTCATCCCTCCCCCCTGCTCATGCTGCCGACACCGCCGATGTGGAGTATACTGTGGAATGGACTCCACATATACAGATCGTTCAAATCGTGCTGGATAAGAAGCTGTTACAGGCCGCCGACCAGGCCGCGAAGCGTACCCGGCGAAACCGTTCCGCTTTGGTGCGCGAAGCCCTGCGTGAACATCTTCGTCGGTTGCAACTGCGAGCCAGCGAAGAGCGCGACCGCGAGGGCTACTCGCGGCAGCCGCAAGCCGACGCGGCGGCGCGGGACTGGGAATCGGAGGCCGCGTGGCCGCAAGAATAGGCCAAGGACGGATGGCCCGAGGTGAGGTTCGCCTCTACCAGTTTGCCCCGCCCGACAAGAAGCGGCCGGTCCTCGTTCTCACCCGCAATAGCGCAATCGCATATTTGTCCACGGTCACGGTTGCGCCGGTCACTTCCACAATTCGCGGCGTGCCCTCGGAGGTGGTTCTGAATGAGGAGGACGGCATGAAGTCCCCGTGCGCCGTGAACCTGCACAATGCAGTTACGGTGTCGCAACAGCGCCTGGGGAAACGTGTGGCCCAGCTTAGTGCAGCACGAATGACTGAAGTATGTGCTGCCCTGCGCTTCTCGCTGGGTTGCGATGGAGACTAATTACCGGGAACGGTCCGTCTGTCCCCGAATTTCCCTCGCCCCTTTCGCAAAAAGCGCTAAAAGGGTGGGGCAACCTCTGAGAATAGCGCAACCAAAAACAAGCTCAGAGCGATGGGCCACCCGCCCTTTTCAGGCGAAGCGAGGGATCTCCCGGCACAATGACCGGTGCGCACTCGGGAAGTCAGATTCCCCACCCCTTCGGCGTGCTTAGCTTGCTCAGGGCAGTCTTTGCCCGCCAAAATGCGCGACAAGGGTGGGGCAACCGCCAAAAGGAGAATGCGGCGAAAGGCTGGGCCAGCCCCCGGCTCACCCGCCCTCAAGCGACGAGCAAAGGACGTCGGACACTGGAGTCCTTTTTTGTCGGTTTCCGCTAGAATCGCAGTGATGGTCGGGCTGTGGCAATTCGCGCTCGTGGTCTTGTTCGCTGGGGCCGGCGCGTACCTCGGTTCCTATCTGAAAAGGAAAGGGGAGAACCTAGCGACGCATGAGGATGTGGGCAAACTAGTTGAGCAGATGAGCGCGGTCACGAAGGCAACCAAGGAAATTGAGGCAGCCATTTCGGACGACATATGGGACCGGCAGAAGCGATGGGAACTAAGGCGCGAGGTACTGTTTGAAACTGCAAAGAAGATCGCTGCTGTGCGGGCGGCCTTGTTCAATATGAGTGTCGTCTATTCGCTGGGGGAAAAGGAAGGCAAGGACGACCCCGCAAGGCAGGCTTTTAAAAATGAGGCGAGCGAAAAAGTGCTGAAGGCAGGGAGAGATTTTGATCAAGCGATACTTCTCGCTGAGCTGGCGTGTGGCAAACAAGTAACCAGACTTTTGATCGCCCATGCTGGACTGACGAGGCGAGTCGCTAGGGAAATATCCAGCGGAGAAAGTGATGCGTTCGAAAAGAGGACGAAGGAATTGCTAGCGCAGGAGGATGCCATCACAGCGGCAATGCGAGAGGAGATCGGGGTCGACGGGACCAGCTAGAACCACATTCCACGCCCGCGTGGGCCGGCGCAGCAGGCAGCCGCTCACTTACGGGTAACGCGCGTAGTCCACCGTCAATTCGTCCCCGCTTCTAATGTCCCGGACGGCAACAAAGTTGTAATCCTCGTCGCAGCGCACGTTCGGTCGCTTCGACTCATTCAGATACCACGACATCGTGAGGCGGTTGAAGTTCGTCGGACAGCCGTAGCGGCCACCCTTGAGCACGCCAAAATCCTCGTATAGTTTCCTGATTTCCTTTGGCAGTCTCTTCAGGCCGTCACGGTCGACCCACATCATCTCGTCGAGATCGTGTGAAAAGAGCCTTGTGCCCTTGACAATTCGTTTGAGCGCGAACACTCCCACTCCGTGAGTCCTCGACGGCCTTAGCCTGGTCACAACGCCGTCGTGGGGGAGCGGAGCCGCGTCCTCCTTCCACCTAAACTCAACCACTCGGCTCAATGCCTCTAGGTTCGGGAAGACAGTCGTCTCGTCGATGCCGCACGTATCCAGCGACCTCTTGATCTGCCTGACCGACCAACTGGGAATCCTGATCCTCACGAGCCTAGGGTGCCTCGCCGCCGCTCCGCGGGCGAGCGTCATAAGCCCGTC
Organism: Candidatus Sulfotelmatobacter sp.; assembly: GCA_030041215.1. GTDB lineage: Bacteria > Acidobacteriota > Terriglobia > Terriglobales > Acidobacteriaceae > Sulfotelmatobacter. Next base: position 18,386 of record JASHOH010000110.1, on the reverse strand, counting down.
CACGTCGCTGCCGTGGACGGTAAACGCAGAGCGCTGGGCGCCGATTCTCTTGTCGAAGTGACCGGGAAAGACTGCAATCGGAGACTTCGGCATGGAACGAGATCGCGTGAATCTCTTTGGCAGCCAAGCGTGCTCCTTCCTTCTGGTCGGTAGGAGAACATCGCCGACGGGGACAACCTCGTCCTTTCGGAGGACGGTCCAATTCAGCCGCCAGGGGTCGAGTGCCCACACAGCAGCGTGCCTATCGGCTTTGTTGTCGCGGACGGCAAAGTACAGGGCGACTAACGCGCCATCCGTCCAATCTAGCAGACGGGTCGGCGCACCGTAATGTTGCATCAGGAAGTACCACTCCCACTCGTTGCGGGGAGTGATATCGCACAGGGCTGGGGCGTGTGTGATGAACTCCTCGCGGATTTCACACTCGGTGGTCAAATCGGTGGGAGGGCGGCGGTAGAACTTCGGGCGCAGGGGCCACTCAGCGTCGTTTTGACCGCGAAACCAAGGAATGATTGCATTGTCGGAGTAGTTCATCCATTCATCGCGAAGCTCCCCCGCGATGCTTGCGAACTGCTCCAGGCTTTCCGCTGCTCTTTCGACTTGCGCCATCGGGGTCCCCGTCCGGTCGGGAAGACAATTCTAACGCGTAATCCGGGGGCTGGCCCACCGTTGCTTGGAGCTAAAACAACTGAGGATGCCCCACCTGGAGCCTGCCCTGAGCGAAGTCCAAGGGCGGTTTTCGAAAGGTGGGGAGAGCTCCGCTGTAAACGGAACACAAGGCGGGAGGGATCGAAGGAAATTCTCGAGATCAAAACTTTCTTCTTTACTTAACCAAAAGAGAACTGTATTATGTGATTGCGCTCTTTGAGATATCATAAGTAACGGCCTACAGCCCGGCTCACGCCGGGCTGTAAGTGCTTTGTTGCCTAATATTTGCCTGTAAGTCGTTCAGGCTCTAATATTTGCAAGGAAATTCTGCGTAACCCCATGATTCTAATTAGGGGCATATGGGGGGGAGGGGGGTAACTAACTCATAACATCCTGCCAAAATTGTCATTCTGAGCGAAGCGAAGAATCTATGCATTTCCGCCGTTGAGGGACTGAACTCTGATGCGGCGTCATTCCGAAGGCCCGCGTTCTCAGGTAGACCCTCGGCTTCAGCCGAGGGCGGCGAAGCCGCGGGGCTGAGAGCCTGCCCTGAGCCGAATGGCGAAGGGAATCTCCGCGCAACGGATCGATGGGACGGAGATCCTTCGCTCCGCCCGAAAGACGGCTGCGCTCAGGATGACAACCAGAATCGAAAAGAACAGCAGGTTCCTCACAGTGCCTTCGGCACTGTTCGGAATGACGTCACTTTCCGCGCGCGTCGAGGCTCCACGGTCCCGAACCGAATTGCGTGATGAGAAGCGCGCCGCCCAGCATCGCCAGATTTTTCATGAACATGATGAACTGAATTTGATGCATCATCGGGTCGGTAACAGCCCAGAACCTATGCATCATTGGCGTTATGCCAGCCAAGAACAGCACGATGAACCAGGCGCCTATTTTGGCGCGGTAGCCGAGCAGGATCGAAAGTCCGCCCAGCAGGGCGAGAGCTCCTGAGAACGGAACAGCGACCGAAGCCAGCGGTACGCCTTGCGATGCCGCATAGGCGATCGTCTGACTCATAAAGTGGCGCGGGCCCGACAGAATGAAAATCAGCGCGAAGAACAACCGCCCCAGAAAGACGATTGCGCCTGAGACTCCTGAGGTGTTTACGGCCGCAGCTCCTGCTTGTCGTGACGGAAGCGCTTGACTGCTTGTTGACATGATGTTTTCTCCTTGAGTCGAGTTAGATGAGAACTCTGCCGCCAAAGTCTCATGGTGGTACAGCGTTTACACGAAAGGGAACCTGGGAAGGGGCGAGTCCGCAACTTCTCGGCTTTCACAGTGACTTTGCTTTTAATTGGTATCTCAGGCGCTGCCTTCTCGCAGCAGATGAATTAAAGATTCGTAAAATCGCTTCAATTCACTTGACTTCGGCAGCGGCGCGGGCATAATGCATCAATCCCCCTGTGATATTGCTCCGGCTCCTCGAGGGCCATTGTCGAGCACAAGGAGGTTCGATGAGCGTTCTGGATCTGTGTGACCGCGAAGTCGCCGCTGTCCCTCTCGAAGCCAGCGTCGCCGATGCCATCAACAAAATGCTCGACCATCACGTGGGCGCGGTGGCCGTGGTCGACTCCGACTATCGTGTTGCAGGAATCTTTACCGAGCGCGATGTGTTGCGCAAGCTGGCGCTTAGCCGGCTGGATCCGCAGACTACTTCGATCCGCGAAATGATGACCACGCCGGTAGAGATGGCCACGCGCCGGACTGGGCCCGGTGAGGCGCTCACCATCATGCTCGAACGGCATTTCCGGCATCTGCCCGTGGCGGATGACGATGGCAAGCTGCTGGGAGTTCTCTCGATCCGCAACCTGCTGGAGTGGCGTGTCGAGGATCTCAGCCGCGAGCTGGAGTCACTCGAGCAGTATGTATCGAATGATGGGCCGGGAGGATAGCTCCGAGCTTGAGCTACGAGCCGCGACAAGCCCATCTGCTTGGTTTGCGTGCAATTAGCTAAGAAAGTCGCTTCGGCCCCCCGCTAAAGCCCTGACAACGGAAGAACGGCTTAACCGCAGTGCTGGAAGCGCTGCGCCACCTAACATCTGCTCGACCTAAAAATGAAAAGGCCGGCTTGCGCCGGCCTTTTGTTTGATCTCACGCCAAAATTACTTCTTCGGAGCGATCGCGTCTTTGGCGGCCTTGGCGACGCGGAACTTCACCACGGTTTTGGCCTTGATCTGTATGGGTTCACCGGTCTGCGGGTTGCGTCCGATGCGTGCCTTGCGGTGCGCCTTCACCAGGCGGCCGAGGCCGGGCACAACGAACACACCATTCTTCTTGGTTTCTTTCACTGCGACATCGGCGAGTTCTTCAAGAAACGCCGCCGCGGTTTTGTTGGAAATTTCGGTTTTCTCCGCCAAATGGCGGACGAGTTGAGTTTTGGTCAAACCTGCTGCCATGTTTCCTCCTAAGATAATCGAATTGAATTCCGGTGTGCGGATGAATCTTATACCAGCGTCCCTGTGGAAAACACCATATTTTATGCGGGTTCTAGCGAGATCATACACAAAAAGCGCCATTTTTACACGGGAAAATCGTGGTAGCGGTTCCAAAATGGCCCAAAATTGCTGACTGGAGGGTGCAAAAGCCGGCTGGAAAGTCGATTTAGCATCGGTTCCGCATCCTGGAAGCTGATTTTTCATCGAATTGGGGTTCGCCGTTCCCTCACCCGCGAATGTGATAATGCTTTAAAAGAGGTTTTAATTTTGGTCTGCGCTATCTGCGAAATTCGCAAAGAAAAACGGTTTTGTCCCGCGATTCATGGACGCATCTGTCCGCAATGCTGCGGCAAGCAGCGCGAGGTCACACTGGATTGCCCGATGGAATGCCCTTATTTGCAGCAGGCGCGGGAGCATGAAAAGCCGCGTCCGGCCGAGCATTTTGACGCCGCGTCGTTGTTTCTGCAAGTCGAGGTTGCTGACCAATTCACGTATGAGCGCGAGCACCTGCTCATGGGCCTCAGCTATGCACTGTTGAAAGCCGCGCACGCGGACCGCACGCTGAGCGATCGAGATCTGATTGCGGCGCTCTCGGCGATGTGCACGAGCTATGAGCGGCTGGTGAATACGGGCTTGCATTATGAGCAGCCGCTCACCAGCAGCGCGCAGCACGCAGTTGCCGCGCACGTAGAACAGATGATGAAGCAGTACCGCGAGGCCGAGCAGAAACGGCTTGGCTACAGCACTTTGAAAGATTCGGATGTACTCAAGGCTTTGGTGTTCCTGCTGCGCCTGGCTCATGGTCGCACTTCGGGCCGGCCGAAATCGCGGGCCTTCATTGATTTTCTGAGCAAGCAATTTCCTGAACAAGAATCCACCATTGTCTCGCCGGCGGATTCCGGCATTCTCGACGCAAGCGCAAGGACTGTCCCATCGCGTATCCTGAGCTGAGGGAAGTAGCTCTCGGTTTCCCAGTTGCGCTCATGTTGAGCTGAAAGTCTTCATGTTGTCCGATTCCGCCATTCTGAAACATATTGCACGACAGCCCAAACACGTTGCCGGATTCAAGCAACTGCTGCGCGAACTTGGGCTGCACGGCGAGGCCCGCCGTGATCTTGAAGCCCATCTTGACAAACTGGTTGCCCGCGGAGAACTCGTGCAGTTCGACTCGGACCGCTACGCCTTGCCGCAAGCCGCGGCGAACAAAAATCTTGTCGCCGGACGCCTCACGATGCACCGTGACGGATTCGGCTTTGTCATTCCGGATGCGAGCTCGTTGAATCCTTCGCTCAAGTCGCGGTTGCAGGGTGACATCTTCATTCCTCCTCATCTTATTGGCAATGCCATGCACGGCGACCGTGTGCTGGTTGAGATCACCACGGTTCGCGCCGATGGCCGCGCCGAAGGACGCATCGTGCGGCCGATCGTGCGCGCGCATCCTACGGTGGTGGGAACGTTTCATTACGGCAGTCGGCACAACTATGTCACGCCGATTGATACGAAGATTACGCAGGAGATTGTGATTCCGAACGGAGCGGAGTTCCCGGCATCCGAAGTGTCGCCAGGCGAGCCGCTAGATTCGCAGAAAAATGTTGCGATATCGCGTCGCGGAGGGCGCAACGCCCTGCGGACAACCGGCCAGACCCTTCGACTTCGCTCAGGGCAGGCGTTACGGTCTCGCGATCGCGTGCTGGGTAACGAAGCCGCTCGGCGCACGGAATGGACAGACCTCGAGGGCGTAGTCGTTGATGTGGAGATCAACGACTGGCCCACTCCAACGCGGAGTCCGCGCGGACGCGTCATCGAGATTCTCGGCTATCCCGATGATTTTGGAGTCGACGTCGAGATCACCATTCGCAAGTTCCACCTCCCGCATCGTTTTCCGGCAGCCGTGCTGGAAGAGGCGCAAGAGATTCCTGCCATAATTCCCAGCACTGAGCTTCGCCGCCGGCGCGACTTTCGCGGGCTGCCCATCGTCACCATCGATGGGGAAACTGCGCGCGATTTCGATGACGCCGTCACGGTAAGCCGGCTAGCGAATGGCAATTTCGAGTTGCAAGTTCACATCGCCGACGTGGCGCAATATGTCACGCCCGGAACTGCGCTCGATCAGGAAGCGCGGGTGCGCGGCACGAGCGTTTATTTTCCTGATCGCGCCGTGCCGATGCTGCCGCTGGAATTGTCCACTGACATTTGCAGCTTGCGTCCGCAAGTGGAGCGGCTGGTGATGTCGTGCGTGATGGAAATCGATCATCAGGGTGAGATTGCTGGCTATGAGTTGAGTGAGGGCGTGATTCGTTCGGCGGAGCGCATGACTTATACCGCCGTCAACGCCGTGCTTGAGGGAGATTCCGGTGAGCGCCAGCGATACGCACCGCTTGTGCCAACGTTTGAGATGATGCGCGATCTGGCGCTCATCCTCAACCGCAAGCGGCAGCGTCGCGGTTCGATCGACTTCGATTTGCCTGAGCCGGTCATCCAGTTCGACGAATTCGGTCTGATGAAGAGCATCGTGCCTTCCGAACGCAATATCGCACATCGGTTGATCGAAGAATTCATGCTGGCGGCCAACGAGTGCGTGGCGCAGCATCTGGAATCAAGAGGCATTCCGTCGTTGTATCGTATTCACGAGAAGCCCGATGCCAAGCGGGTTTATGAATTCGAAGTAATTGCCGCGAGATTTGGCTATTCGCTAGGCGTGGGGGCATTGCCGATTCATCGCGTCCAGTTGAAGACCGACCGCCGCGCCGCGCGCGGTACGGGTAAAGAGGCGCGGACGATTGAGGTGCCAAAAGAAGTTCACATCACTCCGCGCATGTATCAGAAGCTGACGGAAAAGATTGCGGGCAAGCCGGAGGAGCGGATTTTGAGCTATCTGATGCTGCGCTCGCTCAAGCAGGCACGATATTCGGAGGAGAATCTGGGGCACTTTGCGCTGGCGGCGCCGTGCTACACCCACTTTACGTCGCCGATTCGGAGATATCCGGATTTGATTGTGCACAGGATTTTGAAAGAGGTCTTACGCGAGAGCAGCAGAGAGGCACGTGTAGGGACAGCCACCCCCGGCTCTCCGGCCGGGCAAAGCCCGGCGGCGACACCCCGCTCAAAGCGGCGGTCGCTGGAGGGAAAAACGCGGCCGGGAGTGGCTGCGCCACACGGGCCGATTTCGATTGAAGAGCTGCATGACATTGCTGAGGAATCGAGCGAGGCCGAGCGGCGCGCCGATGATGCCGAGCGCGAACTGCTAGGATGGAAGAAGGTCAAATTCATGCAGGAACGCATCGGGGAAGAATTCGAGGGGCTGATCACCAGCGTCACCAAGTTCGGCTTCTTCGTTGAGCTGACCGATTTGTTCGTGGAAGGCCTAGTTCCGATCAACACGCTTACCGACGATTACTACACCTATCACGAAAACACGCGGCAGATCATCGGCCAGCGTTCGCGCAAGATTTACAGCCTGGGAGGTAAGGTTCGTGTGTTGGTGGACCGCATTGATCCCGTGGAGAAGAAGATTCAGTTTGCGGTGGTGGAGGAAGAGGCGACTTTTTTGGGGCGCGGGTCCCGCTCCGCAGCGAAGCACAAAAGTCGTTCTTCGGGTTGAAAATCGAGGTTCTCTCCACCCGCCCTTTCGCACAGAACGCGAAAGGATAGGGCAGGCGCCAGGCCACCCCCTCCAATCGCCTATCTGAAAACCCCGATCCGAGCAATGGCTTCCCGCTGAATGCCCGCGTCGTCACCAAACCCTTGCAGCCAGTACACCTCCGGCTCGCGCCGGAACCAGGTCATTTGCCGCTTCGCATAATTGCGATGAGCCCGCTGTGCGGCTGCGATTGCCTGCTCGCGCGTGATTTCTCCGCGAATGGCGTGTACTGCCTGCCGATACCCTAATGAAGACAGCGGCCAGGCTGCATTTCCATATTTGTCGAGAAGCCGCCTCGTTTCTTCTACAAGCCCGTCTTCAAACATTTCTTGCGCGCGGTAGTTAATTCGCTCATACAGCGCTTGCCGTTCGGGATTCAAACCGAGCCGAAGCATGCGAAAGCCTACTAGTGGATTTCGTCCTTGTTGCTTCCACATTTCCGTCATCTTCTGCCGAGCCGTCAGGCAAACTTCAATGGCCCTGATCATTTTGGGCACGTCGTTGCTGTGAATCTTTTCTGCAGCTGCCGGATCAAGACGGCAAAGAATGCGGTGAATATACCCTGAACCGCGGCGATCCGCGCGCTCACGCAATCGCTGACGCAATTCTTCAGAGCGCTGCGGGCCGGGGAAAAGTCCTTCGAGCAGCGCCCGCAGATAGAGCCCCGTTCCACCCACCACGATCGGCAGATTTCCACGACTGTTGATTTCTCTCACTATTTGCCGTGCTTGCCTCGCATATTCACCGGCGGTGACGTGGTCGCTGGGCGCAACGCAATCGAAAAGATGATGTGGAACACGGGATCGCTCTGACAATGTGGGCTTCGCCGTCCCGATCTCAAATTCGCGGTACATTGCGACGGAATCGCAATTCACGATCTCACCGCCAAATTTTCCCGCCAGTGCTAGTGAAAGCACGGTTTTTCCACTGCCAGTAGGCCCCAACACGACCACCAGTAGCGGCTCGGTTTCAGTAGTTGCCACCTCAGCGCCAGCTCCAGTGAATGGCATGCCAATAGCGGACGAGGATAAGAATTAGCAGCAGAATGGCGACAAAAAGCAGGCCGAAGGTTTCAGTGGCGTAGGCTGTGTGCCGGCGATGCTTGCCGGCAGAACCGTTCTGGCGCCGGGGGTTCACGGAGATATTGTACGCCGCGGGTCGAAACTATATGGAGCCAGCGGTTGGTTGGGTCAATTTAAATTTCGGCGATTGAGTTGGCGTCATTCCGAAGCCTCGCGCTTTCACCAGCGGGGCGAGGAATCTCACGCCCAACCACCCATGGTCGGAGGAGATCCCTTCGCCATTCGGCTGAGGGCAGGCTATGCCTGAAACCCTTGGCCGGGTGTAAACTCTTTCGTTCGCGCCTCACGCGACAAATCGACACCTCCTGATCTGGGGATATCGTGAAAAAAATTATTTTGCTTCCTCTGCTTGTCATCTTTTGCTGGCTGTTCTGTCTTTGTTCTATCGACGCGTCCGCGCAATCGTCTCCGCCAACGAAGCCTCTCACCATTGAAGCCATCTTTGCTCCCGGCGGCCTGACGGGGCGTGGCCCGGAAACTTTGGAATGGAGCCCCGACGGAACAAAGCTTTCTTACGTTCAGCGTGACGATAAAGGCGAGAATGGCGAACTCTGGTACGTCGATGCTGCCACTGGCAAGAAAGATGTTCTGGTCAGTGCCGCTAGACTTGCCTCGCTTGCACCCGACTATAACAAGGTAAAAGATGAGCGCGAACGCGAGCGGCTTACGCGCTATCACGTCGCCGCCTATCTTTGGTCGCCGGACTCCAAGCACCTGATCTTCGACTCGCAGGGCCAACTCTGGCTATATGACCTTGCAACCAATACGGCGGTGCAGTTCACTTCAGCCCCCGATCCCAGCGGCGATCCCAAGTTTTCTCCCGATGGAAACCGCGTCGCTTACACCCGCAAGCACAATCTTTACGTGCGCGCCATCGAAGGAAAAGCCGAAAAGCAGCTCACGAAAGATAACAACGACAATCTGATCAATGGCGACATCGACTGGGTCTATGCGGAAGAATTGGACGTGCGCAGCAATTATTTTTGGTCGCCCGACAGCAAGCAGATCGTCTTCCTTCATATGGACGAAACTAAGGTTCCTACTTACCCGATCGCAAATCTGATTCCAACACATCCCACCGTAGACAATGAGAAGTACCCGAAGGTCAGCGACTCAAATCCCCTCGTGAAATTGGGTGTCGTCGATGCCGAGCACGGCAAGGTTCGCTGGATTTCCCTCACCAGCGACGAAGACACTTACATCCCGCGCTTTGGCTGGGTGAGTGACGGAATCATCTGGGCTGAGGTGCTCAACCGCAATCAGGACCAGATGGATTTGTATTTCGTCGATGCCAAGTCGGGTCAATCGAAAAAAGTCCTTAGCGAAAGCAGTCCCGGTGCGTGGGTCAACGTAAACGATAATTTTAAGATTCTGAAATCTGGCGACCGCTTCACCTGGTCAAGCTGGCGCGATGGGCATACGCATTTGTATCTGTATAGCTTCGACAGAGACAGCCCGCTGGGCGCCGAAGCAAAGCTCGATCGTCAGATCACAAAGGGTGATTTCGAGGTGCTCGGGTTGGAGGGCATCGACGATTCCACCGGCACGATATTTTTTTCATCTGACAAAGACGATCCCCGCCAGCGCCACATATTCTCCATCAAGCTCGATGGAACTGGACTCCAGCAGCTTACGCGTGACGAAGGCCTTTCCTCTGGCAAGTTTTCCGATGACGCCAAGCACTACATCGAAACATTCGTGGGCCCGACTACCGCTCCCCGCATGTCACTTTGTACCGTGGGCGGCTCGTGCTCGCCTGTGTGGCAGGCACGCGATGAGATCGCTGAGTACGGAATCCGTCCACCAAAGTTCCTCGAATTCAACGCTGAAGATGGAACGACACTCTACGGAAGGCTGTTGCTTCCGGCTGAAACTCCGGCGAACGGGAAGATTCCTCTGATCGTGAATATTTACGGCGGCCCCGCCGCGCAAACCGTTCTGAAAGAGCCCAGCAGCGCCTTTGATGAAATTTTGTCACGCAAGGGCTTCGCGATTTTCTCGTGCGACAATCGCGGCACGCCGGGACGCGACCGCAAGTTCCAAACCGCCATTCGGCACGAGTTCGGCGCGATCGAGCTCAAAGATCAGCTGGCCGCTCTCGATCAGCTCTTCTCGCTTTATCCCCAGCTCGATAAAGACCGCATCGCGATCTGGGGCTGGTCGAACGGCGGCTCGATGACGCTCTATGCTTTGACCCACTCCGACCGTTTCCGCGCCGGAGTGGCCGTTGCTCCGGTCACCGATCAGATCAATTACGACACTATCTACACCGAGCGCTACATGGGTCAACTGAAGGACGACCAGAAGGGCTACGAGGAGTCGGACGTTAACAAAGACGCTGCCAATCTGCGCGGGGCTTTGTTGCTGGTGCACGGCACGGGAGACGATAACGTGCACTTTCAGAACAGCATGCAGATGATTGATGCTCTGATTAAAGCCGGCAAGCAGTTCCGGTTGATGATCTATCCCAACAAAACTCACAGCATCGCGGGACCCGATGCGCGTACTCACCTATTTCACATGATTGAGGACCACTTCGAGAGAGAGCTGAAGTAGCGTAGGCCAGGGAAAGTCACCTTACTTGTGCTTTCCGTATTTCTTCGGCGTCTCCTTGTGCGATGCGCTTTCTTTGGTGGATCCCTCCTTGGGTGGCGTCTCCGCTTTGGATTCCTTCTTCGCGTCCCCGCTTGTGCTGTCGCTGGAAGAAGAAGCGGCGGACTTCTTCGCGTAGTCTGTTACGTACCACCCCGAGCCTTTGAACTGGACCGCTGGCGGAGAAAGTAGTTGTTTCACCGGGCCACCGCACTCTGGGCACTTTTTTATCAGCTTGTCAGAAAATTTCTGGATTTTTTCGAACCGGTGACCGCATTTTTCACACTGATACTCGTAAAGTGGCATGAGTTGTAGGCCCAAAAATGTTCTTTTCCATTTGATTCTAGGGGCGCAGCTTCGACGACGTCAATTGAGCGCCACCCCAGGGTTCCTGCAGGACAGCTGCGTCGGTCCGGTCGAGCGAAGCTCGACGGTTCCATAGTGTTCAACAACAGCCTTCTCTGGTGGTAGACTCCGCCCATGACGGACTCGCACCAGCCTTCCTGGACCTCCCAGCGGCAGGCCCCTCACTCGCCAGGCCCGGCGCTCTACATTGTCGCCACTCCCATCGGGAATTTAGAAGACATCACCCTTCGCGCGCTGCGGGTGCTCAAGGAAGTCGACCTGATCGCCTGTGAAGACACGCGCCAGACGCAAAAGTTGCTCAACCATTACGGCATCACCACCCGCACCACCAGCTACCACGAACACAATGAAATGACTCGCGCGCCCGAACTCGCAAAAGAGATGCAGGAGGGAGCAAGCATTGCCCTCGTCACCGACGCGGGCATGCCGGGAATTTCCGATCCCGGATTTCGTCTCATCTCGTTGGCCATCCGCCATCACATTGCGGTTGTCCCCATCCCCGGCGCATCGGCTTTTCTCGCATCGCTGGTGGCCAGCGGACTCCCTGCCGACTCCTTTCGCTTCGGCGGTTTTCTACCCTCCAAGCAACGCGAGCGCCGTGCCGCATTGGAGTCCGTGAAAACTTCGCCGCGCACGGAGGTCTTCTATGAAGCTCCGCACCGAATTCTTGAAACCCTTGCGGACATAGTCGACATTCTCGGCAGTGACCGCCACATTGTGATCGCGCGCGAAGTGACCAAACTGCACGAGGAATTTCTGCGCGGCAGGGCTGGAGAAGTGCTGGAAACCCTAAAATCGCGTGATACGGTGAAGGGAGAGATCACGTTGCTGATCGGGAAGGCAGAAGGATCACAATCTCAAACTAAGTCGGGACAGGCTCCCGTACGACAGCGACTGGAGCAGATCATGGTGCAAGAGGAGATCGATGAAAAAGCTGCCCTGAAAAAGCTTGCGAAGGAACGTGGAATCTCAAAAAGTGAGGCGTATCGGGAGTTACAACGCAGCAAATAAAGAACGTACTATTTCCCCGCTAACTCCCTCTTCACCGCATCACTCACGACTTTTCCGTCCACTCTCATCCCGGCGGCCGCGAAGCGAGCCATCACATTCTTCATCACGGCTCCCATGTCTTTCATGGTGGGCGAAGTCATTTCCGCGATTACGGCTTTTACCCCAGCCATGATTTCAGCTTCGCCGGCGGCTTTGGGCAAATAAGTCTCAATCAGCGTGATTTCGGCGGCTTCTTTATCGGCCATCTCCTGGCGCCCGCCCTTAGTGAATTGCTCGATTGAATCCTTGCGCTGTTTAATCAATGTGCTGAGGACGGCCTGCGATTCTTTCTCATCGAGCGGAGCCATCTTCTCGATCTCGCGGTTCTTCAGCGCCGTCTTGACCATGCGCAGCGTGGAAAGCCGTTTCTCATCACGCGCTTTCATGGCCGCGGTAATATCTTTCTGAATCTGTTCGATCATGCTAATGACGCGATTATAGCCGCTGCGAGGAATCCCACCTTTGCCGGGTGGTGTCGACTCATCTTCAACTACTGTGATGTAAGTCACCGCACAAAAAAGCGCAACTCCAGTAGACTAATACAATTATTCTGCTTGCGAGGGTCATCCTATGCTGCGCAAGAATCGTCTTTTCACACCCGGTCCCACGCCGCTGCTTCCCGCGGCACAGGCGGCCATGGCTTCGTTTTCCGCGCATCACCGCACCGCCGATTTTCGCGCTCTGTTTACGCGCGTGCTGGCTGAACTGAAAGAATTCATCGGCACGCAGAATGACGTCATAGTCACGGTCTCCTCCGGCACCGGCGCGATGGAAGCCTCCGTCTCCAATCTCACCTCGCCCGGCGACAAGGTTCTGGTCCTCAGCGCGGGAAAGTTTGGCGAACGCTGGACCGGCATCACCAAAGCGTTCAAGTGCAATGTGGATGTTCTCAGCGTGCCCTACGGCGAAACGTTCTCGCTCGATGACATTCGCGCCAGGCTCACGCCCGATGTTCGCGCGGTGTTTGTGCAGGCGACAGAGAGTTCCACCGGTACGCGCCACGACGTCGAGGGCATCGCGAAAATTGTGCGCGCCAATAGCGATGGCACCCTGCTCATAGTCGACGCCATCACCGGCCTTGGCACGACTCATCTCGATGTCGATCGCTGGGGAGTCGATGTGATCATCGGCGGCTCGCAGAAGGCACTAATGATTCCTCCCGGCCTGGCATATTGTGCGGTGAGCGATCGCGCCTGGCAGCGCATGGAAACGACTTCTTCTCCGCGCTTTTACTTTGACCTGCGTAAGGAACGCAAAGCAGCGGCCAAAGGCGAAGCCGCTTATACTCCCGCAACTTCGCTTTTCGCCGCTCTGGGCGCGGCGCTGGACTTCATTCGACAAGCCGGAAATGGTAATTTGGCGAATGGCCGGGCCGTCCTGGTCGACAACGCCGAACTCTGCGCCGAGATGACTCGCGCCGGCGTGCGTGCTTTGGGCCTCAAGCTGTTTTCAGCTTCTCCCGCAGCCGCGCTTACGACGATCGACTCGCCTCAGGGGCTTGATTCGGGCCAGATCGTGAAGGAGTTCCGCGAATCCTTTGATGCCGTCGTCGCCAATGGCCAAGGCGAAATGAAGGGACGCATTTTCCGCATCGCCCATATCGGCTATTACGATTACCTCGATACCATCGGCATTCTGGGCGCGCTCGAGCAGGTGCTGGCTCGCTGCACGGGAACGCCAGTCGAGTACGGCGCTGCGGTACGCGCAGCCCAGGAAGTGTACGCGCGCGCTTCATCCGGCAAACGCCAACTGGTGGAAGCCTGAGGAGCGCCGCAGGCACGCTCCTCATTGGTTGATGGTGAACGTCACACTGTTCGACGTTTCCGGCGACGTGCCGCCGCCGTAGGTGCCACCCGGAGTGCCGGGATTGGTCACGGTTACAGTTGCCATTCCGGCGGATGCGATATTTGAATCCGGTATCATCGTCATCAACTGGTTCGCAGTCACAAAAGTAGTCTTGGGCAGCGCTGTACCGTTCCAGTTGATGGTGGCACTGCTGTTAAAGTTCGTCCCATTCACCGTTAGCACAACGCCGGTGCTGCCGGCTGTCGCATTGTTGGGAGAAAGTTCGCTGATATTTGGCATGGTGCCGGGCGATGGCGGAGTCGTGGAATGAGAGCTGTAACCGCAGCCGATTCCGGCCAGCAGCAACGCAGCTAGAAGTATGGTCTTTGTTATCTGCATTAGTGTTCTCCTTACGCGTCAAACGCATTAACTGGGTTGAGCGTAAGAGAACAGTGGCCCGCACGTGTCAGGCTGCTGTCATTTTTGTGTCAATGTTTTGTAAGGGAAAATCAGGTAGTGGTGCAGTTTGGTTATCATCCTGAGCAAGCCTCCTTTGCGCAGCGAAGGATCTGGGCGAGCCGCGCGATGCGACGCGTTCTGTGCGCCGCAGCAATCGCGCGTCCGGCTCGCTTCCTTATCAAACTGCACCACCACCAAAAATTTCGGAATTCCAGGATCATCGCTTGAAAATTGTCATCGCAGAAAAGATATCGTCCTCTGCTTTAGACCAGCTTAAAGAGCCGGGATGGACTATTCTGACGGCAGAGCAGCTCGACGGCAACTTGGCCCAGCATATCGAGTCTGCCGACGCTTTGATCGTGCGCTCGGCCGTGCAGGCTGACGCGGCCCTCCTCTCACATGCAAAGAAACTGCGCGTCATCGGCCGTGCCGGCGTCGGCGTTGACAACATCGATCTCGACGCCGCCACGCGCCAGGGCATCGCTGTCATGAACACGCCCGGCGCCAATGCTGTGGCCGTGGCAGAGCACGCCATCGGCATGATGCTGGCCATGGCCCGCCATCTTTGCCGCGCTGACGCCCTCATGCACGCCGGCCGCTGGGAAAAGAAATCTCTACAAGGTACCGAATTGCGCGGTAAGACTTTGGGAATTGTCGGCCTCGGCCGCATCGGCATGGAAGTGGCTCGCCGCACGCGCGCCTTTGGCATGGACATTATCGCGCACGATCCATTCGTTTCAGTTGCAGTAGCCAAAGAACAGGGAATTCGCCTCGTCGGCCTCGACGAGCTGTATGCGGCAGCCGATTACATCACCCTGCACGTCGGCCTCACTCCGCAAACAACCGGAATGATCAATGCCGCTGCCATCAGCAAAATGAAAAAAGGCGCCCGCCTCGTGAACTGTGCTCGCGGAGAACTGGTGAATGAAGCTGATCTGGCCGATGCGCTGAAACAAGGGCATATTTCCGCCGCAGCTTTAGACGTGTTCACGAACGAGCCTCTAAAGAACTCGCCGCTCCAGACGATGGAAAACGTCATCCTCACGCCTCACATCGGCGGCTCCACTTTCGAGGCCCAGGAAGCTGTGGGCGTACAGATCGCGCAGCAGGTCCGCGAATATCTCAAGCACGGGGTCATTCAGAATGCTGTGAATGTGCCCTCAGTTTCTGCTGAAGAGTACGCGGAAATGAAGCCTTACATCATTCTCGCCGAGCGCATGGGCGCTTTTCTGGCACAGATTTCGGAGGGCTCGATCGAAGAAATTTCCCTCCGCTACAGCGGCCATATCGCCGACTGGAAGACGGAACTCATTCGCAATGGCGCGATCAAAGGCATTCTCAACCAAAGTCTCGAGGAAAAAGCCAACCTGGTGAATGCCGCATCGCTGGCGGAAACGCGCGGACTTCGCGTGCACGAGGCGCATAAGGCCAAAGCTTCAACCGGAGGTGCAGGAAGCGTGCTTTCTATTTTTCTGAAGAGTTCAAAAGAAGAGCACCTGGTCAAAGGCGCCGTCCTGCGTGGCACGGCGCCCCGCCTTCTGCACATCGACGACATCGACGTCGAAGCTCCATTGGAGCGCGATCTGATCTACCTACGCAACCGCGATGTCCCCGGCGTCATCGGGAAGGTAGGAACGATTCTTGGCGAAGCCGAGATCAATATTGCCGACTTCTCGCTTGGTCGGCGCAGCGAAGCCTCTACTGAACCGCGCGAGGCTATCGCGGTAGTGCACATTGACGGGCAAGTTCCGGAGCAAGTGCTGCGAAAATTGGAAGCGATTCCTGCCGTCCGCCAGGCTAAAGCGGTGAAATTGTTCTAGCAGGCCACGGCGGGCAAATGCTCGGCTCAAGGCTGACCTTGAAAATACACGGGGTTACTTGGCACGCCCCGAAGCAGTGCCTCAACCGGGGCGGGCGGTTTTCCATTATCGTAAACAACGCGTATTTTTATCTTGTCGCTTAATAGCACTTCCACCCACGAGCAAGGCAAGTCAATCTCTCCGTGGCAGCGCGCTTGCGTGAGGCTCATCAGGGATTTCGTATCGATTGCTCGTACCAGACCGTCCCATTCTCGCTTCGCAATCGCACGTTTCACTTTCCTGTTCGGCAACCTCTTCGTGTTCGTGGAGTTACTGAATTCGGACAGGATGGATGACGGTTCAACCGTGGTTAATTGCGAGCAATAAGCCAAGGCACCCCCGCAAAGTCCCCCGCTGTAACCGATTTGCACACGAATCACATCCGCGGTTGCGGCCGAGGGGGGGCGGAGGAGTAGTTTCCTGGGCAATGACCCTCCCAAGTGCCAGCCCAATGAGCGGCAACGCCCAACGCTTCGCTCGCATGGCTGTATTATGAACAGCATTGGCACAACAAATTCGGAGCCGTCTGCTAACACTACGGAGCATTGACGCGAATCGAAACCCACGCGGACCGACTCTAATTTGGAGGCGGAACTCTTTCTTACCGCGCTAAAATATAGGGTTCCGTATATCTGCAATCAAATCTCTCTTCTTCCCTCGAGGTGCAACATGGCAATCGCTGAAGTGCCAGCCCGGCCACGCGCGTCATCGCGTCAGGGCCCATTTGTTAACGAGCCTTTTTATGATTTCCGCCACGAAGAAAATGCCCGCAAAATGCGCGCCGCAATCGAGCGCGTCCGCGGACAGCTTGGCCGCGAATACGATCTGATCATCGGCGGCAAGCATGTCAAGACGACCGACAAAATCAAATCGCTGAATCCGTCGCGCCCGTCTCAGATCGTCGGCATTCATCAGAAAGCTGGTAAAGATCAGGTCGAACCCGCAATGCAGGCTGCGCTGAAAACATTCGAGTCGTGGCGAAATACCTCGGTCGAAGAGCGTGCCAGCCTTCTCTTCCGCGTGGGCGACCTTCTTCGACAGCGCAAGATGGACCTCATGGCCTGGCTGGTGTTCGAGGTCAGCAAGAACTGGGGCGAGGCTGACGCCGATATCTCCGAAACTATCGACTTCTGCGAGTTCTACGCCCGCGAAGCGCTTCGGCTGGCCAAGACCGAAGCACCCGTACAACTACCTGGCGAGCGCGATTCGCTCATGTACATTCCGCTAGGCGTGGGCGCGGTCATCCCGCCATGGAACTTTCCCTGCGCCATCATGGCCGGAATGACGCTGGCCTCCATCGTCAGCGGCAATACCGTCATTCTCAAGCCATCAAGCGATTCGCCCACGATTGCTGCGAAGTTCGTTGAATTGCTCGAAGAGGCCGGCATGCCGGAAGGTGTGGTTAATTTCTGCCCCGGATCCGGCGCGGCTTTCGGTGACGCAATCGTCTCGCATCCGAAGACTCGCTATATCGCTTTCACGGGCTCGCGTGAAGTCGGGCTGCACATTAACAGGTCCGCCGCGACGCAGGCTCCCGGCCAGATCTGGATCAAGCGCACGATTCTCGAAATGGGCGGCAAAGATGCCATCATTGTTGACGCTGACGCCGACATTGATTCCGCCGTCGAGGGCGTGGCGCAGTCTGCATTCGGATTTCAGGGGCAGAAGTGCTCGGCCTGCTCCCGCGCCATTGTTGACGAGCGCGTCTATGACAAGTTCCTGGAACAGCTTAAGGCGCGCGTGGAAAAAATCACCGTCGGCGATCCCGCCGAAAACAGCAACATGGGCGCGGTGATCAACGAAGGCTCGATGAAGACAGTTCTAGGTTACATTGAGCAGGGCAAGAAAGATGGACGGCTCATCACTGGCGGTGAGCGTGCCACCGAAGCTGGCGAAGGCTACTACATCAAGCCAACCGTGATCGCCGATATCGCGCCGAAATCAAAACTCGAGCAGGAAGAAATTTTCGGGCCGGTCCTCGCGGTGATCAAATCGCGGGGGTTCGATCATGCGCTTGAGATTGCCAACGACACGGAATTCGGCCTGACTGGCGCGGTCTACACCAAGTCGCGCGACAAAATCGATCGTGCCATTCGTGACTTCCACGTTGGCAACCTGTACTTCAATCGCAAATGCACTGGAGCCATGGTGGGAGCCCATCCCTTCGGCGGCTTTAACATGTCGGGAACGGATTCCAAGTCCGGCGGCCCCGACTACCTGTATCTCTTCACCCAGGCAAAATCCGTTGGCGAAAAAATCGGATAATGCCTCCTGGCGCATAGCCAAGCCGGCCGCGGCTTTTCTTATGCACTTTTCAGTTATTTCAATTCAGATTTTTGATGTAGCATATTTACTTACGGAAATTCAGGGACCGAGTCCGGTTTGGGATTACGAACTTCCAACACCAAGGGCCCATGCTGTTCATTTTGCGTTTAACCAACGGCGATTGCATTGTCCTACTCGCTCCTGA
>JASHOH010000109.1 GCA_030041215.1 Candidatus Sulfotelmatobacter sp. | reverse complement strand
AATCCCATGAATGCCTGCTCCAGATCGGGAAAGGTCGAAACATTCGCAATGTTGACGGCAAGGATGCCTTCCGGCTTGAGGCAATAAGCGCAGTTGTCGAGCGTCGCGCCTAAGAACCCGTCGAGCCAATCCTCCTTCTTGGGGAACCGCTTGCATGACTGCGTCTCTTCATCGCTATAAATCTCTTGCGCGAAATAGGGAGGTGACGAGAAACACAGATCAACGGAGGCGAAGCTCAGGTGGGGGCGCATCTCTTCGCTACGCTCCGGGTAGAACTCCACTCCCATTTCACGACCAAGACGCTTAGCAGTGTTGTTGAGTTCGCTCGCCATTGCCAACCAGCCCCAAGCGGTTTCCTGTGCAGGATCGCAGCCGATGTAGTGCCTTACTCGCGTGCAAGCTAGTGCTCCGAGAAAACGACCTCCCCAGCCTGCCGACATGTCCCATGTCACGCCGCCGTGCTCCGGCATGTAGCGGTGATAGATAGCGGCGGCGGCAGTCGGTCGGAAGTTGCTTACTCCTTGAGCACCGGAAAAGGTCTTGCAGGCTTTGCGGATGTCGTTTGCGGTGAGGAGTTCACGGCCCACAGACTTAATTCGTTTCTGGATAGCAGGGACGAAAAAATCGTCATTACGGTAGACCTCTAGGGACGTGAGTTTGCCGCCACACCGGACAGCATTGGCGTGGGCGAAATACGATCCAGCAAGCGCCAACCCGTGCATGGTCTGCCGAACGATGCCATTCTCGATCAGTTTCTCATGATCGTAGTTGAGCAGCTTCGTCAGGTGCTTGAGCCGCTGGGCTTCTCGGAGATCATGAAACGGGAAACCTTTCCAGCGCCAGTAAGCGGCTATTCGCCGGGCCGGGTCAGGGTTCGCCTCGACCATGTTGGCCGCCCAGTTCTCGTAATCCTCCTCAAGTGCCGTCTTCTTCTTTTCTCGTGCCATTTTGATCTCCTTGGGTCAGGTATGCCGGTGTTTCGTCTCCACGCGCCCGGTGCGTGGGGCCGGGAAGCTGCTGCGATTTCCCAGCGTCACCGCCGCCTCAATTCGTATGATGTGGGCCGTGAGCAAAACGGCTCGCGATTCAACTACGATGCGGCTTCGAAGCTTATCGAGGGCTTTCGCGCAGCGAATAAGACCAAAGACGGCTTACAGAGCGTCTTTTCGACTCAAATAAGAAGGGATTGACGAAATTTGTCACTTCGGAAATTTGGCGAACTCGTCAGGCGGGCAACGTTGCGAATCTTAGTCAATGACGGGTGACTGCTCGCTCACAGTTCACCACGCTCTGCCGCTAACTCCGGGTACGTATGCTCGACCTCGCGAACCAGATCGCGGGCCGTTTCCAATCCCAGTCCCTCGCCTGAGACGATGTGGTCTATCGCGACGAGCATGACTCGTGCCAGCATGACTTCGCGGCGTCGGCGCTCTGCTGCCGATGGCAGGGGAACGACCGCGAGGACAGTCCCGATCCCCTGTAAACGTCGAAGCTGCGCTTCAGCGAAGCCACGAAACTGAGTGGCTGCTTGGCGTGAGAGGAAAATATCTTTGTGCTTGAGCACCTTCTTCCACGGTTCAGGGCTCGGTGCATAGTCGCGGGAGAACAAGAAATGCAGTGCGGTTGGATTCCCTTTTGCCGCCAGTCCTGCCCACTTCCGAAGAGAATAGAGGCACACGTCAATGTCGTCCGGTCCATTTTGGCGCTCGTTCCCAGCGGTGCTCCAGACATAGAAATCCTTCTTGTCCAGCCCAAGCACGAGTTCTGGCGGTTCCAGATAGACGCCGTAAATATCCAGATCATCGGTGTTCTTCACCTTTGCGCCATGCAGTTCGCTGCCGCCCACGAACAGGTGAATCAGGCTATCGAGGTAGGGGAATCCCGATTGCTGTACCGCAGAGATGAGTTGTTCAGCGCGGGTCATCAAAGTCTGCCCTCAGCCGACCACTGCGCAACGTCCGCCTGTACCGAGAACCCCCGGCGCGGATCACGCCGAAAGCGACCTTCAAGGTTATACGCATTCACTTCCAGCGGGATCGCCTCGTAGCTGCCACCATTCAGAAATCCACGAACGTAAAGTTCGGAAAATCGTGGGATGCCGAGTTGCCGATACTGCTCTACATGAACGAGTTCGTGAAATAAGAGAGCAGCCGTGAATCGCTGGTGTGAAACGACAACATCGCAGAAAGTAATTGCACCCATTGCAGATTGGTCAGGCAGGTTCGTGAATCCCAAACTTCGGAGCATCGGATAAAAGTCTGGGTTTGCCACTCGCTCGCCTTCGAGCACCAGTATGCGGGTATTGTCGAGAACTTCCCGCGCAAAGAATGCCTCCAGAGGCGCTCTTTGCTGCGCGGACACCGGGACAGCGCGAGCCGCATACTTCCCGCGCTGTGCTGAAATGTATTCGGCGACCAGTTCGGAGACTTGCGCAGTTTGGTCAGGAGTGAGTTCCGGAGTTGCCATTTTGTTCCTCAGAGCCTCGGATCAACGGGCTCACTTTCCAGCGCGAGCACACCAAAGACGCATTCGTGCACACGTCTCAGTGGATCGCGGTCAACGAATCGCTGGAGAGCTTCGATCCCAAGGGTGAACTCGCGCAAAGCTAATGACCGCTTCGTACCGAGTCCTCTGGCACGAAGGCGTTCAAGATGTTCAGGAGCCGTGTATTCCGGCCCATAAATGATGCGCAGGTACTCTCGCCCACGGCACTTTACGGCAGGTTGAATCAAGCCGCGCCTGTTCCTAGTAACGAATTGGAGAGGCTTCACAACCATGCCCTCGCCTCCAGAGGTAGTCAACTTTTCCCACCACGCAATCCCTTCTTGCTGGCTGTTGTCATCGCCCAGATCGACCACTTTGTACGGTGTTGCTAGGAGTAGCTCAGGATCAGCAGAGCACAACCGAGCCAACGTCGTAATGTGCCAAACGTGATCTTTATCGATGTGAACTGTACCTTCCGTGGCGAGCAGGTGGAATGGGGCAAGTTTCAAATCTGCCAGCGACCGAACAGTCCAGCAATATTGGCGATATGCCTTGACGTATTGCCGCGCCATTTCTAGCCGCTCCTCGTAGCGTCGAGCTAGTTCGGAAGCCTCTGGTACATGCTGACTGGTGCGGTGCAAGGCAGCTATAGAGTCTGCAAGTCCAGCGCGAGCCGCCGCACCTGTCGGTGCATATTGTTGCCGCAGCAAATCCTGAGCTTTTGAAGACCAAGGCATCAGTTCGCAATCGAGGCACACCCAATCGGTTAAGAGTTCATCCCAGAGACCCGATTTCGAAACCGCCATCTGCACACGGCTGAGGAATTCCTTTTCCAGTGCACGGTCGTTGAAAAACCGTCTCCCCGTCCGTGTGTAGCAGACGCCGATCTCTTCCTGCGTGATTCCGAACCGACGCTGGGCAGCATTCTGATCGCGGCAGACAATGACGACTGCTCGTGAACCCATGTGCTTCTGTTCACAGATGACCTTCTCGACGTGTTCCTTCCGATAGTAGGCAAAGGCTTCGGCGGGATGTTCAAGCAACCTTTCCTGCTTGCTGGTCTCGCTCGGCGACATTGTGGGCGGCAGGTAGATGAGCCACTTCGGGTTGCTTGCAAAGCGGCTCATCGCTTCGAGAGCGGCTATGGCGTTCTCTTCCCGAACGGTCAGGTTCCCGTGGAGTCTCGTTTCAATGATCCGCTTTCCGATGACATCATCAATGTCGAGAACGTCATCCTGTTCGTGCTGCTGAGACAAATCTGATGCGGGCTGCGCAGCTACGAGCGGCTTCGCGGGCTCGTAGTACGTCCGATGCGCTGGCACGGACACGAATTCCTTTTCCGGGTAGCGCAGTCCAGTGAGCTTTCCACCGAATACGCAGCCCGTGTCGATATTCACCGTGCGATTAAGCCACTGTGGTTCTGAGACAGGAGTATGCCCGTACACCACAGATGCTTTTCCGCGATAGTCCGCCGCCCAGTTGTAGCGAACCGGGAGCCCGAATTCGTCAGTTTCGCCCGTGGTTTCCCCGAAGAGGGCAAAGGATCGGATCGCACCAGAGCCACGTCCTTGCATCTCTTCCTTCATTCCCGCGTGGGCAACGACCAGCTTTCCGTCATCGAGGACGTAGTGGCTGATGAGGCCGTCGATAAAATCAGCAACCTTCCCCTTGAAGTCGGGTGGCTGTGCCTCAAGTTGCGCAATTGAATCGGCAAGACCGTGCGCGATCTTCACATCCTTCCCGCGCAGTTTTTGCAGCAACTTCATATCGTGGTTGCCGGGGACGCAGAGCGCCGTCCCACTGCCGACCATGCCCATCACCAACTTCAAAACGTCAGGAATCTTCGGCCCGCGATCCACGAGATCGCCAAGAAAGATTGCCTTTCGACCTTCAGGAGTCTTGACCCGGTAACCGTCGTCATTCTTTTCAACCGAATATCCAAGATTCGCAAGCAATTCCTGTAATTCATCGAAACAGCCGTGGATGTCGCCGATGATGTCGAAGGGCCCGTGCTCGTTGCGCCGATTCGTCCACATCGGCTGCCGCTCAATTTCGAGTCCCTCTAGCTCTTCAGGGGTTTTGAAGACATGCACACCCCTAAAACCTTCGCGGTCGAGCCCTCGAAGGGAGCGGCGTAACTGCTGAGATTGGTTCCGCACAACGTGCGGCCCGAAGTCGCGGTCTGGACGGTTCCGATTCCGCTCATGACAGAGCTTTTCAGAAAAGTCGAGCACGATAGCAATCGGCATGACGTGAAACTCGCGTGCTAAAGCAACAAGCGGTTTTCGCGAGTCCGGCTGGACGTTCGTGGCGTCAATGACAGTCAGTCTTCCAGCAGCCAAACGCTTCCGGGCGATGAAATGGAGGACTTCGAACGCATCTTTTGTCGCGCTCTGGTCATTCTCGTTGTCAGCGACAAGTCCGCGACAGTAGTCGGACGACAAGACCTCAGTGGGCTTGAAATGCTGACGAGCGAACGTAGACTTGCCACAGCCTGAAGGCCCGACGAGCAGCACGAGGGAGAGTTCGGGGATGGTGACCTTCATAGACGGAAGACCCCCATCTGCGTTGGCGCTCCGAGTCTCTGATCCTCTTCGCCCACAGGCTTGAACACTACGGAGTAGCCGAATTTCGTTCCAATCCGGGTCGCCCAATTCTGGAACTGCTCGCGTGTCCACTCGAAGCGGTGGTCACGATGACGAAACTGCCCAGCGGGTAACGTCTCGAATTTAGCGTTGTATTCGGCATTCGGTGTTGTCAGGACTGCCGTCTGCGGACGGGCGAATTCGAACAGTACACGCTCAAAAGCTGCCAGCCGAGGCTCGTCCAGATGCTCGATGACTTCAACCACGACAGCCGCGTCGAATCCTGCCAGCCTTTTGTCCCGGTACATAAGTGATCCCTGAATCAGTTTGATTCGTTCTTTCTGTTTCGGCGGCAATGTGTCTAAATGAAGGCGTTCGGCTGCGGTTTCGAGACTCCGGTAAGAAACGTCCATTCCGAGGATTTCGTCAAATTGCCTGTCTTTCAAAAGCTCCCTAATGAGCTTGCCTTCCCCACAGCCAAGATCAAGAATTCGCTTTGCACCACTTGCCTTGAGTTCCGCCGCAACCTGATCGAGGCGAACGTCATGGAGCCGAAGGGGAGCCTCAATCGCCTGTTCCTGCTCTTCCTTGGTTTCCTGTTCGGCATCGGGGTCGAGGGACTCATCCTCCGTGAGCCGAGCCAAGGCTTCCCGCGTCAGTTTGCGGAATCCGCGCAGGTATCGACTTACAATCGCCTCCCGCTCTGGGTGTGCTTGCAGCCAGCCTTCGCCATGGCGAAGCAGCTTTTCAACCTCGTCCTTCCCGACCCAATAATGTTTATCCGCATCGAGCACTGGAATCAGAACGTAGAGATGTGTGAGCAAATCTTGCAACGAAACCTGCTTGGCGATCTCAACGGTGTAATAAGAGCTTTCACCCCATTCAGGGAACTTCTCATCGAGCGGATGGTGCTCTGCCTTGACCTGATAACCAAGCGGCTCAAACAAACGCCGCAAGAACGCCTCACCGCCACGGCATGGCAATACTGCGATACGCGCCGAGAGAGGCAGCGGAGTGTTTACCAGTTCCGGGCGACCTTTACTGGTGCCTGCCAGCGCAGAGTTGAAAATCCTCGCGATGGCGACACTCATGAATGAAGAAGCGACGTAGGGGCGATCATTGACATATTGATCTAGCATTCCCCCTTCGCCAGCAGGTCCTCGCCGAGTGCGAACCAGACCGACTGGATCAACATCAAGCAGAAGAGCAGCCGTGCAACGGTCTGCCGTCGCTTCAGGGTAGAAGACGTGAGCTTTCCCGAATGACAGTTCGAACGTCTGCACGCGGCTTGGGTTCTTGTGGAGCAGATAGCCCAAGTCCGTGGCCGGAGGGTTAGTGTTCGTGATCGTCAGAAGCATAGCGAAAGAGTAATTATGCCTGAACGATCTGACCTTCTAGCCGAGCGAAGTGTCGCGTCCAAGCACCCTAATCCGGGAAAGGAAGGATGTCAGCAACCGCCTTACTGCTCAAAACCTTTACCCGCCGAACCAGCAAAATCCGAAATTCTGGGGTCAATGGATTCAGCCGCTTGCGGCTACTGTGGCGGAAGCCTTTCTGACCAGTGGTGGTTTGTCCCCTGCTCGGCGGTGAGGAGACCCAGAAAT
Source organism: Candidatus Sulfotelmatobacter sp. (assembly GCA_030041215.1). Classification (GTDB taxonomy): domain Bacteria; phylum Acidobacteriota; class Terriglobia; order Terriglobales; family Acidobacteriaceae; genus Sulfotelmatobacter. The sequence goes on along the minus strand of JASHOH010000109.1, from coordinate 47,337 downwards.
GGGGGCGATTGGCGTCACGAGGCGGAACAATGACGGCTGGCGTTCAGCGGCAGGCGGCAGGGATTCTATCAACAACGATCCGGCAGAAATCAGCCCCCTGATCGTGTGATAGAGATCACTGACTACAGAGGTGGGAATACTTGTAATAGCACTCGGAGGATCAAAACTGAATACCACCTTCCCGAATTTGCCCGGCTCCGCGCAGGGTGCAGAAATGTATCACTCAACCCGCCGCTCGGCGGCTAGGGGCCGGGCCGCTATACCTTAAAGGAATCTTTTGACCATCGCGCCGTGAGTGTAATCCGGAGCGCGGTGCTGGTTCGCCTGTCCCGCGTCGCACCCGATGTCCTGCGGGACTTGCTCGGCATGGCGCACAAGTTTGTGACCGCGCATGAGGCACGCCGTCCGACATCCCGGCACCGTCGCAAGCCTGCCTGATTCCAGTCTGGCGAAAACGATGGCGGCTTATGTTGCTATGATAGGCAGTGATCCTTGGAGAGGGTTGCAAATCCTACAAAGGAATCCCCAGCCTGAGATTTATGAAGACTCCCGAAGGCAGAATACCTCCTAAAGAGAGACCCGACTTCCCCTCTTACGACAAAGCCGTCTGGCGTGATGCCGATGGGAATGAGCACAAGAGGTATGTTGTTTTGCCGATGAGGGCCGGCTCAGGCGGATATGCGATTGTCGATACTGAGAACCATGCGAATGATGAAGTCCGAAAGGATTTCAAGACCGTCCACGCCGCCTATGAGTTTATGCGGACGCACCGCGCTCCATGACAGCGTGCGAAGCCGCGAGCACTGACGGGATGATGTAAATCAGTTGCAACGACTCGGAATGCGTTGAGTCCGCGCCAGTTTCTTTATCGACAGTATCGAGCGATGCTCCTTCATTCATCTCGGCTTTTTTTGGTCTTGTGGTGTCCTGCACAAAATGTGCTGATTGGTGATCGAGCTACGATTCGTGAGCGCAAAAGCAAGACCTAGGATCGTCGCCGCTTGGGTCAGGTTCGCCGAGCTTACGGTTCAGCGGTTCAGCCACTATCCCAACGTTACACGCGGCTTACCAAAGACGCCTATCGGTACGAAAGCAACACGGGATTCTCGGCTGAGATCGTCGTAGATGATCTCGGTCTGGTGACGGCCTACCCTAATGGCTGGGAACGGATCGGTACGCTATAGAATCTGACGACCGTGAATTGGAATCGGTCACTGCGCATACCAGAGCGAATGCGGCGACCATCGGATGTCGCCTAACGGTGCAGCGTTACTCCGCGTCCCAGAACGACAACATAGACAAATGCCAAAACAGCCGCCACAACGATCCACATGTAGCTACGAGCAAGTCGGTCTGGCACTCGCTCCGGCTCCGTTCCTCGCGGTATGTAGTATTGCAACCACAGCAGCCCGCTCTGACCGCCAGCAGTCGCGGGCAGCGCGGATTGCCACAAAAGTTGCATCCCAAGCGGATTCAGCAATCCCGCCAAGCTTGCTAGAACAACCGCGGAGAGGTACGGCACGATGGTCAATTTTCGCAAGCGCCTCTGTTGGTTTCGCGGGACTCCAACGTGACGCACCAGTCCGATCCCGACAACCAGCGCGGCGGAAAAGTACGAAGACGCTCCCACAACCACCAGCAGTGCCCGCCAAAGCCAATGCGGACGCAGCCCCGCAATCACAGCCGCCCAATCTCCGAAATTGGTTACACCTGAAAAGAAAAAGTAACCAGTTCCGGTAAACAAATTAAATGCATAACTGATGAGCAGGAAGTAACGAGTTGGCATTAAGGCATTCTTGGCACTACGCAGCAGGAACCAAAAGATCAGCCCAGCCGCTAGATTTGCCAGAGTTCCGCCTGCCTCGACCAGACGGGAACCGAAGGCACTTGACCACGCTACCGTCGTGAGCACGCCAGACTTTGCTCCGGTCAGCAAATCGATAAGCCCGTGCCCCACGCCCTCGTGCAGGATATTCGTCAGGATGCCTGCCACAATGCTGATCGCACAAATCGTGAGGGAGTCGTCAGCAGTTGGCACTCGCGTTTCACGCTGCGAAGAGACGGCAGTGGTCGAAATCGCGGGCATCCTCCTCCTTATACAGGTGCGTTCAGATTCTAGTTCAAACCTTCTTGCGTTTGGGGAAGCAGCTAGTCAGTGCGCGTACCAATCGGAATGCGGCGACCATCGGCTGCACGACAGGCACTGCGTTTCAGTCCACTGGCGAAGGCATGCGGGGCAGACTCCTCCCGTGTCGAACGTGTTCCATTCGAATCCGCAGGTGCAGAACCAGTGATCTTCCTTCCGAGGCGACCAGCCGCACAGCGGGCAGCGAATACGCGGAGGCTCTGATTCGCCGCGGTTCTTGTCTTCGTGAAGCTCGCGATCAGGTGTAATCGTGGGAGCATCTGTTGTTGGACTCATCGTCTTCGCTCAGTGAATTCTCTCTTCTTCGGCAAGACTGCTCCGATTCTTTCCGATCACATGCACTTCTTTCCCCCGGAGTCCGGCATACTTGATTGCCATGCCGAGTAGCATGTACTCGTCTTCTTGGTAGTCGGCAGCAAAGGCATCTTGGTGAAGCATCACCGCCTCTGTGTTATCCGCGCACATTCTTGCGAAATCGGGGAGCTTTGCTCTGATCGTAGCAATCAGATTCGCCTCTCGCTGCATACGTTCTTCGTTCGTCATAGATGCAAATGGTAGCCGATTCTCGATGGCAGGTGGTTTAGACGTGGTTCTGGGAACTGACGCGCTCGTATGGCGTTCGTCACCGCTAGTGCAGGTGTGCACCCGCACCGCAAGACAAGAAGCAACTCCCGATTGGAGTTGTCAAAATCCCCTTTTCCACCGAGAAAGGCGCTTTTCCACAGAAAACATTCACCCGTTTTGTATCCGTGCTTATCGCGCCAAAAACTCGGCAAAAAACTCCCGATTCGGCTCCCGATGAAACCGTATCCTTGCGGTGATTTTGGTTACTTTGGCAGTCCCCGAGCGTTTGTAAAATCAGCAGTTACCGTTTCTAGTCGAATTCACACGGTGGAAGTCATAGGTTCGAATCCTATAGCGCCCACCATTTGCTCTTGCGAACTGAATTCCCTCGCGCCCGTAATCATTTTTGAGTGTAGCTCACTCGCCAGATCGAATTCGAACCGTCATCACTCACTAGCAGCGCCCCATCAGCGGCGACAGTGATGCCGACAGGCCTTCCCCAGACATTACCGTCCGGCAGAACGAAGCCGGTAAGAAAGTCTTCATATTCTCCGCTGGCGTGACCGGTCTGATGTAACGGAACGCGAATGACCTCGTATCCCGCGCGCACGGTTTTGTTCCACGAGCCATGCTGGGAAGAAAAAATGTCTCCCTTGTACTCGCCGGGAAATTGGCTGCCGCTGTAGAAGGTGAATTCCAACGACGCGTTGTGCGGCTGTAGCAGCACGTCCGGCACGATTGCCTTATCTTTCAACTCCGGATGTTTTCCCTGGTGCCGTGGGTCCTGGTGCGCTCCGATATACCACCATGGCCAGCCATAAAATCCGCCTTCCTGCACGCGTGTGATGTAGTCGGGAACGAGATTGTCACCCAGAGCATCGCGCTCATTCACCGAGCACCAGAGCTCGCCGGTATCAGGATTTACCGCAATTCCGCCACCGGCATTCCGGATGCCGTACGCGTACACCTTTGGCTGGCAGTTGTTGGGGTCGCATACCAGAATGTCGGCACGATTCTTCTCGTCGGGATGAGTGTCGGGATCGTCGACGTTGGACGCCGAGCCGACCGCAATGAACAGCATCTTGCCATCCTGCGAGAAGGCAACAGCGCGCGTCCAGTGGCCGCCGGTATTGGGTAAATCCGTGACATGCTGCGACGAACCCGTAGCTTTCAGATCGCCGTTGTGATACGGAAATCGGACCACCTCGGCGGTGCTGCCGACATAAAGCCACTTGGGGTTCGGGCCGGGAGGATAAAAAGCCAAACCATAAGGCCGCCTCAGCCCGGTTGCAAAAACGGCAGAGAGTTCGGGCTTGCCGTCGGGCGTAAGACCACGGAAGGCGCGAATTACGCCTGATTGGCTTTCTGTCAGAAAGATGTCGCCGTTGGGCGCGGTGCGCAGCGTGCGCGGATTGTCGAGTCCAGTGGCGTAGAGCTCGACTTTAAATCCGGCTGGCGCTTTGGGCCAGGCGTTCTCCGGCCGCGCGACCAGATCAGGGCCATTATCTGCCGAGCGCGTCGCATAAGGTTTGGGAAGATCGTTGACCGTGATCTTGCGCACTGTTCCGGGCTGCTCGTAGCGGAAGTCGGTAAACGGCGGCTGCGGAGGGGGAGCTTTGATCGTCGATCCGCCGGTATCAGCGGGTAGAGCACTCACGACGCGATTTGTAGTCTGAGGCAGACCGAGCGACTTAACGTAGCTGACAATTTGCCACCGCTGCCTTACAGGCAATTGTGCCCATGAGGGCATGCCGTTGTCTTTGTCCCCCTTGGTGATGAACCAAAAAACCTCGCCCGGCGCAGCCGATTCAAGCTTGCCATCGACGAGTGATGGCACATTTCCGCTACCTTGCCCCGATTTGCCATGACACGAAAGACAATTTCGCCCGTAAAGCTGCTTGCCCGCAGCGATCGCGGCAGGCTGCCCTTCATAAGGATTCGCGGTGTCTTTGACCGAGTCGGGTGCGTCATGAAAATTCTTGTCGACACCGGCGAACAGAAGCGCTGGAAAAAGAATGAATACAGTAACAACCGAGCAGAAACGTACAGGGGAAGGCATATGTCCCTTCATTCACCACCTTCGCGAAGCGTTATTTCACTCTTGGATGCCACGAAGTACCTATCGGATTAACAAAACTGGCCGAAGGGAACAAGCGATTTTGGCAAACCGCCAGGGACATGAAGGAGCACTCGCCGTCACTGCTGGGCTTGGCTGCGGCGCAGGGCCTTGTTTGGCGTCAACTTGGGAATCAGGAATTCCTGGAGCAGATTGCTGATGGCGTTGGATCCGATGCCAATAGCCGTGTTGTCGAAGGTCAAGGCGGCGCTGTCGCGGTCGGCCGCAGGATAGTACAGATTGGAAATACCGCCCGCCGCCAGGCTGCCGAGAATGCCGGAATAGTTTGGCTGCCAGTGTCCGTTGTCACCCTTGCAGACCAGCGACATCGCCACAGCGTAGAAAAACCGCGAGCGCAAGCTGCCAATTCCTTTGTAGAAATAGCGCGGATCCTGCTTCAAGATTGCCGGCAATATAGCACCGCCGATGAATGTGCCAGTCACCGTGTCGGCATAGTTGGCGCCGAATCGCTTGGCGTAGCCTTCCGTCCCTTGGCCATACCCGATGAAGTGATTTTGCCACTGCTCTACCCCGGCGGTACCGGCGACGATCAGAAACGTAAATGGATCGATCACCGTTCTTGCGGCAAGCCTGAATTTCTGCTTCGACGTTAGCGGCACCGCGTGCGGATTGTAGCTGACGTAAAAGTTTGGGATTATGCCCAGGACTCGCTGCTGCTCTTCCACCTTGATCTGTTCCTCTGCAATTTCCTCGCGCGAGAGCCCGACCGAAACCTCGGTTGTAGAAGAAGCCACAACCAGAACAATTGGCGGTACTGTGTCGATTTCCTTTGAGTGCAGAACGCCCGAATACGTACCCGGCGAGAAACCAGCAGCCGTTATGGTGAGATCAAAAGTCCCGGGCGCAATATTGGCCAGGAAAAACTGACCGTCGGCGCCAGTGGTGGCTTGCTGATTGAGGGATTGGCCGTTTCTGGTGACAGACACCTGCGCTCCGGCGACCACGGCGCCACTTTGATCGACGACTGCGCCGCTGATGCATCCCGAGGGTTGATCGGGGGCGTCGTTGTCGCCGAGCACCGTTTGCGCAGATTCCGGAATCGGCCACTGCCGCCGAAGCTGGGACACACTAGGTGAGGTGCAAGCCAAGGCGAAACCGATAACGGTGAGAACAAACTTGCACTGTGAAGGCAATGCCAAATCTCCTACACTCACGGACGGTTTCTGGTATTTGTAATTGTGCGGGATGGACAACGTTCCGACTAGATTACTCCAGATTACCGTCTTGTGTCTCTAGGATGCAGTGCCGCGTTCGCGCGTCAGCCAGGGAACGATCAAAAGAAAGGGGACCTGCTGGTTGGCCGTCAATACGTGTAAACTTTTGTGATTTATTTGCGCGAACCCACTGCACCTGGCGGCGGCTGGCGCCTCATGACTTCCTCGTGCCACAGCCGGTGGTGAGTCCTCGCCCAATCCGCTGTCACTTCTCCACGAATAATCGAAGTGAATCCCCCGCGCACCATGGCTGTGCCCATGTAAATGTGAATGATGAACCCGGCGATGGTGGCCATTGCGGCGATGACGTGAACAGTCACCGAAAGATAGCGCAACCACCGCAGGCTCCAGGGGATATCTTCGACGAACCAGAGACCGATTCCGGAAATCAGCAGCAGGATGATGCCGTAAAACATCAGCCAGAAAAACAATTTCTGGCCATAATTGAAGCGGCCTTCGGGAGGAAGATTCTGGTCATCGTTCTCGATGTAGAGTTTGATCACCTTCGCCCAGCGCCGGTCGGCATCGGTGATCTGCATATCACGGTCCCACATCTGGTGCATCCAGAACACAGACACGGTGAAGGCGACGCCAAGCCATGGATGCCAGAAGCGCGCCGTCGGTCCGCCGCCTACGATGGCCGCAAGCCAGTACATATACGGCGACCAGAAGGCGAGGCCGGTGATCAGGCAATAGATGTAAGTCAGCGCGGCGAACCAGTGATTGACGCGTTCGGTAAGGGTATAGCGGAGAATGCGCTCACCGGGCTCGCCAGTGGTTCGTGGAGTTGAGATGACGTGGGAGCTCACAATTTCCCTCCGTTGTCATGCCTGGGGTGGATTTCCTTCGGGCCATAGCGGAAGTAGTGGATCGTGACGCCGATGACGCCGAAGAGCATAGCTAGATTGCCGATCCACTTGGCGGGGCCTTTCCAGAAACGGACGACCCAGGGAATATGCGGGTCCTTCGGTAATCCGCCATAGGCTTCGGGATTGGTCACATCGTGCAGAACGTAAATCACGCCCGTGCCGCCGACGCCCGAAGGATCGTAAACCCCAGCTTTTTCGAAGCCGAAGTTCTCGCGTAGCTGTTTCGCGCGGGATTCGGCGAGATAGCTCATGTCTTCTTTGCTGCCGAAGTGCAGACAGCCTGTAGGACACGATTTGATACACGCTGGCTCGAGGCCCACGCTGACCCGATCAACACACAGCGTGCATTTGAACATCTTTTTTGTCGTCGGGTCGAATTTCGGAATATCGAAGGGGCAGCCGCTCACGCAATAACCGCAGCCGATGCAGTTCTGCTGCTGAAAATCGACAATGCCATTGGTATATTGCACGATGGCGCCGTCGGCCGGGCAGGCAGCCAGGCAACCGGGATCGGCGCAGTGCATGCACTGATCTTTGCGCATCAGCAGTTGCAACGTGCCATCTTCCCGCTCATGCTCATTGAACTTGATCAGGTTCCAGTAGTTCCATGTGGTCGCCGGCATGGTCTGGTAGCTGTTGTCGAAAAAAGTTTCAGTGAAGGTGTAGCCGTTCCATTCCAGGCAGGCGACTTCGCAAGCCTTGCAGCCGATGCAGGTGGTGGTGTCGATGAGCTTGGCGACCTGATAGTCCCGCTCGACGTTGGCGCCGGGCGCCGGGCCGGGGTGGCCGGAGATCTTCTTAATTGCGAGTGTGGCCTCACTCATAAAACCAGCTTTCAGCTGCCAGCTTCTAGCCATTAGCTAAAACCGCTAGGAGGCTAGCAACCAGTAGCTTCTTCACACTTTCTCCACCTTCACCAAAAATCCCTTGAATTCTGGTGTATAAGCATTCGGATCGACGATTGTTGGCGTCAGCCGGTTCAAAATTGTGCGCGCGTCGCGGCCGGCGTCCTCCTGAATTCCGCGATATCCCTGATGGATCGGAATGCCGATCTGGTAGACCTTTTTGCCATCGACCATCATCGGCTTGATTCGTTTGGTCACGAACGCCTTGGCAATGTAGTAGCTGCGAATGCTCGTCACCTTGATCTTGTCGTTACCTTTAATTCCTAATTCCTGCGCCAACTCAACCGGAACCTCGATGAACGGCTCCGGAATCAACTGCACGTTCATGGGATTGTTCTTCGTCCAGTAGTGATAATGCTCGGTCAGCCTGTACGTGGTGCAGATCACGTTATAGCCGTCGTTGGGGCCGGCGTACTTGTCGGCATCCGTCTTGAATTTTTTCACCACAGGATTGTTCGACTGATTCGGATGCAGCGCATTGACCACAAGGCTTTCGATGGGCTCGTAATGTTCGGGGAACGGTCCATCGGCAAAAGCCGCAAGAGGACCGAAGATTCTGCCTACGCCTTCGGGATTCATGATGAATGGGCCCATGTGATCCTTCGGATCGGAGTCGGGCTTGAAATCGGGGACGTCGACGCCGGCCCAGGTTTGCGCGCCTTCGTTCCACCAGACCTGTTTTCGCGACGGATCCCACGGCTTGCCTGAAGGATCGCACGAGGCGCGGTTATACAGCACGCGGCGATTGGCCGGCCAGGACCACGCCCAATTCTGATACACGCCCAGATTCGACGGATCGCCAGTTTCCCTGCGCGCGGTTTGATTTCCGGCTTCCGTCCAGCAGCCGGAATAGATCCAGTTGCCGCAAGCCGTCGTTCCGTCATCTTTGAGCCATGCAAAGCCGGGAAGTTGTTGGCCCTTCTTGATCGTGACCTGCGTCTTCGGATCGGTAAGATCAGCGAGCGCCTTGCCGTTCAATTCTTTCAGAAGCTCGGCGAGTGGCGGACGCTTCGCATCCGAGTACGCCCAGGTCAGCTTCACAATCGGGTCAGGGAATTTGCCGCCTTCCTTCTGATAAAGTTCGCGCACCTTCAGGAAAATTTGCGCGACGATGTCCTGGTCCAACCGGCACTCGCCGGGCGTCGGAACGGCGGCATACTTCCATTGCAGCCAGCGCGCCGAGTTGGTCATCGAACCATCTTTCTCGGCGAAGCCGGCGCAAGCCAGGCGATAGACCGTGGTCTTGATGTTCTTCATCTCGTCGGCGGTTATGCCGGGCGAGCGCCAGAATTCGCTGGTTTCATCGGGATAAATCTCACCAACGACGAGGAAGTCTGCTTTTTTGAGAGCTTCGATATTCTTCTGCGAATCGGGCCCGATGCAGACGCCGTTCATGCCGAAGGCGAGCAGACCTTTCACCGAACCGCGGTACATGTTGTCCCAGATTTGGGCCCAGGAATAATTGCGGTCAACCTTGGGCATCCAGTTGAAGCAGAAATCGTTTTCTTTCGTGGCCGCGTCGCCGAAAAATGACTTCAACTGCGAGACGACGAACTTCGGCGTGTTCGACCAGTAGTTGAATGAGTCCCAAGGTCCGGGTTTCGATGCGGTCGGAGTGATGCGCTTGAGATACGTGGCAAGGTCGCTATCGGTCGGATTCGGAACTTTCAGATAGCCGGGCCAGATGTCGAAGACGCCGCCCATGTCAGTCGCGCCCTGAATGTTGGAATGGCCACGAAGGGCGTTGACGCCGCCTCCGGCCCGGCCGACATTTCCCATCACCAACTGCAGAATTGCTGCCGTGCGGATGATCTGCGTACCGTAACTATGCTGTGTCCAGCCGACTGCATAGATGACCGTTGCCACTTTCTTCATGTCACCGTCCTTGCGGACAGATGTGAACATGTCGGCGGCTTTGAGGAATTGATCTTTCGGAATGCCGGTGATGCGCTCGACCACCTCAGGCGTATAGCGCGAATACTGCTGCTTCAACAACTGGAAGACGCAACGCGGGTGCTGGAGGGTCAAATCGTATCCGACTTTTCCTGGCAGGGGCGGCAGAGGCTTAGGCGCTCCCGGCGGCAGTGAAGTCGCGGGCGGCGGGGCAGCGTGGCCCGCAACAACTGCTCCTGAATCGTTGCCTTCTTCATAGTTCCAGGTCGACCGGTCGTAGGTTTGGGTTTGCGGATCAAAGCCAGAATACAGGCCGTCTTCCGGCAGCTTGAAACCTTCCTTCACGATGAAGGCAGCGTTGGTGTAGTTGACCAGGTAATCGTGTGCGATTCGGTTGTTCTGGATCGCGTAATTAATGATGCCGCCGAGGAAGGCAATATCGCTGCCCGCGCGAATCTGGCAGAACAGGTCAGCTGTTGCCGATGTGCGTGTGAAGCGTGGGTCGACCGAGATCAGCTTCGCGTTGCGATTGCGCTTGGCTTCGATGGCCCACTTAAAGCCGCAGGGGTGGTTCTCGGCTGGATTACCGCCCATGATCAGCATCATGTCGGTGTTTCTGATGTCGATCCAGCCATTGGTCATGGCCCCTCTACCAAATGTTGGTCCCAAACTTGAGACCGTGGGGCCGTGTCAAACACGGGCCTGATTTTCAACATAGGTCAGGCCCATACTCCTCATAGTTTTTACAACCAGATAATTGAATTCGTTAGTGTCGGTGCAGCCACCGATCCAGGCCAGGCTTTCGCAGCGGTTGACGGTGCGTCCCTGAGAATCTTTTTCGATGAATGTGTTGTCCCGCGTCTTCTTGATCCAGTGGCCGATCTCGTCGATGGCCTGGTCCCAGGAAATGTCCTGCCAGTCTGTCGCACCGGGACGCCGCACCTGCGGCTTGAGCAAGCGGCGCTCATTCAGAATATCCTGCTCGAGAGACGCGCCCTTGGGACATAAGGTCCCGCGATTAATGGGATGATCCGGGTCGCCCTCTACGTGAATCACCTGTGGCGTGACGTTCTTGGCCTTGTCGCCGATCGTATAAATGAGGACGCCGCAGCTTACCGCGCAGTAGGGACAGGTCGATCGCGTCTCCGTAGCACGCGCGATTTTGAGTTCTTTGAGCTGGGCCTGCGCGGGAGTGAGATCAAAGCCGAGAAGAGAAAAACCTGCGCCGCCAACAACTGCGCCTTTGAGGAAGGTTCTGCGGGAGAGCTCCATTGCAAGTCCTCCGACTGCTTCAATCAGCCAGTGTTGCCGACCTGTCTTTTACCCCAGGGTCGAACGGAACCGCAGCGCAAACGTGAGGAGAACTATAGTCCCCTGCCACACGTGAGTCAATGGCGGAGGGAGAATAGCCTGATTTCACTCCGAACCACAGCGAAAACTGGCGCCCCCCTTTGTCCCATTTTGTTTCCCTCACGGATGATGCTCTTGGCTACCCGGTGGTTGCATTCGGCAGCACCAGGGTTGCCCGATGACGTCTGAAGCCTGATAATCGGCGCGTGCGCGATACTGTCTGGCAACAGCGAATCCGGCGCGCGGAGAAACTTGCCGCCGCACACTCGTTCGCGACGGAAATACTCGGCTTTTACGTTCATGTCGCGCGCTTTCAGGAGGATTTGTACCGTCGAAATCCGGAACGTGCAGCAGAATTCGGAAGGTTTCTCCAACTCGTGGAGGAGCACGGGCCGGAACGAGTCGCCCTGGTTGCGCAAAGGCTGAGTCCTGCTCCGCCACAGACGCGCACATCTCTTCTGGAAACAATCTGGTCGGGCGCAGAGCCCTCTACTCCCGAAGAATTTCTTGCCTTCGCTTATCTTCAGCCTTTTGCCGAATTCTCGCGCGGTGCGGCTGGCTTGCATCTAGAGAATTATTCGACCGCAATCTGCCCGTGGTGTAATCGCAAACCCGCAGCCGGGGTTTTGCGGCAACAAGGCGACGGCGGACAACGCAATCTGTTATGCGGTTTTTGCCTGACAGAATGGCCCTTCCGCCGCGTGATCTGCCCCGGCTGCGGCGAGGAAGTACCCGCCAAGATTCCGGTCTATACGGCCGCTGAGATGCCCCACATCCGCGTGGAATGCTGCGATAGCTGCCACGGATACATCAAGTCGATCGATCTGACAAAGAACGGCCTTGCCGACCCCCTGGTCGATGAACTGGCTTCCATCCCATTGAACCTGTGGGCGCAAGAACGCGGATATAGGAAATTCCACCCTAATCTGCTTGGCATGTGACTTTGATCACCGGAGCCGGGAACTACCGGCCAAGGCCGCGACTTGTCCGGCGGGCGTGGGTTTGTAACATTTTTGTCCGGATACAACCCTGATTGTTCGAGACTTGATCACAGTGCATGAAAGCCGTATCTTAAACTCAAGAAAAGCCAACATTCGAATTCCTGCCCCAAATGGGAGCCTGCCATGCGATTACTGACGCAAACGTGTAAATTTCTGCTGCCGCTTGTCGCGTCGTCCCTGTGCTTTGCGGCACAGCCCGACCGCATCGTGGGACCGATTGATTCCAGCCGCATGGTGCTACTGGCCCACAGCGTTAATCTCAAAGCTCAGCCACAATACGATCAGGGGCGCGCTGAGGCCTCGCTTCCATTTGGTTCGGTTGCGCTCAGCATCGCGCCGTCCCCGAGCCAGCAGGCGGCGCTCGACCTGCTTTTGTCCCAGCAACAGGACCCAAAATCGCCAAACTATCACAAATGGCTAACGCCCGAGCAATACGCCGATCATTTCGGGCTGAGCCAAAATGATGTGAATAAGATTACCGGCTGGTTGCAGGCGGAGGGACTCACGATCGAACGCGTCGCCCGCGGACGCAACGCAGTGGTATTCAGCGGCACGGCATCGCAGCTTGAAAATACGTTCAAGACTGAAATTCATCGCTACGACATTAACGGCGAAAAGCACATTGCTAATTCGACTCAGCTTTCGATCCCTGCGGCGCTAAGCGGTGTCGTGACAAGCGTTCGCGGGCTGACCGATTTCCGGCCCAAGCCGATGTACGTGCGCCCAAGCGGAGGACCGAAGGGGCCGCATCCGACCTACACAACGACCATCCAAGGGCAAACGGAGTATTTCCTCGCGCCGGGAGACATCGCGACGCTTTATGACCTCAATCCGCTGTACAGTTCAGGAATTGACGGCACCGGTGAGAAGATCGCAATCATAGGGCAGACCGATGTCTACTACGCCGACATCAACGACTTTCGCACTGGGTTTGGTTACTCCCCAATTCCCACTGGTAGCGGCGGATGCACCTTAACCTCTGCGGGTGTGATCACCTCACCATGTGACACCGCCAATTTCGAATATGTGCTGGTCGGGGAGGACCAGCCTGTGTCCCTCGGTGATGTGGTTGAATCCGATCTCGATCTCGAGTGGTCAGGAGCAGTCGCTTATAACGCTCAGATTGTGTTCGTTACCTCGCCCATTAATTCGACCGGAACGACCGGCGGCGTCATTAATGCCCTGGAATACGCCATCGATAACGTTGTCGCTCCGGTCATCACCATGAGCTACGGATTATGCGAGCTCGAAACCACAGCCCAGGGCGGGTTATTGGAAACCGAACTCGAGCAGGGGGTCGGCGAAGGAATCACAATCATGAACTCGGCCGGCGACAGCGGGTCATTCGCCTGTGACACGAACCCGCCGGGCACGACAAGTACATCCACGCCGCCGCTGCCCTATGATCCGGCGATCGGCGGGATTGGCGTGAACTATCCGGCCAGCAGTCCCGAGGTGACGGGGGTCGGGGGCACGGCCATACCACTATCTGAATTCAGCAGTACTTATTGGAGCGCAACTAACGGGAGCAATGGCGAATCCGTAAATACCAATGTGATCGGAACCGAGATCTTGTGGAACGACGATGTGGCTTTTGCCCAGGGTTGCCAGGAAGGTCTTTTTAGCGCAACCTTCTGCGAGACTGGCGGCCCTCCGGCGGTAAACAACTGGGTCGACATCACAAGCGCACAAGCTGCCCAGGAGGATATCTGGATTTCAGAAGGAGGCGGTGGCGTGAGCAACTGCGTCACCATGAACTCGGGAGGCATCTGTCAGGCCGGATTTCCTCAACCAAGCTGGCAATCTTCGGTCACCATCCCCGGCCTGGGAAGCCCGCAGAGCACGTATCGCTTTGTGCCCGACGTATCCTTGCTCGCTTCTCCAAATTTTCCTGGATATATTTTCTGCACGCCCGTGGAGGAGCTGTCCAGCACCCCTCCGTACGACACTGAGACCACCAGCAGTTGTGCCAGCGGCATAGCGACAGCCGCCGACGGAACGGTCGTTGACGGCAATTTCGTTATTGATCCCTCCATCATCGGCGGAACGTCGGCTTCATCTCCGATTTTTGCCGCAACCGTAGCGCTTATCGAGGAGTATCTGGGCGGCTCAAGCTTGAGCAACATCAATCCCTCTCTCTATACGCTTGCCCAAACTCCCGCGAACGGCGCTTTTCATCTGGTTACCAGCGGCGACAGCGACGTTTACTGCCAAGCTGGAGATCCCACGGGACAGCCGAGCGATGTTATATGTCCATCTGCGGGGGTATTTGGCTTCAGCGCTTCAAATGACGCGAGTCCCACGAGTTACAACCTCGCGGCCGGTCTCGGCTCGGTTGATGCTCACGCATTAGCGGTCGCCTGGGCGGCGTCTCTGGCCCCCGACTACCAGCTTACGGCCGGCACTCTTAATCCGAGTCCTGTCTCGGCAGGCGCCTCGACGAGTACTACGATTACGATTTCACCCATCACCGGCTCAACCGGGACCGTAGTGAATTTCAGCACCAGCAGTTGCACCGGACTGCCCACGGGCGCGACCTGCAGCTTCAATCCATCGAGCGTTACGTTTAACGGCACCTCTAATGCGACGACCACGCTGACCATCGCAACGGTACCCAACATGGCGATTCCTTCGGGTGCGCAAACGATCACGATCACTCCGCAGGCGTCGCCGAAAACCACTACGACTGTCAGTCTTACTGTCACGCCAACCACCGAATCCTTCACACTCGCCTCCACGAACGGCGCGACCTTCCCGGTCATTGCGGGCGGAACGGCGTCGGTGCAGATTGTGGTAAGCAGCACTAGCTCCCCGAGCTTTATTGTTGGCACTGGGACGGGCGCGACAACAGCAGTTCCACTCACATATTCATGCAGTGGTAGTCCGAACCTGGCAAGCGCCGAGATCGCATGCACCGTAAACAACAATCAGCCGACGAACTTGCTCGCCGTTACAGCCGTCCTGACAACTACTGGCCCAACGACTCAAATTCGGCGTCCCTTTGGCAGCGGCCGCCTTGTATATGCGTTTTTGCTGCCTGGGCTGTTCGGAGTTGTTTTTGCCGTGGGCTCGCGCAAACGAGGTATCCGCCTGCTGAGCATGATTGTGGTCTTCACTTGCTGCACAATCGGATTAGGGTCTTGCGGAGGCGGAGGCAACAGCGGGGGCAGCGGAGGCTCCAATCCAGGAACGCCAGCTGGCACGTACACCATCACAATCAGCGCGACAACCGGCGGGGCGTCTCCACTGACAAATTCAACTCAAATAACACTAAATGTGTCGCAGTAAAGTGCCGACAACCTGTGATGTTTTGATTCGTTGTATTAAAAAATAAGAAAGAATACCCAGGAGGCCCTTCAAGGTCTGAAAAGCTGCATTCGGATAATGGGGCGGAAATCCGGCAGCTCTGGAGCGCTCGACCTAGGTGGCCAGCAGTCGCGGTTCCGCCCAGCCATGTCCCGTTGTGCAAAACCTCTCCTAACTTTGCCCTTGCGCGGCTGCGCCAACACTAGTAGGATTAGGTTGTTCTCATTGGCCTCGTTCCCGCGAAGGCCTTCCGCGCCCGCCGTCCCCGTCGGGTGCTACGGATTCCGATAACGGATAAGCCGAAACGCAAGTTTTAAGGTCTAGCTTACGAGTGCGAGTTCGCTTTACTAACAGCCGTCGACCGCATTGCATTTTTCCATTGGGCGAGCGCGCCACGCACACTGCACCGCGCATTGCAGCGTGCAGGATGCGCGTGCTGCGAGTCCGCCGCTGACGACCTTTTGAGTAAGCGTGCAAGAAGTTCGATAGAAGAAAACCGGCAGGACGCCCAACGGCCTGACAATCTGCCGCAACCAGTGGGAAACGCGAAATCGTTGAAATTTTTTAACCCTGTAACGGGTCAAAAATCAAACCCAATTTTGAGAGGACTATGAACGCAGGACCAGGAAAACCCTCCGGAGGCGGAGGAGGAAGAAGGCGGCGGCGCGGACGCCGACACCAGAATCAGCGCGGGCAGCGGCCCGCGCAAGCGCGCCACAATCAGGACGGCATCTATACCGCGCCCATGGACCACAGCTACCGCGCGGTGTTGTCGGGCAACGGCAACGGCCAGGGCGGCCGCCGCGGACCGCGCCACGGTTTCGCGGCGCCATTCGCTGTCGAGCCGGAGCCTCTGCCCGCACACGAGGATTCCGCCTCTCGCATCTTTGCTTTTGTCGACGACCTGTTCTTCCAGGCAAAGATTCAGGAGACCGCGCGCAAACTGAACGTTAAGGTCGAGTTCGCGAAGACTGACAAAGATCTCGCCGAGCGCATGGAGCAGAACGGCGAGGAAAAGCCGTCGCTGATCATTTTCGATCTCAACAATGCCAATGCGAAGCCATTGACGCTTATCCCCAGGCTGAAATCGAAGCTAAAGAAGGGAACGTCAATTATCGGCTTTCTCTCGCATGTGCAGGGTGACTTGAAACAGAAAGCGCATGAAGTAGGCTGCGATATGGTGTTGCCGCGTTCAGCTTTTTCGCAGAACCTGCCGCAACTGCTACGCCGTCACGGCGCACCCGAAGGGGAGAGCCCGGCAGTGCAGTAACTAAAGCTGGACTGAATCGAAGGGCACCCTCGTCACGATACTCGCAACTCGGCACTACCCCGGCGGCCAACTCATTTTCCTCCCGCCGATCAAGTGCACGTGCAAATGAAATACTGATTGCCCGGACTCAGGTCCTACGTTAAGCACTGTGCGGTATCCCTTCTCGATGTTGCGATCGCGTGCGATCTTGGCCGCGATAAGATGACAGCGGCCGATGATCTCGGCATCGTCGGCCTGCGCTTCTCTCAATCCCGCTACATGTTTTCTGGGAATCACCAGCACATGCGTGGGGGCCTTGGGATTGATGTCTTCAAAAGCGTATATCTGTTCGTCTTCATAGACTTTCTTCGAAGGAATTTCGCCGCGAAGAATGCGGCAGAAAAGGCAGTTGGAATCAGCCATCGTGTCGTCACCCGACGAGAACGATAACATCTGCAACAGGAGTGAAGCCACCGCATAGCAGAGACACACGAGAAACATCTTTCCCTCTTTGTCTCCACGCTTATGGTGAACTTAGTCCAGCCGTACCAGGAAAACGGCCCCTTCCGCGGTGGTGGTCTCGGCGGCCAGCTGCTGCGCCCGGCCGTGGTCGTCATCGAGCACGCGGACGCGCACCCACCAATCCCCCGCCGGACTGGCGAAGCGCAGCACTTTTGCCGTGTGATACCGGCGCTCAAGATGACCGGCCAGCTTCGAAGCTTCATGTTCGTGACGAAATCCCCCGATCTGCACCGCCCACTTTCCTCCAGTATTCAGTGGCGCGGGAGTCTGCATCACTTCCAGTTTCACTTCTGCCGTGCCGGGCAAGTAAACATCTAGCTTGCGCGCGGCAGCCAGCGACAGGTCGATAACGCGCCCTGGAATAAAGGGCCCGCGATCAGTAATTCGAACCAAGGCCGCGTGGCCGGTCTTCAAATTTGTGACACGAACGATCGTTCCCAGCGGCAGGGTGCGGTGCGCCGCAGTCATGGCGTGCATGTTGTAGACTTCGCCGTTCGCTCCGACGCGATTATGGTAAGGTGGGCCATACCAGCTTGCTAATCCCGTCTCGATGGCCAGCGGAAGCGAGTTGGCGGGAATGGCTGGCTCGGCAAAACCGCCACTGGTTTCTTCTGGTCCCTTTTCACGATCGCTTCTTGCCGCTTCTTCCGGTTGCGACGATTCAGTCGAAGTGAGCTCAGGCGCCGGAGGCGGATTCACCCACGCCTGCTTGGGATGGCCACACCCGCTGAGCAGCAACAACAGCAGTATGAAGATTGCAAAGGAAAAGACTAGGGAAGCTGCCTTGTGCCTCACTTGCGCGGCGGGGTGTGCTGTTCCATGTAGTCGGCGAATTCGTTTAACTTTGCGCTGGCAATGCGAAGGGCCTTGGTCGAATGCTGGCGCACGGCAGGAACGACCTCGTCGTTGAGATATTTGATGAACTCGGGAATCTCTTTTTCCAGGCGCTCTGCGGCGTCGGCCACCGTCTTGCTGACGCGCGCCGAGGCCTCTTCGACCTTGCGGTTGAAGTCGTTCATGGTGGTCCTCGCTGTTGGGCGTGAATGAACTCACGCGCGGGTTGCGGATGCCAGGCAGGGGTATTATTTCGCGGAGCGAGCGAGAGGTCAATTGTCAAGGAGGCTCCGGGGTTTGGCATAATCTTGGGATTGCCATGAAGTCGCCAGAAACACATGCCTCGCGAGCCAATTTGATCGCATCTTCATTGCGCTCCCAACTGCTTGCTTGGTACGACGTCCATGCCCGCGCTCTTCCATGGCGCAAGAGCCGCGATGCCTATCATGTGTGGGTATCCGAGATCATGCTTCAGCAGACGCGTGTCGCCGCGGTGATTGAGCACTATCACGACTTCCTGCGGCGGTTTCCCAACGTCGAGAAACTCGCGGCCGCGCGAGAAGCCAGCGTCCTGGCCGCGTGGAGCGGTCTAGGATACTACCGTCGGGCGAGAATGTTGCATTCGGCTGCGAAAGTTATCGTGCGTCGAAATCGCGGAACATTTCCCTCCAAAGCGGCGGAATGGCTCGATCTTCCCGGCGTCGGCCGCTACACCGCCGCCGCGATCGCGAGCATTGCTTTCGGAGAGCCCACTGCCGTTGTCGACGGCAATGTCGAACGGGTGTTGCAGCGAGTTCTCGGCAACCGTCTGGCTGGGGAAAGAATCTGGGAAAGTGCTAATGCCGTGCTCGATCCCAGCCGTCCCGGCGATTTCAATCAGGCCATGATGGAGCTGGGAGCTGTGGTTTGCACGCCGCACAACCCGGCGTGCTTGCTGTGCCCGCTTCGAGATTTCTGCGCAACGCGCGGAGAATTGGCGGCAATGGCTAAGCCAGCCCCGCAGAAGAAACGTGAGATTCACTATGCGCTGGTTTGCCGCGGCGAACGGAATGGGGACAGCGAAGTGTTTCTGGTGCAGCGGGCGCGAAATGCGTCCTTGATGGCTGGCATGTGGGAGCTGCCGGAGATGAAAGCATTGGGGGCTAAAGCGCATCCGCAAATGGGTACAGCGATCTCTACAACTCACTTCGTGAATCGCCGAAACGGCAATAATCCGGCCACCACGGCAACCCCCAGCGCCTCTCGGCCTTGTTTGACCCTGCGGCATTCCATCACCATCACCGACTACACGGTGCAGGTCTGGCGTGCGACACAGACCAACGGTGCTCGCGGGAAATGGTTTGCGAGCCATCGATTGGGGCACGTCGCGCTGACTGGTCTGGCGCGGAAAATACTCCGCCGCGCAGGCATCCTGGCCGGTAAAGATCCCCAAAAGGCCCATCTTCGAACTACGTCGCCCGGCTGCGGACGTAAGAATCTCCTGCGTGAACCGCACCTCTGATTCCGCCGTTACAACTGCTTTTTTTCCATCATTTAAAATAGAAGCCAGTCAGCCCACCCGGGGGGCGTATGCGCTGGCTGCGACGAATTTTGGGTCATAGAAGAACTGGAGGACTACCGATGGCGGCATTGACCGTGGGCACCAAAGCGCCCGAATTCGAATTGAAAGCCATGGATGGTAAGCGTTTCGTTTTGCGTGACGAGTTGGCGCGCGGGCCAGTTCTGCTCGCATTTTTCAAGGTGTCGTGCCCGGTCTGCCAATATGCCTTCCCATTCCTGGAGCGGCTTGAGCGCACCTACGGTCACGACCGGGTGCAGATCATTGGAGTTTCGCAGAACGACCCTCGTGAAACCGCCGCGTTCAACAAGGAATTCGGCGTCACCTTCCCCGTTCTGCTCGACGACAAGGAAACTTATCCCGTGTCGAACGCATACGGTTTAACTAACGTGCCAAGCCTGTTCTGGGTTGCTCAGGACGGCGAGATTGAACTCTCCAGCGTCGGCTGGGTAAAAAAGGATTTCGAAGAGATCAACCGCAAAATGGCCGAAGCGCGAAACCTTCCCTTCGCATCCGTATTTCAGCCACACGAAGACGTGCGCGATTTTCGCGCCGGTTGAAGCTCGAAGAACTGATCCCGCGGTCTGCGGGAATCACGTCGCTGGCAAAGCGTATTGGCAGCCGGCTTCATACAGCCTCCGAAAGTCGAATTGGCAGCCTGCGAACACGCTTGCCGGTCGCTGCGAAGATGGCGTTAGCGATCGCAGGGGCAGCACAGGGAACGCCGGGCTCACCGATGCCGCCGGCCTTCTCTTTACTCTCCACAATGTGAGTTTCAATTTCAGGACATTCATTCATCCGCAGCACAGGAAAAGTGTGAAAGTTAGTCTGTTGCAGCCGCCCTTTTTCGAAAGTAAGTTCTTCGAACAGCGCCGCCGAAAGCCCGAAAATTGCGCCGCCCTCAGTTTGTGCAGCAATAATGTTCGGGTTCACATACTCCCCGCAATCGATGGCGCAAACCATGCGGTGCACTCGGACTTTGTTGTCCGTGACGGACACTTCGGCAACATGCGCTGAGTAACTGCCGAAAGCAAAATGCACGGCAATTCCGCGTCCCATGCCTTTCGGCAGCGGCTTATCCCAGCCAGCTTTTTGCGCGGCCATGTCCAAAACGCCCAAATGCCGCGGCTGCTTTTGCAACATTTGCCGGCGAAACTGATAAGGGTCTTTATGTGCCACCGCCGCCAGTTCATCCACAAAGGACTCGACCGCAAATGCCGTATGAGAGTGCCCAACAGAACGCCACCATTGCACGGGCACACCGATTTCCGCCTGATGTGACTCTACCGCGATATTGGGAATGGCATAAGGAAGATCGTCAACTCCTTCTACCGATGCCGGATCGTAACCTTTGCCTTTCATCATCATGTCTGCAAAGGGCGTTCCGGCCATAATCGATTGCCCAACGAGGCGCGACCTCCAACTCACCACACTCCCGCTCCCATCGATTCCGCCGGCGATGGCATGCAGAAATGCAGGGCGATAATACCCGCCATTCATATCGTCTTCGCGCGTCCACATCACTTTCACCGGCGCACCCGCTACCTTCGCGACCTGCACGGCTTCAATAACAAAATCGGAATGCGGATTGGCGCGGCGTCCAAAACCTCCACCAAGGAAAGTTGTATGAATCTGGACTTTCTCCGGCGGCAGCCCTGCAGTCTTCGCCGCATTTGCACGGTCAATCGTCTGAAATTGTGTGCCCGTCCACAGCACGCAGGAATCGGGACGCAAATCCACCACACAGTTCAGCGGCTCCATCATCAAATGTGACAAATAGGGGACTTCGTAGACCGCTTCGATCTTTTTCGCAGCGCTGCTTAGCGCAGCCTCGGCGTCCCCGTCCTTGCGAACGGTTGTTCCCGGGGTTTTGGCGCGCTCGCGAAACTCCTCCATCATGCGGGCAGTATCGAAGTCGCGCATGCTGCCTTCGTCCCACTCGATCCGTACCGCATCCCTCGCCATGTTGGCCTGCCAAAAAGTATCAGCAATAACGGCGATGCCTGTGGGTACGGCCGCAATCTTTCTCACTCCCGGCATCGAACGAGCACGGGAATCGTCGAAGCTTATTAGAGTTGCTCCGAAAATCGGAGGCCGCGCAATCACCGCGGTGACCATCCCCGGCAGTTTCACATCGATTCCAAACTCCGCTTTGCCGTTCAGCTTTTCGGGCGTGTCGAGCCGTTTGATTGGCTTGCCGATCAATTTGAAGTTCTTCGGATCTTTCAGTTCAACGTGCTCAGGAGGAGTAAGCTGCGCCGCCGCACTTGCGAGTAGGCCATAGCTGAGCTTGGCCCCCGTCGGGTTGAACACGGCGCCGGAATCGGTTCGGCAGGTGGAAGCTTCCACATTCCATTGCTGGGCAGCGGCGGCGATCAGCATCGCGCGAGCCGCGGCGCCGGCCTGACGAAATTGCTGCAATCCCGACCAGACACTGGAGCTTCCGCCAGTCATCTGTATTCCAAATGCGGGATGATTATATTTCGGATCGACGGGAGCGGATTCGAATCCCACCTTGCTCCAGTCTGCATCGAGCTCGTCCGCTAACAGCATGGGCAATGACGTGTATACGCCTTGTCCCATTTCAGAGTGGTTCACTATCACAGTAATGCGCTCGTCGGTACCAATGCGCACGAACGCATTAGGCATAAATGTTTTCGATTCCTCCGCGGAAGCCAGCTTGCCGATCCCGGGAAATTGAAATCCGATCAGCAATCCGCCGCTTGCTGCCACCGACAACTTCAAGAACTCGCGCCGCTCAAAGGGAACAACCGTCTGCCGGATCATCGCGCACCTCCCTTCGCCATCATGTCGGCCGCCCGATGAATTGCCCGGCGAATGCGCGGGTAAGTTCCGCAGCGGCAGATATTGCCCGTCATGGCCGCATCGATATCGTCATCCATGGGATGAGGATGGTCCCGCAGCAGAGCGGCCGCGCTCATGAGCTGACCCGACTGACAATAACCGCATTGCGGAACGTCCTCTTCCACCCATGCGCGTTGCAGGGGATGAGTCAGATCCGGCGACAAGCCTTCAATCGTGGTCACAGACTGGCCAGTAGCCTGCGAAACCAGAGTGACACAAGAACGAACCGCCTCGCCGTTGATGTGCACCGTGCATGCGCCACATTGCGCCATGCCACAACCGAATTTTGTTCCCGTGAGGCCAAGTTGTTCGCGGATAACCCAAAGGAGTGGAGTGGAAGGGTCGACATCGAGATCGACCCGCCTACCGTTTACGGAAAAGCCGATCATAAGGCAACCTCCCGACTGCTTAAGGATGAGACATAAGAGTATTTGAAATTAGATATACCAGTCTCTCCGGCAAATGCTGCGAATTTTTTTAGAAGTCATGCTGAGCGCAGCCGTTTCTCAGGCGGAGCGAAGAGCCTGTCCTGCGCATGGCGAAGGGATCTCCTTGCCTTAAGGGTCATTGAGTGTGAGATTCCTCGCCCCGCTCGTGAAAGCGCGGGGCTCGGAATGACGCCAACTACCGGTGGAATTCAAATTGACCTCCAACCCGTAACCTAGGTAACTTTAGAGGCCTCTTCACAGCGTGCTAGCCTCGACCTGTACGCGTGTATTCAGCAGTTTGCAACATTCAGTCATCGAAAAATGCCTCGACTGCCCATTTTTCGCCTGGGAGCAACGCCCCAGCAAGCGCCGCTGCCTCAGTCAATTTCGGCTGCGCCCTCAATAGCTCTCGATCGACTCACGGTTGGCGTCGACAATCTGCGCTACGACGTGGCGCTCAGCACCGTGTTTATTGACACTGCACGAGCGCATATCACCCGGCTGATTGCCCGCCACGGCGAACTGGAAGGATTGCTCGCTGCCGAGGCTCCCGCACGCACACAGGGACCATCCTGGATGAGAAACGCCGTGGTGGGAACCCCTCGCCCGCCGGTCGAAAAAGGCGACTTCAAATCTGCGCTGGCCGAGCTCCACCTGGCCGCGCTCAATCGCGCAAAAAAAGAAGAGAACATATCAGTCGATCTGCTGGCGCGTCTTGCCATTACCAAGTTCCTGCGCAGCGAAATGAGCCAGCAGTTTGCGCAATTGCTTGAGCGCTGCCGTTTGCTGCTGAAGGGCTATGACGGCCTGCGTCAGGAGAAGAGCATCGAATATCGCGAGCGCATGGCCGCCTTCCAGGTACGCAAGAAGATCGTCCTGCGCAAAACCGGACAGGATCTTTTCGAAACCATTCGCGAGATCGAAAAAGAAACCCTGGCCCGCACCCGCAGGTCGCTATTCGGGGATGTCAATGATAGCGAGGGTGGCGCCACCGCTGCTCTCGGCAGCTACGGCTCGTTTGTAAACCGGCTGGTTTTTTCCGATGACGGCCGCGACGATTACCTCTGCGCCGAGCATTACGTCATGCTGGGCCACTGGGACCGCGACCAGGACCGCTATCCCCGATTGCAGGACATCGTCTGGGGCTTTGTTCGCTCACTTTATGGAGAAGACACCACCAGTGAAACCATCGATGCATGGCTGTGTGCTCCTGAGAATGCGCGCGCGCTGGTAGGAACAGGGACGCCTGACGATTCCACGCCCGAAGGGATTGCGCAACAGGAGCGGCTGGCGAAATGGGTGCGCCTGCTGGAAGATCAGGAGGTCATGGAGTACGTGATCGCCTCCTATCACGTGGTGCCGCTGCTCAGCGAATATGCTCCCCGAATTAATCCGCAGCAAATTAAGAACGCGCTGATTTCGCGTGCGGAATGCGACCGCGTGGAGCGCATGATCCAGGAACATGGCAAGCTCTCACCCAGCAGCTTGTACGCGGCAGTGGGCAAAGTTGCAGGATGCCGGGGCGCGGAACGCGCCAAGTTGGCGGCTCGTTTCTTGCTGGACTTCTCTCAATATCATCGCGACCTACGGCGGCTGGAAACGCTCAACGCTATTCTCGACTCCGTGAACCTTGCTCAGAGCGATAAGGTGCGCGAGCTTTCCCGCATGAACGGTACGCTCTATGAATTCCTTCTTCCCGAAGAGCAGCAGCAGGCGGAAGAAGACCGCGTGCTGCGTCATGTGGTGCTGAAAGCCGACGTGCGCGACTCCACGCGGCTGACGCGCACGCTGATGGAAAAAGGCATGAACCCGGCATCCTACTTTAGTCTCAACTTTTATGATCCGGTGAACAAACTCCTTGGCAAGTACGAAGCGCAAAAAGTCTTTCTCGAAGGCGACGCGATCATCCTGGCCATTCTCGAACGCGCCGGTGAACCCGAACTTGCCGTCAGCCGCGCCTGCGTGCTGGCGCGCGAGATCATCGAAATTGTCCGCGGCTATAATCAGCTCATGCAGCGGTCGAAAATGCCTGGACTGGAGCTGGGCATCGGCATCACGCTACAGGAGACCGCGCCGCTCTATCTGCTCGATGGCGAGCGGCAGATCATGATCTCCGAGGCGCTCAACCAAAGCGACCGTCTCTCTTCCTGCAACAAGCGCGCCCGGAAAATTATGGAGTCGCAGGCCGGACCGTTCCACGTCTATGTGTTCGAGTCCGAAGACGAAACCGCGAATCCGGAGGATTCGATTGTCAGCTTCAACCTGGGCGGAATTCGCATGAACGAAGCGGCATTCCGCAAGCTGGAGCAGGAAATTTCACTCACGCCACTCAACGTGAAGCTGCCGGCTTCGCTGGCATCGTCCGACAAGGGGGAGTACCGGCTGTTCAGCGGCACGGTTCCGGTGGGCCGCGACATCTTCCACAAAATCGTGGTGCGCGTGAGCCGTGTACCGCGAATTAACACACAAGATTTCTCAGTTCAGGGATGGACCGAGAAAACTTACTACGAAGTCTGCACGGACCCTGCGATCTACGCCGCGCTCGAGAAGAAAAAAGGCGCGAAGGCGTAGGTTTTGGCGCAATTTTGGCACAAGACACGCCGGATTCCCCATCAACCATACCCGCAGTGCTGCTTGCACGTGACTGCAGTTACCGGAACTGCGCGCCAATCCCTCATGTGTTTCATTTCTGTCGCCGATGTGTCGGGTAAGCCGAATTCCGCACTGGAGGCGGAATGATCTAGGCATCTCAATTTGGCTCTCCGCCCGATGTGGTCCGCACAAATGCACGATGTACGCTCAACCCTACCTTCGTGCCTTCAAGGTTTGCTTCCGCTCTGAGTACAGTGGCGCTGATCTCGCTGTGCCGGCAACCCCGATCATTGTCAACCGTGACCAGTCGTTTGGAAACGGACTTTCGCGAACTCGCCGGGGATGTAGTTCCTCAAAGATCGGGAGTTGACTGGCAGGGGTCGAAAGGCAGCACGCCGTTTGAATCGTCCAGTATTGCTATCCAGCTTTGCGTTGCTGCTTGGTATTGGGACCTTTCTCCTCGAGAACGGATGTGGCGGCACAACAGATTCGCCCATCCAACATGTGGTGATCATCTTCCAGGAGAACCGCACACCCGACAACCTGTTTCACGACCCGGTGCTGATCGCGGCGGGAGCCGACATTGCCAGCAGCGGGATCAATTCGAAGGGCCAGAGGATCCCTCTCCAGCCTCTTGACTTGGGAGATGTTGGACCCAATCCCGACCAGTACGATCCAGTTCATTCCCACAGCGCGTTTGTGCAGATGTGCGATCAGGCCGACTGGTGAATGCGCCATGGACGGCGCTGATCTCATTCCCGTGCAGTGCAACGCCAATGTTCCCAACTGCCCGCCGCCGAATCCACAATTCGCCTACGTTGATCCGGCCGATGTTCAACCCTATTTTCAGTTGGCCGAGCAATATACGTTTGCCGATCGCATGTTCCAGACTAACCAGGGTCCGAGCTTTCCCGCACACCAATACATCATCTCCGGTACTTCGGCTCCGGCGGCGAACAGCAATCTTTTCGTCTCAGGAAATCCCCCCACCACTTTGCCGACGTCTGGCTGTTTAGCGCCTCCAGGTACAACCGTGCTGTTGATTGATCCTGACGGACAAGAGTCGAGCAGCCAATATCCGTGCTTCGAGCATCCGACTTTGACCGATTTGCTTAGCCAGAAG
Source organism: Candidatus Sulfotelmatobacter sp. (assembly GCA_030041215.1). Lineage (GTDB taxonomy): Bacteria > Acidobacteriota > Terriglobia > Terriglobales > Acidobacteriaceae > Sulfotelmatobacter. Next base: position 20,781 of record JASHOH010000109.1, on the reverse strand, counting down.
GGACTGAGCTGGCGCTACTACTCTCCGCTAGCGGTTCCAATCTGGACCGCGCCGAATGCCATTCAGCACATGTGCGGGCCCAATGCGGAACCTCCAAATGCCACCGAGTGCCTCGGCGCCGACTGGATGAACAATGTAGTGCTTTCAACGCCGCAGAACCGCGCCCCAGTGCTCACCGACATAGCCAACGGAAACCTGCCCACCGTGAGTTGGGTTATCCCAACTGGATCTGCCTCCGACCATCCAACAAGTACTGAAGGTCCATCGTGGGTAGCGGCTGTAGTGAATGCCATCGGTCACAGTCAACATTGGTCAAATACAGCGATCTTCATCACCTGGGACGATTGGGGAGGCTGGTACGACCATGTGTCTCCGCCGAAACCGCGCAATTCCTACGAGTACGGATTTCGCGTGCCACTGGTTGTGGTATCGCCCTACGCGAGACGCGGCTACATTTCCCACGTGCAGCACGATTTCGGAAGCATTTTGAAATTTATCGAGGTCACGTTCGGCCTGCCCTCGCTGGGGTATGCCGATGCGCCGGCCGACGATTTGTCTGATTGTTTCGATTACTCACAGCGGCCGCGTCCGTTTCAAACGATCAATGCGCCACTTGATGCCGACTATTTTGTTCACGACACCCGTCCGCCCCAGCCTCCGGACGATGACTAGCAGAACAGGTAAATATTGTGGCAGCGATACCCGCAGTACTGCTTGCAGGTGACTGCAGTTACCGGTTCTGTGGGCCAATCCCTCAAGTGCTTCATTTCCGCCGCCGATGAGCCGGGTAAGCCGAATTCGGCTTTGGAGGCGGAATGTCCTGCATTTGGGATTTGCTGCGGCGTCAGCGCGCATCTTCATTTGTGATCTTGCTAATTTTCGTTTGGTTACTCAGCTTCAACACTTTGGGCAATGCCCAGCCTGCCGATCCAGCAGATCCTCTTTATGCACAGCCTAAAGATCGCATTACCAGCTTTATCGACGACGAACAGCGCGTGACCCTGCGCGGCGACGTGCATCCTTTGGCGATGGCGGAGCACGATATTGGGAGCGTTGCACCCGATTACCCTATGCAACGCATGATTCTTACTCTGCTGCCCGATCCTGACCAGCAAGCCGCTCTCGATCAATTTGTGGAGGCACAGCAGAATCCGGAATCTCCTTATTACCATCAGTGGCTCACCCCCGAGCAGTATGCCGACCGCTTTGGCGTCTCCGAAGGTGACGTGGCGCAGGTGACGGCATGGCTGCAAGGGCATGGCATGGAAGTGGAAGAGGTGACTGCGGGAAGGCGCTCCATCATTTTCAGCGGCACAGCGGCGCAGGTGCAGGCGGCATTTCACACTGCGATTCACGTCTACAGTGTGAACGGAGAAATTCACCACGCCAACGTGAAGGACCCGGAAATTCCCGTGGCCCTGGCACAGGTTGTGGGAGGAGTAGTCTCGCTGCACGATTTTCGCAAGAAGCCCATGCACAGCTTCGTCAACAAAGTAACGCCAGATTTCACCTATAGCGGCTCGCATTATCTTGGGCCCGGCGACTTTGCCACCATCTACGATCTCGGTCCGGCTTACGGACAATCAATCACCGGCAGCGGCCAGGCGGTGGCGATCGTGGCGCGGTCGAACGTGAAAATGTCGGACGTGGTATCGTTTCGAAGTTTTTTCGGCTTACCCGCGAACAATCCGACGATCATCGTGAATGGAACCGATCCAGGCATCTGGAATTCTGACGAAGAAACCGAAGCCGACCTTGATATTGAATGGTCCGGCGCAGTAGCCAAGAACGCCACCATCGATTTTGTTGTCTCGCAGTCGACGAACTCGACGGACGGGGTCGATCTTTCCGCGCAGTATATCGTGAACCACAATACTGCGCCTGCGATGAGCACGAGTTTTGGACTCTGCGAACAATGGGAAGGATCTTCGGGAAACAGCTTCTTCAATAATTTGTGGGAGCAGGCGGCATCGGAAGGAATTACCGCCTTCATTTCTGCGGGCGACAGCGGCGCCGCGGGATGCGATTCCGGTTCGGAATCGACGGCCCAATATGGCCTCGGCGTAAACGCGCTGTGCTCGAGTCCATACGATGTTTGCGTGGGCGGCACAGAGTTTAACGACAGCAGCAATCCCTCGCTTTATTGGTCGTCCACTAACGCATCAGACACGCAGGCTTCGGCACTCAGTTATATTCCCGAAGTTGTTTGGAACGAAAGCGGCGCCAACGGAGGCGGGGGGCTTTGGGCAGGCGGAGGTGGAGCAAGCACCATTTACAGTAAACCCTCGTGGCAAACCGGCACGGGTGTTCCCAATGATGGCAAACGCGACGTGCCCGATGTCTCACTCACGGCCTCAGGTCATGACGGTTATTTGATTTATCAGGAAGGCTCAATGTACGTGGTCGGCGGGACCTCGGCCTCCTCGCCCTCGTTTGCTGGGCTGATGGCGCTTGTGGTGCAGAACGCGAACGCACGGCAAGGCAACGCCAACTCTACGTTTTATCCGCTGGCTGCGAAACAGACAGCGGGCGGAGCGGCGGTGTTTCACGACATCACCAGCGGAAACAACAGCGTTCCCGGCCTGACAGGCTACAACGCCACGGTGGGATACGATCAGGCATCGGGACTTGGCTCGGTTGACGCTTCTGTAATGATCAACCACTGGAGCGACGCCAGCACGGTTCCCACTTTTCATGCAGCGCTCTCGTCGAGTTCCATGCAGGTAATTCCCGGCTCGACCGCCAGCGATACGCTGACGGTTACACTTCAGCGCCGCGATTAATCTCTCGGTTACAGGATTGCCGTCGGGTATGACTGGGCAGTTCTCTTCATCTGGAACTATCGTGTCGCCGGGTTCGGGCTCAAGCGTACTGACACTGACGGCAGCCTCGACGGTGGCGGCAAAGGCCTATTCCATAACCGTCACCGCTAGCGGCGGCGGCGTTACGCAAAATCAAACCATAACCGTGGATGTACCCGGGCTGTCGCTGACTGCAAGCGCCACGGTTGTCACGGTTAGCTCCAGCGCCAAAGGCACCGTGAAGATTACCAGTGCCGCTTTGGGAGGCTTCAGCGGAACCGCGGCATTCTCGGCTTCCGGATTACCGACCGGCATTTCGGCCAACTTCAGTCCGACAAGTATTGCCTCGCCAGGAAACGGGTCGACCACACTAACCTTGACCAAAGGCTCGGGAACCAGCACTGGAGTTACCAGCATTAAGTTCATAGGCACTTCTGGATCAATCACGCAAAGTGTAAGTATTTCGTTGACGGTGAAGTAGGTCGGAAGCGGGAGAGCAGACCTTAAGATTTGGAAGTTGCGTGATTGGATCGGCGAAATCGCCGTGGCGCCCAGCTTTGCAAAACACGCAAAGCTGGGGCAGCCTTTTTCTGACCCTACTTCCAGGCCTCGTACAACGCATCGAATAACTTCTGGTGGTGGCCGTCCCAGTCTGCGCTGAGTTCCCACATGAACATGCCGCCGAAGCTGCGTTCTTTCATCACGTATCTCGTCTTGCGCGCGGTGGTGCTGGCATCGTCGAAGGTGATGAATCCCGGAAGCCCCACGCCGGTAATATCGGGATTTGTCAAATAGGGCGCGACCGCAATGTCATCGAAGTTGCGCGTCCAGCCTTGCTGATTGATGCGGTCTTCAATGTACGTAGCGTAGTTCCACGAGTAACTGGGGCAAGAGGCGCACTGCGCCCAGAGCAAGTCGGTGCCGTCCCACTCATAACCGTAGAACGGCGTTCCAATATTCAGCTTCTCGACGGGGACGCCGTAGGTCATCTCATACAAATCCATCGAGGTTTTTGTACTGCCCGCCTGCTCGGGATCGGCGGGACTCTGGAACAGCGGTGAAACGTGGCCGGTGGCGCCCGACCAGGTCCCGTAGAAGTCGTAGGTCATTACATTGAAGAAGTCGACGATGGGAGCGAGCGCTGGAATGTCGAGGCCTACGCCATAATTTTCGGGATCAGCGGTGACCGCCATCGAAATCAGCCAGGGAGCAGGAAGCTCATCGCGCAGTTCCTGCATCAGCGTAGTACAGTCAGCGCGATTCGGAGCGTTTGGGACCTCCCAGTCGATGTCGACGCCGTCGTATCCATACTTAGACAGGATGTCGTGAACGTTCTTGACGAACGTCTGGCGAGCGGTTTCCGAGCGCGCCATGCGGTTAAAACGCGCGCCCTGATTGTCGGCTCCGCCGCCGATCGAGAGCAGCACTTTGACTCCGGCGGCGTGCGCCTTCTTAAGCAGAACCCGATCAATCATCCCGTCGGTGTCGATAGCGCCGTCGGCCGCCGCGGTGAGGAGCGCAAACGCGTGCGAGATATGCGTGAGCCGAGAGTACGGCACGTCGTCATGAGTGTACGGCGGAGTATTGTAGATACCCCAGGAAGGGTAGTAGCCCAATAGTCGCTTTTTGGAAGTTGATCCGTTTTGCGCGCAGATTGGAAGCGCGGCGATGCCAACAAAAAACAGCACGAACGCGATGCGCTTTGGCGTTGAAGTAAGGGAGCGAGAGGCTGAGGAGGGAGACATAGCCGGGACCTCACTGCGCCGGCATCGAACGCCAAGCCGGCAAGTGTCGGGAATTTTATCACTGTTTTTAGACGGGGCGATGGTCCTTGTGGGGCAGCTGCCTTAGACGGGCGAAAAGCGCCGCCAAACGAGGCTAAGCCCAGTCCGAAATAGTGTGGTCAGCGTCTGGTTCGGCGTGGCTTTGCTGAGAACTCTGCTCATCGCGAGATTCCCCCTCTCGCTCTTCCAATGTAACCCTGAAGGCGCCGTCGATCTCGGCTTCGCCGGCCAGCGCCGAGGCGAATTCCGTGAGTTTCTTACGAGTGCGGGCCGCTTCCCGCTTGGCCGCCGCTTTCTGCGCCGCGTACATCCCATCCAATTGTGCGTTGGGATTGATTTGGTTCGGGTGAACGCGCATAAAAGTACTCCTCCGCGAACATCCCTTGCATGCCAAAGACCGAGCCCTTATAGAAACGAACACGCCTCAGACTTAAGTGCGCCTGCCTTTATTCCGGTTTAGAATGTCTGCCCGTAAGTCACATCGCTTTTGAGGACAGTCCATGCGCAAGTTAGGAGTTCCTTTTGCCCTTGTTTCATTGATTTTCACACTGGCTGCCGCCCAGGACCAGGACCTCAGCAAAGTTCAGATGAAGGTCACCAAAGTCGCGGGCAACGTTTACATGCTCGAAGGTGCAGGGGGAAACATCGGCGCCTCGGTGGGAGATGATGGAATCGTGATCGTCGACGATCAATATGCCCCGCTCGCCGAAAAAATTCAGGCTGCCCTGAAAGGCATCACTGATAAACCGGTGCGCTTCATCATCAACACGCATTATCACGGCGATCACACCGGCGGCAATGCATATTTCCAAAAACAGGCGCCCGTCATCGCGCAGGACAATGTACGCAAACGGCTGGAGAGCGGCGGTGTTGCCGGTAATGGAGGATCCATTCGTTTCGAGGCCAAACCGCAACCGCATGAGGCGCTGCCCATTATCACCTTCGATCACGACGTGACCGTGCACTTGAACGGCGAAGATATCCGCGCGCTGTATTTTCCTGCCGGCCATACCGATGGCGACTCGATCATCTTTTTCCCGCGCTCGAATGTTGTGCACATGGGCGATGATTTCGTGACCTACGGCTTCCCTTTCATTGATGTCGACAGCGGCGGCAGCATCAATGGCATGATCGAGGCTGTCGATCACGTGATTGCACAAATGCCGCCGGATGTGAAGATCATTCCCGGCCACGGTCCGATCTCCAGCCTCGACGATGTGCGCGCCTACGCGAAAATGCTGAAGGAGACTCGCGACGCAGTGCAGCAAGCGTTAAAAGAAGGCAGGACACTCGATCAAATGAAGCAGGCAAAGCTGCTCGAGCCGTGGAAGAAATATTCCGGAGAATTCATCGGCGAAGATGTGTTTCTTGAAACTCTGTACAACTCGCTGACTGGGCAGAAGAACGGAAAATTCATCAAGCACAATTAGTGATCAGCCGCCGGTCGTTACGGGCGTCGCTTCTACTGCCCTGCCCGGGCGGGCGAGATCACAAGGCGGCCGGGCGCTTTCTTCTGGACGTCAGCTTTTTCCTGTCCATAGACAAGATCAAGGCTGCCGTCGACCGTGGCGGAAGCTTCGGCCAGCGCCGCCGCGAGCCCGCGGAATGAGCGGCTTATTTCCAGACTTTCCTGGAGGATCACGGGCGCTCCGTGATCAATAGCCGGCGAGATGGCCTGGAAGGCATTGGGAATCTTCCACAAAACTTTGCAGCGCGTGGCCTGCTGAACGTCTTCATCCGAGAAGCCGGGAATTTTTTTGTGGCGGTTCAGAATGATGCGCAGACGGTCACGCCCGCCGCCTTCCTCAAGAAAAGAATGAATGCGCGCTGCGCTCCACAACGAGACAACATCGGTCTGCGCCACCAGAAGCACCGCATTGGAGAGGTCAGAGAGCAGGCGTGTGGTGGAATCAAGCCGGCTGGAAGCATCGACCACAACAAAGCGGTAGTGATTCACCAGAAGATCGAAGAGGCGTGCCAGTTCGGCCGGTGTGGGCACGGAGGGATACGGCTGCTGCGGGCCAGCCAGAAGATGCAGGCCGTCTTTTGCGGTGGTCATCAGGCCTTCCAGCAGGGATGCGTCGAGCCGGTGGAGATTCTGCAATGCATCGGGAACGCCAAAGCTGGGCCGCAGGTTGAGATGCAACTGCGCATGGCCGACGGGCGCAAAATCGACCAGAACGACATGCCCGTGCAACTGCTGTAGAGCGATTGCCGTGTTGACGGCCGCGGTGGTGGCGCCAGCGCCGCCCTTGGCGCTGAGAAACGTGAAAATGCGGGCCTTGCCCCCGCGGGTCCGGGTGCGGCTGGAGCTGTAACGTGTCAGCGCTTCGAGCAGCGCCTCAGAGCCAGCCGTGTTGTCGAGATACTCTCCAGCACCGGCGCGCATGGCGGCGACAATCGTCGTCGGCTGCTGCATGGGCCCGTGGGCAAAAATGGCAAGCTGAAGAGTATTGGCCTGAATCAGTTCGATAGCCTGTATGGCGGGCTGAGCGTTTCCGGGCGCAATGTCGATGAGCACAACTTCCGCGCGCAGGTCCTGAATCTGCCGCAGAATGGAATCGGTTGGCCCCGCAGGGAACCCTATGTGGCTGTAGACGACCCGCGCGAGTCGAGTGGCTTCGAGGCGGCCCTGCAATTCCGATAAGCGTTCGTGATCCTCGGTGAGGAGGGCGACTGCAATGCCATGCATGGCGCGATTCTCGCTGATTTCTCTCGGTGTTTGCATGTTAGAAAGAGAGCGTACTGTTAGCCAAGTGACTCAGGTAACCGGCCGTTTGCCGCGCCAGGGCCGACTTCGCACATACGCCAGCAAAATACGATTTGTCAAGGAAAAACGTACACACGCGAGCCGCACTGCGGGAATACGCCCCGACGAACCTGACTGGATGATGGAATTGTATGTGAAGTCTTAGACATTGGGAAGGCCCAAATGGGCCATCCCTAGCCCGTTCTGGCAACCCGCCATTTAGTTCGTAAGAGCGCGGGACGAAAGCGGCAGCGACGTCTCAGGATGATCCATCTCATTATCGCCGTGTAACGCTGAAATTCGACGAAAAGCGGCGGATTTATCTTCGGCTTCGGCTAGATATTCGTATCCTTGAATGCATACCGCAACGCCGATTCTCCGCTCGGCGTTCTTGTCTGCGCTCTCAGGAGGTTCGACCACGCGCAGCACGCGTCCACGGCAACGCACGTTCATGCTTTCGCCGAGAGTGATTTCCGAAGGCATCTTCAAGGTAAGTTCGATTTCCGCGCCCTGGCAAAGCGACATGCCGGTGAACAGAAACGCACCGCGCGAGCTCAAATCTTGCGTGAAGCCGAATCCTTCGCCCGCGCTGGCCACATCGCGCAGGGCGACCGGCAAGTTGAAAGTGAAACGCTGTCCCATGCGGCGTTCTACACCAATCGGCGGAGAAGTCATGAGCGACTCACTTTCCCGGGCAGGTCAGGCTGGTAAAAACAAATGCAACTGTAGCGCACTTGGGACGGTCTGGGAAGTCAAAAATTAGAGAAGCAAGTACTTAGTTGTCAGTACTCACTCGTCGGTTCTCAGTCGGTTTAAGACAACTGACAACTGCGAACTGAGTTTGCGGTCTGTTGTGATGACTGCAAAGCCTTTGCACTCAAGCGATCCACGGTGCTCGCCGGGCAGACAGGTTATAGTAATCGTGAGCGCACGTAGAATCATCCAAACAATCTGTGTCGGATTCGCGATTCCCAATTCAGGAAAAAGATGGCACGAATAGTCGTGGATCTGCCAGCGAACCTAGTTCACGCTGGCAGGTCGCGGGGCGGGCGCTGCGTCACCGCAACTTCCAGCTTTTCTTCTCCGGACAGTTAATTTCGCTGATCGGCACCTGGATGCAGAACGTGGCCCAATCGTGGCTGGTGTACCGGCTCACTGGATCGGCATTGCTGCTGGGATCTGTTGGATTCGCCGGGCAGATTCCGGTGTTCTTGCTTGCCCCATTGGGCGGAATCACAGCGGACCGCAGGAACCGCCATCGCGTGGTGATCACCACGCAAACCGCATCCATGCTGCTCGCCTTCATTCTGGCGGCGCTCACGCTGTCGCACCGAGTGCAGGTCTGGCACGTGTTTCTCCTCGCCGCATTGCTGGGAGTGGTAAATGCTTTCGATATTCCCGGGCGGCAGTCTTTTCTGGTGGAAATGGTCGGCAAGGACGACCTGATGAACGCGATCGCCCTGAACTCTTCCATGTTCAATGGCGCGCGCGTGATTGGACCGGCGATCGCGGGAATTCTCGTGGCCAAAATCGGCGAGGGCTGGTGCTTCTTTGCTAATGGCGTGAGCTATATCGCGGTGATCATCGGGCTTTTGCTGATGCGTGTGCAGAGCCAGGCGAGGGTTTCCACGGCGTCGCCACTTGATCACATGATGGAAGGCTTTCGCTTCGTGAATCGGACAGGGCCAATTCGGGCTCTCCTGCTTCTGTTGGGCCTAGTCAGTCTCGTGGGGATGCCATACGTCGTGCTCATGCCCATCTTCGCCGACCAGATTCTGCATGGCGGCGCGAGGGGACTGGGCATTCTGATGGGAGCGACGGGAGTGGGCGCGCTGCTCGGCGCGATGACCCTGGCGTTTCGTCAAGGCGTAAAGGGGTTGGGGCGGTGGGTGGCATGGTGCTGCGCCGGGTTTGGGGCAAGCCTGGTTGTTTTCTCCATGTCACACAAGTTCTGGCTGTCAGTGGTTCTTCTTCTGCCTGTGGGGTATTGCATGATGCTCCAAATGGCTTGCTCGAACACGCTGATTCAGGTGATGGTCCCTGATGCGCTGCGCGGCCGGGTCATGGCAGTGTATTCCATGATGTTCATGGGAATGGCGCCGATCGGGGCGTTGCTCGGCGGCGCGTTGGCGGAGCACCTGGGTGCGCCGCTCACGGTGGCCATCGGCGGGGTCGCTTGCCTGACAGGCGCCGGCTGGTTTGCCCTGCATCTGCCGAAGATTCGTGTGGAAGCGCGGCGCCTGATTATGGCGCAAGCTGCGGGCGGCGGCGAACCGGCGGAGATTACCGCGCAAGCTGTAGAAGACGATAGCGTAAGTCAATAAGTGCGACGCCGCCAGACGGGCCCTTCAGACGGTCAGGCACGCAGTCAGGTTGTCAGTGATCCAAATCACAAAACGAATCGCGAAATTTCGATGCATCGTATTCGTCTTCCGCAGCCACTCCCGCCTTTATATTTCTTGAACTTCGGCGACTTCTCGTGATATATACCGCTTCTATCTTTGCTCGCCCTGGGTGTCTCCCTCAGTTCCATGCAATGTGCGAGTGAAGGATGAGATTTACCGCGGAGGACAATATGAATTCACTTTACAGGCGGATATTGGCATCGGCCCTTTTTGTTGCCTTGTTCACGGGCATTTTGTTCGGGCAGGGCGGAGCCACTGGCGCGATCAGCGGCGTGGTGCAGGATTCGAGCGGAGCGGTGATCGCGGGAGCCAAAGTGAATATCAAGAACGAAGCCACCGGCGCGCTGCTCCGGCAGACGACCTCCGACTCCACTGGTCTGTTCTCGGCAACTTTGCTGCCAGTCGGCGTGTACACCGTGGAAGTCAGCGCTCAGGGTTTTCCGGACACCAAGTTTCCCGGGGTGGTGGTGCGCATCACTGAAACCACACGCATGACTGCGGTGATGAAGGTGACCACGGTCAAGGAAGTTGTGGAAGTGCAGTCGCAGGTGGCGGAAGTGAACACCGCGGATGCCACTACTGGACAATCAGTAGGATCCCAGACGATCGCCAGCCTTCCCTTAGCCACGCGAAACTTCCAGCAGTTGCTCGACCTTTCGGCTGGCGCTACGGCGAATCTGAATAACGCCGCTGCCCTGGGCCGCGGTGATGTGCGAATTGACGTAAATGGCGGACGCGAAGACAACAACAACTACCTGATCGAAGGCGTTTCCGCTTCTGACTACTCGTTCGGTGAACTCACCTACACACCGGTGCCGAATCCCGATTCCGTTCAAGAGTTTAAGGTCAGCACGAGCTTGTATGACGCCACGCAGGGTCGCAATGGCGGCGGCAACATCAACGCCATTCTGAAAGGCGGCACAGCGAGTTTTCACGGAGATCTTTGGGAGTATTTCCGCAACAACGATCTCGACGCGGGCGATTATTTCCTGGGTCCGTTCGATCTTAAGCAGAACATTTTCGGCGGCGATTTCGGTGGCCCGGTTGGCCCAAAAGCGAAATTGGGCTTCTTTTATGTGAACTACCAGGGAACCCGGCAGCGCAGCGGCGACTCGCTGGGAACGTATATCAACACAAGCATTCCGGTTTTGCCCGGAGGGCCCGGCGCACGCACGGCAGCAGCTCTTGCGGCGGCGTTCAGCAGCCCGGCGACCGCCAACTGCCCAGCAGTTACGGTCACAGCCGCGGACATCGATCCCGTGGCATTGGCATTGTTGAACGTAGCAAATCCGTCCACCAATCAATTTGGTGGCGGCGGGGGCTATCTTATCCCCACAGTCGCCGGAACCCCGGGCGTCACGCAAACCTACAATGCCAGCACTGGCACCTGCAGTTCGACCGTAAATTACGGACCGCTGGTGCTCAGCACACCTGGGCGCTACACAGATAACCAGTTCACTGCTAACTGGGACCGCGATTTCAATCACAGCAAAGATCGTGTCTCCGAGCGCTTCTTCTGGTCCGATTCGGAAACCTACGAACCGTTCGGTGCCGACAATCTGCAAGTGCAGACCGGATATCCAGCTTACGCTACGAACTTGAACTACCCGCTGGATGTTCCATTGCGGGGGCGCTTCGGCAGCGTTGCGGAAACTCACTCCTTCAGCAATTCGCTGATTAACGAATTCCGCTTCGGCGTAAACATCATCAGCGATTCTTTGCAGAATGTGGCTGTGCCTGGGGCGTCACCGGCCGACTTAGGGATCAGCGGCATCGTCGGTGCACCGGACATGTACAGGTTCCAGCTCGATACCTTCCAGATCGGTCCGTTCCCCAATCAGTTGCAATCCGCTTTGTCCGATTCTCTGGTTTATCTCGACACGGTGAGCTGGACCAAAGGACGCCACCAGCTGCGCTTTGGTGGAGAAATCGATCGCACGTCCGTACGCCGCAGCCTGCCGGTGCTGGACAACGGGCTGCTCTATTTTTCGCCCGGCGGCAGCCCGCTTTTTGCCAGTGGATCGCTGCAACAAGGAAGCATCTCGGACTTCCAGAACTTCCTGACGGGTTACACCTTCCTCGGCGAAGCCGGCGGCGGCGCGGCCAACCACAATTACCACATTCCTGCCTTTGGCGCCTTCGGGCAGGACGACTTCCGTATAACGCAGACTCTAACCTTAAACCTCGGTCTGCGCGTCGAGTGGGTGGGCGCAGCTTACGATGATCTTTGCCACTTGGGCAATACCGTCCTCGATAACGCGAATACCATTGGCCAGCCCTTCGTGTTCCCGACTTGCGTCAGCAAGTACGGCTTCCAGGGATTTAGTGGCACAGAAAACAGTGCAGCGTTAGGCAATGAGTACGCAACTGTGCCCGAGCCACGCATTGGCTTTGCCTATGATTTCGCCGGTAAACACAATACCGTGATTCGCGGCGGCTATGGCATTTACAGCGTGCGTGAAGACATTGGCGCGGTAGATAATCTCTCATTCACCGCTCCGTTTTACCCGCTTTCCGGCGGCCCGAGTACGCCCCTCGCCGCCGGCGGTTTGGGAATGGGTTGCCTGTTCAACACTGGAGCAACAGCGAATTGCGCAGCGGCCGGACCATTTCCTCTGCCAGCGCTGGGAGTTGTGAGCTCGGCATTCTTGCCGCAGGCGTCGTTCTTCGAAGGGTTCCCCAGCGGCACAACTGGGGCCCCGGTTTATTCGGGAAATATTGATGGGCTGTTCGGTCTAGCCGTGCCTACACACTGGGTCGTGCCCACCACGCAGCAGTGGAACCTCACCATACAGCGCACGCTGGGTGGAAACTGGGTGGCTGAAATTGGATACGTCGGAACAAAAGGAACGCGTCTGCGTTCGACCTTTGATCCCGATCAGCCAGCCCTCGTAAGCCCGGCTAACCCCCTCACGCTCACGTGTGGCAGCGCCTGCGTCTCCGGTCCTCCGGGCACAACCTACACAATTACTGAAAATACCGCGGCCAATGCCTTGGCGCGAGCACCATATCAGGGCGTTAATCCGGCCTTGCTCGAGGCGTTCTATCCGAACTCGGATTCCCACTACAACGGCCTGCAGGCGACGGTATCCCACCGCTTTTCTCACGGGCTGTATTTCCAGGGCAATTACACCTACGCTAAGTCGATTGATGACGTCTCTACCGCCAGCGTAGCCTTCATCACCCGCGTCAACGATCAGAACAGCGGAGCGGCTTCGCGTGGTCTCTCCGACTTCGATCACCGGCAGCGTTTCGCCGGCAGTCTCAACTACCTGTTACCTTTCTACGCCAGCCGGCACGACGCCGTTGGATATGCACTGGGAGGCTGGGAAGTCGACAGCGTGATTGTTGCCCAATCGGGATCGCCTATCACGGTGTTTGATTCGGCCGGTGCATCGACCTACACGCTGGCCAGTTCGCCGGTGGCGACTGCAAATTTCGCTCCTGGATTTAGCTGTGCCAACGCTTTGAATTCGGGTTCGCTTGCCACCAAAATTGCAAACTGGGTGAACCCTAACGCCTATGAGCCGGCGCCCGTCGTTGGTGTCGATGGTTCCACCGGCTACGGCGATTCACCGCGCAACTGTATCCTCGGCCCAAGGCAATCCAACGTTGACTTTACTGTCGGCAAGGTCTTCAAAATCGGCGAAAGGCAAGACCTGCGCTTCCGCACCGAGTTCTTCAACCTGTTCAACCATCCGTCATTCCAAAACCCGCTGGGAACGGGCACGGCGAACGTGGAGAACGGTGTTTGTCCCGGACCGTCGAGCCAGTGCTTTGTCGGCCAGATTACCCAGACCAATGGCACGCCGCGTCTGATTCAGTTCTCTCTGAAGTATTCGTTCTGAATTGGCGGGTTTGAAAAACTCACTTGTAAGCTTGCGGCGGCAATCCGGTAATCCGGATGCCGCCGTGGCCTTTATGGCGGATGTTTAGACCAATCAGAAGCGCCGTAATCTGCTCCAGGATGCGGGCATTTTCGAGTTTGCCCCCATCGATGGCGCGCACACCGGGGATTTTTGCGGCCAAAGCTCGCGTTAGCTCGCCTGCATTCGAATCATCACTGCAAACAATGACGTCACAATCGAGAGCATCGTCTCCATTGAGCAGTTCTGCCGACAGATTGTGAAACGCCGCAGCAACGTTGACGCCCTTGGGCACAAGTTCAGCGGCCTGTTGTGCCGCCGAGCCTTGCCAGACGCCGAGAGTGCGCGAGGCGCGTCCGCCAACGCTGGCGGCAAGCGGAACGGTGGCGTCGATGAGAACGCTGCCGGCGCGAATCGCGGGTTTGAGTTGCTTGAGCAGCGTTGCCTGGCCTTCGAAGGGAACAGTTAATACAAGCAGATCGGCCGCCGCGCAGGCGGCGGAATTTTCCATTCCAGAGACAAGCGACTGATTGCCCGCGCGTTGTTTAATTTTTTCGGCGGCTTGCTGGGCGCGTTGTGCATCGCGCGAGCCGATGATGATGGTTTCGCCGGCGCGGGCCCAGCGCAGCGCCAGTCCCGTACCGGCAGGCCCAGTGCCGCCCAGGATGGCGATAGCGCGGGTGTTCACCGCGGTATTTTACCCGGATTCAAAGAGTGCTTCATGAAAGAAGGGCCCCGACTGGATCCGTCGCTAATCACGATATCTGTGCCGAAGCTGTCAAATAGCATATCTCTTGGTCGCCTCGCCGTGGAGGACGTCCAACGATTATTTCTAGCTCGACAGATTGAAAATCAAGCCATAGGGATCTTTGATGTAGCATCGCGGCCAATCGGGTTCGTCCTTCACGATCTCACAGCCATTTTTCACCAGCCGCGCCTTGGCTTTTTCCACATTATCCACGGTTACTTCCAGAACCGGGCCCAGCTTCGGACCGGGCTCGATGAACAAATTGATGTGCTTGCCGTGAAGACCGATCATTTGGGGGTTGTGGTCGTTGATTTCAAAACCGAGCTGCTCGACATAAAAGCGCGCCGCTTTCTGCGAATCCGGCGCTTGAATCAAAATATCGGTGCCGAACGTGTTTGCCATGATTCATCCTCCGTGGGGTGTGTTTTCTGGCTTGCGCAGGCATGGGGCGGGAATCCCCATTAATTTCAATTCCGGCTGGACACCCAAAATCTATTTCTTCGTTGCCTTGCCGTCGACCGCGACGCTCCACTTGCTTCCGTCGGGGGAAATTTCGTAGGCGAAGTTGTACGCTGAAGGTGACGTGAACTTCATGGTGAAGCGGCCCTTCATTATCTTGTCGCCCATTTTCTCGTCACTGGTCCAGGTCCAGGTATCGCCGTCGACTGTTCCCTTGGAATTCATCGACTCGCCCCAGCTATTGAACTCGTGATAGGTATAAGCCTTGTCGTCAGTGGAATAGCCCATGATGCCCAATCCATAACCGTTGCCGATGGTGCTTTTGAAGTCTACATTGCAAACCAGGAAAAAGCCGCCGTCCATCCAGCTGCATTTTTCGTCTTCTGACATCTTCCCGCCCGGCCCCATCGGACCTGGCTTGATATCGCCTTCCACCAGCCACGAGCCCGCCATTGCGTCCAGTTTCTTGACTTCGGGCCCAGGCTTGGGGGCTTCGGTCTGCGCCAGCGCTGCCGTCGCGAGCAGCCACAAACCGGCTATGATTGCTACTCTTCGCATGTTCGGACTCCTCTGATTAAGACGCAGGAATAGTACTCCAATTAGACGGATTCGTCAGCGAATTGAAAGCGGGGAAGCATAGGTTTCACTTGAAACGCTGAAACCATCCGAAACCTTGAAACCTGAAGCGATTGCCGATTGACTCGCCTACCAGTCTCCCCAATGCGCCGCCGTGGCCTGATGAAACTTCAGCTTCCACTGATCTCCTTGCTTCACCCAGAGCGAGCTGAAATGCTGATAGCGCGGCTGCGGCCCTTCATCTTCTTTCGGCGCTTCGCGGAAAATCGCGTCATAAGTAACGATCGCCGCATCGTCGGCCATGAAAAGAGCTTTCAGGTTGTACGGTGTCAACTCGACCAGATCGGAATCGCCCAGCTCGTCCACGGCCTCCTGCTTCTCGTGCAATTTCCCGTCGACCGCGACCAGAGCAAAGCCATCGCTGAGCACTCGCTTGAAATATTCGTCATCGTCTTTCTTTTTGGCTTCGATCAGATTTTTCTCGTTGGCGATCAAAGTCTGCTCGAGCGGAGACAGAGGCTTTGGGGAAGCAGGAGCTTGAGCCTGCATCAGCGCAGCGGCAAAGCAAATGAAAAATATGCTCAACAGTTTGCCTTTCATTTCCATTTCCTCCTGAAAAGACGCTCCCATCTGCAGGTCTCGTTCCGGCCACGAGCTTTCCCGGCGTGGCGTCATCCTGAGCGCAGCTGTTTTTCAGGCGGAGCGAAGGATCTCCCCGCACACAGACTACTGGACGCGGAGATTCCTCGCCCGCGCCGGTGAGAGCGCAGGGCTTCGGAATGACACCGGGTTCACCGCGGATTTCAAGCCAGCGGCTGCGCCGTTTCCCGAATTCTTCGCGCCAACTCGCCGCGCGGCACAGACACCTGTTCGCCGGTCGCCAGATTTTTCAAAGCAAAAGCGTCCGCTTTCACCTCGTTCTCGCCGACAATCAGAATATATTTCGCCCCCGCGCGGGTTGCGGCTTCAAACGATTTCTTTAGCCGAAAATTTTCATCGCCCAGATCGACAATTAAATCTTGCCCCCTCAACTCCCGCGCCAGCCGCGCTGCCTCGCGGTTCATCCCGGCGCCGAGCGGAGCCACGTACACATCCGGCTTTTTCAGGACGCTTTCTGCTGTTTCCTGCAGCGACATCACCAGGCGGTCTTCGCCGATGGCAAATCCAATCCCAGGAGCCGGAGGGCCGCCCAGCGCCTCGCTCAATCCATCGTAGCGGCCGCCGCCCAGGACCGCATTCTGCGCGCCCAATGCGCCGTGCGTGAACTCAAATGCTGTGCGCGTGTAATAGTCGAGGCCGCGCACCAGGCGGTCATTCAAAACAAACGGCACGCCAACGGACTTGAGAATTTGCTGGACCTCTTCGAAGTGCTTGCGGCAGGGCTCGTCCAGAAACTGGCTGATGCGCGGCAGCTTTTGGATGATCGGCTGATCTTCCGGCACCTTGCAGTCAAACACGCGCAGGGGATTGGTCACCGCCCGCCGCTGGCAATCCGCGCACATTGTGCCGACAACCGGTTCCAAAGCCTTGCGCAGGGCGGCATTGAATTTTTCGCGATCGTTGGCGCAGCCGACAGAATTCAACTGAAGATTCCAGTCGGTGATGCCCAGGCGATCGAGCAGAGTCGCGAGCATCTCGAGAATCTCTGCGTCGCGTGCGGGGGAATCGCTGCCGGAAGATGGCGGGCCGATTACTTCAGCGTTGATCTGATAAAACTGCCGATAGCGCCCTTTCTGCGGTCGCTCGCGGCGAAACATCGGGCCGATGAGATAGAGCTTGTTGAGGCCGCGCTTCTCTAGGTGGTGCTCGATGTAAGCGCGCACGATGCCGGCGGTGGCTTCGGGGCGGAGAGTGAGGAATTGCGAGCCCGCCAGGTCGGACAATTCGAGGGCTCTCCCCGGGCCCTGTCTCCCTTCACGGATCGCTGCTGTGAACTCCAGATAGAATTTCTTATACTCCTCGAACAGCTTTGGTGGATCTTCCCACGTGTACATCTCCTTCGAGACAATATCCGTCTCTTCGCCCACGCCACGCGCGAACAATTCCGTCGCCTCGAAAATCGGCGTGCGGATTTCCTGAAAATTGTAGGCGCGGAAGACATCGCGCACCGCTGACTCGACAAAGTTCCACAGCGCCGTCTCCGGCGGGAGAATGTCGCGCGTTCCTCGAACTGCTTTGATCATGAAAAATCAGCTTTCAGCCCTCAGCTCTCAGCAATAGCATTTCGTCCCGAAGGGACGGCTGAAGGTAGCCCGCCACTTCGGTGGCGGGATGCGACGTAAGAATTTAAACCTCGTGCCGTAGGCACGGCTAAAATGCCACGAAGAGCCTTCCAACCGTCCCTCCGGGACGCCGTGCTGCACGGTAACTGCTCACTCGGTACTCGCAACGTGAGACTGATTGCTATCTCTCCCGCAAATACTCTTCCCTATACCCCAAATAATTCCTCGCATACCGCATGATCGTCTCCTGGTCTTTTTCCTCCAGCTTGCGGCGGAATTTGCCGGGAGATCCCATCCACAATGATCTCGGCTCGACCACTGTTCCTTCCGGAATCAATGTGCCGGCCGCAATAATCGATCCCGCGCCGATCTTCGCGCCATTCAGAATAATCGAGCCCATGCCGATCAGGCAGCGATCTTCGACAACGCAGCCATGCAGGGTGACCGAATGCCCGACTGTTACATATTCGCCCACATACACGCCCCACTGCTGCTTCATGCCGTGCAGCACGCTGCAATCCTGCACGTTGGAGTGCGCTCCGATGCGAATTTCATGCACATCGCCACGCAAGACGGCATTCATCCAGACTGATGCGTGCTCGCCCAGCACCACGTCACCGATGATCTGGGCGGATTCGTCGACGTAACAGCTTGCCGGAATTTTTGGCTTAACACCCTTAAACGGGCGGATCATTCGTCAGATTTTCTTTTACAAACGTTCAACGGAACTTTGAAGATAACACGGATATGCGCCGATTCTCCTCAGAACCATGTGCGGCGGCGGTAGTCGAAGTACGCCTGCCCGAATTTTTCCCGCAGGACTTTTTCCTCCATGCGGATGCGCCAGAACTGCGCCACCACCGACAAGGCGACAAAGGCATAGAAATAGACAGAGTGCAGGCATACCGCCGTGCCAAGCAGCGCGAGCGTGGAAAACAGGTAAACCGGATGGCGAATCTTGGAGTAAAGTCCAGTGGTCACCAGCTTCCGCGCGTTTGGCCTGGCCGTGAACGAGGCGCCGAGTTGCAGCTTTGCCGTGAACCATAGCACGAATCCCGGAACCGCGATCGCACTGCCCGCAATACAGCGCCAGTCCCGCCGCCAGCCCACAGCAAACAAGAATAGCGCCATATAAAAAAGGAAGTCTCCCAGCAGCAGCCAGTACGAAATGTGCGGCTTGGATTGCGTCATACCCAACCGAAGGATGACCCAAAGCGACAACGATAATTCCCACTCTGGCACTCATCCTCAAGAAGAACGCCGTCGATCACAGCCAATAACGCCTTCCTCATGCTACAAAGGATTCCGGTTTCCCACCGCGCTTTCCGGTAAGTGCGGTCCTGAGCAGACTTCGGCCACGAAGGGAAGCCTATGCCACGCACACGCCTCTGCCTCGCGTTCTTCTTATTGTTAATGTTCCCCGCGCTACTGAGACCGCTTCTTGCTGCCCAGGACGCCGCCACCGGCGCGATTCACGGGACCGTCGTCGATCCCAGCGGCGGCCGCATCGGGCAAGCATCAATCGTCGCCGTAAACACGGCCACCGGCACGCGTTACGAAGCGACGTCTGACGCCGACGGCCGCTTCTCGCTCGATCTGTTGCCGCCCGGCGATTACTCTGCCCGCGTCACCGCGCAAGGCATGTCGCCGCAATTAACGCCGTTGCTTCACGTTGACGTCGGAGCCGCCGCCGAAATCGAATTTCATCTCAGCATCGCCGGCGCCCACGAGCAGGTCACCGTCTCGGGTGCGCCCGCTCTCGTCGATCCCTTGCCTGCGCCCGTCTCAACGCTGGTTGACGAGCGCGCCATCGCCGACCTGCCGCTGAATGGCCGCCGCTTCTCCGATCTGATGCTGCTCTCGCCCGGAGTGACGCAAGACCCGCGCAGCCTGACTTCTGCGACCAACGGCGATCTCTCTTTCGGCGGCGTTCGCGGATTCCAGAACAGTTTTCTTGTCGACGGCGGCGATTTTAATAACGCGTTCTACGCGCAGGCTCGCGGACTGTACCGCGCGCCCTATCAGTTCTCGAATGAAGTCGTGCAGGAATTCCGCGTTTCATCAAATTCTTACGGGGCAGAACTCGGGCGCTCCGGCGGGGCAGTCGTCAATGTCATTACAAAATCTGGATCGAATCATTGGCACGGAACCGGTCTTTATTACTTGCGCGACAGCAGCTTCGGAGCGTCCGATCCCTTTGTGGGTGACGGAGTCCTGCCGGCGGAACCGGCAACAGGCTGGCCATGTCCCTGGATTGGCAACCCAGAGCATCCCGACGCCCGCGGCCGCCAGCAGCAAGGCGGAGGTACGCTCGGAGGGCCGATCGAGAAAAATAAAATTTTCTTTTTCGGCGGCTTCGACCAGCATTACTTCCACGTTCCCAACGTGGTCGAATTTCTGAATGGCACAACCGAGGTCATTCCCCAGGCTGGCACCGGGCAGTACACTCCGGGCGATTTCGAACCCAGCGATCAGCAACTAGTGTGCGCGGCCGCGGCAAATTTAACTTCTCTGGCGGGAGAATATCCTGCTGCGCAAATCGGCAATGCGGGCTTCGGCAAGATCGATCTCAATCTCTCGCCACGCAATCAGCTCGCCCTGCGCTACAACTCTTCGCGATATTGGGGATCGAACAATGTCTTCCTCGACCCCGGCAGCCCCGTCACCTATGACTCCATCTCCGATAACGGCGAGGAGACTGTCTCCACCGATACCGGCTCGGCCTCGCTTACCTCGGCAATCACATCGCGCTTCATCAGCCACCTGCGGGCGCAATTCTCCCGCGACTTGCGGCAGTCCTATACCAATACCACCAGCACACTGATCAAAGTGGAGAATGTTATAGATGGCATCGGCCGCTCAGATTTGTTGCCGCGCCTCACCCGTGAACATCGCGCGCAGCTCGCCGAAACTCTGAGTCTGGATTTCAGCCGCCACGCGCTTAAATTCGGCGGAGATTCGCTTATCACCTGGATCTACGATTTCTACCCCAGCCAACAGAGCGGCGAGTACATTTTCGACATCATCAAAGTTGACCCCTTTCTCCCGAACGTACCCATGGAGGGTGGCCGCCCGCTCACCCCGCTGGGCGCTTTCGCCCATGATGTGCCGCACTATTACCTGCAGAACTTCGGGCCGGCTGTGTCAAACCCCAACAGCAACGATTACGCT
>JASHOH010000108.1 GCA_030041215.1 Candidatus Sulfotelmatobacter sp. | reverse complement strand
CGGCGTCCACATCGAGGTTACGACTCTGGTGATTCCCGGGGTGAATGATTCTGAAACAGCACTTCATAGTATCGCTGGCCGCATCGCAACGAGCCTGGGACGTGACGTCCCGTGGCATATCACACGCTATTACCCTGCCTACCAGTTCCGTGCGCCTTCGACGCCCCTGCGAACCCTGGAACATGCCTGGCAGATTGGCAAAGAGTCAGGCCTTGATTTCGTCTACATGGGCAACGTGCCGGGCGATCCGCATGACGACACATACTGCCCGGGTTGTGGCCAGCGACTGATTCGGCGGCACGGTTTCGGCGTGCTGGAGAACAAGCTCCGTGCTCGACGCTGTCCGCACTGTAACTGTGCGATTGCCGGTGTCTGGAGCGATGCGCACTAGACCATGAGTGTCATGAACATTGCCGCAGGGACGTGTGCGGGGTTGCTGCTATTTGCGACGGTTACAGGCCTGGGGTTGTGTCAGAACGCACAGCAAGGAGGGGCAGTGAAAACTTCGCCAGTACGAGAAAAAGCCAAAGCCCGAATCACTTTGCCGCCACCAGACCGCACCGGCCGTATGACGCTCGAACAGGCGCTGGCCCGGCGTCGCTCTCTGCTTGAGTTCGCCGCTCAGGCGCTGTCGGAGCAGGAGTTGTCGCAACTGTTATGGGCGGCCCAGGGAATCACGCAACCAGGCGGACGGCGCACGGCGCCCTCGGCAGGTGCGCTGTATCCTCTTGAGCTCTACGTGGCGACCGCCAGCGGTTTCTATCATTACGATCCCCACGAGCACAGGCTCGACCTGCATTCTGAAGGCGACCTCAGGCCTGCGCTCTATCGCGCCTCCTCGGAGCAGGACTGTGTTCGACAGGCGCCCGCAGTTTTTGTTATCACTGCCGTATACGAACGGACGGAACGCGAGTACGGTCGCGAGCGCGGTGCGCGGTACGTACATCTGGAAGCGGGCCACGCGGCCCAGAACATGCTGCTCGAAGCCGTCACGCTCAGGCTGGGAGAAGTGCCGGTCGGGGCTTTTAATGATGACCAAGTGCAAAAGGCTCTCTCCCTGCCCCGCGACCACCAGCCGCTTTATCTGATTCCCATCGGCCATCCGAGATAGGTGGGTTGACCGGGTGCTCGCTAATGAAAGCAACACGAAGAGGCTAAGCGGGATGCGTACATTCGCCTGTGCTGGCAGAGCCGTGCCTCCAGCCGCCATCGGATTTCGGCCGGAGTTCCTGGATTTCCGGCGCGGCATTCGGGTCGGAAAGCTTGAGGAGCACGAGCGCATAACCCAAATCTTGAAGCTGGCGCTTGAAGCGGAATTCGGCGAGCCGTTCGTCACGGAACGGTGGGGCCGCGGCATGTATTGGCAGTGGATCGGGTACTTGCCCCGGACGAACCGCGCAGCCAAGCCGGAAAGTGCCCATGTCAGCTTCGGCTGTTCGAAGTTCTTCGTGATGGTGGATGCAGGCGAATGCCTGTTCAAGTGCGGAATGCAGGTCGAGCGCGGCTACCTCAAAGCCCCGCGTGAATACCGCGAGTGCGAACTGCGGTCAGATTGGGATTGGCATCGACTGCAGGAGCCTCTCTCCGAGGGGGCCGATGGAACGGGAACTGAAACGATTGGTTCTTCGAGAGGGCTTCCGGATACACGCGGGCAGCTGGGAACTTGGCGCGCACGATTTTTCCAAGGCCAATTTCCCCGGCGTGTTGAAGCTTTGCAGGGTGCTTGACTCCGCCCCCAAGAACCACTGGGCGGGATTTCAGATCTACTATCCGTGGAACGAGGCGGACGTGGCGAGCGCAACCGGGGTCGACCTAGTCGAGTCCATGTTGGCGGTGTTCAGAGAAGTGACTCCAGCGATGAACCTTTGCATGCAGACCGAGCTTCTGACCCGAATGCCTAGGCACCCTTAACAGGACAACAGTTCGGGGGTAAACATCCAGCAAAGCACCCAACGGCCATCGGAATCCCGCTCGAGTTTCACAACGCCGCCCATCTGAAATCGCATGAGCGCATGGTCTGCTGGAAGTGCAAACAGGCGTGAAACGAGCCGGCTCAAGTGCGGTAGATGTCCCACAACCATGAGGGTCCCGGTCTCCTGATTGAGGCGCACGCGAGTCGGCTCGACATCATCGTTAGCCGCCAAGCCCGAAACCTGCACGATCCCGTGCGCGGGATGGAGCTTTGCCGCCAGAATCTCGGCAGTCTGCCTCGCCCGCAATTTATCGCTGTGTTCGATACGATCGAGAGCCACGCCGCACTTGGCGAGATGCTCGCCTATGCGCTCAACAGTTCGTTTTCCCTCGTTGGTCAAGCTTCGCTGCGGATCTTCAGCCTCTGCCTTGGCCGCTCCATGCTGCACGAGGTAAATTGCCATTCCTCTTCTTCCCCAGTGAATATTCTAGCGTTGCAGCGGAGCTGACGAGATGTCGCTATGCAATAGCAACAAAAATGACGAGGGCGACCGAACCTGCGAATTCAAGCAGAGAGCAAAAGCCAGGTAGGAGAGGGAGTCTAGTTAAGAGTGAGAGCCGGCGCGTAACATGGAGATAGGGGAGTGACACATCGAGGGAGGTAGTATGGCGAATATCGTCGAGATGGTAAGGGAGCTGCGCCAAGAACGCCCGTTGCAGCGCGGCGGAAGATATCGGTCGCACAAAGGGCACGCTGGGCCAAACTGAAAACAATGCCCGGGAAGAGGGCGGCGTAAGTAATTCAGAATCCGAGCAGAAGGAAAGAGCAGGCGAAAAGCCCACTCTTCGGCCATCGTGGGTTCCTCACAGCGTAACTTCAAGAACTTCCTCCTCACGGGGAGACCGGGGGCTGGGAAGACCTCTGTTATCGAGGCTGTCGCGCGGGAGTTCGGCGACCTGGCGGGCGGGTTCACGACGCGTGAGATCCGCGAACGCGGGATTCGCAAAGGCTTTTCTGTGGCCGCACTTGATGGGACTTCGGCGGTTTTGGCGCACGAAGATTTTGCCGAGCCATTGCGCGTCGGGAAGTACGGCGTTGACGTTCCGGCGTTTGAGCGGATTGCCCTCCCCGCGTTGCGCGATGCGATGTCGCGGAAACGGATTGTCCTCATGGACGAGATCGGCAAGATGGAGCTTGCCTCGTCTCACTTCTGCGATCTGGTGCGCGAAGCGCTGGATTCTCCCTTGATTGTGGTTGCGACGGTCATGGAGAAACCGCATCGGTTTGCCGATGAAATTAAGAGGCGTGGAGATGTTGAGACGCTTGAGGTCACCATCGGAAATAGGAGCGCGCTGCCTGGGAAAATTTCAGAGATAATTCGGAGGGAGTTGGAGAGCGGGGCGAGACAGTAAAATTCGCCTTTTGGGTGGCAATCAGGATTGAGCAAAAGAACCGCGGCGCGAGGACACCCTAGGGCATTCGCCAAGTCACCATGGCGCTGGTCACAAAGGCCTCCCGCACCTGTGAAACGCCAAGGCCGACCGGAACTTCGTCCGGCAGCCAAACCGCCGCGGAATCGGCTTCCTGAGGGACACCCCAAATCCAGCTGCCCAATTGCCAAGAAACGTGAAGGGCTTTGGCCTGCTAGAATCGGCTCTGACTTGCAGCAGTGCCGGAAGCCATGGCAGCGAAGTCGCATGACCACGTCTGCGCAGAGTGCGGCGCGATCTATCCGCGCCCCGATCCGACGGGATGTCCCTGCGCGACCGCCGAAGAGCGCATCGGGCTGTGCCCCGCCTGCGGGCCGCAGGACGGCGTCGAGATCATCGGTCGTTCGGAGGGCGGCTTCGACGCGATTCTCCGACCGCCCAGCAGAAGTCACTTCCGCGTCCAGTGAACCGATGAGAAGGAGAACAAGCATGGAAAGGACGGAAGATAACGCACCCCGCCTGCTGCATGAGATGAGCGAGTCTCTCGACATCGACCCCGGCAAGCTGGCGCGTGTGGAGGGCCAGTTCATAACGCCCGCTGGCAATCAGGTCTACCGAGTCCGGCTCGGAGCTAAGACGGAGTTCGTGACGATCCCGGAAGATTGATGCCGTAAATTCCAGAAAAAAGTGCGTCCTTCGGGACGCCCTTTTTTGTGCGCAAATTCGGCTACGTTTTGAACTTGAGATTTTTCCCATTTTTGCTAGGATTTCGCCGATGTAACAAATCGGCTACTACCGAAGTCCTTTGGCATCAAGGCGAAAACGAATCCCACTCTCTCCGCCATTTTCAGTTGCCTACCTCTTGACATATGAACGGCTTATTGTCGGTCAGCAGGAATTTGCGTATTGCACGCCCAAGCTGGAATTCGGTGTGCGAATAATGTGTGGATCTTTGTTTGCCGGCCCGAAGATTCGAAGATTAGCCTCAGATCACCAGTTTTCTTCCTTATCCAACATAAATCGTGTTTCTACCCTATCTGGGTCAGAGTAACGTCGCTGAAAAGGTGAAATCGGCGCGAGCATAAATATTGTCGAAAGTACGCGGCGCGTACCTGCTTGAGAGACATTCAATAATGCGGGAGGCGAGCTCTGGCACTTCTTATCCCATCTGGGTAGCACCGGTAAGTTCTCTCAGATACGGCTTGAGAACTGCTCGGGCAGCCCATGGGTTTCCGAAATCACGGAACACGGTACTTTTGGCCATAGCAACAAGCTGACCGAATTGCCGCTCCCCGTGAGCGGTTGTAAGTTCCCGACGTTTTTCGAGCTCGGTCAACGCTCTGGAAGCGCCGGCCTCTCTGAGCTCCTCCGCGACGCCTGCCAGAAACAATTCCATGAGTGTCAGTTGTATGTTGAAGACTTCACGAGCATCGCGCAACAGAACACATTCGCCGTCAAAATATTTGCGACTGATCTGGTGAATCGCATACTTCAGCGACTGTAGTTCCATTCCAAGATCCACCAGGTTCAGCAGCAGTTCATCCGATTCCCCTAGACGAAGTCGCTCGAAAAGGAACCCGATCTGAAACCATCGCAAGCGGCTATCTTTAAGGATTGCGTCGTTCGTTTGGTAAGCCAACCGTATGAGAAAGTCCGCCTCCATCTGGCCCTCTCTTACTGCCCTCTGAACTAGCATGGGATCGTGATTCTTCATGGCCGCCTGTATAGTAGCTGCAACTTGTAACGAGATCCGGTACCTCGGTGCGGCGTGAGGAGGCTGCTCGACCAGCTGCCGCACGTGTTCTACCGCGGACTTGTCTCGGAATTCTGTCCGAAGCCATAGCAGAACACGCTGCTTCGGGGTCAGACCGACCTCAATGCGGACTAGTCGTTTCGGCTTGATCATGCGGTTGCTCCGCAACAAACTCAAATTGTTCAGTTTGGAAGTCCCCCGCAGGGGAGAATTGGTTTTTCGTCGCGACTTCCAGGTCAGAGACGCGCTGTTCAAGATTGCCTACTTCGAAGGCCCTCAACAAAGTGGCTGCGAGATACCCGATCGCATTCGAAACTCGGGAATCAATTTCCCCTCTCCGTACCTGATTAATCGTCATCGCGAGCAGCGTGATGACGTCCTTCGTAGTCCTCAGTTCGAAATCTGGGGTCTGCGGGGGAAGCACTGCGGCTCTATTCCTAAGCCCGCCGGCCCGCTGAGCTGCTTGCCGCTCCGCCTCTTTATTTGGGTCATGAAAAAAGCAATAGCCCGAGCTGGCGTTTGCGTTGGCCTGGCATGCACTACCGTCCGGCATTTTGTGGCGACATTGTCGCTTCATGCGATGTCCCGTTCTGTACTTGCTACTTTAGTAGACCGGTGTACCCCCTTAGTGCACTTGGCATCTTTGGGTCAAGCCTGCCATCCCTGGATTTGCAATATGCGCTCCGAGGCAGGACGTGTAAGGGTTACCTGCTACTATTCGGCTCTCGAAAGGCGTGGATCCAGGTCTCGATTTGGATACGCTCGATAAAGGAACCACTCCGACGCTCACTCTAGCTGACCAATAAGTACGCGGCGCGTACTTGACTCTCAGATCGCTTTTGATTTTCCTTTCTTCTAGGGCGTTGCTTTACCTATACCGGTTGAAAGATTTAGTCATCTCGCCTGCTTTTCGCCGAATCTCGATATCGATCGGTCAATTGTTGCCGATTCGGATGTTTTCCTGACGTGCGAAAACGTAACCTTTACTGCTTTGGCAGAAGCTAATCGTCGTAAGGTTGTTGAGGCGAACGGCCTGCTCCCGCCTGCGTCCATTTTGCGTCCAAAGTTTAGAGGAATGCGAGAGTAGAAGTGCCGTGGATTCAATCGCTTATGCTGATTGAATACAGCCCTGAAAAGGCTGGCGTCGGCGGTTCAACTCCGTCCCTGGCCACCATGTT
>JASHOH010000107.1 GCA_030041215.1 Candidatus Sulfotelmatobacter sp. | reverse complement strand
CCGAGAGCCGGCGAGCCTTCGATCTTCCCCCTACAACTCCACAGGCAACCGGCAGTCTCCAATGCGTCCTATGCAGCCGACAGTGCCAGATAGCCGAGAGTGAGCGTGGATACTGCGGGTTGCGCACGGTGCGCGACGGTCGTTTGATTCACCTTGCAGGTACCGCGCGGCGCGGCGTGCTGCAATGGTACCGTGATCCCCTGCCAACCAACTGCGTGGCGGATTGGGTGTGCCGCGGCAGCCGGCAGTTGGATTATCACAATCTTGCCGTCTTCTATGCCAGCTGTACCCTCAACTGCCTGTTCTGCCAGAACTGGCACTTCCGCGAAGTCTCGGCCACATCCTCCGCTGGGATCAGCGCCGAACAGTTAGCGGACGTGGCCGATCCGTCCACCTTCTGTGTTTGCTTCTTCGGAGGAGATCCTGCTTCTCAGATGCCGCACGCGCTTGCGGCGGCGCAGCGGCTGGCCGCGAAGGGGATCGCTGTATGCTGGGAGACCGCAGGCACATCGCATCCCAAGCTGCTTGACCGGGCAGTGGAACTTTCCTTTGCTAGCGGTGGCTGCATCAAGTTTGACCTCAAGGCCTATGACGAAGTCTTACACCTCATTTTGACAGGAGGATCGAACCGCCAGACGCTGGACAACTTCGCTCGGGCCGCCCGTCGCTTTGAGGAGCGTCCTGATCCACCGCTGGTAGTAGCCAGCACGTTGCTGGTGCCCGGCTATGTGGATGCCGAGGAGGTGGGGCGAATTGCACAGTTCATTGCCAGCCTGAATCCCAGAATTCCCTATGCGTTGTTAGCGTTTGCACCACACTTCTATATGCCAGACCTGCCTCGGACCTCGGCGCGCCATGCGTTGGAGGCTGAAAGGGCAGCGAGGATCGCTGGTCTGCTTGACGTACGTATTGCCAACCGCCACCTGCTTTCGGAGGATTACTGAACCGTCGCCGGGCAACGTTTCTGCCCGGTTACGAATTTTATACGGATCCTTTTTCTCTATCGGAGGTCAAGAACATGCGATTTGGGAATTTCACCTTCGGCTCTCTCCAGATCGAGGGCGGCACCTACGAGCACGACGTGGTCATCGACCGCGGCGAGATTCGCAAACGCAAGAAAGCGCCTTCCAAGCGATTCCGCGATAATTTCGGACACACGCCGCTGTCCGCTGAGGAAGACATACCGTGGAAGTGCGCCCGGCTCATCATCGGCACCGGAACGTACGGCAGCCTGCCGGTGATGAATGAAGTGAAACGCGAGGCGGAATGTCGCAAAGTCGAATTGCTGATTCTCCCGACGCGCGAAGCTATAGAGGCTCTAAAGAAGAACCCCAAGGACACAAATGCAATCCTACACCTGACGTGTTGAACAAGAAGTTCAATAGAATTACCCATCTATGTCTCGCCCGTCGGACAGAGAATTACGGGACGCAATCGGCCCCTTGGACCGCATGCCGGTGAACATGCGTCGCTTCTTTGACCTCGACCAGTTCGACCCGATGCCGACACCCGGGCCGCAGGACTGGCTCGCCAATCACCCTGAGCCTGGCCAGAGCTTCGCGGAGTTCGTTCGCTCGCATCCCAACCGGCCAGACACACGACGTCACACGCTCTACTTGCAGCCATTGGATGAGTTTCCTGCAACCGGGCCGCCGCTGCGCGAGCTAAAGGAATTTACGGAAGCATTCTTTTCGATGCCTGTGCGCGTCCTGCCAGTTCTGGAGCACAACGCAGCCCGGGTCAGCAGCCGAACGAACCCTTCCACTGGTCTGCGACAACTTTTGACTGGAGACATTCTCGGCCTGCTGGCGCAACGCCTGCCGGCTGAGGCATTCTGCTTGCTCGGCGTTACGTTACAGGACCTTTACCCCGATCCCTCATGGAACTTTGTTTTCGGCCAAGCGTCGCTACGCGAACGCGTGGGCGTCTACAGCTTCGCCCGCTACGACCCCAGTTTCTATGGCGAACATACGACTGATCGTGCACACCTGATGCTGCGCCGCAGTTGCAAAGTCCTTGCACACGAGACCGGGCACATGTTCGGCATCGCCCACTGCATCTACTTCCGGTGTCTGATGAACGGTTCCAACCACATGGCCGAAAGCGATGAGCACCCGTTGCACCTTTGTCCCGTGGACCTGCACAAGCTCTACGACCGCATTGGATTCGACCTGATGGCGCGCTATGCGCATCTGCGGGACTTCTGTCGAGACGCGGGATTCAACGATGAGGCGCATTGGATCGACATGCAACTCAAACGCGCTGAATTGCGATAAGGCGAGCGCTAAGGGTCAGCCCCTCTTCTCTTCGCGAAATGAGACCAGATCCCAGGCTCCATCGGGGCTCGGAGTCTGTTGTCGGAGGATATAGAGATTCCCGTCACCGGCGCGAACCTTGTCAAGGATGCTCTCCGGCTCGTACCACTGGTCGAGCACCGCTTCAACGGAATATTTCTTTCCTGTGAGCCTGAATCGAGCGGGCCGCTCGTCCGCCTTTCGGCCGGGTCGACCAAAGCGTGTCTCCAGACCGATGTTAGCGTCTCTTCTAAGCTCGCGGCCATCGTTTGTCGTCCGCTGAATTTGCGAATGTCCCGTCAATTCTTCTCATGATCCGCTCGGCCCACTGGACGGCTGAGGCAACTAGCGATTCAGTTCTTGGACTCGGTCGGCTGTCATGCAGATCCTCGGTCGTCTTTAGATGACGCGCGACCAAAATGCTCGCCATTATTCCCAATACCCGTTTTCGTCCTTCCTCCATGTCATTCACCATTGAGGCTGAGCTTACATTGCCAGAACGTCCAGCAGTGGCCTTCGACTCTTGCGTTCTAGCCGCTCCATTCGACGATCAAATCTCGCCTTGAATTCGCGATATGCGCCTGGTGTGATGTCACCCACCTGATTTGCGCGACCAAGTTCATTGATTGCCTGCCGGACTACTTGCCGAGCATGCTCTGGGTCATGGGCTTTGTGTTCGTAATAGATCGCCAGCTGCTCGTACGCCTCATAGCCGTGCCGCGAATTTCCGAGTGCATCTTTCCAAAGCTCACATGCCAGATCAAAATCGCCTTCCCGCTTGGCTAACCGTGCAAGGGAGCGCCGTGCTGTCCGATCTGTTTCGCTCGGCAAAAACGAAGCAATCGACTTCTCGTAAAGCTTGCGGGCTCGCGTGTGCTCCCCTCGCTTTTCGCAGATGCGGGACACACCAAATAGTTCCAAGCCGTCTTGCCCCACGTTTTCAACGTCGCCGAGCAGCGAAAGAATCCGGCTAGAGAGCGCTGCCAGGCCTCGTAGGTCCGTCGTGAAGTGTTCCCAGATTTCCTTCCTGGCTGCTAAATAGCGAGATCTCCTGCGCAATACTCGGCTGGCGTCCGAGGGCGTCTGTACGGCATTTAAAACCCAGTTCAGCGACATCGCCGTAAAAAGGATAGCGTCCGAATACATTGTCGCTTGGCCTGATGCTTCCTGTTCATGCTTTAGGTATGCCGCTACGATAGCAATAGGAAGTTCCGGCAGAAATCACCGCACCTGTCGTCGAACCGTCCTCTGGCGTTGCGCGAAGTGCGGAAGTGGCAGCGGTTCCCATCGACTGCGCTAAGGCGGCTGCCCGATTTCTTTGGGCAGAAATCACCGGTAATAAGCAAAAATCGGACCAGTACGCCGGAGAACTTAAAGATTCGGTCTGCGACATCGGCTGGTCGGAGTGCCTGGTGACTTATTTCGCCTACAAGGCGTCCCTTGGTAGCCTGCCTTACC
Source organism: Candidatus Sulfotelmatobacter sp. (assembly GCA_030041215.1). Taxonomy (GTDB): domain Bacteria; phylum Acidobacteriota; class Terriglobia; order Terriglobales; family Acidobacteriaceae; genus Sulfotelmatobacter. The sequence continues at coordinate 57,348 of JASHOH010000107.1, read as the reverse complement.
GCGCCAACGAAAATCCTGTTTTCGACCTCGGACAGCGAACGAAACTGGCAATCATCGGAGATTGGGGAACGGGCGACGACGTGGCCATCAATCTCCTTCAGCAAGTGGCCAAGTTGGGTCCGGAAATTCTCATTCATCTTGGCGATGTCTACTATGCCGGCACGCACAATGAAGAGCAGGTGAATTTTCTGGACATCTGCCGAAAGATCCTCGGCAACAACGTTCTAGTCTTCAGTCTGTGCGGAAATCACGACATGTATTCCGGCGGACAGGGCTATTACTGGCTGGTAGGCCAGATCGGTCAGCAGGCTAGCTACTTCTGCCTGCAAAGTCCGAACTGGCAGTTCCTTGCCATGGATACTGGCCATAACGACAACAATCTGATTACGGTCGCCACGAATATGACCAAATTTTGTGATTCGAATTGCGTCCCCAAGGTTCTTGGCCTCGACTTCCACGCCGGGAAAGAGTTGGCGTGCCAGGCGACCGACATCCTTGCCTTGCTCGAGGGCCGCGTAGCCGCCTCGCAGTGTGCGACGAGTGTGCCTCTTTTGCGGTCGACAAAACAGGGATTCATTCAGCTGATTTAGCAACTGATCGCAAATCCCGACGTTCCCGCCGCTTCCCGAATTTTCGCTTGAAATCGGGCCATCCACAAATTCTTGGACTTGCAACTGATCCGAACGCAACACGTGGCACAACAACGGCACACCGTGACACGTGTTTCGCTATGCCACGTCACAGAATTGGAAGCGAGGCAGTGATGCCTTCAGCAAACACATGCTCATCAAGAAATCAAGAAGAAATTGGGCAATAATATACATGCCTGACTATAAAGTCCTGCAAGCGCTCAGCGCGAGGCGGTCGTCGTCGGTGATTGGCGGGGCGACGGCACAACGTTGAAATGCTCCCGCAGGAAGGTCATGGCTTCCTCACGCTCGGGTGTCGATTGTGATGTAGCATTCAGATAGATGACGTACCACTCACCGGCTCCATCCAAGTCATTCTGCTGGGCAAGAGTCCGCGCTCGTTCCAGGATTTTTGAGGGAACCCATAGGATCTTGTCGTGAATCGCCTTGCTTAGGGCATCTCGGGTCTGATTTTCGAGATCGGTCATGAAGTCGGCTTCATCCGGCGGAGAATCGAGCGCTTTAACGCCCTCGGTGTCTGTGGGCTGTACGCCATCCAAAACATAGGCGACTTTATGGTTCAGCTGCTTGACCGGCGTGGTGGGCTCGACGAGGTTGTCGCCGAGATCAACAATGCGAAAGGCAACGCTGATAATACCGGTCAAATCAATCGTGGTCTTTGTATAGTTATAGGTTTCGACAACGTCTTGCGGCCGTGTTTGTTCGATAGCATCCAGCTTGACACGCAGATCGGCGGCTTTCTTCTGGGCGTTTGACAAGGCTTCCTTTGCGGTCGCAATTTCTTTTTTCTTATCGCTGGCAAGGCGTTCCACAGCATGCTGCGCGTTCGCAACTTCGTCCTGTGCTGATTCGTATTCCCTTTTCGCTTGCAGCCACTCGGGGTTTTGCACCTGGATGATTCCCGCTCGATATTTCGATTGCAACGTCTCCAACGTACGATTCTTGACCTTGCGGTACTCATCGATCTCTCCCACCGCCCGAAACAACGGTTCGACCGTCGGCACCGTGCCCTGCGCACGCCTGAAGACCTTTACCGGCAGACCGGAATTTTCCAAATCGCCGGAAATGGCATCTGTGAGTTCGTCGGCAAAACCGGCATTCTCGCGCCTCGAAGTCTGATCGCGAATTACGACTTCGATGGATATATTGGAACGCAGTTGGTAACTGGGGCCGTACCGCTCCATGGCGTCCTTGACCGTCTCCAGATTCTGCTTGAAACGTTGCGCTTCGCCCAGGTAACACCATCCCAGGGCGACACCGGAAGCCATGGGTTTCTCCAGATATCGCTTGGCGCGCTCCATATAATATGAGCTGATCTTGTCAGAAAGCAGATCACGCTTCAATCTGATCGATTGGTCGTCGGTTAACGTGCTGGCTCGGGCCAGAAGATGATACGCCTGCCGCACTGCATCTTCGTCGGCGCGGCCACGGATGGGCACATGGACTTCCTGAAGGCTCTGCGCGCGCTGCACGGCAGCGGGGACAAATGTCCCTTTTAAGGCCTCCATCTGATCAGTTACCAGCAGGCGTTGCGCATCGGGGAGATTGGCCAGCACTTCGTAGGCATCGATATATTGCTTTTGCGCGGCGTAGGCTTTGCTCTGGTCCGACGCATTTTGGGCGGCCTCCCGGTCGCGGCTGTTGGCGAGCTGAACTTCAGCATCTTTCAATGCGGCCCGGGCCGCGTCGCTGTCACCGCGAGTTTCCACGGCTTTGCGAAACTCAGCAATCGCCTTGTCCCATTCCTGCTTGCTCGTGGCCTCTTTGCCGCGATTGAAGTGGAACGTATAAACCGCACTTATGATTGAATCGACTGCCGGCGCCTCTGCCGCAAAGAAGCGGTAGCCACGCAACTCGGCGAAGGCCTCATCGTGGCGGTTGGCGGCAAGCAAACTTTGGCACTTCTGCAAAGCGGCATCGAATGCCGCCTGCTCTTTTGAAATCTGGCTTTGCAGCGTGAGACCCGGAGCATATGTCGCATCCACGTCGAGAATTTGATCATTCAGATGTTTGGCCGCGGTGAGGTGGTTATAACCCGCCGCGTGCTCCGAAAGTGCCATGCGGTAGGCTTCAAATTCGCTGGTATCGGATTTGTTGTAGCCATCGAGCTCGGCGTTTACTTGTGCCAACAACTTGAGCGCCGGCACGTACCCCGGCACCGCCAGCGTCCCCTGCTCGGCAAATTGCCTCGCTTGTTTCAGGTCCGTCCAACCGTTAGCGCCCGCCGCTTTCTGGTATTGAGCTAAAAAATCTTCTGCCGACTCCTCGAACTGGCCCGCCAGACTGCTTTTTGCGTCAGCTGCATGTGAAGAAGTGGGGTACTGGCTTATGAAACGTTGCCATACCTCGATCGATTTTGCGCGCTGCGCTCGTAGAAACTCTGCTAGTTCGGTGTCAAGATTGGCGACGAAGACCAGGCGGAGTCCTGGCTTGACCGACGGCGATTCATTCGCCTGTCCTTCCGAGGCTGAAACGACCGTGCCTTGCAGGACCGCCTGGTCGGCGAGTTCCGATAGACTGTACTGGGTAGTGCCCTCCAAGTGGAGATTGCTGGGAACCACGCATTGGGACTGTAGCTCTTTGCCGTTAAGAGTGAGAACTCCGTCAGCCCCGCGCTCCAGAACAAATCCCTCCTTCAGAGCGATTTTGTTCAGTTTTCCGTAAGCCGACTTATCGATCTTTACTTCCGGCATACAGGCCCTAAGTTCGGTTTTTCCATTTATGAGGACACCGCTCATTTGCACATAAGCCGCGCCGTTCGTTGCCGTGAACAGAACAATCGCATTCAGAGGTGTTTCTTTGCCAGGAAGCAACGGCGCTGAAAGCGCAAGCAGAACGCTAACTCTGAGGGCGCCCTTACAAATAGACGCTAAAAAGGTCGTAAACCTGCTCGAAGTGGCTGGCGACATCTGAGCTCTCCCGACTCAACTGGGGACCCGGAAGCTCGAAGTCGCTAGGATACTCAACCCGGGAGTGAAGTCAAGCCTCTTTACGGAACGAAGGCGACAGGTGCATCACAAGTTTCTGTCGTAGGTTGCGAGTGAGTAATTGCCTTGGGGCCGTCAATCCACAGGCAGATGTCCGGGAAAGTAGTTGCCATAAATCGACTTATCAGCTACATTTCTAGTCCGTCGGCCTGTCGCTTCGTCGCCCACATGCCGGCGAGCCTCCGGACCGTCGCCGTTAAAAGGGAAACTCGATGGGTTCGCCGAAGGTATCTCCGCAGGCCTCTCGGGTCAGGTCTGCGGGAGTAATCGGACAAACCGTCTCGCATTACCACGTACTGGATAAAGTCGGTGGTGGCGGGATGGGTGTAGTTTACAAGGCCCAGGATGCACTGCTCGGCCGCTTTGTCGCCCTGAAATTCCTTCCCGAAGACGCTGTCCCCTCGGATACGGCTTTCGAGCGTTTCCGCCGCGAAGCGAAAGCGGCATCGGCGCTGAACCATCCCAATATCTGCACAATTTATGAAATCGGCACTCATGAGGGAAAACCTTTTATCGCGATGGAATACCTTGAGGGACACACCCTCAAACACTACATCCCGAATCGTCCCATGGAAACCGAATTGTTGCTGGACTTTGCGATTCAGATTGCCGGTGCTCTGGATACGGCTCATCAGGCGGGTATCGTCCATCGCGACATTAAACCGGCAAACATATTCGCGACTAAAACCGGTGTGGTCAAGATCCTCGATTTCGGCGTTGCCAAGGTCGACCCGTCGAAAATGCCTGCCACGCATCTGACCACGAGTGAAGCCACTGCATTGACCCATCCCGGCCACGCCATCGGTACGGTAGCTTACATGTCCCCGGAACAGGCGTTGGGCAAAGACACTGACGCCCGCACCGATTTGTTTTCATTCGGCGTGGTTTTGTATGAAATGGCTACCGGAGTGATGCCTTTTCGCGGAAGCACCTCGGGAGCGATGTTCGACGCTATCCTGCACCAGGAGCCCGCAGCCCCGGTGCGCATGAATCCGGATCTCCCCTCAGAGCTCGAACATATTATCAGGAAGGCTCTGGAGAAGAATCGCGATCTTCGCTATCAGAGCGCGGCAGAGATGCGCACGGATCTGCGGCGACTGCAGCGAAGCACTGAAATGTCCGGTAAGACTGTTGCGGCCCAGGAGAGCCTGCTCACGACTTCGGGCTTGGCGACTTGGGTGAGATTACACCCTCTGCGGTCGGCTCTTGTAGGCGTCTTGGCTCTGGGGATTCTGCTGCTTGGATTCAGCCGCTATTACTACAGGCCCAGGCCGCACCAGAAGATTGCTGCACCGGTTCCGCAGCAAAGTTCTCCCCCAGCCACCGGAACATCTCCAGCAAGCACCGGAACATCGGTGGCCCCTGCGCCAGAGGCAACCGCTCCTGCGCCGGAGAAAGCACCAACCCTGCCAGAAACAAGAGGGGTATCCAAGAAGACGCACAAGCCCAAATCTGCCTCAGAATCCTCTTCAAGCGAAGAACCTGCTGCCGCCAAGAACGGGCCGTGCGTCAATTTTGAAGGTTTTCGCTGCACTGATATTCCAGACCTGATTTCCCAGGCAGATGCCGCCGCCGGACGTGGCGCCTATAGCGAGGCTACTTACGACTACAATATCGTTCTCCATATGGATCCGAAGAATGCGGCGGCCCACGCCGGTCTTCACAAGGTGGAGCAAGCACAGCAGATGCACCAGTAAGCTGCGATAAGACCCTTCTCAGCTATCTATTTTTCTGATTCGGCTATTTGCGGCTCAACCTCCACGGGGAAGTTGACTGACCTTGCAATGAAACACAAACGGTGCACGGCGCACAGCCGACCTTCGAGGAATGGAAGGGCATCGCGTGGCGGTGTGATGACACCGTCTCTTGGAAGATTCGAACCGTTTTGTGATCTGGCCCAACTCACCAAGTCCGAGGCAACTTGCCCAGTGGGAAAGCGACGGTTCTAATTCGCGGCGAAGCCGCGATTCTCCAAATCAGCGAGGGGGTTATCAAAATCGAAGCCGAACAGGCGGGGATGCTCTCCAATCACTGCAGCCGACACAATATAGAAGACGTAATCATAGGTTTCCTTGGGAATCCTGTCGCGATAATGGGCGAGCAAACGCCAGAAATTGCGTTCCTTAGGATTCGCGGGCATGCTACGCACGAGCGGAAGAACCTGGTCCTCTCCCCAGTTGTAGCAGGCCATGACCAGGATGCCCGAAGCTTGAGCGTCGGTGGTGTAAAGGTCTTTCAGATATGTTCGTCGTCAGAACCTTTGAGACCAGCTTGGCCCGAGGGCCAAGCTACACTTTCGATTCCAGTTCACCCTTGAGTTCCAGGTTCGAGCGGCCCAGATTGTAGCGCAGCCGCTCCTGAATCGTATGTTGTTTTTGTTCCTCCCTCCTGCGTAAGATTTCCTCTCGCCGCCCATAGTACACATCCGCTGGGGTCACGTTGCCGATGGCCTCGTGATAGCGGCGATGGTTGTAGTAGTCGATGAACTCCTGCATGGTCCGCCGCAACTCCTCGGGACTGGTGTAGACCAGCAGGTTCATACGTGCTTTCAGCGGATTCGCGGCATTGGAGCCTACCGGGGCGTTTCTCGATGACGGCGAGAACCTCGGCTCCGAACCTAGCGACCAGCTTCTTCGCCAGAACAGGCCCGATCCCCTTCACCAAGCCGCTGCTCAGGTATCGCTCGATCCCCGCGACCGTGGTGGGCGGCACGGTCTTTGTCATGCTCGCCTTGAATTGCAGCCCGCGTTCTTTGTCCCTGACCCACCAGCCCTCGGCGACCAGCCATTCCCCTGCGGTCACGGACGGCAAGGAGCCGATGACACGTCGTCTCCTCCCGGCGTCCCGGTGTCTTTACGCGCAGGACACAGAAGTCGTTCTCCTCGTTGTAGAAGGTGACGCGCTCGATCAGCCCGGAGATTTCTTCGGTCGCGGGCTTACGCTCAGGAATTGCGGCGTTCATGCGTGGGAGTCATTTTCCCACGGACGCCAAGGGACTCGCCGAACTGTTATTGCCCACAAGCGGAGGTCTACAATCTTGGGTCAGGCATTCTAGGTAGGTTCCGTGCTTGCGATTCCTGCCTGACCGATGCCGCATGTAGGAGGGGCGATGCACTGGTATTTCTACGTCTCCTATTTCTTCGGGGGCGCTTTCCTCGCCAATGCCGTTCCACACTTCGTTAGCGGCATTTGCGGACGTTCATTTCCAACCCCGTTCGCTTCCCCGCCCGGTCGCGGACCGTCTTCGCCGATAGTGAATGTGCTCTGGGGCACTTTCAACGCGGTGGTCGGATACTTTCTTGTGTGTCATGTCGGCGAGTTTCACATCCGCCGTATCTTAGATGTGCTCTTGTTTGGAGCAGGGAGCCTGCTGATGGCGGTCATGCTTGCGCGGGCGTTCAGTCGTCTTGAGTCAGGCAGCCGATAAATGCCTTGAGCCAGCCGCCCCTACGTTCCCGCGCTTCGCCACACCCCCACTTTCGTGACGCGCACGCTGCCGTCCGGCAGCCCGCGCACTGTCCCCCAACGAATATCGCATATACTTCACCGATGCCTATAAGTCATATGCCATTCGGCGTCGCGGAACTTTGCTTCCGAGGACGTGATGCCTGTCCGGTGCGCGGTTGTGCCGAGGCAAGCCCCTGCCCGACACATCACATTACTGTGCATTCCACTCGCGGTACTGGTGGTTACACCTACGTGTATGAAGACCCGTTGAGGAATCTTCTGTGGACTGATGCGGACGACCAAGAGCGCCTGAACGCGATCCTGCGGGGAAAGCGCGAATCCCGCATGGGGCATGAGCACTCAGAGGATGCCGTCACTTGGAATGTCATTCGGTTCTTCGAACGCCATTCGTGTCTTTCGCCAGCGCTCAGGACGATTTTCCCGTGCCCGAACAGCGAGCCAAAGCTGACTGTCTTCTGGACGACCCACCAAGGTCGCCTGTGGGAACCTTACCGCCGCTGCTCTGACCAAATTCCTGAGAAGGCAACCGCTCGTTCCGAATCCGACCTGATTTTCCTGTGGGAGCACAAGCTGCTCGTCGTAGTCGAGGCGAAATTTCGCTCGCCCAACCGCTCAAACAAAGAGAAGCGCGAAGACGAACCGCGCAAGTCCCGACCCTATATCGAGCACGGCTCGCGCTACCTCAACCCGGAAGGCGCGGAAGAAGCCGTGCGCAACGGCTGGTACGAACTCCTGCGTAACTGGGTGCTGGGCGCGGCATTGAAGGAGGCTTTGGGTTGTGAGGAATTCGTTCTGGTCAACCTGCTGAGAAGGCGTCACGAGCGCGAGCACGGTGAAGCCCCCAGACGAGACTTCGCCGAGTGTGCGTGTGTGCTGTCGCCGAACTGCCGATTCGAGGTCGCCTATTGGGAAGAGTTGATCGCCGCCGCGCCTTCGATCTGCGACCACCCGGACTCAGGACTGCTGGTCAGTTGGGCAAGGAACAAGTCAGAACTGCTGGGCAAGCACGCGTTCGACTTCGAGGGTTCGTAGCCCTGATGTGACTTGCAGGCTGCTGCGTTGAGTCCATGCCCCAGTGCGCTTGGTTCCCGTGGGGAAGCCGACCTTCCCAGATCAGCAGCAGGACTTGCAGAACGCAGCGGAGACCAGTGTAACCAGCGAATGTGACGGGAGTGTTAAGGTTGCCGATTGGTGGTGCCTGAAAAGTGCGGGTAAGGAGCGCCCACTCTACCGCAAACACTACATTAAGGGAGAAGAGGAGCAAAACTATTGATGACGTGATCGGTGACATCAAGCATGTTCTTGAGTGCCGGAATCAACGGTTGACAGTTGAAAATCCCGACTTCATTGAGCGCAACAAAAAAGGGGAGTTGCAGGTTTTGCTTGATCTCTCTTCCGGGGTCATCCCGAAACAATATGTCATTGTCTTTCAAGGGAAACCTGAAATCAGAGACGCCGAGTATCCACGGATTTGATTTCGCAGATTCTGGGAACAATTCAGGATAAAAGCTGGGCAGATGAATGCCGAGATTTGCTCCGGCAACGGTGAGTGGCAAACGGTGTTTGTCAATAATGCTCAAGCGGTGCAGACGCCATAGCGTATCGCCCTTCCCTCCTTGGTATGGTTCAACCGCATCGATTGCATCTATAGCATCCTGCCCCATTCCCTTTATCTTTCCCATTCCCTCGGTTTTGTATTTCGTGGCACTCTCGGCGATAGGAAAGTACCCTTTCCATTCTCCGCTGTTTGTTCTGCGCCAGAGAGCACCTGCAAGGTAGTCCAGAGCAGTGCGAAGGTTTTGGATTGCATCTCCTGTGATAGCCGGGATAAACAAGTCGATTGGCTCAATGTGCTTGAGGCAATACGTAGCTCTGTTCTCTGCATCAATATAAGCGACAACGCTGTATGGACGACGTTCAAAGAACTTGGCGATAGCGGCATCAAGATCAACGATGTGCTTGTTAGCCCGTTCGATTTTGACGCGTACTGAGTCAGGAATTGATGACATAAGGCAGAAGCCTATTATGTGATCAGTTCCGCAATCGCCCAAAACGTGATCCGTGTTCCGTTTCTCGTGCTGTCCGCACTTTTCGGATACTACCTGCCAGACTGGTAATGGAAGCCGATTCCACGCCGATTTGGCTGCCGGACGGGGTTCGGGTCTGCTGCGGCGTTTCAGAGGTGCAGGAAACCTTTGTGACCAGCTTGGATGCCCTCCTCCAAACCCAAGCGCAACAGACGAGCGCCGGGTCGGCGGGTGAGTACAATCTCATTCAGGGAGCACGGCTGAGGGTCTTTGTAAATGTATCGCCGAACATGTAGGTCGTGTCCGTGAAGTGAGCGGGGCCGTTCAGGTTGAAACCGATTTGCGGTCCGCCGTTGAACAGAAGCTGCGGCGGACCGGTGGTCTGGTCGGGCGTGATGGCGGCTCCCAGCTGCGACGGGCCGGGGAGGGTCGTTCCGGGATAGTTGAGGTGGTTGTCGTTGCGCTGTGCCGTAAGGTGAAACTCGTTGATCGTAGATGCCGAAAAGAGGCGCGTGTAGGCCACCGAACCGAAATAGTCGCCGAATGTACTCAGGCCAGGAAAACCGGGAACATTAGGTGCGAGTCCGGGCAGAAATGGATACTCCTGCGGGTTGTGGAACTTGTCGAGCGTCAGCGTGATGTGATCTTTGGCAGTAGCGTTGTCATCGAACTTAAGCGTGTATTCGTCGTCGTAGGCTTTTCCGTTTGGAGTCAGCAGGCCGCTCGCGCTGGTCGGAATCAGATTGTTTCTGATATATGCCTGAGCCACCGGATCGATCTTCGTCGGATCCATGATGGCCTGTGCAGCGAGTGAGGGGTTGGACTGAAAGTAGGGATGAGCTTCGAGAAATGCCGCAACGCCAGGATCCGGCGCGCCAGCTGCCGCCTGGGAGACCACCTCAACTGAGTGGGGACAACTCCAAGGCAAAAGGATTGCGATCTATTCGTTGCAAGAATCGGCCCTTCGACGCGCCGCAATTGTGATCAGTGAACTCTCTCCAGGGATCCGAGTTGATACGTTCGATGATTTAGAATAACCGTAAAAACCTTTTCGCATGACTGGATGGCGATTTACAGAAATGCTTCGAGGCGGTTGACCACGTTGTCCACCTGTCTCTCAACGGGCCGCGAACCCGTTGCAGGAGGCAAGCGTCCTCTCGGATTGCCTGTACTCTGCAGCGTTCGTGAAACATCAGGCAGCACTGAATCATGGGGCTCCCTCGCTGGTGACGAAACCCGATGAACGGTGTAGACAACTCAATTCCCAACCAGCGACCACTTCGGGTGCTGGTGGTTGATGACAGCCCGGAAGATGCATTGCGGATGGTGCAGGAACTAAGTGACTGCCAGTTTCAGGTAACTTGGGAACGGGTCGAAACCGAAGCCGACTATATTCAGCAATTACGCGACCTCCCGCCCGATCTGGTCCTCACCGATTTCGCGCCGCGGCGGTTCGGCCCCGTACGAGCCTTAGATCTGCTTCAGCAACGGGGCCTGAGTGTTCCCCTCATCGTTTGTGGCGCTTCCGACGAAGACATGGCCACCGCCCTTCGCAAACAGGGTGCCACAGACTACGTGCTGAAAGATCGTCTCGCCCTCCTTGGTCTGGCCGTCACCCGCGCTCTGCAGGGACCTGGGAAAATTGCTTATCTGTCGATGGAAATTGCTTTGGAGCCGGCCATCCCGACCTACAGCGGAGGGTTAGGCATCCTCGCTGGAGATACCGTCCGCTCCGCCGCGGACCTGCGGGTACCGATGGTTGCGATCTCTCTCCTGTACCGCGGTGGTTACTTCATTCAGCGGCTGGATGCCGCGGGCTGGCAGAGCGAAGAACCGGTCGTTTGGGAGGTGGCGACTCAGCTTCGCGAGATGCACTCCCGGCCCGCTATCAGCATCGAGCAACGCACAGTCTATCTGCGCGCGTGGAGGTATTCCATTCGCGGGGTGGGTGGATACGTCGTGCCCGTGTACCTGCTGGACACTGATCTCCCGGAAAACAGCGAGTGGGACCGTGGTATTACGCGTACGCTCTACGGAGGTGACTGGTATCAGCGCCTCTGCCAAGAAGTCGTGCTCGGCATAGGAGGCGTGCAGATGCTGCGTACCCTTGGGTATGACCAGATTGAGCGCTTTCACATGAACGAGGGCCACGCCAGTTTTCTGATTCTGGCTCTTTTGCATGAGAGAGCCCGGAACTCCGGTCGCAAGCAAGTGGACCTCAGTGATGTCGCCGCGGTTCGACACCAGTGCGTCTTCACTACTCACACTCCGGTTCCTGCTGGCCACGACCAGTTTCCGCTCGCGGATGTGGGGCGCGTTCTTGGCTGCGAACACGATCTTGCTGAAATGTTCTCGGCCGAAATTGCCCCTCGGGTGCTTGGATCCGGGCCACACGGGGCGATCGGCCGGGCACAAGGATCCGGGTTCCTCAACATGACGTACCTGGGCCTCAACATGAGCCGTTACGTCAACGGAGTCGCCAAGAAGCACGGCGAAATCTCGCGACTGATGTTTGCCGGCTACCAAATCGATGCCATTACCAATGGCGTCCACGTGGCAACCTGGACCTGCCCATCTCTGCAAGTGCTTTACGACCGACATCTTTCCGATTGGCGGCAGGATAACTTCAGCTTGCGCTACGCCGAGAGCATTCCCAAAGACGAACTTTGGGACGCGCACATCAAAGCGAAACGGGAGTTGTTGGATTACGCCCAGACGCAAAGTCAAGTCGCTCTCGATCCAGAAATCTTCACTATAGGCTTTGCCCGCCGCATTACTGCGTACAAGCGTCCCGATCTGCTCTTCAATGATGTGGAGCGTCTGCGCAAGATTGTGCGTGACGTCGGTCGTCTGCAAATCCTTTGTGCCGGCAAAGCGCATCCCAACGATCGCGATGGAAAACTGATCATCCAGCATCTTTTCAAGGTGAAGGAAATTCTGAAAAACGATTTAACTGTGGTTTTCATCCCCAATTACGATGTCGAGATTGCCAAACGGATGACCTCCGGCGTCGATCTCTGGCTCAACACCCCGCAACCGCCGCTGGAAGCATCGGGGACCAGCGGCATGAAAGCGGCGCTCAACGGGATTCCCAGCCTGAGCGTACTGGACGGCTGGTGGATTGAAGGGCACATCGAGGGAGTTACAGGCTGGTGCATTGGAAATAAGGAAGGCGGCTCGGCGCCCACTCTTGACCGGGAGCACGACGCTTTGTCGCTCTACCAGAAGATCGAGCAGGTGATCCTGCCCATGTACTATCGCCATCGCGACCAGTTCGTCGATGTCATGCGTCACGCAATTGCTATAAACGGATCGTTCTTCAACACTCAGAGGATGCTGCAGCAATATGTCCTCCAGGCCTACTACTGAAATGGCGGTCGCGCTGCCGCGGCCTTGCCACGAACCGTCAGACCGGCTCGCGCGCGTTTCTGGGAGCTGGGCCGGCGTTGAATAACCCGGAGTTTTTATGAAGGTAGCGTTATTGGCGTGGGAGTCACTACACTCGATTCCGGTCGGAGGCGTTGCCGTACACGTGACCGAAGTGGCGGCTGCTCTGGAGCGGAAGGGACACGAAGTGCACGTGTTCACCCGCAGGCGGGGCGGCCAGCCGCTGTACGAACGCGTCCACGGAGTCCACTACCACCGCTGTCAATTCCAGCTCGACGCTGATTTTGTAGAGGAAATCAATCACCTGTGCCGGTCGCTGGTGCATGAGGTGTTTCAGACCGAGGATTTCATTGGTCCCTTCGACGTAATTCACGCGCATGATTGGCTGACCGGCAACGCCTTGATCTGGATCAAGCAGGGGCGGGGGCGCAAGACCGTTCTCACCATCCACTCCACCGAGTACGGCCGCAGCGGGAATCACTTCTTCGATGGCCGGTCCCGTCGCGTGCGGGAACAAGAACGCGCCGCCACCCACTGGGCTGATCGCATTATTACCGTCTCGCATTCCTTGAAGAAAGAGATCATGTGGATGTATGAGACCCCGGAATGGAAGATCTCCATCATCTACAATGGAGTGAACGCGAGGGATTACGACGGTTGGGTCAATCCTGGGGAGATCAAGGCGCGGTACGGCATCGGCCCCATAGATCCAACCATTCTATTCTCGGGCCGCGTCGTCTATCAGAAGGGACCCGATGTGCTAGTGGAGGCCATTCCGTTCATTTTGGCCTACCATCCATCTGCCAAGTTCGTTTTTGTGGGGGACGGAGAGATGCGGCATTCCGTGGAGAGCCGGGCGCACCAGCTGCGGATGGCGCACGCGACCCGGTTCTTAGGGTTCAAGAATGGCAGCGAGCTTGTGAATCTCTACAAGGCCTGCGACGCAGTGTGTGTGCCCAGCCGCAACGAGCCTTTCGGGATCACCGTGCTTGAAGCTTGGAGCGCGGGCAAACCCGTGATCGTCACGCGCAACGGTGGCCCCGATGAGTTTGTCTGGCACCATGTCAACGGGCTCAAGATCTATCCCAATGCGGACTCCGTTGCCTGGGGGATCGGGACCCTGTTTACCGACTTCGAAAGGGCTCGCTGGATGGGGCGCAACGGACGGATTGCCGCCGAAGCTGCCTTCTCTTGGGATGCAGTCGCCAACCACGTGGCCCAGTTGTACATGCACTGAGCCTATTGGAGTAACTTGCGCTTCGAAGATTTAACTTAACGGAGAGCACTGATGACCGAAATCCCTGAATACGTCAATGGCCTCCCCAACATCTGCGGGGCGGAAGATCAGGTCGCGGCGGCCATGGAAAATCCGTTGCCTCCGGATCTGGCGTCGAGTGGGATCGATCTCTCAAGAATGCGGAGTTGTTTTTCCATTGCGCTGCATATGCATCAGCCGCTCATTCTGGCCGAAACCGGAGACCTCCGGACTGCCCCGGTGATCAGCAACCTCAAATTCATGATGGATAATCCGCAGATCGGCGACAATCACAATGCCCCCGTTTTTCAATGGTGCTACAAACGAATGGGAGAGTTCATCCCTGCCCTCGTACACGAGGGCAAGCAGCCGCGGGTCATGTTGGACTACTCCGGCTGCCTGCTACACGGTTTGCGTGACATAGGGCTCAACGATGTGTTTGAGAACCTGCAGCGCATCACCTGCGATTCTGCCTACCGGCAGTGCGTCGAGTGGCTGGGCACGGCATGGGGTCATGCGGTTGCACCGAGTACGCCGGTCCAGGATTTTCGCCTTCACGTCCGAGCCTGGCAGCACCACTTCGCTGCCATCTTCGGTTGGGACGCGCTCCGCCGCGTGCGCGGCTTTTCGCCGCCCGAAATGGCCTTGCCCAATCACCCCGATGTGGCCTACGAGTTCGTCAAGACTCTTAAGGATTGCGGTTACCAATGGGTATTGCTCCAGGAGCACACTGTCGAAAACCTGGAAGACGGCGGCGGGCTTCAGCGTCCTTACCTCCCGCATCGGCTCGTAGCCATGAACTCGGAAGGCAGAACGGAAAGCATCATGGCCATCATCAAAACGCAGGGCAGCGACACCAAGCTCGTTGCTCAAATGCAGCCTTGCTACGAGGCGCGTTCCCGCAGCCGCATGGAATTTGGAACGAAACGGGTTCCTCCGCTGTCAGCCCAGATTGGCGACGGCGAGAACGGTGGCGTCATGATGAATGAATTTCCGCCGAAATTCCATGAGGTTATGCGAGAGGCTTCAGGCAGCGACGTTCCCCCGATCAGCGTTGCGGAGTACCTGCAGTATCTGAATCGGCTAGGGATCGAGGTGACCGCGTTCCCACCGATCCGACCGCTTTATCAGAAAAAGATTTGGGACCGCTTTCGCCCGGGCGAAGGGCAAGCACGGCTCGACCATGTCGTTGCTGACCTGAAACGTGCCAACGCCCGCTTCCATATGGACGGGGGCAGTTGGACCAACAATCTGTCATGGGTGCGCGGCTACGATAACGTGTTAGGGCCGATGGAGTCCGTGAGCGCCTTGTTTGCAGAGAAGGCGTTGGGGAAGGTCTCCCCGCAGGAACCACGCTACCACAAGGCCCTCTTTCATTTACTATTGACCCAAACCAGCTGCTACCGCTATTGGGGACAGGGGCGCTGGACCGACTATGCTCGGGAGTTGTGCCGCCGCACCTCTGACATACTGACGCACGACTTTTGAATTTTGGCTGGGACCGCGCCCTCTTGCAAGTGGATTTCATTGCCTGTCGCTCTTGCACCCGTGGGCTGGGCCTTCCGAGAGTCGGCAATGCCGTCCAAGAGCAATGGCAGGCAACTTCCTCGGGTTGGGTAGTAACATGCTGGGAGCCAGTTATGTTGCTAAGGAGGGGCCATGAAGTGCTGGTTCTGCGAGCAGGAGGCGAGAGGGACGTGCGCTGCTTGCGGGCGTGCCGTTTGCCACCAGCACGCCCATATTCACGACGAGATGACTCTGGCCAAGTCCGACACCAGTACGGGTTATGCTACCTATTACAACGTTTACGGAGCGCTGAAGTGCTCGGACTGCCGACTGGAGTGGAAGTCGTTTCGTCCTGGTAGCTGACCCAGATTCGGTCTTCTGCACCTCCTCGAAACGCGAAAAATCGCGCGAGGCGCATCGACCGAGCCGAAAGGATGAGCCGTGGATCGCGTTCCCGCCCAACAAACCGATCAGGGAAAGTCGCCACCTCAGCCCGCGCCTCGACGGGAATCGGACTATATCGAGTCGGCGACGAAGGAACCGTCCGTCTTGCTCGAATCGTGTGAGAAGACGTCGATGGTTGCGATACCGGTTGATCCATACGTTGTCCATTGCCAGTGGGAGATTGCACATGCTGACCTCGAAGAGGCCAAACGAGCTCTTGGCGTAGATGAGCATGAATACTGGCCTATTTTGCAGTTCTACGACGTGACCAGCGGGGACCAAGCTGGGCGCCACGCCTCATTTTCGGTGGAAGTCCAGCTGGGAGCCGGAAACTGGTATGTGCGCTCGTGCAGTCCGGAGCGTACGTACCGCGCCAATCTTGCGCTGAAAGGAGAGGATGGCAGCCTCGCGGTAATAGCAAGCGCCGACCGCGTGGAAACTCCTCCCTCTGCGCCTTCGAGTTGTGCGGATGAGCACTGGCTGCCAATCCGCTTGAGCCCCCAGCTCCCGGAGAGCACCGCGTCCGTGCAGCCGCATTCGGGTGTGCACAGCGAGTTGGCGGGCTTCCCCGTCCGTTTACCGATCGATATGCACCAGGAAGTGAGTAGCAGGTTGCGCGCTCTTTATGGCGATCCGGACCAAGGGGTCCTCGAACCGCAGCTCCAAGGCCCAGTGCCGGCCGACCGAAGCGAGGAAGCCGGCGGCAGGATGGCTAGTCTCCGCTCCAATAGAGAACCAGAGACTCTCGGCCTAGTGGGCCAACCTTCGCTACCAGTTGACATGCGAGCAGAAGTGAGCCAGTTGTTGAGCCGACTTTATCAGGGACTGGAGCAGAAGCTGTCAGAACCTGCCGGCGGCCTGTTCACGACGGAGGCTTTCCGTATGCGCCGCGTTGGTAGCCGGACCGACGCACACACGGAGAACGCCACCGCGGACTTAGCCGAATGGAACGAGAGAAGCTTCATATCAGGCACCTCTTCTAGATGAATTGATACAGTGAGAGCGCTCCTCGCGGGAAAGGCTGCTTGGAAAGGTTTCACGCCCCTGTCACCCATGGCAAAAGGATACTTAGCGCTCGTACTTCATGGACATCTTCCTTTCGTGCGGCATCCCGAGCATGAAGATTTCCTCGAAGAGAACTGGCTTTATCAGGCCATTACCGAGGTCTACGTTCCCCTGCTGTTGATCCTAGACTCTCTGGTCGCTGACGCCGTCGATTTCCGCTTGACGTTTTCTCTCACGCCAACGCTGATTTCCATGCTAACGGATCCCCTTCTGCAATCCCGCTATCTGGGAAGGCTCGATCGGCTGATCGGGCTCTTGGACAGGGAAATGACGCGCACCAAATGGCAACCCGAATTCCATGGTTTGGCGGCGATGTATCATGGGCAGTTCACACGCGTTCGCAGCGCATTTGTTGATCGCTACAACCGTAATCTTGTCGAAGCGTTCCGGCGCCTGCAAGATCTGGGCAAGCTGGAGATCATCGCCAGTGCCGCCACTCACGGTTATCTGCCACTGCTTTCAGTCAACCCATCAGCGGTGCGATCCCAGATTCAGGTTGGGATCACGCACTACGCCTTGACCTTTGGCCGAATGCCGAATGGATTCTGGCTGCCCGAATGCGGGTATTACCCTGGGTTGGACCAGCTGCTGGGCGACTATGCGATTCGCTTCACGGTTCTTGAAACACACGGCATCACGCGGGCGCGGCCCAGACCACGCTATGGAGTTCATGCTCCACTCCGATGCCCATCTGGTCTTGCCGTATTTGGCCGCGACCCGGATTCCTCCCGCCAGGTCTGGAGCGCGAGCGAAGGCTATCCCGGCGACTGCGACTACCGCGAGTTTTATCGCGACCTCGTCCACGACCTGGATTCGGATTCCCTCAAGCGCTACGTTCATCCCGGCGGCCTGCGCATCGAGACCGGCATCAAGTACTACCGCATCACCGGGAAGACAGAGAACAAGCAACTCTACGTCCCCCAACAAGCCGAAAGCAAGGCCGAAGCTCACGCGGAACACTTCCTGCGTAGCCGGTTGGCACAGGTTGAATCTCTGGCATCCGTAATGGATCGCAAGCCGCTTCTGGTTGCTCCCTACGATGCAGAACTATTTGGACACTGGTGGTATGAGGGGCCGGTCTGGCTCAATCACTTAATTCGCAGGATGGCCCGCAATCCCGACTCCCTTCGGCTCGTCACGCTCTCCGAGTACCTGCGCGACCGCCCTGCGCTTCAGCCTGCCGAGCCTCCTCTGTCCAGTTGGGGACGCAACGGATTTAATGAAGTCTGGCTGAATTCCGACAACCATTGGATTTATCCCCGCTTGCGCCGCGCAGTTCGCGTCATGGAGAAACTCGACGCCGATCATTCGCGCAGCGACCCGTTGACGATTCGTGCCCTCGACCAAGCCAAACGCGAACTGCTGTTGGCCCAATCTAGTGATTGGGCGTTCATGATCAGCGCACAAACCACCGCCGAATACGCGAACTACAGAACGCAAAGCCACTTGCAGAACTTCGATCGCCTGAGCGATCAAATCGCCCGCAGAGCCATCGACGAACGCTGGCTCACTGAGATTGAGTCGCGAGACTGCATCTTTCCAGGTCAGATATTGCGGCTTGGCAGCTCAGCTCATTCACCGCCGAGCCACTCCAAAGGCAACAAGGATTGAGTCACCCGATGGTGGATTCACGTCAAGGTCAGATTAACGAGCTGGCTGAACACCAAAAGGCCCACAATAACGCCTGCCCGGTGGTCGCGATAGATGCGCGCCGCCAAGAGAGCGGCGAGCAGCGACCATATGACTGACATGAGGAGACCGTGGGACCAAGGGAGTCCGGCAGTGCCCCCTTTCTCTATGCCTGCGACCCCAAAGGCGATGGCTAGAACATCGAGAAACCGATCGCGCCGTAAATCGCACGGGCAAGGCGGCGTTCGATTCTGATCGCAACCCTTCTTCGTCCTCTCGCTAATTCATCTCGAAGCCGCGCCAACTCTGGGTTCAGGCAGCAGCTACGCTCTTCTCCAGTTCTGATTTCACCGTCATCTTAATTGGAATCTTGAGCGCACGAGAGATCGGACACTTGGCTTTCGCGCTCTTGGCAACGTGCTGGAACTTCTTGGCATGAACTTCGGGCACAGAGGCAACGACGTTCACTTGAATGCCCGTGATTTCCCAATGGTTCTTTTTCTCTTCCAGGGTCAACTGTGATTCGGTCTTCACGTATTCATCTTTAAGACCAGCCTTGGCCATCTCCCTGGCAACCATAAGGGATAGGCACGAAGCTACTGCCGCCGCCAGCATCTCCGACGTGCTTGTGCAAGGCTCATTACCTGTACCCGAACCGAAAGAGTACAGCGCATTGTTTATCATCCCCCTCGTCCGGTTCGCGTTGTGGTTCGGCTAACAAGATTGGCTCCCGCTCCGTGGTGCTAGTGCCGGTGCATGCCCCAGTTGTCCAGACACTCTGTTATGTCGCGCACTATGTCGGTACCAACGGTCCGGTGGCTTGCATCCGAAAAGGAAATATTGATGCTCACTGACACCAAGGGACGGTTGCCCAATGCCGCCCAACGCACGCGGGCCTCCACCGGATGCGGAAGCTGCTCCGGGCTCTGCCAGTCGCTGCTAAGGGCAGTTGTGCCGGAATTTGCAGAAGAAGTAAAGAAGACCGCAATCCGGCAAGGTCTTGCGTGACAGACGCATTATCCCTCTTCTTGCAATGCGCAACACGGCAGCGGGCTGGGCCGATGGCGATGGGTGGTAGAACGGACCTTCGCCTGGCTGAATCAGTTTCGACGACTGCGTGTGCGCTACGAAAAGCGGACGCTGGCAGCGATCACCATGTCGTTCGCCGCGCTCACCAGCGCATTGGTCGTCCGTCAGGGCGCAGGGATGGCTTGGGGGCATATCGCTCTGCCTCCCGTACTTTTTTTCAACACGCTGGTGCTGTTGGCTAGCAGCGTGACCCTGGAGTTCGCGCGCCGCCGGATCGCGTCGTACGCTCGCGGGATCGAAAGCCAGATGGCAGTGCCCATGCGCTGGCTGGTAATAACTCTCGTCCTCGGCCTGCTTTTCGTCGCCGGTCAGTATATGGCTTGGCTTCGGTTGAAGTCGGAAGGACTCTATCTCGCTACCAACCCGAACAGCTCGTTTTTTTACGTATTCACGGGCGTACACCCGGCCCACGTGCTGGGCGGTCTGCTTGGTTTGGTTTATGTAATTAGCAAACTCCACCGCTCTGTTCTGCGGCGGAGTACGTTTGCGGCGGCGGCGCAGTATTGGCATTTCATGGACATTCTTTGGCTGTATCTGCTGTTTTTGCTTTGGACGAAGATTTAAGAATGCGTACGCCGTGTGGGGAAAAATGGGAATCCGAAGAATACTCCGTGTGGTCGCGATTGCACTGGTGGCGTCGGTCGCGCTGACGCTTACTCCGCTGGCATTCCCCCAAGGCTACTCACTTTGCTACACACAAGCGGCAAATTCTGGAGCTCGCATGATTCGGGCATTGCGCAGCGGGATTATTATTCTACTCATTCCACCGCTGTCTCTGTGCCTGGGCGCCATGTTTCTTGCTTGTCGCAAGCGGAACCAATTCCATCAGGCCAACACCCAAATAGAGAATGGGTCCGACTGGTAATCGAGATGGCAACCAGAACGGCGATGCTACCCGGTTCCGCAAATCTACGCATATCCAAGCTTCGAGACTATTACACGCTCACCAAGCCCGAAGTAAACCTGCTGATTCTAATGACCACTTCGGCCGGTTACTGTCTAGCTTCCCGTGGACCGCTCCGCATCGTTGGCTTGGTCAACACGCTCATCGGAACTTTGCTGGTGGCGAGCGGTACGGCTACGCTGAATCAGTGGATGGAGCGAGTGTGGGACGGTCAGATACGCCGCACGGCCAACCGGCCGTTGCCTTCTGGAAGGCTAAGCGCCCGTGCAGCATTTCTGTTTGGGATCCTGCTGAGCATCGCTGGAGGCTTGTATCTTGCCGCTGCTGTGAACGGATTAGCAGCCTTGCTCGCGCTCTCCACGTTGCTTTCCTATCTCCTGATCTACACTCCGTTGAAGCGAAAGACCCCGTTATGCACATTGCTGGGCGCATTTCCGGGCGCCATGCCGGTTTTGATCGGGTGGGCGGGTGCGTCGGCAAGCATCGGCCGGCACGCGTGGTTTCTATTCGCCATTGTCTTTCTGTAGCAGTTCCCGCATTTCCTGGCGATTGCGTTAATGTACCGTGAGGACTACGCCAGGGCCGGATACAAGATGCTGCCCGCGTTTGACCTCGATTCCCGCTTCACACGGGCCGAGATTGTTGCCTTTCACCGTGATCTTGATAGTCACTACGATGTGGCCGCTGCTCGACCGCGGGGGCGTGTTTTATGTGAGCGGCATGTTCCTGGCAGGAGTGTTCTTGCTCTATCAAGCAACAAGACTGGCGAGATCAACCTCCAACGGCTTGGCCAGCCGCGTCCT
Organism: Candidatus Sulfotelmatobacter sp.; assembly: GCA_030041215.1. Taxonomy (GTDB): domain Bacteria; phylum Acidobacteriota; class Terriglobia; order Terriglobales; family Acidobacteriaceae; genus Sulfotelmatobacter. Next base: position 36,134 of record JASHOH010000107.1, on the reverse strand, counting down.
GCATGCCTCGGTTATCTACCTGCCCATAGTTCTTGGAGTGATTGTCGCCCGAAGGGCCTGAAATTCCCGTTTTCTAAGGCAGGGGATGCGCGCCTACCCGGATGGATAAAGCCTGAATCTCTCAAGCGTGTTCCGGCTTTGCTGCCGCTGTGCGCTCCTGCTCCAGGCGCTGGATGGTCGCACGCAGCCAACGTCCCAATGCCTCTTCAATCTTAAGCTGATTGTCCCGCAGCGTGTCCACCGTGTCCCCATTTGCGTTCAGCGGAATGTGGTGACACGGCACGTCTTCACGTTGGGCGTTCTCGGGGACCAAGTCGATGAGGAAGCATTCGATGCACGGATGCGGCCGCGTCGGCTCCGAGAAATTGATGCAGGAGAGAGAATCCTGGAAGATCCGGGTGGGCGTCTTGGGCGTATGCACCGAACGTCCATAGCCTCCCTGCTCCAGGAACGCGAGTTCGAACTTAAGAGCTTCAAGAATATCGCGCTTGTCATCGGACATGGAACACCTCCCCGCAGCGGACCCCCTCCGACAATAAATCCCAGATACTGTGTTCATTTTGGCGCCTTGTGCACCTCCCTGCTGTGACTGTTGTCACCGGGTCGAGTGTCATCGGTTACAGGGAATGCAGCACTCATCGATTTCGCGGTTGTACTCGACCGTGCGCCGCGAGTCCGAGAAGCGCGTATCCAGCAGCAGCAACCTGCGGAGTACGCAGTAAGGTCCCATGTCCGCGCTGTAATCAACCCATCGGTAAACCACTCCGTAGACAACATAAAGATGCGAATTCCATGCCATCAGCAGTGCCTGGTTGTCCTAACAGCGGTAACACGCGCGACAGGCTTCCACGGACGAGGTAGAACTGGCGGAGCACAATGGCTGCGGTGTGGATAAAAGCCATGACGTTTATTCGACCTCAAGGGTGAGCGGCTCGCGAGCTACGCTGATGAAAAGCTCCTCCAGCGTCGTCTTGCCATGCTCTCGCGGCAGGGTCTTCGGATCGCCTTCGAGCAGGATTCTTCCACGCGAGAGGAAGAGCACTCGACCGCAAACATCCTCCACCTCATACATATTGTGCGAGGTCAAGAGCGCGCCACCTGTTCCCTGCGCCGCAAAATCTTTGATCTTGTTGCGAATGTCGCGGGCAATTGCAGGGTCCAGCGATGCTGTTGGTTCATCCAGCAGCAGGAGCTGCGGCGAATTGAGCATCGCCTTGGCGAGTGATACTCGTGTTTGCTCTCCCGAAGAGAGCACGCCACACTTCACACCCCGGAATTTCTCTAGATCGAATTGCTGCAGCAGGCCTTCGATGCGTTCTGCGAGGTTTTTCACCCCGTACAAGAGCCCAAAAACACGTAAGTTCTGCTGGACTGTCAAGTTCCCTGGCAGTTGGGCGTAGACAGCCGCGAAGTTCGTGCGCTGAAGTGCTTCCGACCGGTGCGTAGCGATATCGACGCCTTCAATGCTGATGGTCCCTGAATCAGGCGTTAGAACGAGCGTATGCATGACACCTGGAGTTGTTGAACGAAATCCCCGGACCGTCGCGGCGGCGATCGAGTTTCCCTCTACCAGTGCAGCGAGATAACCAAAGTCGATAAGGTTCCCCGGGACCTGATCCGGCAGGATTTACGGCTGCCAGCCGCCGCCGAGCGCCTGGTAAAGCTGGACCAGCGCCAGCCGCAGGTTCAGTTGCGCCTGGGCCAGGTTCAGTTCAGCGGCGAAGGCGTTGGTTTCGCTTGTTAAGACCTGCAAATAGCTGGCGCCCCCGTTCTTGTAGAGGACATCGGAAAGGTGCACCGCATCTTGGGCCTCCCGGGTCAGCGCCTGTTGCCGCTCGAGATACTGGCGATATTTTTGATAGGCGATCAGCGCATCGGAGACCTCGCGGAAAGCCTCTTGGATGGTTTGTTGGTAGGTCAGCAACATTTGTTGTTGCTGCGCGGTGGCCAGCGCCACGCCGGCATGCAGGGCTCCGGCTTGGAAAATCGGCTGGGACGCCGAGGCCGCGGTATACCAAAGGGCGTTGGGCTCGGTGAAGAGCGTTTTGAGCGCATAGCTCTCGAAGCCTCCCGTGCCGGTGAGGGAAATGTTGGGGAAAAAAGCCGCTTTGGCCACCCCGATGTTCGCGTTGGCGGCGATCAAGTTGGCCTCCGCTTCGCGAATATCCGGCCGGCGTTCCAGCAACTCCGAAGGAATCCCGGCGGGGACCTCCGGCGGGGCAGGTTGCTCGGTGAGCGCGAGGCCGCGCGCCACCGGCCCGGGATTCTGACCTAACAGGTTGCTGATTAAATCTTCCTGCTGTTGAATTTGGCGCTCCAAATCCGGGATGGATTCCGCGGCGGTGTCCACCAGTTCTTGGGCCTCGCGCAAATCCAGCAGGGAAGAGGAACCGTTGTCGAACAATACCTGCGTGAGGCGCAGGGAATCCTGCCGCGAAGCCAGTGTCTGGCGCGAGATGTCCAGGGCCAGGTCAAGCTCGCGCAGTTTTAAATAGGCGGTGGCCACGCTGGAAGCTACCGAAGTGATCACGGCGCGGCGTCCCCACTCGCTGGCCAGCAGATTGGCGCGCGCGGCTTCGGTTTGGCGGCGGTATTTCCCCCAGAAATCCAGGTTCCAGATGACCGATAAGTCCAGTTGGCCGGCCTGTTCGCTATAGGCGGGGAAGATAGAGGAAACTTTCGGGTTATACAGCTCGAAAACCTGGGCGCCCGCGTTCACGGTGGGGTACTGACTGGAGCGGGTAATGCCCAGTTGCGCCTGCGCTTGCAGGACGCGCGTGACGGCAATCCGCACGTCGTAATTCTGCTGCAAGGCCGTGCGGATGAGCTGCTGCAGGACGGGATCGTGAAAAACCGTCCACCACTTTTCGTTGCCCAGAGATTCCGCGGAGGGCTGGGCCGAGGGACTCGCCGGCTGCCCGCGATAAACCGAAGGCGCATTTACTTTGGGCCGATGATAGTTGGGGCCCATCAGGCAGCCGGCACCAATCAGGCAGCCGGTGATGGACAGGCCGAGCAGCGTCAGGGTGATCCCGCGTCTCCTCATCCTTCACTCCCCCATCCTTCACTTCCTGCGGGGGCCTCGCCGGGGGGAGAGAACGCCGGCGTGCGCGTTCGTTTCGCGCCCGCGATCTTCTCCACCACGCAGAAGATCGCCGGAACAAAGAATCTGCCGATGAAGGTCTCCGCGACCATGCCGCCGATCACCGTCGTCCCCATCACCTGGCGTGCCACGGCGCCGGCTCCCGAGGCGGTCCAGAGCGGCACGCACCCCAGGATGAAAGCGAACGAGGTCATCAGCAGCGGCCGCAGTCGAACCCGGGCCGCCGTCAGTGCGGCATCCACCGGGGACATCCCTCGGTCGTAGTCGGCTTGAGCAAAGGCCACGATCAAAATCGAATTCTTAGCTGCCAGGCCGATCAGCATCACCAAGCCGATTTGCGCGTAGACGTCGTTCTCGATCTGGACCATGTACGGCGGCTCGACCAGGCCCAGCATAGCGCGGCGCAGCCAGAGCGCCGCCAGGGCCCCGAAAACCGCCACCGGCGTGCTCAGCAGCACGCTGAAGGGCAGCGACCAACTTTCGTAGAGCGCCGCCAGGATCAGGAAGACGAATAACAGCGAGAGGCCGAAGATGGCGGCGGGTGAAATTCCTTGCCGCGCCTTCTGCTCTTGAAACGACATACCCATGTAGTCCAGACCCATGTCGTGCGGCATGGTCTGCTGGAAGACTTCTTCCAGGGCCGCGGTCGCCTGGTCCGAGCTGTAGCCGGGCGCGGCGTTGCCGTTAATCTGGGCGGCCGGGTATTCGTTGTAGTGCATGATGAATTCCGGGCCCATATGCGGCTCGAACCGGGCCAAGGCCGACAGGGGCACCATTCCTCCTTGGTTGTTGCGCACGTAATACTGGCTGAGGTCCTCCGTAGTCCTCCGGTAAGGGCCGGCGCCCTCGACGTACACCTGCCACTCTCTGCCGAACCGATTGAAATAGTTCACGAAATATCCACCCAGGAAAGTCTCGATGGTCTGATAGATGTCCGTGATCGGCACGCCGAGCTTCAGCGCCTTATCGCGGTCCACGTCGATAAACTTCTGCGGCACGCTGGGCAGGAACGAAGAGTTGATGGTCCCTATCTCCGGGCGTTTGCGGGCCGCGGCGACGAACTTATCCACGTTGGCGGCAAGATAGGGAACGTCATGTCCGCCCCGGTCCTCCAGGGCCACCGTGAAACCGCCGGAGGTGCCCACGCCGGGAATAGCTGGAGGAGAGAAGCTGAACAGAGTCCCCTGCGGAAGCCGGCTCAACTCTTGATTCAGGCGATTCTTAATGGCCTGATACTGCTCGTCCCGCTGTTGCCGGCTGCTCCAGGGTTTCAAATAAACAAAGAAGAAGGCGTCGTACGTGGTCTGCACGTAGCTCAACAAACTGAAGCCGATCACGCTGGTGGTGTACTCGACGCCGGGTGTCGCGGCCAGGATTTTCTCCACCTCTTTGGCCGCCGCATTGGTGCGTTGCAGCGAGGCCACATGGGGCAGGTCCATGTTCACATAGACGTACCCCTGGTCCTCGTCGGGCAGGAAGCTCGACGGCAGCCGGTGGCCAAAGAAATATGCGGCCAGGCCGGCCGCGGCCAGCAAGACCAGCACCAGCGCGCCCTTGCGAATCACCGCGTGCGACCAACGCACAAAGCCGTCCGTGGAGCGCCCAAACCAGGCATTGAAGGGGTTAAAGAATTTCCGCAGTAGCCCGCGGCGCTTGCCGGCCTCCGGCGCAGCCGCAGGCCGCAGCAATATCCCGGCCAGCGCCGGGCTGAGGCTGAGGGCGTTGAAAGCGGAAATAAGCACGGAGATGGCGGTGGTCATGGCGAATTGCTGGTAGAGCCTGCCGGTGATGCCGGGAACAAAAATGGTGGGCACGAACACCGACGACAGCACCAAGGCAATACCGATCACCGGTCCGGACAGTTCTTTCATGGCTTTGCGCGCCGCATCCTTGGGGGCCAGGCCTTCCTCGATGTGGCGTTGCACGCCCTCGACCACCACAATAGCGTCGTCTACCACCAAACCAATGGCCAGAACCATGCCGAACATCGATAGCGTGTTGATGGAGAACCCGAACAGCGGAAAAACCGCAAAAGTTCCCACCAGCGAAACGGGAACTGCCAGCAAAGGGATTAGGGTAGCGCGCCAGTCTTGCAGGAAAATATAGACCACCAGAATAACCAGGGCCAAAGCCAGCAGCAGGGTGATCAGGATTTCCTTCATCCCTTCGGTCACCGCCATCGTTTGGTCCAGAGAGATGGCATAGGTAATGTCATTGGGAAAGCGGCTCTGAAGCTGGGTCATCAGTTTCTTGACCCCTTTCGCGGTGTCCACGGCGTTCGAGCCCGGCAACTGGTAAATGGCCATCACCGCGCTGGGCTTGCCGTTCAGACGGCCCATCAAGGAGTAATACTGCACCCCCAGTTCGACCCGCCCCACGTCTTTGATTCGCACCATGCCGCCATTAGGATTTTCGCGCAGCACGATGTCCCCGAACTGTTCGGCGGTTATCAGGCGTCCCTGCGCCAGCACCGAGTAAGTGAATTCCTGGCCTGGGGGCGACGGTTCGGCCCCCAGTTGCCCGGCCGGGTTGACCGTGTTCTGCGCCTCGATGGCATTAATCACGTCGGGAACGGTGAGCCCCACCCGGGCCAGCGCGGCGGGGTCCAGCCAGACCCGCATAGCATATTGGCCCGCTCCAAAGATCTGCACTTGGGCCACGCCCGGCACGCGCGTGATGGGGTCGTTCAGGTTGATATAGGCATAGTTAGCCAGGAATTGGGCGTCGTAAGTGCCGTGCGGGGAATACACGGCCACCAGCAGCAGCGGCGCCAAAGTCGATTTCTGCACCGTCACGCCGTATTGCGCCACCTGCGCCGGCAAATACGCGGCGGCCTGGGTCTCGCGCATTTGGGTGAGAATCAGGTCCGTATTGGGGTCCGTGCCGACGGCAAAATCCACGATCATGCGCATCTGGCCATTGCCCGTGGCATTCACCGACCACATGTAATTCATGTTGTCCACGCCGCTCATCTGCTCCTCGAGGGGCGTGGCCACCGATTGGGCTAGGGTTTCCCCATCAGCCCCCACAAAGGTCGCCTGAATTCTGGTTTCCGGCGGAACGATGCTGGGAAACTGTGCCACCGGCAGGATGAAGATGGTAATGCCGCCCACGATCACCGTCAGGATCGCGATCACCATCGCCACAATGGGCCGGTTAATGAAGAACTGCGACATCGCTCAGTTCTCCCCCGCAGATGTGTAGGGTTTCGGAGTGACCGCCATGGCCTCGCGCACCTTCCCGGTTCCCTCGGCCACCACGCGCTCGCCCGGTTGCAACCCTTGCCGGATGATCCACATCGTTCCGGAGACCTCGCCGACTTGCACCGTGCGAATGCTGATCTTGTTGCCGGCGCCGACCACCGCCACCTGGTAGCTCCCTTGCAACTCCGTTACGGCGCGTTGCGGAACCAGTAGCGCCCCCTTTCTCAATTCCATGACCGCGCGGACGCGGCCGGTCTGCCCGGGCCGGAGAATAATATCGGGGTTGGGAAACTCGCCCACGATCTGGATGGTCCCCGTCTGCGGATCCACCTGCCGGTCCGCAAACAGCATCCTCCCTTTGTAACCGTACGTGCTGCGGTTGGGCAGGACCAACTCCAGCGGAACCGAGGATGCACCCGAGAACAGCTTCACCGCGCCCGGATTGAGCCGGTTCGCCAGCTGTAGATACTCGACGGCGCTGATGGGAAAATAAACCTTAATCGGATTGACTTGCGAAACCCCCGTGAGCACGGTCGTGGGGCCGACCAGGTTGCCCACCTGGACCTGGGCGATACCGGCAATGCCATCAATCAGGGAGCGGACTTTGGTGAATCCCAGGTTCAATTCGGCTTGTTCGACCGCGGCCTCGCCCGCCTGCACGGCCGCTTTTCCCGCCAACTCGGCGTTGGTGTCATTGTCCAACTGGCTTTGCGGGATTGCGCGCTCTTGGGCCTCGGGAATGTCCCGCTTCACATTGAGCGTGGCCGTGGCGACTTGCGCCCGGGCCTGGGCCAGTTGGGCTTTGGCCTGATCGAGCACGGCCTGAAAAGGCCGGGGATCAATCTCGAACAGCACGTCGCCTTGATGCACCAGGGCGCCTTCGCGATAGTCCTGCTTGATCAGGTAGCCGGTGACTTGGGGCTGGATTTGGGCGTTGACATAGCCCTGCAGCGTGGCAATCCACTCCCCATAAATGGGGACGTTTCCTTGCGTCACCGGGGCCACTTCTACCTCCGGCGGGCGCACCGGAGCCGACGCGTTTGGAGAGCGGCCGCATCCGCCCAGCACCGCCGCCAGGGAGCCCGCGGTCAGCAGCAGAAGCAGCCTTGCGCCGAAATTCGCCCCTTTCCTTTTCAATCGCACTCTACTCTTTCCAGAAACTCGACTAACGCTACTACGTCTCCGGGTTTTTAGGCTGCGGGGGCTTCGATAACTCGGAATCCCAGCTGCTCAGCCTTCCACTTGAGGTGTTGGATCTGTAGGCGGCCGTGTTTGGCTTGATAGAATTCCATTCCCTTATCTACGTACTTTATCCCGTGGCGCAGCATGCAGTAAACCAAGCGCGCCAGCTTGGCAGCCATGGCCTTGATCGCCACGGGTGCGCCCAGTTTGGTGCGCAGTCAACGGAACTGCGCTCTCGGATAGGTGTTGCTGGCCTTTAAGCTGGTCGCCGCCATTTTCAAAGCGACAGTGATGCGATTGTTGGTGGGCCGGCGACCTTTGCCAATGATCTTATCCCCGCTGACGCGTCCGCTGATATCGGTCAGCACATTAGCCAGCTGGGTATTCATCTGCGTGAGCATCTTGCTGCATGCGCTGAATGTTTCGACCTGCCGACTGCACCAGATCGTTGCGCTGCCGCCAGTATGAGCGCATCGCGGCATTGCTCCCGCAAGCGCCCGTTCAACTCGTCCCAACTGTTAAAGCGCGGGACCGGTACCAGAAAGTTTCGCCGTGCATAGCCGATCAGTCCTTCGACGGCTCCCTTGTCGTTGCCTTTCGCCGGCCGCCCGAAACGCTCTGCGAACAGATAGTGGCTCTGTAACTCGGCAAACGCCCGCGTCTTTTTGCGTTCCCCGTCGCCCAGAATCCGCACCACCGCCAGCCTGGTGTTGTCGTAGACAATCCAGCGTGGCACCCCGCCGAAGTAGTCCAAAGCGCGCACGTGCGGGTCACAAAATGCCTCCGTCGTTTCCGCTGGGTAGGCGACGACGAAACTGTCGTCGGACTGTGGCAGATCCATGACGAAGTAGTACGCCTTCTGCTCCACGCCGCCGATCACCACCTGGGCTTCGCCGAAGTCTGCCTGCACCTCCCCCGGCGCGTGCACGAGCGGCACGAACATCTCCTCGTGTCGCAGCAGCCGGCGCAGCCGCACGTAGTCTTTCACGATGGTGTAACCGCCGGTGTAGCCGTGCTCGGAGCGCAAGCGATCGAAGATTCGCTTGGCGGTGTGCCGTTGTTTCTTGGGTTGGCTTTGATCCTGTTCGAGAATGGCGTCGATGACGCCCAGCCACGGCGGCATCATCTTCATGCGATTTCTGCAATCTGCCCATATGGAGGCATTGCCCTGAATTGGGCACGAGCTCTCGCCAAAACTTACTACGCGGAAAGATGGGCATTGATCCTGCGAAAATCTTTATGGTCTCCGTAATGCCCTGCACCGCCAAAAAGGCCGAGATTGTTCGTAGCAGAGAGATGTCGTCCTCGGGGTTCCAGGATGTAGCTCACTTCTGCCTTCACTGTAGTTTCAGTTCCCAGGTTTCGGCGACCAGGCCCTTGCGGCTCCAACTGTCGTGCTTCTCTTCGCCGATGAGTTGAAATCCACACTTTTGATAGATGGCTCGGGCGGCTTTGAGCTCGCTTTGGGTCCAGAGCATCATTTTCCTGTAGCCGACCTGGCGGGCGAAGCGAATGCACTCTTCGACCAGGCGGCGGCCGATGCCGAGTCCGCGGGCGGAGGGCTCGACCAGCAACAATCGGAGCTTGGAAACCGTGGCGGCTTTGCGGACAAGGAAGACCGAGCCGACGCGTTCGCCGTTGCGTTCGGCGATCCAGCAGCGCTCGCGGTGGGGATCGAAATGTTCGACGAATTCGGCCACGATGCCGGCGACCAGGGCCTCGAAACGCTCGTCGTAGCGGTACTCCTGGGAATAAAGGACGCCATGGCGAAACACGACCCAGCCCATGTCTCCGGGCTGGTGGGCGCGGAGTAGGTAAGGCTCGGCGGGGATGGGGGCGGGCGCGAGGATGTGCTCGATACGCTGCATGGCGCTGAGGAGCTGCGACTGCGCGTCGGCAGAAATTCCAGCGAGTATGTGCGCAACCTGCTGATTCGAGCGCTCCTCGAGCGGACGGAAGTTGGCGGATCCCTTGCTGGTGAGCACGAGACGAGATTGGCGGCGGTCTTTGGGCGAGGGATGGCGGTCGATCCAGCCACGCTTTTCGAAGTTGGCGAGGATGCGGCTGAGATAGCCGGCGTCGAGGCTGAGGTCGGAGGAGAGTTCAGTGGCGGTTACACCTTCGCGGTGCGCGATTTCGTAGAGCAGGCGGACCTCGGTGAGCGAGAACGGCGTGTCGAGGAGGCCCTGCTGAAGCAATCCGATCTGGCGGGTGTAGAAGCGGTTGAAATGGCGGACGGCGAGGACGGGATCGGCGGCGGCAGGAGCAGAGGGTAGGGGATGCGTCGCCATGAAGAAATGGTGCTCGCATTAGTTGTCTTTGTCAACTAAATAATTGACATCGGCAAATTATAGAGATCCCCCGGACGCTCCTGCTAAGGGCGGCCAATCGTTGGGCGGGCGCCAGGCGCTAGCGATGCTGGCACGGCTATTTCGATACGGGCGGATTTCGTACCACGGCGGGTTCGTGAATCTGCGAACGGGTCGCACAACCTCCCTTGCTGTCGATCCGGTGCTATGGCAACGCATGAGAACGCAGTCCGCAGATTCCGAATATCCGGAGAACAGAAGGAAGAAAAGGGGGTTAGCCAATGAGCCAGAGTTTTCGGCCGGTGAAAGAAATATGGAATACGCACTCCTCCTGCTTTGTTGAAGCTGGAAAGTTGGTTGCGCTGTTCCACGGCCTTGCCGCCAGAGTAGGCACGGCCAGCAACGAATTCCAATACGGAGACAAGAACTCAGTGTGGGTCGAAGACGGCAACAAGGTTCTGGACTACATGGAGGCAGACGAGCGCTTTAGTGCGGCCAGTTTCAAAGACAGCCTGGAAGAGCAAGGGATTTTCATCAACGAGAGTGACCTGGCCCTTCTGATCGACAATATGCGGAGTTTGGCAAAAGAGTGGCGGAGTTCCATCGGAGAACATGGGGAACTGGTGTTCTACATCGATGCTTAGTGAACCAGCAACCCTTTTCAGTCGGGTAGGAGAAACTAGCAATTATCCAGAAATGAGCGCGGTTGCTCTCCGAAAAGGTGAAGTCAGCTCCGTTTCCCGTTGCGCTTCCCGCGCCGTTTCTGACCCTGCCGCAACACTTCCCCAGCCAAGCTCCGCTTCTCTTTGTCCCTAGAGTTTCTGGGCAACTTCCGGATTGCAGACAATTCCACCGCAATCATGTGAGCAATTTGCGCAAGATCTTTGATCCCACAGCTCTAGGAGCGAGGCGGGGTCATTGGAGGGGGGTGGACGATAACCTAGCCGTCCGTTCTCTTCTCCTGCCGAGAGATCGCGAATGCACAGCTTGGACAGATCCTTTTCATCGCACTGGTAAATCTGGTTCATTGGCAGATTTTGCTCGCGCACCACATAAAATCCGGATTCCATCTTGGCGGAATCCTCCACCGAATCGGTCACAATCGGACTTCCCGGATGTACTCGAATACGGAATTGCCTAGCAGGTGGTTCGTAGTTTGAGTAGGTAAAGCACTTTCCGATGCAGGCACGATCAACCATGTGATTGATGAACCATAGGCGGGAATCCGGTCCGAGATTGATGGTCTCTACCACTCGGCGGCCATACGGCAGAGTGCTAACCATACTTTCCACTTGTCGTTCCATCTTGTTTAGCGTTCCTGTGTCCTGGTGAGTCCAAGCCAAAAAGATGGAGGCAAGGATGGCAAAGCCTGCGAGATGCCAAAGCCGTGGCTTGACAGATCCCAGCACACAGATACCCAAGACGGCGGTGACCGAAGTCAACCGGGAGATAGCCAGAGCAAAGGGCATGGGCTCCCGAGAGAACCAGAGCACTTCGGGGATCATGGCTGCCGTGAATAGCAAAACAGCCCATAGCTCCAACGGTGTCCGGAATGCCCATCTGTCGCCTGCCGATTTCCACTCCCGCAGGACACCGTCGAGGAAGCAAAAGATGCCAAATACTAAAACGGCCCCCGCCAATTTCGCATAATGAGCCTGGAACAAGACTAGTTGATCGGCGCCATTCATGACGTAAAAGTCATTCGTATGCGTGTATTCCGTGTGCAAGCGCAGCGTGTAGAAGTGAACGAGAAGGACCACCAGGAAAGCCGAAGCGAACAAAGCCCAGCGAAGCCATCCACGAAGGGCATCCGCCAATCGAAAGTAAGCGGCTAGCCCGATGAGGCATATAAAGCCCAGCGGGTGGGCCATGAGCACGAGCACTGCGAGGAGAGCAGCCAGCAGCCAATCCCCATTGTTTCCCCGCCAGATCAGGACGACCGCGAAGAACGCTAAGCCAAGCGAGAAATAGAAATTCAGGAACCCCGAATAAAAAGTCCAACCATAGGTGATCATGGCAAGTGCAGGCACGAGGTACCACGGCGGCCGCCGGTTGGCGGCGCTGATGAGAGCAAAAGCTCCCCAGAAGAAGATCAGCACGGAAATTACGACAATGATTCGCTCAGCAACCACAAGACCCAAGAGAGCTCCGAGTTTCTCGAGGGTCCAGTCGACCAAGATGTTGTTCCAGCGCGACTCGATGTAAAGGCCGGGAGCTTTGCCTTGCTTGATCAGAAGGGCAAGCCACGCATTGTAAGTGTGGCTGGAAATGTCACCGGCTTCAATGCTTTTGTGCCAGAAGCAAGGCACGAGAACCAGCGTCGAGACCAGAAAAATGCGCAGAGCATTTTCCCGAACAAAAACCAACGCATGGCGCATTTGCATAGGCAAAATGCTAGCATGGGCACGTGACAATGGTCCTTGACTGGCAATTGTGCAGATGACGGGCCACTCGGAAGCTGACCCACCCGGAACCATACGGGCCAGAAGTCGGCATATGGGAAGTTTTCACGATTGGTGGTGAGCGACTTACCGACAAGTCAGTCCGCTTGAGCTTCAGTTACGGGCTTGGGCCGAGGCTCGAAATAAATGTTGACGGTATTGATTGCAAGGTCTTCGAAGGTGTGAACGTACCGTTACCGCTTCCGTCCGCTCAAAGCTCTCGGCTGGCGTGTATTTCTTGATCAGAGACCGCACGCCACCAATTTTGAAAACTCTGCACGCTTGGAGGCCACCCATTTGCTCGATCAAGCGCGTACTGACCAGACCTGCCGGGCTGGGTTTGGCTTTCATGCCATATTTCTCAAACAAGTTTGAAAGAACGTCGATAAACGGAAGCGCTGTGAGGGTAAGTTGCTCCCGCGTAACTTCCTCAATAATCCCGAGGCTTCCGCGCTCGGCGCGGGCCCTGTCATGCCTGAAGTACTCGTTGCGACCGTAGTACTCATTCAGGGCCGGGATGAACGGCGGCGTCAGCATCGCGTTGCCGACATTGGGCGCGGAGACCGAGACCACCACCATTTGCGTATGCAGCTCGAAATCCGAATAGAACGGCTTTTCGGGAAGCAGGAAAGTGACCGACGTGCCTAAGCTGTTTTCCGCGGCAGCTCCGAGTACGGGCTTGGCAGGGAAGGTCATAACGGGTGGATTCAGATTCAAGCCATTTAGACTGCCAGCACTAAATGTGCAAAGGGAGAGTCCAGGCCCGAAGATACTCAGGTCACGTGAGAGATCGAGATTTCTTTGCCACACACTGATGTTGTTTGGTGAGGGATGGGGTTCAGGTATCTGGAGATTGACTGCTGAAGACTGAAGTTGCCGCTTTCGATAGAAGGGCACGGCTTGGGCGTGCCACTCAGATTCGTTTGCAGGGCTCTTTAGCTGCTGAGAAAAAACTGCGAGCGACTCAAGAAACTGTGGGCAGCTGAAAAAAAATTTATAGAAAATTTCAGGAAGAATGGTTCGCCGTATCTGGGTCCCGCCACAGGCGGGACAAATTGTCCCCGCCACCCCCTTGCGGCGCAGAGTGGTCACAGGCGTACTGAGGCGCCGTGCCGAGCTTGGCCGTGGGCGCATGGGTACTGACTCGCAGTCGCACCATCCGCTTTCGCCGGCAGGTTTAGATAGGCAGGCGGGGGCAACTCTAATGGACTGCCCGACGACCTCGCGTTCCGTTTCGAGTCTCTCTAGCAGCTAGCGTCCAGGTAGTGGCGCCGCAAACAAACGTCCGTCCCCAGACCGTGCGGGAAACCGTTCCAAAATCACATGTTTTCTGAATGAGTATGTCCCGGGTTCCTGTTTGTGAGGAATCAATGGTTTACAAAGGCGCCAGTATTGAGGTTTTTGGAACAGTGGGTGGAGGGTCTTTGCATCGGCAAGCCTCGTTTCTCATTCCTGTTCTGAAACTGTACTGAGTTCCTCGAAGCCGACTTCTGGCCCATCTCGCTCTGGGTGGCTCAACTTCCGAGTCGTCATTCCTCCGCAATCGCCGTCATTTCCGGAGCGGCGCGCTTGTCCGGTAAGTGTTCTGATCTGCTGTTGACGACGAGAGAAAGTGACGCCCCTTAGACTGCCCCCTGAACAAGAAGCGGAAGTGAACGTTTAAGTTCCTCGTTCATTAATAGTAGGAGAATACAACTGCATTGAATTAGAAAACTGTGCAATGGCGTTGAGCCACGTAGAACAATTTTCTAGCGACTGGTCATCTTTACCCATGTTTAGCATATCAGTCACTCATCTGGTGTGCGTTCCAGTCGCCGAATCAACAACATCCATTATGTGGCAGGTGAAGTGCAATTCCCTCAGCGACAGACCGATCGCTCCCCCAGGAGGCTGCAATGAAGAAAGTTGTAACCGCTTCAGCCGTAGTGTTTGCGCTTGCACTCTCCACATTCCTGCTGAGTGCACTCGCCAACACGCAAGAGCAATCCACTCCCACCGCAATGGCCCAGGATCAGTCGGCTCCGCCGCAGGCGAACCCGGCCGATCCCGCCGATAGCAAAACCTTCACCGGCAAAATCGTGAAGTCCGGCGACAAGCTGGTCCTCAGCGATGCCACCGAGAAGAAGGTTTATCAACTCGACGATCAGATCAAGGCCAAGGAATTCCTCAACAAGAACGTGAAAGTAACTGGGAATCTCGACGGTTCGACCAGCACGATTCACGTCAGCTCGATCGACCCCGTGTAACTGTTGTCTAGGGGCGGCCCCGCGCCTCCGCTCTTACTTTCTCCCAAAGAAATCTTCGTTCTGTATTCGTTTGCTAAAGTTCTCGGGCTGGCGGAAAGTCCAATGGAGGAGGCCTGCGCATGCGCTTGTTCAGTGTCCGGCTGATTGTTTCTCTGATTTTCGGAGTGACGCTCGTCTCGCTCGGGTTCTCCTACTACGAAGTCGTGGGAGCCAAACGCCGCCTCCGCGCCGACCTGGACCGCCGTGCTGAAGTTCTTGGCGAAAGTGTCGCCGGAAACGTGGAACGTACCTGGGAATTAGGTTCCGACCGCGATTTGGAGCGTCTGGTCCAACGTTTCGGCAATCGCGAGCATCTGTTGGGCGTCGTAGTCTATGACAAAGACCAGAAACTCGTGGCTATCACCCCGGAGCTTGGCAAGGTCCTGACGGCGGTTTCACCGGCGGTGACTCAGGTCCTTGCCGCCCACCATGATCAAGCTGCCGCCGCACGTCTCGGTCTCATGTCCGTCCACATTCTGGCCTTGCCGCTCCATCGCAACGACGAACTGATCGGCGTTCTCGCCGTCGTGCATGACGCCAACTACATCCGCGAGGACAGCCTCCGCGTTTGGCGTGCCGCCTTCTGGCACATCTCGGTGCAAGTCTTCATCATTGTTCTGGTCACTCTGCTGATCGTTCGCTGGAGCATCACTGGTCCCATCGCCCGTGCCGCGCAGTGGATGCGTGCTCTCCGCATGGGTCACGTCTGCTCCCGCCAGGAAATGCCCGACCTCGACATGTTCCGTCCACTGGCGCGTGAAGTAGCGACCATGGCGCTCAGCTTGAACCAGGCCCGCAACGCCGCCGAGAACGAGGCCCGTCTGCGCGATGCCGCCGAATCCCAGTGGACCCCGGAACGCCTCGCCGTGCACGTGCGCACGCGCCTTGCCGGCAGCCACCTTTTCGTGGTTTCGAATCGCGAGCCGTATTCGCACGTCCGCAATGGAAAATCGCCGCACGTGATCGTGCCGCCCAGCGGTCTCGTCACCGCACTTGAACCAGTGCTCGACGCCTGCGGTGGCACCTGGATCGCCCACGGCAGCGGCAGCGCCGACCAGGAAACCGTCGACGCCCACGATCGCCTGCGCGTTCCCCCCGACGATCCCCGCTACACTTTGCGCCGCGTCTGGCTCAGCAAGGAGGAAGAAGACGGCTACTACTATGGCTTCGCCAACGAAGGCCTGTGGCCGCTGTGCCACATCGCTCATACCCGCCCGACTTTTCGCGCCGATGACTGGCAGTACTATCAGGACGTCAACCGCAAATTTGCCGGCGCCGTGTTGCACGAAATCGAGGACACACCGAATCCCGTAATTCTCGTGCAGGACTACCACTTCGCCCTGCTCCCGCGCATGATCAAGGAAAATCGCCGCGACGCGCGCGTCGCCATCTTCTGGCACATCCCCTGGCCAAACCCCGAGGCCTTCGGTATCTGCCCCTGGCAGCGCCAGCTCGTCGACGGTCTGCTCGGCGCTGACCTCATCGGCTTCCACATTCAATCCCACTGCAACAATTTCCTCGAGACCGTCGACCGCGTCGTCGAGTCCCGCATCGATTGGGAGCACGTCTCCGTCATCCGCCGCGACCACCGCACGACCGTCCGCCCCTTCCCGATCAGCGTCGACCTGACCGACGAAGACTCCACCCAACACGCCAACGCCGGCATCGCCTATCTCGAAAGCGCATCCCTAATGCGCGCCCTCGGCGTCGAAACTACGTTCGTAGGAATCGGCGTCGACCGCGTCGATTACACGAAAGGAATTCTCGAGCGCTTTTTAGCCGTCGAGCGCTTCTTCGACCAGAACCCCACCTACCAGGGCAAGTTCACATTCGTACAGATCGGCGCGCCCAGCCGCACCCACATCAAGCGCTATCACGACTTGCTCAACGAAGTCGAAGCCGAGGCCGAACGCATCAACTGGCGCTTCCAGGCCGGGAAGTGGAAGCCCATCGTCTTCCTCAAACGGCAGCACAGCCACGAGGAAATTCTCCCCTACTACCGCATCGCCAATCTCTGCCTGGTCACCTCACTTCACGACGGCATGAACCTGGTCGCCAAAGAATTCATCGCCTCGCGCCACGACGAGCGCGGCGTCCTTATTCTGAGCCAGTTCACCGGCGCCGCCCGCGAGCTCGGCGACGCGCTGCTGGTGAACCCATACGACATCGACCAGACCGCCCGGGCCATAAGGGTCGCTCTCGAAATGGAACCCGAAAAAAAACAGCTCCGCATGCAGCGCATGCGCCGCGTCATCAAGGAGCACAACATCTACCGCTGGGCGGCCAACTTAGTCACCGAACTCTGCGAAATTCGGCTCGATCCACAGCAAGAGCACGAAAAAATCCGTGCCAACGTGGTGGTTGCCTGAAGTGCAAGAGCAAGAAAGGCAGGAAGATTGAGAACGCGCGTGCTGCTTAAACTGGAACCATTTTTCCAACTCGTTGCCGCCGCACCGGCCTCGCTGCTGATGCTCGACTACGACGGAACTCTGGCGCCGTTTACCACCCACCGCGACCGCGCCTTCCCTCATCCCGGCGTTCGCGAGGTGTTGCAGCAGGTTACCCTCGCCAGCCACACGCGGGTGGTCATTGTTTCCGGGCGCGATGTCGGCGCCATCTCAGATCTGTTGAATCTCAATCCCAGCCCGGAGATCTGGGGCCTGCACGGAATCCAGCGCCGCAAACCGGACGGCAACACCATCCTGTGCACACCGCCACAGCCTGCATTCGACGCCTTGGCCGATGCCGACCGCTGGCTCGAATACCAGCAACTGCGCGCCGCCGCCGAATTCAAGCCGGGCAGCATTGCGGTCCATTGGTACGGTTTCCACCCACGCCGCGCCGAAGAGTTACGCGGCCGGATCTTGCTGGGCTGGCGTCCGATTGCCGAATCCTCCGGCCTGGAGCTGCTCGAATTCGATGGCGGCATCGAAATCTGTTCGCCCGAGGCCGACAAAGGCAAGGCGGTCAGCTTCCTTTTGCAGGAGATGCCCGCAGGTGCCGCCTCCGCCTATCTCGGCGATGACTCGACCGACGAGTGCGCCTTCCGCGCCATCGAAGGCCACGGCCTCAGCGTACTCGTGCGTCCGAAATGGCGTCGCACCGCGGCCCAGCTCTGGCTCAGGCCCCCGGACGAACTTCTTTTCTTCCTGACGCAATGGCTCCAAGCCACGTCAAAGCGTGGTTCCTCTGGATTAACAGCACGCGCGGCGGTGAACCCGTGACCACAGCTATAGCAATGCCCCTCCAACGCACTGTGTTAAAACCTTTCTACTTCAACACCTCGGCTCAC
The DNA here is from genome assembly GCA_030041215.1 of Candidatus Sulfotelmatobacter sp. Classification (GTDB taxonomy): domain Bacteria; phylum Acidobacteriota; class Terriglobia; order Terriglobales; family Acidobacteriaceae; genus Sulfotelmatobacter. The sequence continues at coordinate 18,319 of JASHOH010000107.1, read as the reverse complement.
CTCACACGAATCACTCCCTACCAGGCCAGGAATCTTGCCGAGTTCCTCCAGGCTCTCCGCGAGTGCCCCGAGGACTCCATCTTCCATCACACCTTTCAGACGCTCGAGGAGCACCACTTCATCCCCGAAGGCTTTTCCAACGACTTCGCGCACTGGGCCCTCACCGAGTGCAACGAGCCTGCGCTGGCCGAACTGCTCGCTGGCGTCGATGTCCGCGAGTTCACCTCTGTGGCCGAATTGCGCGCCCGGCTCGTTCAGGTCGTAGAACAATTTCTCGAGCGCAATCCCGCGACCGTCGGCCGCTCCGCCCGGGACCCTCTCTATTTCTGCACCTCCGATAGCGTGGTTCTGCCGACCAGCTTCGTGGCGCATTCCCTGCAGGAATTTACTGAGGGCCTGCGGCGCGTCAGCGTGCATTCCATTCATCATCACTTCATCGAAGCGCGCCTGCGGATCAAACTCATGTCAAACGACTTCTCCCAGTGGCTCTATGAGGACGCGGGACTCACCCAGCCTGCCCGCGCCCTCAATCGCATCGATATCTACACCGCCACCCTCGAAGACATTCGAGCGCAAATCATTCGCATCATCGAACGGGTGTTGACCTAGAGGCTGACCCATGCAAACCGCCAAGCCACAGAATCAAGCCGCCACCGCGCAGGACGGAGCCTCTGCTCCCGCATCCGCGCCCACTGAGCCCCCCCTTCTCCCCGACCGCCGCAAAACGCGGCGCACCTGGGAAACGCCACCCGCGCCCGCTCCGCAGCCGCGTCTCGACCATTACCAGGGCGTAGTCGGGGAAGCCGAGATCGCGGAACTCCGCTTCCTCGCCCGCGACCTTAAGGGCAAGACCATCAAAATGGTCAACTCCACCGCGGTCGGAGGCGGCGTCGCCGAAATGCTCAACCGCCTCGTCCCGCTCATCAACGAACTCGAAGTTCCCACCCACTGGGACGTCATCACCGGCGGCAACGATTTCTTCGAACTGACCAAGGCCTTCCACAACGCTCTCCACGGCGGCGCCTACGAGCTCACCCGTCAGGCCCAGGAAATCTTCCTGATGTACGACGAGCAGAACCGCCAGCGCATGTCATTCACCGAAGACATGATCGTCATCCACGACCCCCAGCCGGCCGCGCTCATCCGCGCCCGCGCGGACTGCGACGCAAGCTGGGCCTGGCGCTGCCACATCGACTTATCGAATCCCAACCCTCAGCTCTGGGGTTTCCTGCGTCCCTTCATCGAGCAGTACGACGCCGCCATCTTCTCCTCGTCCTCGTTCACTCGCCAACTCCCCATCCCTCAATACCTGTTCTACCCGTGCATTGATCCAATCTCGGAGAAGAACAAGGAACTTGATGACGCCACCGTCCAGAAAGTCTGCGACGAATTCGGCGTCGACCGCTCCCGCCCCATCGTCACCCAGGTCTCCCGCTTCGACCGCCTCAAGGATCCCGTCGGTGTAGTGCAAGCCTTCAAGCTTGCGCGCAAGTACGTCGATTGCCAGCTCGTCTTGGCCGGAGGCGGCGCCTCCGACGACCCCGAAGGCACCATCGTCCTCAAAGAAGTCAAAGAGGCCGCCGGCAGCGATCCCGACATCATCATCCTCGACCTGCCGCCTTGGTGCGCGCTCGAGATCAACGCCCTCCAGCGCGCCTCGACCGTCGTTGTCCAGAAGTCGATCCGCGAGGGCTTCGGCCTCACCGTCACCGAGGCGCTTTGGAAAAGCAAACCCACCATCGCCGCAGCCGTCGGGGGCATCCCCAACCAGATCATCCACAAGCTCACCGGAATGCTAGTCCACTCCGTCGAAGGCTGCGCCTACCAGATCCGCTACCTCCTTACTCATCCCGAACTCGCCCGTCAGCTCGGAAAAAATGGCCACGAACACGTCAAAGAAAATTTCCTGATGACGACAAACATGAGACGCTGGCTGCTGTTGTTCCGCATCTTGCTGACTAAGAGAGGCATCCTTCCATGAGTTCGTGGCCCGGACTTGCTTATCTCCACCGTGTATGTCGCCCGAATGACCGCAGGCTGCTGGGGGTCCCAAACGGAATGAGCTTCAGTTGACTCCTGCATGATCGGCGATACCGAAGTTGACGCCAAACGGGCTTCGAGACCATTGGCCTCTAACTGAACGACCATACTGATCGCGGCATAGGAGGCCGCCAGTATGGCACATAGCAAGACATCGAAACGTTCCAAGGCAAAAACAATCCTTCGACTGGCGGATTTGGAACAATCGAAGAATGCTGTTCTTCACTCGCTCGGCGCAGCCAGTTCGCAAGAATCATACGGTCATGCCATCGACGAATTTATCGGATGGTATTGCTCCGAACCACGTTTGGCATTTAACCGAACTGTCGTCCTTCGCTACCGGTTCTTTCTCGAACAAAAGAACCTCGCGCCCTCCACCATCAATGTGCGCCTCGCCGCCGTGAGGCGTCTCGCCTACGAAGCCTCCGACACTGGCCTTCTGAGCCCTGACCTGGCCGCAGGAATCCGTCGAGTGAAAGGCGCAAAGCATCTGGGTGTGCGGATTGGTAATTGGTTGTCTGTGGATCAGTCCAAGACCTTACTCAATGGGCCATCGGCAGACCACCTCCGAGGCAAACGTGATCGGGCGATTCTTGCACTCCTGATTGGCTGCGGTCTCAGACGGGCTGAACTAGTTGCACTCAGAACACAGGATTTCCAGGTTCGCGAAGAGCGCTGGGTAATCGCTGATTTGATTGGCAAAGGAAAGCACATCCGCACCGTTCCAGTACCGTTGTGGGCGAAACGTGCCGTCGATGAGTGGATCACAGCAGCCGGCATTAACTGTGGCGCGATCTTCCGGCGAGTAAATCGGGTTGGGCAAGATCTGGGGCGATAGAATCACACCCAAGGCGGTCTGGCACGTCGTGAGAGCAGCCGCCAAGAGAGTCGACATCAAGGACCTTGCCCCTCATGACTTACGCCGGACCTGCGCGCGACTATGTCATCTGGCAGGAGGAGAGCTTGAGCAGATTCAATTCCTGCTGGGGCATGCATCCGTTGAGACAACCGAGCGGTATCTCGGCTGCAAACAGAGACTCAACCATGCGGTAAACGACAACCTTGGCTTGGAGAACACCTGAGGGTGGTCACGGCCCCCAAGCCGACCCGCGTGCCTCCCCGGTTCAACTTCCGTGTCTTGCCCTGCCATATATATAGATTGCGTGCTGGTTCTTTGCCCGTGATTATGGGCATGCTGTTCAAACCGGACTCATCGCCCGCTACAGCGCCGAAACTCTGAGCTAGAGAGCGATGTTTCACCGACCATGCCTCTTCCGAGCAGCGGATTGAAGATTGGCGCTAAATCCAGCACCGCACTACGAGATGTGACCCGCTTCACTGACATCGCCTGGGGCAAGGGGAAGAATTGTAACGACAGTGGACCATTGCGGGTTCCGGGGATTCTTACTCGGGCTTGGCCGGATTCTGAGGCGGGAAAGAGTTTCTGGGGCCTTAGGGAGAACTCCTAGGTAATGAAAATTGCTCTCGCGGGAAAGGGAGGAGTCGGGAAGACGACTTTTGCCAGCCTGCTGGCATATACCTTCGCGGATTTGGGCCGCACAGTCTTGGCGATCGACGCCGATCCTGCTCCTTCCCTGGGCGTGGCGCTCGGCTTTCCGGATGAAGTTCTGTGCCGTTTGCGCCCGGTCGCGGAGATGAGGGACTTCATCGCCGAACGAACAGGCGTAGCGCCCGGTCACTATGGCAGCTATTTCAAACTGAATCCACGAGTCGACGACATCCCCGACCGCTTTTCCGCAACCCATCGGGGCATTCGCCTGCTCCAGCTAGGCTCCGTTGAGAAAAGAGGCGGCTCGGGCTGCTTTTGCGCCGAGAGCACGCTACTGAAGGCACTTGTTAGCCATATCCTGCTCAATCGCAACGAGGTAGTAGTGTTGGACTTCTACGCGGGAGTCGAGCATCTGGGTCGCGCAACTGCTGATTCCGTTGATGCCATGCTCGTGCTGGCCGAGCCGACGCTGGGCAGCTTGGCTGCCGCCACCCAAATCCGCGACCTCGCGCGCGACATTCATCTCGATCGGCTGTTCCTTGTCGGCACCAAGGTCGTTGGAGACGACGAGCGCCATTTCATCACGGACCGGTCTCCTGGTCTGCCAGTGCTTGGTTTCCTCTCGCTGGATTCGAAGGTGCGAGAGGGCGACCGCGCCGGGGTTGCTGCGTACGATCTGTCGCCAGCCCTGGTCGCCGAAACAAAGGGAATCCTTTCGGCGCTCGGGAACGAACTCGAGCGCGCGAGCGGAAACGAAAAGGGACGGACGGTTGTTTTCGCGAGCCCGGCGCCCGCTGGATGAGGGCGGTCCAAGGAGGGTTTGATGTGTGCGACCCGATTTTCGCAAACGAGATCATTCGGTTTTCGTGAAACCACTGAGACGGTTTTCATCAATGTCGAACGTTGCATCGGCTGCCTCCAGTGCCAGTTTGCCTGTGCTATTGAGCATTCGCGAAGCCATGACGCCGCTGCGGCTGTTCTGGAAGATCCGCCGCCCCGGACGCGGATCCACGTGGAAGCAGGTTATGCTTTCAACAGTTCTTTCCCCAATCGGTGCCACCACTGCAAGCCGGCGCCGTGTCAGCAGGTTTGCCCCACCGCGGCGATTTTCCGAGACATCGAAAAGGAACTCGTTCTCGTTGAGCCGAGGAAATGCATCGCGTGCGCAATGTGCGCGATGGTTTGTCCGTTCGATGTCATCAGTTTTCATTCCATTCCTGGTGGCGTTCAGCCGCGTGTTGCGGCGGTCAAGTGCGATGGGTGCATCGAGCGCGTGGGCCGAGGGCAAATACCCGCCTGTGTCGAGGCGTGCAAAGCTGGGGCTCTGGTCTACGGAGAGCTCAACAACCTAGTGAAGCAGGGCCGCTTGCGCGAGACGCGCGCCGTGCTCGCCGCAAGTGCCGAGGCAGAAGCAGAAGCCCAAACTGTCCCTGTGCCAATTGATGGTTGGCGCCAATGGGGCGCCGAGGCGAAGCAGATCACTGGAGGTGTACGATGATGACCGCGAATTCGGACGGCAACTATTCCCTTGCGAAAGATGCCCGCGAGATAATCGCGCGCGCGAGGGAGGAAAATATCACTACGGTTTGGGATCGCCTCCGAGCGCAAGAGCCGCAATGCGGTTACTGCTCCCTCGGTGTAAGCTGTCGCAACTGCGCCATGGGGCCTTGCCGGATCGATCCCTTTGGGGAGGGTCCGCAGCAAGGCGTGTGCGGGGCGGACGCCGATATCATCGTCGCACGCAATCTGGGCCGCACGATTGCGGCGGGCGCCTCCGCCCATTCCGATCACGGACGCGACATCCTGGAAGCGTTCCACGCCCTGGCAGACGGCCGCTCTTGCGGCTATCGAATCACCGACGAAGAGAAACTCAAGGCCCTCGCCCGGGAACGGGGCATCGCGATCGATGGCCGTCCGCTGAATGAAGTCGCGCGTGAACTAGCTCAGGCGATGTTCGAAGAGTTTGGTACGCGCAAGGAGTCACTTGATTTCGTGACGCGTGTGCCAGGAAAGCGGCGCGAGCTGTGGCAGAAGCTAGGCATCACCCCGCGTGGGATCGACCGCGAAAACGTCGAGATGCTTCATCGCACCACCATGGGTGTGGACAACGATTACATCAATATTCTGCTTCACGGCCTGCGCACGGGCCTCGCCGACGGCTGGGGCGGCTCGATGATCGCAACCGAACTATCGGATGTGATGTTCGGAACCCCGAAGCCGCTTCTGGCCTCGGTCAACCTGGGGACGCTGAAAGCCGACCACGTCAATATAGCGCTCCACGGCCACAATCCGATGCTATCGGATGTGATCGTGCAGGCCGCGCAAGATCCCGAACTGCTCAATCTCGCTAAAGACAAGGGCGCAGCCGGCATTAATCTTGTGGGCCTTTGCTGCACCGGAAACGAACTGCTCATGCGCCGCGGAATCCCCATGGCTGGCAATCACCTGATGCAGGAACTCGCGATCATGACCGGGGCGCTCGAAGCCATGGTGGTGGATTACCAGTGCATTATGCCGTCAGTGACCGAAATCGCCAAATGCTTCCACACTCAGGTGATTTCGACTTTCGACAAAGCTAAGTTCCCCGGCGCCATCCATATCACTTTTGTTCCCGAACGCGGACTCGAGATCGGCAAGGAGATCGTGCGCCGGGGCGTGGAGGCTTTCGCCAATCGCAATCCCCAGAGGGTGCGCATCCCGGCCAAGCCGGTGCCGATGATGGCGGGCTTCTCGGTCGAGGCGATTCTAGCCGCGCTCGGCGGAACACCTGCTCCGCTGATCGAGGCGATCAAGCAGGGCACGATCCGGGGCGCGGTGGGAGTGGTCGGGTGCAACAATCCCAAAATTCCGCAAGATTACGGCCACGTCCGGCTGACACAGCGACTTATCGAAAACGACATTTTAGTCGTCGTCACGGGATGCGCCGCGGTTGCCAACGGCAAGGCCGGTCAGATGGTGCCCGAAGCGGCGAACATGGCCGGACCCGGACTGCGCTCCGTGTGCAAGGCTCTGGGAATCCCCCCGGTTTTGCACATGGGATCCTGTGTCGACAACTCGCGAATCCTTGTGCTCGCCGCGGCGCTCGCGAACTCTCTCGGCGTTGATATCGACCAGCTTCCGCTAGCGGGAGCGGCGCCCGAGTGGTATTCGGAGAAAGCGGTTTCGATTGGCGCCTACGTTGTTGCTAGCGGTATTTACACCGTACTTGGAGTGCAGCCACCAATTTTTGGCAGCCGCAAAGTGGTCGAGTTGCTTGCCGGCGGCCTGGAGGACGTGGTGGGGGCCAAGTTCGCCGTGGAAGCAAACCCGGAAAAAGTGGCTGTGCTCATTCGCCGTCATATCGAAGCCAAACGCAAGGCGCTCGGCTTGCCGCATCTTTCGCCTGAGGCTATCCGCGTCCCCGCTGAGGCTGTATTGGCTGGGGAAATTGCAGCTTAACCGGGCAAGGTCCGGGCGGCAAATGGGACCGCGGGAAAGTCGCCCTTGGAGCTTTCGAGGACGCAGTGGAGAAATGACTCGATGCGCGTGGTAATTATTGGCGCTGGCCCAGCGGGACTTACGGTAGCGGAGAGCCTGCGTCAATCCGGCTCCGATGCGGACATCGTTCTCCTTTCGGCGGAACCGTTTCCGCCCTACGCGCCGCCTGCAATGGCTGACTACTTTTTGACCGGCAACGAGGAGACACTCTTTTGGAAGGGTCGGGACATCTGCCAGCGTCTCGCGCTCGACTACCGGGAGAACGTGCGCGTGAGTCAGGTGGCGCCGGCTCGCAAGGAAGTCCTGCTCGACGGCGGCGGAGCCCTCGCTTATGACCGGCTCGTCATTGCGTCCGGAAGCAGCCTGTATGCGCCACTTGCAGGTTACGACCTGCCCGGCGTCTACGACTTCAAGTCGTTGAAAGCCGCCCATGCCCTGGTGGAACACGTGAAGAACAAGGCCAACAGCAAGGCCGTCATTGTGGGTGCGGGATTCATCGGGGTGGAAATCGCAATCCTTTTGCAGGCGCTCGGGCTGGCTGTGACGATGGTCGAGATGGCAGATCGTGTCATGCCGCGGATGCTGGACAACGAGAGCGCGGAGATCGCGCTGTTAGTTCTTCGGGGCCGCGGCGTAGACGTGCGATTGAACACTAAAGCCACCGCATTTCTCGGTACGCGCAAGGCCACTGGCATCCAGCTAGAATCAGGGTCCGTGCTCCGGGCCGACGTCTACGTCGCTGCCACCGGGGTTAAGCCGCACGTCGAGTTCCTCAGCGGCTCGGGGATCGAAATGGGATGGGGCGTTCGCGTAGATGAATTCATGCGTACCAATCTGTCTGACATCTATGCGGCTGGTGACGTTGCAGAGACCTACGACTGGCTCAGCGGCGAGCGTTACGTTCATGCGATCTTCCCCAACGCTGTGGCGCAAGCGAAGATCGTGGCCTCGAACCTGCTGGGCTTCGGCGCCCGTTACGAGGGCGCGGAAACCATGAATAGCCTGAAGCATCTGGGACTGCCGATGATGGCCGTCGGAGCGATGAGCGGGGAGGAGGAGTTGCGCCTTCGGCGCGGCAACGCACTGCGCAAGATATTCCTGACCGGTGGGCGGATCGTAGGTTTCCGACTGGCGGGCGACATCGCGGCCGCGGGGCTCTACCGTGCTCTGATGCTTAAGCGCACGGATGTGCAAAAAATCAAAGATCGCCTGCTTGATCCTTATTCTTGTAGCACGGGGGCAATGGCCCTTGAAGCCGCCGCGGGCAGGCTGAACTTCCCCATGTTACCGTAGGGGGATCAGCCCACACTCTAGCAATTGGGCGTGCTACGTTTTCGGCAGGCCTCAGGGCCCCGCTCGCGGTGAGCTGGACAAGGCTATTGCAGACCAGGCTCGAAAGCTTGTTGTCCTGAAACTTCTGGGAAATCGATCCGAGGAGACGTCGGCTTCCCCGCAACCTCGCCAGTCAAATGTGAGTAATAAGGAGTGGCGGCCGGCCAATCCCGCCGTAGGTCAAAACGACTGCGAGAACCGAGTCTCCAGAAACTCTCCCAGTTCGCGGTCGCTTTAAATTGAGGGATGGGCTCCGGTTCCTTGAATGCGGTGTTTGGCCAATACGGGCGTAAACACGCCTTTGACAATGTTTCCGAAAGTGCTTTTGGAGAGCCTTCCCATGCAAAGTCCTCCCGGACTCAGCCCCCAGTGCTAAACACTCCCCCTGTGGTGCATTTCCGAACGGCCCAGCTTCGTAGTCGCCCACTGGCTAATGGGTCCCAGACAAATGGATCGCTCAATTTTCGAGGACCTGGGTCAGTGGGAGTTTCTCTAGTTAGCCTCCGTTGACTGAGATATCACCACATGGTCCCGGCGAAGCGAACGGGGAACCCGATCTAAACGCGTGATCGTCTCCAGTTCGGGTTTGTTCAGCACCAGAGTTCCTTCGATCACCATATCGGTTAGCGCGGGGCTCTTTACGTCTCCAACCGGTTGCGTGCTATCGCGCAGCCAGGTGAGCAGAATTGATGGATCCTGAATGGCGACGACCAGGTCCGCCGATTTCGCGCCATCTTTCTGAATGTGCAGTTTCCCCTCATTCACCACAAAACTAAACGTACCTCCTCCCGTGCGGACAGCAACCGTGCGGTGCCAGTTCGCAAGATTGGCTGTCGCCCGTGGGCTGCGAGGGACCATTTCCGCTAGTTTCCTGAAATCTGCTATCACTTCCTGCAAGGTTTTCCGCAACTGAACGGAAGGTTTGCCGAATTCCACCTCGGAAAGACGACCCCACTTGATCTCGCTTTCGAGAAGCGGGCTCTTGCGGAGTTGTTTCAGCGTCAGTTCACTCTGCGGTACGGCAAAGACGTCCAGCATCTCGCCTTGGCGATGATCGCAGAAGGCCAGCTTTACCGATGTTCCTTTCTTATAGATTCCCGGCCGTATGGTTCCTCGCGTAGTGCGGACGCGAACCAGCATCGCAGTGTCGCTCAGCCTGCCGTCGGCTGCTTCCAGAAACACCCGGCCTGTGCCGAACGGTTCCTGGCCCTTGTAACGGCTGGGCGCGAACACAGTAATGACCGGCGTCGCGGCCATGATGCCGGTATCTTTTACGTACTCCTTCTTCATCTCTACGAAATTACACGATGGGCAACGCCGCATGAAAGGAGGGATGATGAGGTGCCGGCACTCGGGACAACGATGGCCGAATACTTTGCCTTCGTCGCGCAGCGCTCGGAAGAAGTCCGAGAATTCGCCCTGGGTATGCTTCATGGCCGTAAACATCACGTCGTTGCGTTGGAGGTAGACGCCGTCTGCGGCGTGAACTTCTGTGATTGCTTCCATTGGGAGCATCGCAGGTGAGATCACCGGTTTCGTCGTGATTTTGCGTGTCGGGGAAGCCACTTCTTTCCTTGTCTTCGCCATGGTTACGCTCTCCTCTCCAGCACGATCGCTACACCGTACATCGACAGTGATGCGCCGGTGCCATGAACCAACCCATGCTCAATGCCTCTGGCCCTCATTTCGCGCATGGCGCTCCAGGTTGACATCATGTTGGATCCGCCGACGAAATGTCCGCCGAAGACGAGCCCGCCCGAGGGATTCACCAACAGCTTCCCGCCGGGCATAATAATGCCTTCCTCCACCAGATCGTTGGCTTTGCCCACCGGTACCACGCCCATCTCGGCCAGCGTGATCATGAACTGCGGAATGAAAGCGTCGTGCAACTCGATCACCCCGACATCTTCGATGCCTATGCCCGCCATCTTCAGTGCTTTCTTGGTTGCAACGTGGTCGGAATAAATCCGATGAAGCACTTTGTAGCGCGTGATGTCGTTGCCCACGAAATAGGGCTCGTTGGCTGCACCGACGCCGGTCAGCCAAATTGGGTCGCGGCCGTTACGCTCTTGGATCTTCTTCGCCATTTCCGTAGAGGCGAAGATCAAAGCGCACGCCCCCTCGGTATACACGCAAGTCTCTAGTACACGAACCGGATAAACAACGTAGCGGGAGTGGAGGACTTGGTCGGCAGTTACCTTCTCACCCAGGCGCTGGGCGTAGGGATTGTTTTGCGCCTGCTGACACAGGAGTTCGACGATTCTAGCGCGTGCCATCGGCGCCAGGTCGCCGGGATGCTCGTCCATGTAGGCCTGGATGACCTCGGCATAACTCTCGGAAGCATGCGCCCCCAGCGGCCGTTCAAACCACGGATCCCATGAATAACCAATGGTCTGAACGACGGCAGGGGTGTTGCTTTCGGCTTCATAGTCGTAACAATCGAGCGCCTTCTCCACCCCCAAGACCAGCACCAGATCGTGCAGCCCGCTCGCGACCAAGTTGTAGGCCGCCAGCATGGCATAGGCGCCGGTCGCGCCACCATTGGTGACCCTCATCAGTGGCTTGTTCTGAAGCCCGATAATTCCCTGGAACCCGCTTTCCGGGATGGCTTGGAACTCAAAGATATCGTTATAGATTCCCGCCACCCCCGCCTCGACTTCCTGAATGTGGATGCCGGCGTCGTGGACCGCTTCACTGACCGCCATTTGAGCCAATTCCCAGAAGGTCTTCTCAACCCAACGGGAACGGCATGGGGTCATGCCCGCGCCTACGATAGCTACGTCCCTCACTTGGTTGCTCCTTCGTCATTATTTGTTTTTGTTCTCGTGCGAGCGTTCGGGAGGATGCGAATCCTGTTGTTGCTGGCCAACAAGATGCAGTCGCCGTTCTGGAAAAGACAGATGTCACACGAGCCCGATATGCAGGCCTCTGTGACCGCCGGCTGTCCGAATACTCGTAGCGTTTCCTCGAAGTCCGCACACCGACGCGGGGCACCCTCCATACTCTTGCGGACTGGGTCGCGCCCTGTAGCGCCCTTGCTGTGGTTGTTGGCTGTCCGTGCGCTCACTGTGAAAGGGTAAGTCCTGCAAGCTTGCGGACGCTGTGACGAAGATCACCAGGCGGGATTAAGAGCTGGGATGAGAGTATCTTCCGAGAGCTTGTCCAATCCTGGAGCGAACGCGCGTGAAACAATGTTTCCAACGGGATTCCGTCAAAATTGTATTACCCCCAGGCGACTTTGGCTCGGTGGGCTTTCTGTGAGCTCAACTTCCGGTTTGCCCGTGACTCGACCAGAATGCGTATCCAATCGTCCACTCTCTCTGTGTGATCCTCAAGAGGGAACGCCGGCCAGCAAAGTCATCCGGGCGACAGCTAGTTGCGGTCCCGCTTGACGACACGGCCCGGTTTCGCGCCCGTGTGTACGCCGTCGTGAACTACCTCGACGCCGTTGACGAAAACCTCAGAGACACCGGTTGCGAATTGTCGAGGGTTTTCAAAAGTAGCGTGGTCCTGGATTGTAGCGGGATCGAAAACGGCGATGTCGGCAAAGTATCCTGGCCGCAGCAGACCACGGGTGGCAATACCAAGATTGGAAGCGGTCTGGGAGGTCATCTTGCGAACTGCCTCCGGTACGGTCATGAGTTTTTCGTCACGTACATAACGCGCAAAGACGCGGGCAAAGTTTCCGAAGGCGCGCGGATGCGAGCCGAATTTGAGGAACACGCCGTCGACTCCCTCGGGCCAATAGTCCGAGCAGAAGCTCATCCACGGCAGCACAACCTGCTTGGGGATGTTGTCTTCGCTCATATCGAAATAAACGGCTTCCACGCGCGAATCGTCCCCAACCACCAGATCCATCGCTGTATCCTCCGGCGTAGAGTGCCTCATGCTCGCAACTTCAGCCAGCGTCTTGCCGGTTAATGGCTTCAGCTTGTCGCTCTTGAAGCCGATCAAGAGAATCCGATCGGGTGATCCGGGAGAGAGAAATTCGTTGTCGTACTTGTCGGAATGCATCTCTTGCTTCACACGTTTCCGTATAGCGGGATCCTGCAGCCGCTTGCGCCATTCTTCGAGACCACCTTCCTGTACCCAGGGTGGCATGGCCGCATTGAGGCCAGTGGCACCCGCCGGATAGTTGTACATATCCGCCGTAATCTGAAGGCCCTGGGCGCGAGCGGCTTCGATTCTTGCGAGCACTTCCGGCAAATGGTTCCAGTTCTTCGCGCCTGCGACCTTGAAGTGGTAAATCTCCGCGGGAATATGTGCCCGGCGGGCGATAGCGATCAGCTCATCGACCGCCTCCATCTCGTGATCGCCCTCACTGCGCATGTGCGAAATGTAAATGCCCTTATACTTGGCCGCGACCTCGGCGAGCGTAACCAGTTCGTCGGTTTTGGCATAGGGGCCCGGCTGGTGCATCAGATCGGAAGCCACGCCGAGCGCTCCATCTTCCATTGCCTTGGCTGTCACCTCGCGCATCCGATCGAGTTCGGCAGGGGTGGGTGCGCGATTGGCCCGGCCGAGTACGTAGATACGCGGGGTCGCGGCCCCAATGAAGGACGCGATGTTCGGCGAGATGCCATGCGCCACCAGCGTTTCCAGTCCCTCTTTGAGCGAGTGCCAGGTAACGTCGTACTTGATGTCAGACTCCTGCTGCATCATTTCCGCGCGCATGTCCTCGGTGAGAGGGCCCATGGACTCGCCTTCGCCGAAGATTTCGAGAGTGACCCCCTGCAGCAGATCGCTGAGGCCACGGCCGTCGGCAAACAGCCCCTCGTGGCTTGACATCATGTTGATGAAACCCGGTGCGACGACCTGGCCACGTACGTCAATATCGACGCGACCGCGATCGGCCGACACGTCGCCAATTTTGGCGATCTTGTCGCCGTTAATCCCTACGCCTCCGGACGTGCAGGGCGAGCCGGTGCCGTCGCAGACCAAGCCATTTCTCAGGACGACATCGAAGTTCGGTTGGCGACTGCAAGAAACCAGCGGTACGGAAATCGCTAGCAGAAGTATCGTCCGGCGCATAGTTGCATCATTCATGCAGCGATAGTACCTCAGTGGAACAACAAGTGGTTTGTCGGCCAGAAACGGGCTTGTAGGAAGTTCCAGGAGAATGGTCAACAAACGGAAAACTGGCACCAGCAGGATGTGCCGACGGGAGCTAAAAACCTACCGGATTTCACGGTCTCGGAAGCCCACCTACCAAGCGGTTACGCGAGGCGATTTACATGAGCGGGAAATAAAAGATTTCCGCTCAGCTCATGAACCTTGAACGGGAAGCTCACAAGCGGGTAGCGCATGTTTTTTCCCTCCCTGAACGACGACCGCCGCTATACCGGCAGTTGACAACCTCGAAACCGCATCCGCCGCTCAACTTACCAGATGCGCACTCGCTCCGCGGGTGGGCGATACATGCGGTCTCCCGGTTTGACGTCGAACGCCTCGTACCACGCGTCCATGTTCGGCAGAACTCCAATTACGCGAATTTTGTCCGAGGGATGCGCATTACTTACGGCAGCTTCCCGCAGCTTTGCCGGACGAACCTTGCCTCGGAATACTTGTGCATAGGACATGAAAAATCTCTGATCGCCGGTCAATCCGTTGATCACCGGCGCTGGCTTCCCGTGCAGCGACGCGTGGTACGCATCCAACGCAATCAGCAGCCCACCCAAATCGGCAATGTTCTCGCCCATGGTCAAGCCTGGATCGATGTGCACTCCGGGCACGACCTCGAAGCGGGCATATTGGGCGCCGAGTTTGTCGGCGCGAGCCAGAAAAGCCTCCGCGTCTTCCGGCGTCCACCAGTCGCGCAAAGCGGCAGTGGCGTCGACCGCCCGACCCTGATCGTCGAAGCCGTGCGTGAGTTCATGGCCAATCAGCGACCCAACGGCTCCATAGTCGACTGCATCGTCGGCAGCCGGATCGAAGCTAGGCGGCTCTAAGACTGCCGCCGCGAATACGACATCGTTAAGAGATCCGTTGTACGCGTCGTTCACCTGTGGGGGGAAATCCCATTCCGACCAATCCACCGGCCCCCCGCTGCGCTCGACCAAGCGCTTCCAGTCTGCAGCGGCAGCCTGCCGGACATCGCCAATCACGTCGTCTCGGCTTATCTTGACCGAGGAGTAGTCACGCGGATGCTCCGGAAACCCCACCTTGACGGTATAGGAATCGAGCTTACGCAGCGCTTCCCGCTTGGTGGTCGGCGACATCCATGAGAGCTGCTCGATGCGGCGGCTGTAAGCTGCCTTCACTTCAGTGGCTAATGACTCAACTTTGGTCTTCTTTTGCGCCGGAAAGTAGTGCTCGACGTACATCTGCCCGACCGCGAAATTGAGGGTGCCGAAGCAGCTCGATGCGTCCATTCCGCAATCGCCTCCGGAAACGGCTAGGATTCCCCGCTTCCAGCGCGGCAATATCTTCTCTCGCCCTTCGAGAGTCTTGCCCCGAAACTCAAAGCGTGCGGTTACAAAGGGACTCGACAGATATGGCGCAGCCCGGTCCACTATGTTGAAAGCACACCACGCCTTCAGCGTCTCGAGCGGCGTGTCGGCGAAGATCGCGGCGATCTTCGGGAACGCCGACTTCTCACCGACCACGATGCGCGGCACATGCATCAGTTGACCACCGGCCGCCACCTGAGCACCGGCGAGAAACTCCTGCCAAGGGAATCCTGGAGCGAACGCGGTGAGTTCCGCGACCGACATAGGGTTGAAGCTCTTCACCGCGTCGCGCTGCTCCGCCGCTGACCAGCTGGCTTCCGCGATCCGTCGCTCGAACGCCACGACCGCGTTCGCTGTCTCGACCGGGTTCGGCCATTTCACCAATGTGAGAAGCTTGCGCACATACTCCTGGTAGCCACGCCGCTCGCCAGCGAACTCCTCGAGAAGGTAGTAACGGCGATCGGGCATGCCGAGTCCGGCCTGGTTCAGGTACAAGGCGTAGTGCTGTGTGTCCTTGAAGTCGATAGTGAAGCTGGCGGCAAAAATGGAGCCGCCAAACCCGGAGAAGCTCTGTCCCATGATTCTCGCCAGCGCGGGGCGATCCGGCGCCGCACGCACGGCCGCATGCTCCGGCTCGATCGGCGTGGCCCCGAGTCTCTCAATTCGGCTCTCATCCATAAAGGCAGCGTACATGGCTCCGGCTTTTTCGGCGGACGTGACGGCCGGTCCGCTCTGCGCGCCGGCTGCCGCTTCGAGCAGCGCTCGAATCCGGGCGTCGATTCGGTCCTGCATCTGGCTGCCGGTTACTTCGACCGCATCCTGGTCCGCGGGAATTGTCGTGCGCGCGATCCACGCTCCATTGACGTATTGGTAGAAGTCGTCCTGCGGTCGCGTGCGTTTGTCTATCGCAGAGAGATCCAGGCCGAAGGGCTTATAAAACGGCTTGCCTGAACTCTGCCCCGGCCCCGCCTGACTCCAGGCCGTGCTCACCGCCAGGCACGCGGTAAGCAAGGCACTTGTCAGGCTTGAGGTGAAATAACGCATGTTGTCTCTCCTGTGGGCGAGCAGCGGACGCAAACGCCAGCATTCTACTCCAGCCCCCTAGCGGTGACGGAGGCTACGGGCCGTAGTCGTAGTTGGCCTGCAACCAGCGTTAGTAAAACCCCGCTTGCGAATCGTTTCCTCCCAGATTTCCGGTCCAGTTGTGGAGATCTATGAGCTTGGTGCCGTCCCATAGGACCAGCCCCATGCGTTCTGTCGAGGAGTGTATCCTGTTGACTGCTTGAATCTCGCCGAAATGGGGAGCATGACATGGAAGCGAAATCGTCTCGGTCCGACGTAGCGGCAGTTCTCAAAGCATCTCGGGTCTTCAAAGGCTTGTCGGAGGGTTGCATTCATAAAATACTCGATAAGGCGACGTATCGCGACTATGCCCCGCAAGAGTGGGTATACAGACAGGGCGAACCTGCGCGGCGTTTCTTCCTGTTGGAATCAGGCCTGGTGGCTCTGAGCGAGGTGACAACCTCGGGAAATGAAACGCTGGTCCGCTTCATTTACCCGGGGGACACGATGGGATGTGTTGCGATTGCCGAAATTGACCATCAGGTAGCATCCGCGCAGGCTTTGCAAGCATGCAGGATCTGGATTTGGAGCCGCGAAGCCGCGCTTAAATTGCTGCATGAGGTCCCGATTGCGGCCGTCAACCTGATAAGCGCCATGATCTGGGATTACTACCACTACTATCAGCAAGTAAGGCGCCTTAGAACCGACCCCCTCGAACGGCGCATTGAATGGAGCTTGCTTGAACTTTCCCGTGCCCTGGGCGAGTCGACAGCAGAAGGAACGGTCATAGAAGCCGGCGGATATCGTCAATTGGCAGAATTGGCAGGGACCAATATCTATAGCGTCAGCCGGGAACTGAGCAAACTCGAGCACCGCGGCATTCTGCGCAAATCTCGAGGACGCATAGTCCTGTTCGCGCCTGAGCAGTTGCTCAAGAGTGCGTAGCGAACAAACCCAAATTGAAGGGAGGAGCCGCCACCGCACCCTGCATCTCTGCGGATGCTTCAATGCGGTGGCGGGATGGGGGAAGACTACCCGAGGTAGCACGCCCCAGCTAGCTGCTGGCGGCGCGCCGACAAAAACCACTATTGTGTACGCCCTCGACAACTAGGTTGTCTTTGCGTCACCGCAAAAATCGGAATATTTTTCTAATCTCGACATCGGCGAATTTTAGGACGACTGATGGCAGAGAAATTGCACAAGCGACGTCGCGCTACGTTGATGCCGTTGTTGCGCTTGCCGAAGACCTCTCATAGCTGCGCATCAGCAATTCCAATGCGGCTTGTGCGCTGACTGCCGGAGAGTAAAGAAAGCCCTGGGCAAACTCGCAGCTGAGGCGTTGCAATTCGGCGATCTGTTCCTCACGTTCCGTACCTTCGGCGACAACCTTCAAGCCAATGTTGTGCGCCAAGGCGATAATCAGCCGCACGATTTCGTGGTTCTCGCGATTGGTGTTCATATCCGAGATGAACACACGATCAATCTTCAACGCATCCACCGGAAAGCGCGGCAGCCGGCTCAGTGAAGAGTATCCAGTTCCAAAGTCATCGACGCTAAGCCTGACACCAAGCGACTTCATTTCACTGAGAATCGAAAAAGCGCGATCGGGGTCTTCCATGGCGATGGTCTCGGTGATCTCAAGGTTAAGCGTGCCGGGCACAATTCCCGTTTCCTCAAGCACTCTCGCAATCTCCTTAGCCATTTCCGATTCGGCAAATTGTCTAGGGCTGATGTTCACGCTCATGCTCAGTGGAGGATCGCAGCGGAACCACGATTGCCATGTCAGCAATTGGCGGCAGGCGTCCCGCATCAGCATCCTGTTCATCGCCATGATGAGTCCGGTTTCATCTGCGATGGGAATAAAGTCAGCCGGCGAAACTGGCCCTCCCGGACGGAACCATCGGCTCAGCGCCTCGAATCCGGTAATTTTGCCTGTGACCAGAGAGACAATCGGCTGGTAGTAGACCGCCAACTCTCCATTCTCAATACCACGGCGCAGCTCAGTCTCAAGCTGTAAACGCACGACTGCGGCGGAGTGCATTGCCGGATCGAACACCTCGCACCGCCCGTTGCCTGCTTGCTTGGCCCGGTACATGGCAATCTCCGCGTCGCGCAGCAACTCCTCTGCCGTGGAGTAGGAAGCAGCGCTCGAGGCAACGCCGATGCCCGCGCTAATTACAAGCTGCTGCCCTTTAACCTCAAAGGGGACGGCCAGCTTCGCCTGGATCCGCTCCGCCACACGAATCGCGTCACTTGGGTTGCGAATATCTTCAAGCAGCACCGTGAACTCGTCTCCGCCCAGCCTGGCGAGAGCATCTTCACCCAACTGCGCCGCGCCTTCACGGCGCGCCAGCGTGTCCGTGTCGCGAAAGTTTGCCCGAAGCCGATTGGCAATCAGAAGCAGAAGCTCATCGCCTGCCGAATGTCCCAGGCTGTCGTTGATAAGCTT
>JASHOH010000106.1 GCA_030041215.1 Candidatus Sulfotelmatobacter sp. | reverse complement strand
CAGCGCTCGTTGTATAGCGCGCTATCCGTACAGAATCCCGGCCTGCGCGATCGCGGCATCAAAGAAGCCTCCTACGTCGTCCTCACGGAAACCGCCATGCCGGGAATTCTGGCGGAAGTTTCCTTTGTCAGCAGCCCTACTGACGAACAGAAATTGCAGAACGACGGCTACCGCGAACAGATCGCCGAAGCCCTTTATCGCGGCATCGCCCGCTACGCGGCAAGTTCACACCGCGTGAAGGTCGCCACCGCGGCGAAATAGTTCTGAGCCGAACGATTAGTCCCCCGAGCTGCGAGTCCCGAGTGACAAGTCCCACGGGAACACTCTGATGAACGAGGGCGTCCGTCGCTCCATCCAGGCCTCGCTTCGCTCGGCGGACAGCCGAGGCGGCTGTCCCCAACATGAGTGTTGTTATTGCGGCGGGACTCCTCCGTACTTCTGCAGCCACTTCAATTCCTCTCGCACTTTAATTTTTCCATGCCACGGATTCTTGCCAAGGTCATGGCCTTCGCCGGGAAAAATCAAAAGCGCGTTTGGCACTCCCAGCGAATAGAGAGCGTGTTCCAGCAGATAGTCTTCGAGCACGGCGACACGAATGTCGTTAGCGCCTGCTACCACGTGCGTTGGCGTTTTGACTTTGTCGATCTGAAAGATCGCCGCTTCGTCGTGAAAACGCTCGGCCGCTTCCCACGGACGTCCACCGAGAAAATAGGCGTCGTCGTAGGTCGTATCATCATTGCCCCAGTTGCCGACGTGCTCGACCGCTCCGGCGCCGGTGACAGCGGCCCTCCAACGCGTGCTTTGCGTGATCAGCCAGTTGGTCATGTATCCACCATAGCTGTATCCGCCAACGGCAAGGCGATCGGGATCGGCAATTCCATCCTTCACCAGCGCATCAACACCTTGGAGAATGTCTTTCCCGGGGCGCGACACAATCTGCGGCACGATCTGCATGAGGAACTTGTCGCCGTAGCCTGTGGAACCACGATAGTTCGGCTGGAAGACGAGCCACCCGTTCGTCGCCGCCAGCGCGGACCACTGATACCAATCGGCCTCGAAGTGATTGCCGTCCGCATCGGCCGGACCTCCGTGGATGAAAGTAAACATGGGCAGATGCTTCGCTTCGAACTGGCCGGGAGGATAAATCAACATGCCTTCGACCGTAGTTCCATCGTCAGCTTTCCAGCGATAAGGTTTGCCCTGCGGGAGATCCGATTCGGCGAGCACTTTATTGAATGAGGTGATCGGACGCGCCTGATCCAGTTTGTCGGGTGAGTCGGCCAGATAGACTTCCTCCGGCTTCTGGAGCGAGGAGTACACGAAAGCTACGCGCGGAGAATGAATCGACGCCGAAAGGATGGAGTAAGTTCCAGCCCAGCCGTTGAGCTTCTGCAGTTCCTGGCCGGGCTGCGAAGCGGAATATGCGGCAACTTCCGTCCCGATGCGAGCTGAGGCGAGCACGCCAGCGCCCGCAACCGCATAATGTTCGACTGGGCCGATAAAGTTTTTGCTCCACTGCTCGACCGTACCGCTTTCCGAGTCAACCCAATAAAGATGCGGCTGAAGGTCGCGATAAGGGCCCGTCGTATCTCCGACTTCCACCGTGAACAGGATGCGGGCCCCGTCATTCGCCCAGTGAATATGACCCTCGACGGCCTGGTTGCGGGTGAGCTGGCGGGGTTTGGTTTCGACGCCGGCATTCGCGGGCAGAGCCTGCCCTGAGCTTGTCGAAGGGAGTGCCCGCGCCACATCGACAGTATAGATCTCTACATCTTCGTACTTTTCTTCCCGTTGATTGATGGCATTGGTTAAGAAGGCAAGAGTCTTGCCGTCGGGGGACGTGGCCATCTCGTCGACTCGCAAAGGTGTGGTGGCGATGATGCGTGCGCCGGGGGTGAGATCCGATTCTTTCTCGGCCTCGCTCTGCTCTTTGGCGGGAGCTGCTGTATGGTGCGCAAGTGCGGCGACTACATCGAGCGAGAAGAGAGTATCGCCACGCTCCGCCGTCCGGTATTGCACAACGTCCTTCCACTGCTTCTTGTAGTCGTCCTTCTGCTGCTTGGTCCATGGGTTGCGCGTGGCGAAATAAAGCGTGTGCGAATCGGCTGACCAGGAATAGGCGTGGACTTCTTCTTCTCCCTGCGTGATCTGAATCGCCTCGCCCCCAGTGGGAGAGATGAGATAAATCTGCGCGACTTCCCCTTTGTCGCCTTTGTCTCTGTGCTTTCCCTTTTCGTCATCGGAATCGTCTTTCGCGGCCGGTGGTTTGCGCTCGGAGAGAAAAGCGATCCAGCGGCTGTCGGGCGACCACTTTGGTTCGCTGTCGTGGCCGGACTGCGTTAGTTGAATCAGCGATCTGCCGTTAGCATCGCGATAGAGCCAGAGGTCTTTGCGGAAGATTTGCTGGTCCCAGTCGGCGCGTTCGGTGCAGATCACGACTGATCCGCCATCTGGCGATACAGCGATGGCGGAAAAGCTGACCGAGTTGAAAAAGGTGTCGAGTGCTAGTTTAGGTTTTGCCTGGGCAAAGCTGGGAAACACCCAAGTCAGCATGAGGATAACAGTTACAAGATGTTTGGAGATTTTCATGGGGACCCGTGATGGGAAGTAGGGTTATACACGAGGCGCTCTGGCGATTCAAGACAACTGCGCTGGTACGGGCTGCAAAAGCGGAAACCCAGCGGGCACAGAGGAGCACAGGGTAAACCGGCCATTTATTGCGCCGGCTCTGCGTTTTCGAGGGCATCGTCGAGAGGCTGGCCGGAAAGCGAAGCGTGTTTGACCACGCGCCAACCGTCCTCGTATTCGCGAAATCGCACGGTGGAATGGTAGCGAGTGTCCCTGGGATAAACCGCCGCGCCGACCTCGTTCAGCGGCACCCATTTCCACGTGAATTCGACATCGGCCACACTGCCCTGCTTGGCGATGCCGGTAATGGCAATAAGTTCACGACGGACCGTAGGAATGGTAAACGACTGCTTTTCGGCGTCGCCGGGCGCGACCACGCTTTGAAGCGTTTCCACGCCCGCGGGAGTGAGGACCACGTCCCAGCACGGCGGCGGGCCGAGATTGGAAGAGCAGGCGGTGTTGGTAGCGGAGATCCAGCCGCGGTGCTGGAAGGCCGCATAGTCAGGCGATATGTAATCTTTGTTGGCCATGATGCCGATACGCAGCTGGAATTGTTGTTGGACGCGGAACGTTTCCGAACCAGCAATCAAGTCGAAAGCGAGACGGCGCGTGAGGAAGTCGCGGGGCGAGCAGGAGGAGAGCAGGAACAGGGTGAGCATCAGACAAGCGAGATTGAGCTGTTTTAACACGCGATAGTTGAAGCTATTTCCTGCGCTTGACGCATGCGGAACAAAGTCTTTAACCGCAAAGCTCGCAAAGAAAAGTTGCAAAGGGCGCAAAGAATAGTTCTTCCGCCCCACACTCGCTTCAGAATGACAAGTCTACCGGATTGTAAACAAAACGGACCTGCTGCGCGGCAGGAAAGGATGGGACGCGATCTGGCCTTCAAAACGATCAGACCAGCGGCCGGGAATTGTCGTGGAGCATTCTGGACAACGACCCTCGGGTGTGAGCCGATACTCTTTGATGAAGTAACCGTAACGCTCAATCACAGTTGCATTGCACTGCGGGCAGCGCGTGTCCTCCCATTCGCCGACCATGCCGGGGAGATTTCCGGCGTAGATGTAACGAAGTCCAGCTTGGCGGCCGATTTCGACGGCGCGCAGCAGATCGTCAGGAGTCGTATCGCGCGGATCGGTCAGTTTGTAGTCGCCGTGAAAGGCGGTGACATGCCATGGGGTATCGGGCGAGATTCCAGCTAGGAATTCGGTGAGGCGCCGGAGTTCGTCATCGGAATCGTTAAACCCGGGAATGAGAAGCGTAACGATTTCGAGCCAGAGCCCCATCGAGTGGATGCGGCGAATGCTGTCGAGAATCGGCCCGATGCGTCCGCCGAGCTCGTGGTAATGGCGGTCGTCGAAGCTCTTGAGATCGACTTTATAGAGATCGAGCCAGGGACGCAGATACTCGAGCACCTGAGATGTTCCATTGCCGTTGGAAACGAAGCCGGTGATTAATCCCGCGGCCTTCGCCTCCTTGAACACCGCGACCGCCCATTCGCTCGTGATCAGAGGCTCGTTGTAGGTGCTGACAACAATCTTCGCGCCCTGATCAAGCGCATCTCGCACCAGCGCCTCAGGGGTGGTTTCAAGAGGCGGCGAAATTGCCCGCGGATCGCGCAATGCCTGCGACGTTACCCAATTCTGGCAATATGAACAGTGAAGGTCGCACCCCAACATGCCGAAGCTGTAGGCGAGCGCCCCGGGATAGGCGTGGAAAAACGGCTTCTTCTCGACCGGATCGCATTGGGTTCCGGCGGTGTATCCCCAGGGAACGTAGAGCTTGCCGCCGCGATTGAAGCGCACTTTGCACACTCCAGCCTGGCCCTCGGGAATTGGGCAGCAATGTCCGCAGGAGAAGCAGCGCAGGCGGTTGTTCTCGAGCTTCTCCACAAGGCGCGGCTCGGCCTCGTGAACGCGCTCATCGAGAATGGTGCGGAGTGTAGGCACTGGAACCTCTTCTCTATTCTACTGCCATGAACCAAGAGAGTTCTCAGTATGATCTGATCTAACTATGCGGGCAGGTCCCGTTTGTCTAGATGTGGCCGTCCCCTCTCGTCATCGCGAGTGGATGCGAATGAATGTGCAAAGCCGCCGGGGCGGCTTGCGCCGCCCGGCGACCCTGGGGGGAGGGCCCGGATATCCGGAGTTTTCTCGGGAATCTCAGCGAGCCCTTGGCGCTTCTCTTCGCTTGACTGGACAGCTGGCATGCCTTAGTAGCGCGACTGCTTGACCCAGAGACGAACCTGATCCTCAACAGAAAAGCGACTTG
Organism: Candidatus Sulfotelmatobacter sp.; assembly: GCA_030041215.1. GTDB lineage: Bacteria > Acidobacteriota > Terriglobia > Terriglobales > Acidobacteriaceae > Sulfotelmatobacter. Next base: position 6,509 of record JASHOH010000106.1, on the reverse strand, counting down.
CGCTCGCGAATTTCGACTCAAGGGAAAAAGCGTGTGCTTCCAGCGGAACCGAAAAATGGAGCTTAGTGTTCAGGAAGCCGCGCACGAAAAGATCGCAGTAGCGTTCGAGCCCCAGAACTTCAAACTGGACGGCATGCACCAGCCCGTGAAACAAGGCTCTTTCCGTCAGGCGCTCGTTGAAGACGATCACATTGATAAAAGTCAACGAGGGCATATGCGTCACTTCAGGCAGGTTCATGAAGCCCAATGCGCGGTATTCCTCGTAAAACGGCGGATTGGGAACGCGCTTCCCTTCAAGTTCGACAATCCTTACGCGATCAAGAAGAGCAGCCGAGAGATACAGCCGCATCAGGGCTTTGTGGTGGTTGCTAAGGGGCGTTCCCTTGGGGAAGAAGTAATCGCGCTGTTCCTGAAGATAAGCAGACACTCGGCGGATTGCCTCCACGATGACGTCTTCTCCTGGCTTGAACGTTTCGGCGACAACCTCGGCGCTAGGAACTTTCTTTTCGATTGAGGTGTAATACTCGCTGAGCTCCGTCGCAGCTTGGACTGACTTGCGAAGGACGTCGCGCCGGCCAAAGCGAGCTAGATCGTCAGTGCTATAACGAAGCCGAAGCTGGTGGGTGGCGCACTGGGCACTCAGCAGCTCCAACTGGGCGTGCTGCAATTCTGAATTCATTTCGGCGATAGCAACCCTGTCGTCGGGATTGTCCCATGAGAACATCTGACTAAAACTCCTTGCTGCATTTGGATAAAGTAGGGGTCCCCAAATACTGATTGTGTGTGATATTCTTATACAGCGTTATGTGTACGCTGTCAACACAATTTATTAAAAACCATTTATTAAAACGATTCTATAGCCCAGGTCTTTACATTGTTATATTTACGGTGTATACATAATGCCAGTCATTATTTGGATGGAGAAACCTACATGCCTCGGCGGCCGGATCCTGACCTGGAAACCAGAATTTTGGATGCAGCGCAAAAGCTGTGGAAAAAAGGAGGCGAAAGGTCTCTTACCCTGCGGGCGGTAGCACGCGCGGCGGGAACGAATACGCCGGCAGTTTACCGACGCTTCCGCGACCGCGACGACATTCTGCGCGGTCTGTTGCAGCGTATCCGGTTGGAAATTGCGGCGGTGCTACGCGGTGCCGGCTCGGTAGAAGACGGTTGCGAGAGGTACCTGGACTATGCGCTGGCCCACCCTCATGAATATGAGCTGTTTTACCAGCATAATTACGAGCTCTTTCACTCGCCGGGCGCGCTCCGTGCTGGCTATCGGCCTGCGGACCAGCCTGCCCGGGAAGTCATGAAACAAAAACTCGAGCAACAACTAGGCAAAGCCAGGGACCGTCACGAGCGGTTGCTCACGGCTTTGTGGATGGTGGTCCACGGCGCGGCGACATTGCTCATTACCAAATCGATTCTGCCTGAAGACGCGACCCAAGCCCGTGCCGTGTTCAGGGCATCGATCGCTGCGCTGCTCGAGCAGAGAGTTTAAAGTCGGTTTTGCGGACGCGCTGCTGGGCGAGCGCTGCACTAATCAGCGCCCGGCGCTGGGTTTAGTTTGCGGTTCGTGCTGGCGGTACCAGATTTCGGCTTGCTGTTCGATGGCAGCGGCCTGGCCGCGGGTCATGCCGTTCGCGATGAACGCTGCCAGGTCTTTGCTTCCTTGCTGGCCTCCGGCGCGAGCCAGAACGGCCCAGAAATAGGCTCTGTTCACGTCCTTTGGCAGACCGTGATGACCGCCCCAATAGAGAAGACCCAGTTTGTATTGGGCTGGGACACTACCATGTTCGGCAGCGCTGGTAAACCAACGGGCGGCCTGCTTGTCATCGGCTCTGACTCCCAACTTTTCGTCGCCCTCGGCGTATAAACGACCGATTCTGTCTTCGGCGGCAGCATCGCCGCGCTCTGCCATCTGGCGAAGTTGCTCTAAGCTTGCGGAATCCACGGATGGTGTCGCAGGTACCACCTTCGCAGATTCGAGTGCCGGTCCGGATGCGAGGACAGTCTCTTCCGCACTGCTTCCGCGCGCGTGAAATTTGGCCTGAACCCACGGCTGAATCCATGGAGCACTGATGAAACCCAGCGCCAGGAATATGGTTGCCGCGGCACACATCAGCAGATAAAGATGAGCGCGCGGGAGGCGAATGCCGCCAACTTTGTCTGCGTCGTGATCGGCAGATGCCTCCTTGGGCACAGGCTTCTCCGCGGTTTCTTCCGGCGCCTGAGCAAAGAGCACGCCTCCCAGGGGGGCAAATGGCTGGGCCGGCTCATTTTTCTTGGCAGCGCGATCGATTGCGGAGGCGATTGCTTCGGCAAAGCGCTGAAGCACGGCGCTGTCTTTCTCATCAAACGCCCCGGCGGCAGCCGAAAATACTTCCACCAAGCCCACAACTTTTTCTGCCCGCCGCACCGGAAACGCGAGCATGGAGCGGATACCCAGCGCACGGCAATTTTCGCGGTCCACGCGGGCATCAGTTTCAGTGTCGTCGCACCGCAGTAAGGTACCCGTTCGCACGCACTCTCCGGAAAATCCTGATCCGACCTGCAAAACAGCGCCGACCGGCGGAGCCATTTCTCCGATACTAGCCAGGCAGACCATATCACCGGCGTCATTGCCGGCAAGTGCAATGGCCGCTCCCGAGGCGCGCAGCAGAGATTGCGAGCGCGAGGCAATCAGATTGAGAACGGCGCCCAAGTCGGCCCCGAGAGATTCAGCTTCCCGCTGCACCGCATACGCAGCGTTGAGCGTGTCCGTATAATTTGGGCGCAACTCAGCTTCCTCAACCGGTCGAACGTCCAACTCAAACGATGTAGAATTCGCAACTCCTGCCATCGCATTCAGAAATAACCATTCCCGTAGCTCATATAGCGCAGCCTTTGGCAAAGGCGCGATGGCGAGGCCTGCACGCCCTTCAGAGTCCGACCAGATCACGCGCGCAAGTGAAGTGATTTGCCCCGTCGACTCAGCCAGATCGAGGCAGAGAGTTACCGTCTGGTCTACTTCTAATTGGGCGGGACATTGAATAGCGACCCCGACTTCGCTAATGTCCAGAACCTCGTACAGGTCAATCATCCCTCCCTCGGAAACGCCTACAAAACTGGCATAGGCAGGCGCATGCGCTTTTTGCCGCACGCGGCGCCGGCGGTTCAACGTAGGAGGTCGAGAAACCTTGGCAGTCGCCAACATGGGTACCCGGGTCGAAATTTGCGTTGCTACATATTAACCCGAGAAAGCAAAAAAGTAAGCAAGAAGAAAATTAAAAAGGACAGGCAGACCCAAATCAGGCCGGTCTGCGAATGCGGGCCTTATGCAGGCTGGAGATGCGAGAGATGGCGGCCACCATCATGCTGGAGAGCAGTTGCATGGTGGCGACGTCGCGCTCATCGAATGCGCTGGGAGATGACGACAGAACTTCGAACACCCCCAGCGTACGCCGATACGATCGCAACGGAGAAACCAGAATCGAGCGGACGCCCAGGCGCCGGCAGGTGGCAAGATCGACGCGGGGATTTCGATAGGCATCGTGGCAAAGCATGATCTCACCGGTGCGTACGGCCTCGGCGGAGATGCCCGTATCGGCCTGCAGCCGCACGCCGAGATCGGGAGCGGTGCGCCCGGCGCGGGCGCGGCATACGATTTCGTCTCCGGCTTGCAAGGCAATGGCGGCCCCGGTGGCGCCGGTCAGGTGTTGCGCGCGTTCGGTAATGGCGCTGATCGCTGGCTCAAGATCCAGTTCAGAAGGATGAATGTCAACGTCTTCACCCGGATGCACGGCGCGAAAACCGGCGGCCGGATGTGCGGCATTGGCCACGCGAAGCTGGCTGCGCAGGGCAATTGAAGGCACCCGCGCGCGGTGATCTGCCGTTTCCGACATGTGCGGATCGGGAACCGTTCGCAGCAGGTCGCGCACCAGACTGTCGAGTTCCGCATCCGTGATGAGGTGCGCCGTCTGCTGGCCACGCAGCGAACCTCCCAGCACACGCGACAGGCTAAGCAGAGTCTGGCTTCCGCATGCCAGGCAGTGTGAGCGATTCTGATTGCTGATCAGCTCGCACTGGACGCAAAATATGGCGGACTGCAAAGGAACAAAATCAACGTCTTTGAACGCGTCGCCGTAAATTGTCTTGCTAAACATGATCTTTCTGTAACCTCAAGAGAGAGCAAGATAATTTGTATGTTCGCAGGCAGACAGTAGCCGCTATGGTTCACGGCTGTGGAAAAAGATCGAATTCGCTGCGGGTGAAGATGTGTGCAAGAACTTGCAACCTGTTAAGGCTGGATGGCCAATTCGCGTATTGATTTTGTCGAGAGGGCTAGGTTAGAATCTGCGCAGTTTCGAAGCTGAAGCTTCGAACGGACTGGGGTAAATCGAATATGCAGTGGACAGCACCCACTTTTGAAGAAGTTTGCTTGAATTGCGAAATCAACTCCTACGTCAGCGCTAAACTGTAAACGTCAGCGCTTCCCTCCTATTTCCTTCTAAACACGCATGAGGATGCGTGCGCCCGTCAGCTCCCGGAAAATGAATCCGGGGCTAAAGCCCCTGAGAACTAAACCATCCTCAATCGCTGTGCTGAAGCGCTGCGCCACCTAAAGTCGAACTGTGCGGAGAGCTGCTCTATCCTGCTTGAGCGGCGACGAACTGCTGGCCGTCTTGCCCCGCGAGCGGAATCACCTGCAGGTTGCGCTGGAGTGCGCGGTCGAGTGCGTCAGCCAACGCGATAGGGAAAACCGAGGTGAGAAGATTGATGTCGAGCTGCAAATGACGCTGCGAGTATAGGCGGTGAACCGTCATCGCTCCCCGATGCCGATTCGTAGAGGTGACCAGATCAAGCGAGAGAGTCCAAACTGCCAGGCCTTCCAGCGAACGCGCACTTCGAGTTTTACCCCAGCCGAAAGAGAATTCCCCCAGGCGCTGGCCAGTCGACTCGGCAGAGTCGGGGCGGGTCTCGCCGGGAAGGAGGCGGAACTTCACATCAAAACCATCGAAGTCGTTCGACTGGAAGGCAGCTTCCAGGACGCGCCGTACCTGTTCATAATCCCCAGCCACCTTCAGTTCTTCGGTGGCGCGGCGAATCGCCAGGTTGTTGATGACGATCTGCCGCTGCGCGAGGGTGCGCTGCGCCACTCGTCCTAGTTCGCCCAATTCGAGATAGCCAAGCCGCTGCACGCCGATCCAGATGCCAATTCCCACCACGGCCAGAACCAAACCCAGCGAACTGCCCGTCGGCCACAGCAGGAACAGACTGAGCAGCGCGAACACAGCCGACACTGCGTACAACACGATCACCACCTGGCGATGGCTGAGTCCGTGCTGGAGCAATTTGTGATGAATGTGCTCGCGATCGGCGGTGAAGACCGGGCGCCCACTGATAAATCGCCGCAGGATGGAAAGCGTTGTTTCGAGGATCGGCAGTCCAAATGACACAACCGGAATAGCAACCGCAACGATGGTCGGCGATTTTTGCGCGCCCGAGAGCGCCAGCGCGCTCAGCAGGAATCCGATGAACAGACTGCCCGAGTCTCCGAGAAAAATGGTTGCCGGATTGAAGTTATAGCGCAGAAAACCGAGAATCGCGCCGGCAAGCGCGATGGTCATCAGCGTGACCAGCGTATATCCATTCAAGAGTGCGACTACGAACGCAACCAGTGTGGAAAACAGGGCGGAGCCAGCCGCCAGGCCGTCGAGGCCATCAATCAGGTTAAAGGCGTTGGTGATGGCAAGGACCCATAGGATCGTGAACGGTAATCCTACAAACCACGGCAGCTGGTGTGAGCCAAAAAGTACGGGAATATTCTGAATCCGCAGACCGCTGGCGAATAGCATGGTGGCAGCAATCGCCTGCACCGCAAACTTGAGATAAGGGCCGGCGCCGTGAAGATCATCGTAAACACCCAGCAGAAAAACGAGCGCCGCCGGAAGAAGGATCGTCAGTAAAGGCGTGAATGAAAAGGCAGCGTGCAGGCGAGGATTCACCGCAGTAAAAAGCCCAGCCGCGGTCATGCTGAAGGAAAAAGAAATAAAAATTGCGACTCCGCCAAGACGGGGCAAAGGGCTCGAATGCAGATGCCGCTCTTGCGAGGGCGCCGCAACCCAACCGCGGCGCGAGGCAAAATCGCGCACATAACGAGTGAAGACAAGCGAGAACACCAGCGACAGGAAAAAAATCGCGAACAAGACCTGCGTCAACGATTCCCCCTCAGCCCAATAGCGCTTCGCATCCTTAGCTCGACACTAAGAGTATTCAGCAACACACCGCTGGCGTGTAGTGTGTTACTGGGTTCGCCTGGTCTTACGGCGTTTAAATTTTTTGAGGGTTGTTGGGAATGTATCAGCCGAACGGTCCGGTTTCAATCGCCTCATGTCAAAAATTCTGTGGAAAAAATAAGCAGATAAGACGTCAAATGTGCGCAGATATCCTCAACCTGATTTGAACGTCATGCTAAACTTCTGGCAATTCTTCTTCTACAACTGAGGTTCGTGAATGAAGTTCGGCAG
>JASHOH010000105.1 GCA_030041215.1 Candidatus Sulfotelmatobacter sp. | reverse complement strand
CCTTGGGAAAGTCTCCCTGCTCGGCCAGCGCGAACAGCACCCGCGGCATGGCGAGAATTTTTGCGCTCAGATATCCATAGAACGAAATCAGGGCGCCAATCGCAACCATCGCCGCGCCCGTCGGCCCGACTGCGATCCGCGCTATATCCGCAAGTGGCCGCGTGCTATGCGCCGCGTCTGGCAAAACGCCAACCACTACCAACTGAATGAGGGCATAGATGACCGTGCAGATGACCAGCGCTGCAAAGAGCGCAAAAGGAGCATCACGGCGTGGGTTCCTGGCCTCGCTCATCGGTGCCAGTGCGGTTTCGAACCCCCCGTAGGCGAAGACCATCATCAGAATCGCCGTCATCCACTGATTTGTCCTAGCAGAACCTCCAGCCGCTGTGGCCATCGCCCAGTGATGACTTTGAAGAACGACTAGGCCTAAAACCGTCACAGCAAATAGCGGCACCAGTTTGGCTGCCGTGAATAAATTGCTGACCTGCGTTCCTCCCCGAACGCCGCGAATGTTAATAATGGTCAAAAATCCCACCAGCGCGGTCAGAATCAAAGCGCGGGGAAAAGGCTCTCTTGCGCGGGGAAGAAATTCGCCAAGATAAATCACAAACAGGTTTGCATTGGCTGCCGGAGCCGAGACCTGTCCCAGCCATAGCATCCACGCAGTTTGAATCCCCATGAAGCGCCCAAACGCGGCTCGTCCGTAAAGATAAGGCCCGCCAGCCAACTGGAAGCGCGAAGCTACCTCTGCGAAGCAGGCCATGATGATGCCCATCCCTGCCCCGGCAGCCACCACCGCCCAAATGCTGGCTCGCCCGATCAGCGACGCGATGGTGGAAGGCAGCCCGAACACTCCGCTGCCAATTATCGAGTTCACGACCAGCGCAACCAGGCTCCAGCGTCCGATGGCACGCACGAGTTCCTGGTGGGAGACGTTGGCAGCGGCAGATTTCATCGCGCCTTTTGTATCATAAGCGCGGCGATACCACATATTTGTCGAGCATCTCGCGTCAGACACACAGTCTGGCTACCAGCGGAACGTGCATTGTGACCTTGGAGCAAAAGGTAACTGCATTCCTGGCGGCTGTTGAAAATCCGGCGCAGGAATCATGGTCGTCGATGTGGCGCAGGTTCGTTCCGCATACGCCTCAAAACCCGCGCCCCACGCGCCATTCCGCAGAGCTTTCTATGCTTCATCGCGTCGTGCAGGCAAAGTAATTGCTTGAATTACGAAAGCGCATGATCGTGGGACATCTATCCGCATGCCACTGCCGATGAGATGTTGAGAGTGCTTGAAGCTATCGCGCGCACCAGTAATTGTTTCTTAGAGCCACGAATGAGCAAGGACACGCAGATGGATGACCTCCACACTCGGATGCTGCGGGTTACCGAAGATTTGCGTGTGATCCAGCGAGAATTGAACTGTGCTGCCATGCAGGCCCCCAATGATCCCGAGCTGATGGAAGCTCTCAGTGCGCTTCCCGAAACCGAAGCCATACAGGTTTTGTGCAAATCGCTCGACCAGATGCGCCATTTCCTATGGTTCTACATGCAGGTCATGAGCAACGATCCGGAACTGGGAGACAAGCTCCAGCAATCGAAGCCTCAGAGCGCGGAAAACGGCGATTTGGATACGTCCTTCCTCGACAAGCTCACGCGCGCTGATGAGGCTGTGTTGCTGCGTTATCTGGCGGACGCCAAAGATCGCAAACCGAATTAGAGAAATCTCATTCTCAGGACTAATACCTTACGCAACACCGGCAGTGGTCTCGTTTTTGGAGCGATGTTGCCGCGGTAAATTCGTACCTTCAGTTAGCGCAACCTCACGATACACTTCCATGATGCGCCGGACTGATTTCTCCCAGGAAAACTTCGTCACTTGCCGGTAACTTCGTTCTTTCATCCTTTCACGCATCGCCTGGTCCATCAGCACGCGATGTAAGGCCCGCATTAGCTCAAAAACATTTTCGGGATGAACCAGCACCGCCGCATCTCCGACCACTTCAGGGAGCGAAGATACGTTTGAAGTGACCACTGGCGTGCCGTGCGCCATTGCCTCCAGCGGCGGCAATCCAAAACCTTCATACAGCGACGGAAAAACAAAAATCTTGGCCTGGTCATAGAAAATGCGTAGCACATCGATGGGCACAAAGCCCAGGAACCGCACATCGTTCTGCACGCCGCTGCGAACCACCGTTCGCCGCAATTCGGGATTGCCGGAAAGATCGTCGCCAATGATGATGAGCTTCAGGTCGGGGAACGCCCCGTCTTTTTCGAGTTCGGTTTTAAGGGCGGAAAACGCTTCGATCATGCGCCCGACGTTCTTGTGCGGACTGATTCTGCCGGCATAAAGCAGAAACGGATACGTTACCTGATAGCGCTGAGCAATTACCTGCCGGTCAGCCGCGCTGGCGTGTCCATGCAGGAACCTCTCATCAATCGCGTTATAGATGACCTCAATGCGGTCTTCAGGAATTCCGAACAACTTTTCGATCTCAACGCGGGTAAAGTTCGAGACAGCGAAGATGCGCGCCGCGCCGCTCAACACCTGCCTGGTCCATTGCAGGTGCCACGCGCCCCAGAATCCCGTCTGCTGGCGGGCGCGCGCCATGTGTTCCAGCATGTCGTGAACTGTCATCACGTAGGGGCAGGGCAGCCTGCGCGGCATCGAAAACAGATTCGGAATGTGCACCAGATCGCACTGTAGCCGTTTCACAATCGTGCGAAATGCCCAATAGCCCTTGAGCGACCGCTCCGGCTCCAGGCTTGGCACGGTGTGGAAGTTCCCCGGCAGAAGTCCGATTTCCTTGACCTTTTCAGGGGCGCCGATCAGGAAGTAGGTCGTCTCGTGATCCAGCCGCCCCAGGGTCCGGACCACGTTGCGGATATACGTGCCCACACCAAACTCAGTCATCCGCCGGATGTCGATGGCAATCTTCACGCGAGGAATTTAATCACATGGAGGGTAGCGCGAAACAGAGGGAAAGTTCCGAATAGGGTTTGATTTTCCAAGCTTATGTGGGGGTCCCGCGTTTACCCCGTGAATCCCTGTGTACCCCGTGTTTAAGGTTCTTATGCCCGCACTTCCGCCTGCGCCCTAGCTCTGCGTTCCGCATACAGAGGGAACGTCTCGCAAAGCTCCAGCACCTGCTTGCGGATTTTTCCCAGCACTGCGGCATCGGTGCGATGCTGCAACACTTCGGCGATCCAGCGCCCGATCTGCCGCATCTCGCCTTCTTTCATGCCGCGCGTCGTCACCGCTGGCGACCCGAGCCGAATGCCGCTCGGCTTCAGCGGAGGATTCGTATCGAACGGAATCGCATTCTTATTGACCGTGATCCCCGCCTGATCGAGCGCTTTCTCCGCATCGCTGCCCAGCATTCCCTTCGAGAAAACATCCACCAGCATGACGTGAGTGTCAGTTCCGCCGGAA
>JASHOH010000104.1 GCA_030041215.1 Candidatus Sulfotelmatobacter sp. | reverse complement strand
TGCCCCGCAGTTCATGTCGATCAAAGTGCTTGATGTAAATCTGGCGTATTTGTTCGCCCTGTCCCAGTTTTTCGTCGCCTGGATCATTGCCGGTCTCTACATGAGGGCCGCCAACGATTTTGACCGCCTATCGAGGGACATCATTGAAAAAGTGATGGCTGCCAATGGCAAAGGAGGCAGGTAGTCATGAATATTTCCCTGATCATGTTCCTTGTGTTCCTTGCGATCACATTGGGGATTACCTACTGGGCCTCGAAGCGATCAGCCGGCGCGAACGCCTACTTCGCTGCCAGCCGCCCGATTACCGGCTGGCAGAACGGCCTCGCCGTGGCCGGCGACTATATGAGCGCCGCGTCTTTCCTGGGAATCGCGGGCATCATCGCCTTTCAGGGTTATGATGGCTTTCTCTTCTCCGTCGGCTGGCTTGTGGCTTACCTCACGGTCCTGCTGGTGATCGCCGAACCTCTGCGCAACACCGGAAAGTACACCATGGCGGATATGCTCGCTTATCGACTGCATCCCCGACCGGTACGTGGCATGGCATCTCTGAGCACTTTGGTGGTCAGCACCTTTTATATGATCGCGCAAATGGTTGGCGCGGGCGTACTAGTGAAACTGCTGCTCGCTGGCACCGTCACCTACAACCAGGCCGTCACCGGCGTGGGCATTCTGATGATCGTCTATGTAGTCTTCGGCGGCATGCTGGCCACTACCTGGGTGCAAATCATCAAGGCGATTCTCTTGATGGCTGGGACTATCCTGCTGAGCATCCTGGTCATGGGGCATTTTGGCTTCAGTTTCAGTCAATTCTTTGGAGCCATTGGGCACGTGAGTTATCACGACGCCAAGGGTGCCGTGGTGGTCAAGGACTTCCTGCAACCCGGCCTGCGCTACAAGCCACCCTACGGTCCGCTGGATCTGATTTCTCTTGGTCTCGCCCTTATCTTCGGCACGGCCGGCTTGCCTCACATCCTGGTGCGCTTCTACACCGTGCCAGATGCCAAGACCGCCCGCAATAGCGTGGTCTGGGCCATGGTGCTGATTGGCAGCTTTTACATCATGACCACGTTTCTGGGCTTTGGAGCCGCCACTATCGTAGGTCCTGACTACATCAAGGGCCACGGCGGAACGAACATGAGCGCTCCATTGCTGGCGCAGGCGCTGGCAGGAAATGTTTTCTTCGCTTTCATCTCTGCCATCGCTTTTGCCACGATTCTAGCGGTGGTGGCAGGTCTCACGATCAGCGCGACCACGTCGTTCTCGCATGACTTCTGGACCAACGTCATCCACAATGGAGTCGAGCGAAAACCCGGCGAGGAAGTGCTGGTGGCCCGCATCTCCGCCTTTGTCATCGGCGCAGTAGCTATTGCGATAGCCATCTTGCTCGGACCGACAGCGAACGTCGCCTTCCTCGTGGCTCTCGCTTTTGCCGTCGCGGCTTCCGCCAACCTGCCTGTGATTCTGTTTTCGATTTACTGGCGAAGGTTCAACACGGCGGGAGCTTGCGCGGGCCTGGCCGTTGGGTTGCTGGCTTCGATCGGATTGATCCTGGTCAGCCCCAGCCTGATGGGAATCGATCCACCAACCGTCACCGGAACTGCCCGCCACCTGTTTCAGGCCAAGCCCTGGTTCCCGCTGGAAAATCCTGGCATCCTCAGTATTCCGCTGGGATTCATCGGAGCCATTGTCGGGACGTTGTTGAGCTCGGAGCCTACGGCGGAAAGCAAATTCAACGAACTGCTTGTACGCTCGAATACCGGACTCGGCTCGGAGAAGGCTGCCGTCCACTAAGCAAACAGACTGCCGTTAGTCGGCAGTCCATTATCCTCGCCCCGCTGCTCCAGCAGCGGGGCGAGTCATTTCGCCTCCGTGCAAGTTCACCGCAAGACGGAAGCTGGAACCGTTAGCCCTTTTCCTATACGCGGCTGCGAAGAAATGCTTTACCCTGTGGTCCTCTGTGCCCTCTATGTTTAATAGAGTCTGATTCCCAATAATGCAAAATTCCACACGTCTCTTCATTGGCGTCGATGTTGGCGGTACCAAAGTCGCTGCCGGCCTGGTGGATGCTTTCGGCAATATCACGGATCAAATCCGCGTCCCGATGGTGGCATCAGACGCGGCCGCAGGCCTGGCGGCCGTAAAATCCGCAATCGATTCCGTCCGCGACACAGCGAATTCCAGGCAAAGTCCGATTGGCGGCATCGGAGTTTGCGCACCGGGCCCGCTCGATCCCCACACTGGCGTCATACTCAATCCGCCCAACGTTCCAGGGTGGCGCAACTTCCCGCTGGCGGATGAAATCTCCCAAGCCTACTCGCTTCCAGTACGTATGGATAACGATGGCAACGCCGCCGCGCTCGCGGAAGCGCTATGGGGAGCGGGCCGCGGCTACAAAAATGTCTTTTATGCCACTATCGGCACGGGCATCGGTACGGGAATTATTTTCGACCGCCACATTTATCACGGACACACGGGCGCCGCCGCTGAAGGCGGCCACGTCACCATCGACTACCGCGGCCCACGCTGCCCTTGCGGCAAGTTCGGATGCATTGAAGTCCTCGCCTCAGGCGCTGCCATCGCCCGGCGCGCTGCGGAGAAAATCGCGGCCGGGCATGCCTCGTCAATAAGAGATTTGACGGGAGGCGGAGCGGTTACCGCGGAAATAGTCGGCCGCGCCTTTGCTGCCGGTGATTTGCTGGCTAAAGAGGTCTTGCAGCAAACTGCCATGTTTCTGAGCGTGTGGCTGGGAAACATCGTAGACTTGCTCGAGCCCGACCTAATGATCATCGGTGGCGGCGCATCACCGTTAATACAGCCATTCTTCGATGAAATTGGTAAAGAACTGTCTGACTGGAGTGTGAACCCTCGTGCTGGTGAAATTCCTTTGGTGGCCGCCCACTACGGCCCGGATGCGGGAATCGCCGGTGCCGCGGCGTTGTGTCAGGTGCGAGATGATCAATGATAAAAGGCACGGAGATTTGGAAAAATAGTTCTGGGCTTATTGTTTCAGGCGCCCGCTTGGGCACTATCGCGAATGACCTCGACGGAGCAATGAGCATGCATGGCTACTGCCTCAGATACGCTGCCGAGAAGCACGCGATCAAGACCGTGTCGGCCGTGTGAACCAACGATTATCAAATCCGCTCCCCAGAACTTTGCCTGATCCAACAAGATGTTTCGAGGGTCACCGAACAACGGTTCCGCCGAGTCGTAAAGCTTCAGCCCTGCGGAGCTCAAGGCCTGTCGCGCAGTTTTAAGCGCGTCCTCGGCGCGGCAGCGTTCACGGTCTAAAACCTCCTGCGTGAGAGCCGGGTCAAAAGCCATAGGCATTTCACCCGCCGGAAAAAGAGGTTCGCGGACGCTGATCACTTGAACTTCGGTTTCTGCCGGCCATGGGCGATTTGCGACAGACTGTATAGCCTTTTCGGAGCAATCGGAGCCGTCCGTGCCAACCAGAATCTTCATTCCACGGGAAGAACCCGGGGCACCTCGCGCACTGGGACGCACGATCTCAACCGAACAGGGTGCAGTACGAAGAACGGCCTGGGCAACGCTGCCCAAAAGAAAGCGGCTCAATGCGTTTGATCGATGAGAGCCAACCATGACGAGATCGGCTCCCCATTCCTTGGCATACTCTGGAATTGCTTTCTTGGGGAAACCCGCTTCAACTTCCGAAATCACTTCCTGGCCAGACCGCGTCAGTTCGGATGCTGCTGCTGTCACCAGCGACTTCGCCTGGCTTTTTGCGTCTTCTATGAGCTCGGGTGGCCCTTCCCAGTTCCAGATATCCACAACGTTCTGCACGCAAAGCACGGTGCCGGACGGCCATGGACGGGATGCTGCTTCAGCGATTACATACTGGGATGCTCCCGAGAAGTCGATCGCCACTAAGACTCTCATAACATTCTTCACTTTCATCTACACACTTCTTCCCCGGAACCTCCAAGTTCGCCATCGGGCTGAAGATCTGGTGCTTAGGCGGTCCTTTTGCTCTCTGTCGACGGCTCCACGGCGTGAACTAGGGGCGCGTTGACTAGGTGCTCATTCAGGAACCATACCTGCATTTCATTTCGCCGCAGAACGTCGCTTACCACGAGGTCGTTCGTACCATCATCCCCAACGGTCGAGGCGCGGCGCGCGAGGGCCCGACAATCTCGAATAATGATCTGATGGGCATCCAACAAACGCGAGAGTTGCACGGGGACTTCTTCTCGTCCGCGCGGCGGGCGCTCGATCTGGGTTGTCTCTGCCACATCAGCAGCCATGGCAATACTTACGCCTCCGAGAAGTTGAATCCGCTCCGCGATCGCGTCAACCAGTTCGGCTTGCTCGCCGAAATGCTTATCGAATAACAAGTGAAGCTCATAGAACGTCGGTCCGGTCACCTGCCAGTGAGCCTTCTTATAAAGATCGCGCAGCGTCATCGTATCCGCAAGCAATTGGTTCAGCTGTTCTGTCATTTCCAGCCGAACCGGCTCTTCCAGTTCCAGTGGAAGCACAAGATTAACGGTGCCATACTGCTGAATCGCTGAAGATCTCTGATGCAGTCGAGGTTGAGCACTGATTTGAGCAGGTATGCTTGAGACACTCTTTCTTGTCATTGAATTCTCCTATGATTCTAAGAAATACTTCTCAACATAAGGCTTCTGCACAAGTGAGGCCACCTCGGTCCTGCAATATTGGGCTGACGATTGCGAGTGCTTCCGAAACGCCGTAACCCTCCTGAGCTGAAGACTCATGCGCAACATCATTAAACAGAATGAATTAGGACTAATCGTGATCGCCAGAGAAGAGGTGAACCGCAATAGGAGGGAACCTCGCCGAGAAACTCAAGCTATATTTTGAATCCATCGACGGTTGCATGATTCGTCAAGCTGACGGCATTTCGTCGTATTCGAACCCGCACTAAATCTGTTTATAAGCGCTTCAAGCAAGAACCTAATTCCGCCCGGCATTAGGTCCACCCTGTAATCCAATTACAGCTAGACCGGCGATTACGAGCCCAGTTGCTGTCAGTTTTGCCGCCAGCACCCGGCCACTGAAGTTCTCTTTAAGCCAGTCCGGCCTGATGAGAGTGATTGCAAGCGCACCAATAAAGATGACGGTATAACGCACGCCTGAGATCGCTTCAACAATAGCCGGGCTCGTCAGGCTGATTGCATATACGATCAGGAATGAGCCTACTCCGGCCAGGAAACGGTTCACCATGTACGATAGCTTTCGTTTGGGCGGTGCCTCTTTAGATCGCTCGAAGATTTGTTTGCGCCAGGATGGTGGGATCAGCATCGCAAGCGCTCCGGCGAACGTACCCATCGTGAAGATAACGTACACGGTAACGAAATTCGACTCGTTGAACGCGATTTTTTGAAGCACATCCACCAGGGCAAACGCGGTTGATGCAACCAGCACGCAGGGCAGCATTTTTTTCTTCGGGCTCTTGTCGGCGAAGAACATAACGAAGCCGCCGAGTGTCAACAAAATGAACCCCAGTGGCTGTCCGCCGATAGGCTGTTTGAGCAGCGGCACTGAAATTAGCGCCGTAGCCACCGGTGTAAAACCACCCATTACAGCCAGCTCTTCCGATGCCTCGCCCGCTTTCAGCGCCGCATAGTAGAAGTAATTAGCAATCAGCTCCACGACTCCAGCGCCAAACGCGATAGCCACCATGTTTGCTTTGGGCATCTGGAAGCCAAACGGCAGCAGCGCCAGTCCGAAGATGCTGATGGCTCCCAACCAAAAAACATACGACACCAGATTCGTTGTCGTACGCCGCCCCAGGAGCACTTTGTCCCAAAGTAACGAGAAACCAACAAAACCATGTCCCAGGATGGCAATGAGTAGGCCGTTGCCAGCAATTGCTTTGAGAATGTTCACCGCCTCAGTCGTAGAACTGCAATGAAAGCAATCCAGGCTCCAATACTGACGAGACAGGCTAAAACTGGTATTGCCGCGAATTTGGAATGATTGCCAGTGGAAATGGCTCTATGCGTTTCCAAAGCTGATCTCCTCCGTCGGCTGTCAGGATTTCATCACTGCGACGATTTTTGGAGTCTGTGCCTGTAGCGAATGCCGTGTTTTCAGCACTGTTACGGGGTGTCAGATGGTCGTTAACGTGCTTTGTTAGAAAAGAAAAGCCCTAAGGAGTGCACCACTGCTGGCACAGGATCAAAAGAAAGTCGACGCTCTGACCAAGAGGCACAAGCTCCCCAAGGCAGCTGCTGACAACTTCGCATCCGCCAAGCAGAGTTGGGCTGATGCTACGGCGGCTTCCGCCTCCGGAAAGATTCCCGACGCGGTGGGAAAAGGCTCCGACGCAAAGGCGAAACTCACGGATCTGCAGACGACGCTCACGGCCGGAGGTGCGAAGGCTCTTCCTGAGCCGAACTCTTAAAGCGACGATTTTGATTCCTGATTGATGGGAACAGTTGATTTCGGGCGCGCCTGTTGGACAATGTTTCTCCGAACGCGTCGATCTTGTGCGAGGAAGTTCTCAATTTTAGACTCGAACTCGCTCACAGGCGGGGAATTCCGGTGGTCATCATAAGTTCACACCCCACTGCAAGCGCCACTAGAATGGAACGATGAAGCCGCAAACCGAGTCCGGAAGAATGAGCTGGCTTCGCCCCCTGCAATTCCCCGCGGTTATTTTTCTCATTTTCTGGACTCTAGCCTTCGTGCTGTGGCGCAAGACCGGCAATCCCTTCTTCATTTTCGACATGGGCTACATCGGCACATCGCTGGGTGTTGGTATCGGGCTGTACCAACTGCTTCCGCGCCACAAGAGGCCCGTTGCCCGCCGCTTGGCTCAGTTCCTGGTCGGCGTGTACATGGTCGGCTTCCTGGGGCTGATTGTTTTGCAGAACATGCAGCTCGAAGGACTCTTGTTCTACCTGTTCACCGGCATCTTCAGCGGCGCCATTATCCACTATTCAATCGCCAAGCTGTTCGGACCTCTGATTTTCGGGCGTGGCTTTTGCGGATGGGCTTGCTGGACGGCGATGATCATCGACCTGCTGCCCTATGACCGCAGCGGAGGCTGGATTCCCGGTCCGTGGCGCTGGCTACGTTACGCGCACTTCCTGCTGAGCGTGGCGCTGGTAGCGGCGCTCGTCTTCTTCTTTGCCTATCGGCCGCAGCACTGGACGCCACTCTGGTGGCTGCTGGCGGGCAACCTGTTCTATTATGCGGCCGCCATCCCCATGGCGATTGTGCTGAAGGACAACCGGGCTTTCTGCAAGTATCTTTGCCCGGTCGCCGTTCTGATGAGACTTGGGTCGCGCTTTTCGCTACTCAAGATGAACGGAGTAAGCGAACGTTGCGATTCGTGCATGGCCTGCGTGAATGTGCCCGATGGACATTTGCATTCCCGACTACGTGAAGGCAGGCCAGCGGGTGCTTTCGACGGAATGCATCCTGTGCAACACCTGTGCCAGCGTGTGCCCGACGTCGGCACTAGCGGTCTCATGGGGACTCGATGCCGGCTGGCGCGAAAGATTGCACCTCCGTTCGGCTGACACACAGCCGTCACCGCCGGGACAGCCGCATTCTTGCGGCAACGAAAAGTGATCGTCGTGGCGCTGGTCACATCTTGTCGGGTAGCCTGGCGCAGTCCTTCGTCCGTCCGCCGCGAAGACAAAGAGCCGAGGAGTCTGATGAATTCCTTGATTTATAGTTCAAGGGTCAGCCAGATGTCGCGTAGCAATGATCGACGAAGGCGGGCGCGGTTAAACTTTACAATTTCCCTTTCCAATTCCGAGAAGAGGAATAAAGCGAATGGTCGGCCCCGAGGGCCATATTTTCACTGTCCTGCGGCACTACTTCCAGCACTACGGCTACTGGACAATTGCCTTCATGCTGCTGCTGGAGAACACAGGCGCTCCGGTCCCTGGCGAGACCACGCTGCTGTTTGCGAGCTTCTTAGCCTATTCAGAACATCAGCTTCGATTGCCGCTTATCATTGTGGTGGGAATTGCTGCGGCAGTGATCGGCGATAACTCCGGCTACGCGATCGGATACTTTGGCGGCAGGCCCCTGGTAGACAAGTATCTCCACGTCCTGCACATTAGCGGTCAGGCGGTTCGAAAAGGAGAAAACTTTTTCGCAACACACGGCGCCTCGGCGATTTTCTGGAGCCGATTCGTCGCGGGATTACGGGTGCTTGCGGGACCACTAGCTGGCACGCTCCACATGCCGTGGCAGAGATTCTTTTTGTTCAATTTCCTTGGCGCCGCGACCTGGGTCACAATGGTCGCGACGACAGGATATTTCTTTGGCCGGCATTGGCAGCGGCTGATGCGATTCACAGGACAGTTCAATCTCGCGGTGCTGACAGCGATTTTGATAGTGGCAGTGTTCTGGTGCTGGAAGCATTACCAGGCTCGTTCAATCGAGGGCAAGGCTGGTAGTCACATGACTTCATAATCCTCTTTCCGCCGACAGTAGCGGGTACAACTTCGCTCTTTTCCGAGAGACTCTCAGGACGGATGGCTTCTGTCGCGAAGCGAATCAACTTTCAGGTAGGTTCCCAAGGGCGGTGCTTCCGTCACCCTGATGATTTCCGACTGTTTCCCTGAGGTGAGCGTGACTGAAAGAGTGTAGCTTTTCTTTCGCGGAGAGTTCCACGCGAACCTGGCTGTAGCGAATCGCGTCCGTGAAGCAGTCCACGTTGACCTAAGAGCCAGAGCCGCCCTGGATCGTGGGTAAGATAATCGTAATCAGGCTTTTGCACTAATCGTGATTCAGTCGCGTGTCGCAGACCCCTCCATGCCACTTCTTGATTTTGGGCGGGAGGACTACGCAACGCTGATAGTCATTCCCCACTCGTCGAGCAACCATTCAGGAATGTAGACGCGGTCTCGATTACGTTCACACCAACGTCGCAGTTCCACCGAAAGAACATAATCTTCGCTACGCAGTCCAAGCCGTTCCACTTCCCTCTCGAATTCGGTCAAACATGGAGCAGTCGATTCTAGGGGATCGGTCGCATTCTTTTGCATCTTCATTCTCCTGGAAGTTCACGGGGCCGAACTTAAGAAACAGTACAACGAACGGATTACACTGACGCAGTAGACCTGCAGACTGTCGCTACTGGATGGAGCTGGCTGCCTCTGAGAATACATTGTTTGCGTTGGAACCGATCAGCCGTATTGTACCGACCACGATGACAAGAATTACGGCCAGCATGACGGCGTACTCAGCAATGTCCTGACCCTGAGTGTTTCTCCACAACCACTTGAATACACTTTGCATGATTTTGCTCCTGTGCGCGGGCATGAGGTACAGAGCGGGGAAAGAACAGTATATTGCCGCGGATGCTCGGAAACACTATATCCCCATCCCTACCGAACGACGGAACGAACATGCTCGCTCAAGCAACCCGTACCTGTCTCCCGCCTTCTCTCACTAATTCCATCTTCTTAGCAAGAACAGCCAGAAGCCGCTCGACTTTCTTGTCCTCCAGCTTTTTCGGATTGACTTTTTCTCGTGGGATGCCTTCGTATCCTGAATGTAGGGAGACGGTCACGGCGTGCGTCCTTTCTGTGCATTGCACAGGGCTGGGTAAGAACCGCTTAAGCGAAGTGTCACATCCTGCGCGGGGCCAAGCAATAGCACAGGAGTAAACACCTGTGGAAACAAGGGGCAACCTGGCTGGATTCGTCGTCCTGTATTGGGATAGCGTGGGAGCTTAAGAGCAATACCGGGTGCCCTTGTGAGCGTGAGTGGGGATAGGACGTCACACGCTTACGTGACCTAAGTCACTGCATATACCAGTAAATTAGTCGACAATATAGACATTGTTCGGCTGCTCGTTTCTCCCCCAAAACCGATTCCCCAGGAGATCTCATGTCGAGCTTGGATGCCCTTGATTCCCGGATCCCCCCCTCAACGCGCAGAATTCAGACCATCACCATCTTGGGCGGCTGCGGTAAGAATGGTGTTCCCGAGCAACTGCGCCGCGTCGACCTGAAGATGGGCGACATTGTAAGCGTGGTCGGCCCCACCGGCTGTGGAAAGACCACCCTGATCAATGACATCGAGCTTTATGCGAACGGAACTACCCCCACCGGGCGGACCGTTCTCATCAATGGTGAGCCACACCCGGAGGACTATCTTGCCGATCCGTCGTCCAACCCCATCGCCCTGATCTCGCAGCACACTAACTTTCTCTCTGATCTCCCCGTGCATGTGTTTCTCGAGACGCATGCCCGCATTCGCGGTGTGGCGTCACCGGCACGGGCGATTGAAGAAACGGTAAGTTTCGCCAATCAGCTCACAGGCGAGCCGATCATTCTGGAAAACGCAATGACGGAGCTCTCCGGGGGGCAAACCCGCTCGCTGCTGATTGCAGATGCGATCGTTATTGGCAACTCTCCGATCATTCTTCTTGACGAAATTGAAAACGCCGGCATTCACCGCACACGCGCTCTTGAACTGTTGAAGGGCTACGAGAAGATCTTCATCTTTGTGACCCATGATCCGCGCATTGCCTTGCTTTCCGATTTTCGGATTGTCATGCGGGACGGCGCAATGCAGAAGCTGATCGTCACAAAGGAAGAAGAAAAAGGGGTCGCGCAAGAAATTCGCAAACTCGATGACTTGCTTCTTGGCCTTCGCCAGCGCATCCGCAGCGGTGACGAACTCGATAGCAGTTACCTCAACGAAAAACTTCACGAACTCGGATACGTAGCATAAAGGGGACAATATGAAACTGGCAGTTTGTGCTGGACCTCCCACCTGCGGAAAAACCACCGTGCTGCGCCAGGTCACCAAGAGGCTTCTGGCCAAGCAAAAGAGGCTGGCGTTCCTGAAAATTGATGTGCAGTACGCCGACGAAGACGAGATCTTCCAGAAGGAGTTCTCCATCCCGACCCGAAAAGTCTATTCCGGCGAACTCTGCCCTGACCACTGCAACGTCATGGTTCTGGGCGATGCCTTGCGATGGGCCGAGCAAACCGCCGCCGACATTTTGCTGGTGGAAACCGCGGGACTCTGCCTGCGATGTTCCCCTTATGTCGAGGGATTGCTGGGAGTGGTGGTATTGGAAGCGACCAGCGGGATGAATCTTCCTCGCAAGATCGGACCCATGCTGTCGCTCGCGGACGTGGCGGTCGTCACAAAGATTGACCTCGTCTCGCAAGCGGAACGCGAAGTGTTCCGTGCCCGCATCCAGGAGGCAGCGCCGGGCACCGCCATCGTTGAATCGAACGCTCTGTACGGCATCGGAGTCGATCCGCTGGTGCGCCGCGTTGAGCAGGCCGCCGAAGTCATTCCTCCTTTGTTTTTGCGGGGAAACCCTCCCATTGGTACGTGCACGATCTGCGTCGGCAAGAAAGAAATTGGCTGGCAGTCGCACTTCGGCGTGGTACGCGCCCTGGAGAACCAGAACTTCTACCGCGGAGAGTGATGTATGGCAAAGCGCATTTACTTCGATCACTCTGCCACCACCCCGCTCGACCCACGCGTGGCTTTGGCCATGCAGCCTGCAAACGAAGAACTGTTCGGGAATCCGTCCAGTTTGCACTCGGAGGGCCGGCAGGCGAAGGAATTTCTTCAGCAGGCCCGCGCCCGGGTAGCGGCGCTGCTAAACGCCGACGCCAACGAAATCATCTTCACTGCGAGTGGGACCGAGGCTGACAATCTTGCCCTCCTGGGTGTTTTCCACGCCGGCCACCAACCGGGCCATATGATCACCAGCTCCATCGAGCATCCGGCGATAACCGCCGCTTGTGGCTTTCTCGAAAAATGCGGTGTTTCAGTCACCTATCTTCCCGTAGATGAGCAGGGGTTGATCGCTCCCGCCGATTTGCAGCAGGCCTTCCGCGCCGATACGCGTCTGGTTTCGATTATGAGCGCGAACAATGTGGTAGGCACTATTCAGCCCATCGCCGAGCTTGCCCGCATTACGCACGAGCGCGGAGTGCTCTTCCATACCGACGCAGTGCAATCCACAGGCAAAGTTCCCCTAGACGTACGTCGCGTTGCCGTCGATATGGTTTCGATGTCAGCGCATAAGCTACACGGTCCGAAAGGAGTCGGCGCCCTGTGGGTGCGCAAAGGAGTGCAGTTGCGGCCCGTAATTTTCGGGGGTGGGCAGGAACGCGGTTTGCGTTCGGCTACGGAAAATGTGGCGGGGATTGTCGGGTTTGGCAAAGCCGCACAACTTGCGTTCGAGCAAATGCCGGAAGAGGCAGCTCGGCTCGTGCACTTGCGCGAGCGGATCCTCTCAGGACTGCAGGAATCGTTGCCCCAAACGTACTTGATTGGCCATCCCTACAAGCGTCTTCCTGGGCACCTTTGCCTTGCGTTTGCTGGACAGGAAGGCGAAGCCATCAAGCTGCTGTTGGCACTCGACGAGGCGGGTGTTGCGGTGTCTTCAGGAAGCGCTTGCAGTGCGCATCGTGCGTCGGAGCCTTCTCCGGTGCTACTGGCGATGGGCTTTGACCCGATTCGAGCGCGAGGCACGCTGCGAGTCACTCTGGGCCGCTTTAACACGGCACACGAAGTGGATCGATTCTTGCAAATTCTGCCGCAAGCCGTCAATTTACTGCGACCGGTGGCCAGCTATGCCGGTCTTGCCCGCGTTTAAGGAGACGCATTTAAGGAGAATGGAGATGGCCGAAAACACCGATGTCGTGATGAATCACGTTGAATTGCCCGGATTGGACTGCGGTCTGTGCGGATTCAAGCACTGCGAAGAATTGGAGCAGCAACTCGTTCTGCGCCCCGAGCTTATCAAGCGCTGCATCCACCTGGCGGAAGAACGCATAGATGCCGCTGCCGGCCCTCGCACGCCGACCATGGCTGCGGCTCCTGCGCCCGTTTCCGCGCCCGCCCCTGCTCGCCCTCGCCCGATGCGTCTTGCCCCATTTGTGGACACCCTGGGTCGCGATTTTGATTTCTACCTCGAACACTTTCCCGAGGATCCGGGGCCGCGCGAGATCATCCTTCCGCACAATCCGATGATCACCCGCGAATTACCAGTCAGGAAAGGGGACGTTTTAATTGGCCGTCCTCTCGGCATGTCCTGTGGTTGTCCGATCACGCACTGCGGCATCGCAATGGAGGTGGACGAGCGTACCGGCGTGATCGTTTGGTGCGTGACGGGACCGTTGGCGCCTCGGGCCCAGGGTTTCAAGGATCTTGGCTACTACATCGCCGAGGGCTATGAGGGGCTGATCACAGAAACGAAATCCGAGATCAAGATCGGCTGTCGCTACTACTTTCAGCCTCGCATGTGCATGTTGCAGTGGCGTCACTCCGGACTGGTCAACTTCATGAACCACACTTCAGCCGGAATCCAGGTTCGGCTCGAAGGCCTCTGGATCGGCTAGAAAAGAAAAAAAACCGACGGCAAGCGATTCGCGCCCTCGGGGCGGATCGTTGATTTGCTTGGGATCGGTGATGACGACCCGCTTGCCCTGACGAAAAACGATGTGGCCGGGAACGCCCACGACGGTGGAATCCTCAGGAACGCTACGCAGGACGACGGAGCCCGCGCCGATGCCCGCCTCCCTGCGGAGGATTATGGAAGACCTGGACTATCAGATCTGAGCTCATTTTCAATTCTTGGGGAACCCGAATCTCTCCTCACTAACTTTTCACAAACTATTAACCATCGGCACGCGATGTATGTCTAGCATATGAATAGACTTTACAGTATAGTTTCAATCTGCCACGCGCTGTGAAAAAAACCGGGGTTCTGTGGCGCAGCGCTTTCAGCGCTGCGATAAAGCCTTCTCTTTCAAAAGGGAACTTTGCCACCTGGGGCGCTGAGACATTTTCTTGGTTGAAGTGTTAATGGATTTCTCGATTCGGAGTTCGATGCCATGTTGCTGAAAGCCGATCCCACTTTTTATCCGTCTCCTAAGCTCGCAAGCCAAGCTCCCGCTGAGAACCTGGCCTACGTCGCGGCGCTGAACCCCAACGGCGGCTCACTGCCGGACGCATTGCTTGTTGTCGACGTCGACCGCAAATCGAAAAAGTATGGCGAAATCGTGGGCCAAGTCGATATGCCACATGCGGGAGACGAACTGCATCACTTCGGCTGGAATGCGTGCAGCTCCGCACTGTGTCCCTACGCGCCGCATCCGCATATCGAGCGGCGATACTTGATCGTTCCCGGGCTGCGCTCCTCGCGCATTCACGTTCTCGATACCAAGCCAAACCCGAAGAAGCCGAAGATCATAAAGGTCATCGAGCCCAGCACAGTAGCGGAGCGCACAGGGTACACGCGCCCGCACACTGTGCATTGCGGCCCGGACGGAATTTACCTCAGCGCTCTAGGCTCACCAAACGGCGATGGCCCCGGCGGAATCTTCGCCCTCGATCACTACACTTTCGAGCCGCTCGGCAGATGGGAAGTGGAGCGCGGTCCGCAATATTTTGGTTACGATTTCGCCTGGCATTTGGGATATGACACGGCAGTTTCCAGCGAATGGGGCACGCCCAATATGGTGGAGAACGGCGTCAATCCCGAACTGCTGCTCGGCGGCAAGTACGGCCACAACCTTCACATCTGGGACCTGCGCAAGCGCAAACATCTTCAGTCGCTCGATCTGGGTGCAGAGCAACAGATGGTCCTCGAACTCCGTCCTGCGCACGATCCGACAAAAGCATACGGATTCGTCGGTGTCGTCGTTTCTCTGAAAGACCTTTCCAGTTCGATCTGGTTGTGGCACAAGCCCAAGGCGAACGGCGGGAGCTCGAATGGAAAATGGGAGATCAAGAAAGTGATCGAGATTCCCGCCGAACCAGCCGATCCACAGAAACTGCCTCCACTTCTTCAAGGATTCAAAGCTGTGCCGCCTCTCCTCACCGACATCAACCTCTCCGTCGACGACCGTTTTCTTTACGCTTCCTGCTGGGGCACGGGAGAAATGCGCCAGTACGACGTCTCCGATCCGTTCAATCCTGAGCTTGTCGGATCGGTGTACATCGGCGGCATCGTCCGGCACGCCCCGCATCCTGTCAAGCCGACCAGGGAACTGAACGGCGGACCGCAGATGGTCGAGTTAAGCCGCGATGGACGCCGCGTGTATTTCAGCAATTCCTTGTATGCGGCGTGGGACAAGCAATTTTATCCCGAGGGCATCAACGGCTGGATCGCCAAGTTGGATGTGAATCCCAGCGGCGGTATCGAGTTCGACCGTAAGTTCTTCGTCGAGACTGGAGAGTTGCGCCCGCATCAGGTTCGCCTGCAGGGCGGCGATGCCTCGTCCGATTTCTACTGCTATCCATGACCCAGCGCTGGCCGTGGACAGTTCTCGCCCTGCTCGGCGCCTATCATGGCTTGAATCCCGGCATGGGCTGGCTGTTTGCGCTCGCCCTCGGATTGCAGGAAAAACGCCGGAGCGCCGTTCTCTACTCGCTGCTTCCCATCGCCGCTGGACATGCCGCGGCCATCGCACTCGCCATGTTCGCCTTCCGCGCGCTCCAGGATTTTCTTCCCATAAGAATTCTGAAGTGGGGCGTGGCCGCAATTTTATTCGCTCTGGGCGCTTATCGCTTGTTTCGCGCCAGTCACCCTCGCGGCGCCGGAATGAGAGTTGGCGCCAGGGAACTCGCGCTTTGGTCATTCCTGATGGCTTCAGCTCACGGTGCAGGACTGATGCTCGTCCCGGTGCTTTTAGCTCAGCCCATGTCAGCGAAGACGCACACGATGGCAGGAGAGCTGCCGATGCCGCCGCATCCATTGAGTCTTTCGACGCTCACGCTCGCCACTTTCATTCATACGGCAAGCATGTTGGTGGTGGCGGGAATCCTCGCAATTCTGTTCTTTGAAACCTACGAACAAATTGGGCTGAAACTCTTGCGCCATACCTGGATCAATTTCGATCTCTTGTGGGCGGTGGCCCTGCTGATCGCGGGAGCCGTCGCGTTGCTGTCTTGACCCGTTTTTGACAAAATCGGCCAACTCCGCTACTGCGTCTATCGTTTTAGTGGTGTCCTTGCTGTACGTTTCTTCATTGAGCCATGGCGGAAGGCTTGACCGCTTCTATGCCGGCCTTGCAAGAGCGTATCTTCCTGCATTTCCGCCATCCGAGTTCGCGGCTCAACAGCTTGCGCGATGAGGCGTGAAGTGTGCTTTGTCACCTTTTTGTTAC
The DNA here is from genome assembly GCA_030041215.1 of Candidatus Sulfotelmatobacter sp. GTDB lineage: Bacteria > Acidobacteriota > Terriglobia > Terriglobales > Acidobacteriaceae > Sulfotelmatobacter. Next base: position 20,809 of record JASHOH010000104.1, on the reverse strand, counting down.
CCAAGCATTACCAGATTTGTGCACTCAGAGCGGTCGGGTCTTATAAACGACTGAAAAGATTTGGCGTCCCCGACGGGATTTGAACCCGTGTTACCGCCGTGAAAGCGGGAACGCTAAACGTAACTCTAACAAACCACAGGGACGCGGACGCACTGGATGGCGTTCTAGGAGCAGCAAGAAACACCTTATTGTGGTCCCCAATGTGTCCCCGGCCTTTTAGAGATTCTGGACTTCCCTGCCCATTTCTGACTCTCTTGAAACAATGGTACAGCGCAGCCTGGTACTGCGCCATTAGATTGACATAGGCACCGGTACCGAGTTCGCAGCCGATCCAGTTCATGATCTCTTGGGTTCCCGCCACGCCGCCGGGCATGATCAGGTGGCGCAGAAGTACGCCTCGGAGTGCGACTCCATGCGCATCGATCACGAGCGGACCTACCTGCCGGTGCATCTCCTTGATTGCGGAGCGCGCCGTCTCTGGGTAATCGGGAGCTTTCGCGTAGCGGCGCGCGTTCTCTGGATCCCAGAATTTAAAGTCTGGCATGTAGATATCCACGATACCGTCCATCAGTCGCAGCGAATCGAGTGAATCGTAAGCGCTGGTGTTGTAGACGAGCGGCAAACGCAGGCCGTGCTCAACCGCCAGCAAGAGGGCCTCTAGGATCTGTGGCACCACGTGCTCCGGCGTTACGAGGTTGATGTTGTGACAGCCCTCTTCTTGTAGCTCCAACATCATTTCGGCCAATTCCTCGGGTTTGGTGGATCGGCCTTCTCCCGCCCAACTGATTGCGTAATTCTGGCAAAAGACGCAGCGCAGGTTACACCAGCTAAAGAAAATCGTCCCCGAACCATGATTGCCGCGCAGGCAGCGCTCTTCGCCGAAATGCGCAAAATGGCTACTGACCGCCGCGTATCGACCGGTTCTGCAAACCCTCTTCTTATCCTCCGAGCGGTTTACGTGGCAGTTGCGTGGGCAAAGGGCGCAGTCCGCTAATTTCTTCAAGCCGAGTTCGACACGACGGGCCAATTCCCTCGATTGCCAAAGTTCGAGATAGGCAGGATGGGGCTTCCCTCGCTTGATCACGGTGGAACACTCTCCGGGTTGTCACTTCGATCCTGACGCTCTTGTCTCAGACCTTCTCGCTGACTTTCGTGATGCGCGCAAATATGTCAACCGGCACGGGAAAAACGAGCGTTGTGTTCTTTTCCACTCCGATTTCCGTGAGTGTCTGCAGATAACGCAACTGGATGCTAACCGGCTCCTCGGCCAGCAGCCGGGCTGCGTCCACCAAACGCTGTGCCGCCGAGTATTCGCCTTCTGCATGAATGATCTTGGAACGCTTTTCGCGCTCCGCCTCTGCCTGCTTGGCCATGGCGCGCAGCATCGACTCTGGCAGATCCACTTGCTTGACTTCCACATTCACCACTTTCACGCCCCACGGGGCTGTGTGGGTATCGAGAATGCTCTGCAGTCGCATGTTGATCTTGTCTCGATGCGCCAGCAGTTCGTCCAGCTCCGCCTCGCCGAGAACAGAGCGCAGTGTCGTCTGGGCAAACTGCGAAGTCTGGTTGATGTAGTCCGAGACTTCGACCACCGCCTGACGCGGATTGATCACGCGCAGGAAGATGACTGCGTTCACCTTCAAAGTGACATTGTCACGGGTGATGATGTCCTGAGGCTTTACTTCGAGAGCCTCCTGACGCAACGAAATCCGCACCATGCGATCGACCGGGTAGAACACCAGGATGATCCCCGGTCCCTTGGCGTTGGGCAGTAACCGTCCCAGGCGAAAAATCACGCCCCGCTCGTATTCACGCAGGATCTTGATCGCGCTGAGAACATACAGAACAACGATGATGGCAGCAATTAAAGGAAGAGGAATTGGAATCATTGGCGACCTCCAGTCAGGCGCAATGGAACAACGCTCCTGGCGCAGTCTGCAGCGTTGGAGATCACCAAACTCGCACTGGCCGCCAATGCCTCGACACAGCCAGAAGCTTTTCAAACATCAAAGGTGCCACGCTCCCATGGACTCCAGGTCCGGCAGTTCAGAAAACTTCAAAACCGTCGGCTTGACCAGCCGTGCGAAATCCGCGTACGAGACTTGCAGCAGTTCGTCGTGGCTGCCGGCATTGAATGCGATGTCCTTGTCCTTGCTAAGGCTCTCCTCGACATACACGGCCATGTCATAGAGATTCCCGAATGGCGGCATGGCACCGATGTCGCACTCCGGAAACCGGTCTTTGAATTCTGATTCCCTTGCGAGAGTCACACTTCTTGCGCCGGTTCCAGCCCGCAAAGCGGATAGATCTACGTCGTAAGAAGCTGGGAGGACAGCCATGGCCATTGTGCCGTCGACTTTCACGATTACTGTCTTCGCAATCTCTTTGTTTGAGATGTGGGTCAGTGCTGCGATTTCCTTCGCGGTATAGGCAACCGCGTGAGGCACCGTCACATATGCGACGTTGTTACTGTTGAGGAATTCTCGTAGTCTCTTTGCCGACATGGGCACCTCCATCCCGCAGGTCGCTGGGCCAAGAATTGTATGCGCGATTCCTGTTCTTAAAGGCTCGGTCGAGCCTTTCGATCTGTTCACGCGCTCTGCCTGGCGGCGACCAGGTAGGACCATCTCTGCTCCATTTCTTTGCTGCCACACCATCGACAGACAACTTTCCTTGTGTCGCGTTCGATGGGAGTCCGGGTCTTCGAGAAGGGTCTTTTGCAGGTGCGACAGAAGAACTCGTAGTGGTGCATCCATCTGGCCCTCCCGCACCACACCACAATTCTAGGCTCCGCTTGATCATGGTTCAAACAGGACGTCTGTGCGAGGCCCCCCAGAGACCAAAAACCGGACCTGGCGAGTCTCTGTGATACCACGCACTGCAGCACGAGGTGGCGGACATGAAAATGACTATAGCGGTTCTTAACAAGCGACCGATCCTGTCAGGCTCGCTCTTTATAGCGCGCCTATGTTGCGAACCTTGCTCAAACGCTTCGCTGCTCCTAGAGAGCCATCGTAGCGAGCGGCGCGGTGCAGGTGGCAAAGGAGGTGCTTATGAGTGCTGCCGTCATCACTACCTTCGATACACAATTCAGGGACTCCACAGCTGCGATCAAGCGCTATCAAGATGGCTATCGTGTAGCAGATGCGGTAGTCAGCTTTGGCCAAACCGTCAAGCTTGGCGGCATCTTCGTTGGGGGCATGATTTTCGTCGCGGGCCTCGTCGAATTCATTTTGAATCCGGCAGAACATACTGGTTTCGCTGTGATCTTTGCTTCGCTGATTGCTTGCGCGGTTTTGCTGATACTGCTTTCGCAGATCTTAGCTATGGGCCTTCGCGGCGAGGGTCAGTTGCTGAAGGCCGCCTTGGATTCAGACGTCAATACCTCGCCTTTCCTCTCAAACCCACAGCGCGCGCGGGCGATGGAACTTAGGAAGCGGCCCCCGGCGCCTCCGATCTTGCCGGTCTGGACTGAGTAGCATCGCCGGTGAAAACCTCAATGAGCGGAAGAGCAAGCATCGTTGAGGAGGACCGCCTTTTCGCATACGCAAAAGCGACCCATTCGCATGTTATTCCAGCGGAAGAAGAAGCTCACACGAATAGTGCTCCCCGTCACTGCAATGAAAGTCCGATTGCACTAGAAAGGAGGCAGGCCGGGGGTCGTCCGAAGCATAGGCACTCGACCCCAGCGCAAACCGCGCGGGCTGGAGTGCGGCGACGCCCGGCATGCTACCAGAGGGCGTAGCCGTTCACGGGGTGGGCTAGCTCGCACACAGTACAGCGGTTGGACGGTCGGCTTCGGCGTGTTGGTCAAGAGTCTGCGACGCGTGGAGACATCGAGCGGCAACCTCCGGTGGGACCGGGTTGTAGAAGAAGCCAGACGCCCACTCAAATCCGCTAATTCGCACAATCTGGGGCAGGACCTCCAGATGCCAGTGGAAATCGTCCTCAATCGTATTCCATACCCCGCTCTCGGCCGCAGGAACGGCCTGTCCTGGAGAGACACGTTGTAGGGTGGTCCTCCCAAGGTATGGTCCAACTTCTGTAACGTGTCACGCAGATTTTGGCTAGACATTCGACTTGCCCTGGGCTGATGCGAACGAACGCACTGTTGTGAGACTTGGGAAATACCGCCATCTCAAACGGGAAACGCGACGCAAAGGGCGCAAATGCGAGAAAGTCTCCATATATATACGTTATTGGGTTCCCTCGCGCTCAGCAGTGATTGCACCCACGCGACTCAAAGCTGCGCCGATGTGCCGGTGATACTGGCAACGCTAGTTCTGTTTCAACATCTCCACTGCCTGCACCAGGTCTAAATTCCCTGGAACCTCCCGGAAGTGGCTACGTTCCTCGTGCTGCTCTTCACCAATGGTCTTAAAGAAAAGTGCCTTGCCTGTTATATGCACATCAACCACTGTCACTTCCCAATGACCAGCTGCCACCTCGTCTTGGCGCACCTCAAACACGCCACCCTTGTGGAGCCGTCCCAGGATGCCCCACCCGAACACCACATCGCGCACGAGACGGCCGCGCAGCTCCTTTAGGCGCTTGGTCGACTCGTCGACGATCATCGTCCCTTCCATGGCGTGGAACACGGCAGCCTCCCGGGTCAGCGGTGGGAAAGCGGGATTGGGACGAAAGCTGAGGCCGATGCTTCGGCCGTCGCTCCACTCGTACTGGTAAAGAAATCCATCAGGCATCATTGCCAGGAGCTGCTGCTCTTTTTGTTCGTCACGTTCCTGTTCTTGTTTTTGCCTCCTTAGCTCAGTTGGATTCCGAATTAGCTGCTGCAGGCCTTGATCTTCCCGCCGCTGTTGTTGAGCCGTAAGCGTTCGGCTGTCTTCTGCGACAGTGCGGGACAGCACGCCCTCGCTCGTCTCTATCACCTCCTTTGTCTGGTTGATGCCTCGCTGCTCCTCCCGCAAAACATACCTCCAGCGGCTCTGATCGCCTTGCTGCGCCTGAAGTTCGTTCTTGACCACTTCGCGTACGAGCGCTTGGGCGCCCTTTGTCGGCTGTGGGTGCTGGGCATAGATGGCTTGCAGGCAGACCAGCACTGGCAACATGACCACATACGATTTGAGCGCACATCTCGCCATAAACCGCGAGTGAGACTTGTGACATCCCCTGCACCCTGTTGTTGATTGGCGGTCGTCACGGCGTCACTTTGAGAGCGATCTGCAGCGGAAACGACTCCTTGCAGTCCAATACGTCAGTGCTCCAATAACGGCCTCAACGTCGGTTCCAAGTCCTTGAAGATCTGTACCGGGAGCGAACTGGTGAATTCGTAGTTCCTGGCAGCGTCTCCCGGAACGAGTACGATCACAGTGCCGAAGAAGCGATCGCCGATGATGAACGCAAAAACGGCCGTGCGATTCGCCACTCGCGAATCGACTAACCGTCCGCCGGAAGCGAAACTCTTGATTCGATTGTCCCCGGTACCAGTTTTGCCGCCCAGCGGCACGATGGAGCGATCACTCATTACAAAACCACAGCAGGCGCGGCGTGCTGTGCCACTGGCAACTACCTGTATCAATTCCTGGCGCACGAGGGCAGCAATATCCGCCGATAACACTCTTTGACCTTTCCCCGGTTGCCGCCTGAGCACGGTCTCCATGGGCGTGTTTTCAGCAAAACGCAACTGATCGATGGCGGTATGTGGATAGCGCATCCCGCCGTTCACGATGATTCCCAGCAGTTCAGCCAAAGCCGCAGGGGTGTCACCCGAGACGCCGATGGCGGTGGCATAGGAGGACACCAAGCGCGCGAATGGATATCCGACACGGGTCCACTCGCGCCAGATCTCTTTGAACGCATCCTCCTCCATAAGAATGCGAATGCGCAGATCCTGCGCTTTTTTGTGATGGGTTCGGAATAGCCACGCGTAGCTCTGCTGCCGTTCATTCGCACTTGCACTCACAACTTCGGCAAGGGTCGCCTTCGGATGTTCGGTGAGGTACCAGACCAGCCACAGTTCCAGCGGATGGACACGTGCCAGGTATCCCCGGTCCGCAAGATTGAACTTGTCGGCGCCGTATTGCTCATACAGGGCTGCGAACTGCTGATTGGACTGAACGGGTACACGCAGATGGGCGCGGAGGAAAGTCGTAAACTCTGCGACGCTCGCTTCCGGTCGTATAGAGCGATAAACTACGGCCAGACGAACCGGAGACCAATCGAGTCTACGAGCCAACTCATCAAGTGCCTGGGCAGCTGTGGCACCCGCGTATTTGCCATAGAATCGCCGCAGGAATACGCGACCTTCCTCATCCGCGAAGCGGACGAGGTACTGGTGGCGCTGCCTGCTATTCGTGTTCAAGAGAGCATCGGCTGACGCGCCTCCATTCCTGCACATGTAGTAACGCTCGATATCTCTCATCAGGCGGATGAACGCCAGATTGACGGAACGTTCAAATGCCTCGCGGACAGTTACGGACCTGTGATCGTCCCTGGATTCGAAATTTCTAAAGTGATGCAGGCCGCCGGCAGTGAAAAATCCCTCAGCCGGACTTGCCGAATACTGACGTTCGAGGGCGGCTTCGAGCATCGGCTTCAGGCTTTTGTCACGCGCCGTCGACAGGTAGCTGATTGCCCAGTTGGTCAAACGGTCTTCTGGTGAAGGCGTAAGGGAACCTAGTTCTTTGGCCGGAACATGGGCATATTGTTCATGCAATTGTTCGACGATCTGGAGATAGTTGACCAAGGTACGAAGCTTGGCAGTAGAGCCAAGCTCCAGCTTCGTGCCTTCGTTGATGTTCAAGGGCTGATTGAAATTATCGGTTTGTACCCGCAAGAGGTTCAGCCCCGGACTGCGCTCATAGAGCGTGAAGCCATAGATCACAGCACGCGGATCGCTCTGGGCGAGCAGCCGATGCTGTCGCAAATTCGCGGTGAGGTGCTCGCTGGGATCCGTCAGTCTGCGCAAGAACTGCGTCACATTCTGCTGCGCGGCTCCGTCAACCGTACTGCGAACCGACAAGTCCAATCGGTCGAGCGAATACGTGCTTCGTAGTCCCAGTAAAGAGATGAGCGGCGTGCGCACCAGCCCTCGCGCCTTGCGGTCAACGAAGTCTACCGCAACATTCCTGTGCCGAGGCTGCGGGACAGGACGCTCTTGTAGCGCCCGATCGCGCAGATGGGCCGAGATTACTCGTTCTTTGGATAGCAGGCGCAGATAGCGATCTGTCTGCGCTGCCAATGCGTCAGAGCGACGCACCAGGTAACGGTTTGGCGCTCGCGTCGCAAGCAGCAGGGAAAGCACCTCGCGATACTTGCGCGCCTGCTCTCGCATCTCGACATCGTCGAGGCCGTCTTGTGACTTGCATAGCAGTGCATTGGTGGTGCGGAAACCGGTGTCATACCAGGTTTCCAGCCCCTCACCCAAGCCAATGACTTCGCCATGCCCTGGCACAGCCGCCAGGGGCAGCGAATTAAGATAGTCACGAATGACGCGCTGCTGCGCCGCCAGCGTGTGTGGACCGTCCTGGTAAGCGCGCAGCGATGCAGAGAACATCTGCCGGGCCTTTTCCCCTGCCGACCGCGTTCTGCCTTTGGTCGAGTGGCGCATCTTCTCCAGTTGTGTGGCCAGGGTGCTTCCGCCGGTCACGGGGTGACTGCGATCGATCGTGTGTACACCATAGTCGAATATGGCGCGGGACAGGCGCTGCCACTGAATCGCCGGATTGCGCCTGGGGTAGCGGGGATCCAGCATGGCACGGTTTTCAATGTACAGGAGGGTCTGGACAACAACTGGAGGGATCTCAGAGTACGTTCCATAGCTCTGTTCCGGATTGCGAAACTCGTATAAGGACTTGCCGTCACGGTCCAGGATCTCAAGCCCCGCTTCATTCTTCTCGTGATAAATCGGGAAAACGCCCAGATCGGAAAGGGCTACGTAGATCTTGGAAGGACGTGCCTGCGCTGTAATCTCATAACCTTGCGACTCGGTACGCTCGATAAACTCCGGAATGCGTGAATAGCCGAGGCGTTCGTCGTAAGGGCCACTCCGCGTATAGCGAATGGATTCGCTGGGGCCGGGCAGAACCGAGAACGTCATCCGGTGAGAGATCGCTGTAAGAATCCGAGATTGGAGCCAGGAGGAGCGTAGCTCAATTGCTGCTAGAGCTAGGACGATGGTCCCCACACATACCCACAAGCAACTGCGATGGAGTCGGAGGGTCCGCAGCTTGAATGCAAGAAATTCGAGGGGGTTAGCGCAGTAGTTCCTGAAGGCAACAACGCGAGATGCGGAGGCCACAACATCCTCCACAGCTACCTCTTTATTATACGACCGTCACGGCCTCGCTTAAGCACTGCTCTTACGTTCCTTATTCACAGTGCATACCGCTGGTTGTTTCGACGTGATCAGCGTCACCGAAGCCGATCGAGGTCGCGAAACTCTCTCGTGTAGCCTCCCTTCTCCGGCGAGAGTCTCCGCACGAAGGCGGTTTCATCCCGAGCAGTTTACTGCGGTTTCTTCTCAGCGGACGGAGTGGGAGGCGGGCTACCCATGCCAGGATGGTGCATCATGCCGGGTCCCATGGACTCCATATGCTTCTGCATCCGGTCCATGTGGTTGACCACTGTTTCCCACATGTCCACGTTCGTCTGCCAACGTGCTTTCTCGGCAGAGTCCTTGATCGCCGCAACATTCGTCTTCATTTGCGCGAGAGAGGACTTCATCTTCTCGATGTCGGCTTTCATGGCCTCCATCTCTTGTTTATGCATCTCCATCATCTTTTGGCGCTGCTCAGCACGAGCCTGGCTCCCACCAGTCGGAGGCGCTTGCGCTTCCTGCGCCCACAATGGTGGCGTCAGGCCGAATAGGAGCGCCAGTAATACGCTTTTCACTTTCATCGCGATTCTCCCTTCCTGAACATCTAACACACAAAGTATCGCTTGGACGCTTGAATTGACAATTCAGTCGGATGTCCTGGCGGACAAAAGAAAAGGAGCTGCGGTATTGGTTACGCTCTATCCGTCAACTTATGCGAGCGAGTTGACAGCGTGGATGCGTGCACCACCACAGCCCCTGATGCGATTACCGCTTTTGCGGTTCCAAGCCCCGGCTGCTTCCCGCAGCAGCTGGTTTTTTCGGGTTTGGTGGCTCAGCGAGTTACCTCACCGAGCGAATCACTCGGCCTATTTCGGACTGGTCAATGTTACTTAGCCAACCCTTTCAGCCGTCGACATCTACACATTACTCCTGTTGTTTTGAAGAATGCAGTGACCATGATCACACTTGCCGGGCGTCGCCGATTCTCGGTTCGCGCGCTTTGCGCTGGGGTTGAGAGCTTGCCTTCCAGGCGACTCCCGGCCTGCTAGCTTTCTACTCCAGCGCACCCTAATCTGCAGTGACTAAGGACGCCGATATGACCCGTGGCAGTATTTCCGGCTGGTGTTTCCCCTCGCTTGTCTGGCATGGGGATCATCCTCGCTGGGCCGGGGGTGCACCGCGTAGAGTTTCGAGAAGAGTAGCCAGCATCACTGACGCTGCGTCTCCGGGGAACCAAACTAGTGGTGGAGACGCGAGCGCGTACGATCGCATTCCTCTGCGACCTTTGTGGCTAACTTGGGCACAGTCTCGCGTGAGGAGGTAGGTAGTGGTCGTCGCCTCACTACTCCGGTGGAGGAGGACACATGTTTCCAAGATTTGTCGCGGCGAGTGGAATCGCATCCATCGCCATCGCGTTAGGATCCCTTGCCCTGATGATTATCCCGACCGTGAGTTTGCAGAGAGCTTACCCTCTCACGACGATCTGGTGCTTTGTACCGCTAGCGTGGGGCATTTGGGCGTTGGTCACGCCAGCTGTATGGTTGCCTCAACGCCTACCAATTTGGGGGGCGATTCTGGGATTGATCGCGGGATCGTTGGGTGCATTCGTGCTCAACCTGCCGTCCAGAATTCTCGGGATAACAGTGCCAGCGATCGTCCGAGGACTAGCAGTCTTCGTCATGGCTGGGTTTTACTATCTGCTATGGATGCTTGTCCGTGTGGCTTATACGACTCTGGTACCAAAACCAGAACAACGGTGACCATGAAAAGCGCGCTTCGATGGTGCTTGACCTTGAAGAAAAAGTTGCGGCGGTAGTCAAAAAGCTAAAAGAACGCGGCTTAGTCAGTCCGCACTTGCGATCGTTTGTGGTCGCCCGTATCAATCCATTGCGGTGGATCCGGGGCGAACCGCGATTGTCGTATTCCTTGTGCGTCAAGAAGGATCGGATGTAAACGTGCCCTTGAGTTTGCCATTCCTCTGTCGTCTTCGCATAGTGGATGACGGTTACAAGCCTGTACCGATTGTGCCTAATATTAAAGATTACGTAGCCTTCTATGGAATCGGCAGATGGTATATATGCTCGGTCAATTTACGTAACCAGATGGGATGAGAAGGCCGGTCTCCGGACGGGATGCGGTGTACGCTCCCAAGTTATCGACGTGCTCAAGGCACAGATAAAAAAGGAGACCGGCAATGAAGAAGGTTAGCACCGTAGGAACCCAGCAGAGCAGGAATATTTCCCAGCAGAGATTAACCATCGGATTGGATCTGGGAGATCGTTCCAGGAATCGAAACTGTTCGAGCAGTTGTTTGAACAGATCGTGCGGCAGTGCGTGGAAGTAGGACTGGTGCGGGGTAAAGAGCTATCGGTCGATGGCAGTTTCGTGGAAGCGAACGCGGCCAAGGAAAGTCGGATTCCCCGGGAGCAACTGGCGGAAGCGGCGGAGGTCCATTATGCCGTGCGTCAGTATCTAGTGGAACTCGAACAACAGAATCCGGTAGAAGAACCGGTGCATGAGCAAGAGCAAGTGTCGACCACCGACCCCGATTCTACCTATTGCCACGAAGGGCGGTACACCGGCCCGGCTCGGGTACTACGACAACTATTTGGTGGACAACGATAGTTGCGTGATCGTGGGAGTCCAAGCCACTGCAGCCCACATGAGTCAGGAGACGGCGGCCGCACAAGACATGCTCACCCGCTTTGTGCAGCGGCAAGGAGGAGAGCCCGCCTCCATCGCAGCCGATGCGACCTATGGCAATGGGGAGTTTCTGCAATGGTTGTTGGATCGTGGCATCACCATCACTCCCCAGCATGGCTTGTCCTCCGCTTGCGATCTTCTTTACTCTTGGAGTGCCGGGGAACAAGACTTCGTCGTGAGTCGCTCTAAAAGCGCCCCGGTGGGTCGAATTCATCCTCTCACTGCCGAAAACTGCGGCTGGAAAAATTCAGACCTGAGCAGCCTCCGTGAGGGTTGTCCACGGAACAACGAATGCGAACGATCACAAGCAATTACCTTGTCGATGGTCGACGGCTGGAAGCACTCGAGCTTGAAGCGCGTCGAACAAGCCTCCCAACAATTGTCATGCTTCACGAGGGACTCGGCTCGATCTCTCACTGGAAGGATTTTCCGTATCAACTGGCGGAAGAAACGGGCGCCGGCATATTTGTTTACTCGCGGTATGGACACGGTGCCTCCGATGCCGTGGAGGCGCCCCGGCCTGTTTCTTACATGCATCACGAGGCGCAAGTCGTGCTTCCAAATATTCTCCGACAGGCTGGGATTCAACGGCCTGTTCTCCTCGGGCACAGCGACGGCGCATCGATTGCAATCATCTATGCTGGTACTTGCCCGAATTCTCCAGCGGGACTGATTTTGGAAGCGCCTCACGTTTTTGTGGAAGACATATCGGTTGCGAGTATTGCCCAGGCACGCGAAGCATATAGCGAAACGGACCTTCCCCAGCGCCTCGCGCGGCATCACGCGAATGTCGAATCGGTGTTCTGGGGCTGGAACGATATCTGGCTGGACCCAAGATTCCGGGCTTGGAACATCGAATCATTTTTGGATCCGATTCGTTGCCCTGTCTTGGTGCTTCAAGGAGCTCGGGACGAATACGGCACGGCCAAGCAGGTCGAAGCTATTCAGATGAAAATTCCTTGGACGTTAGCGGTCATCCTCGAAGACTGCAGGCATGCGCCACATCGAGACCAGCGCGAAGCTACTCTTTCTGCAATCAGTCGATTCTTGCGCACCCTCCCGAGCTTCGCAGATTCAATTACCGACGGCGAGGGATAGCGATTGCGGTTTCGTCAAATAGTCCTCAAACGACTGTAGTCTTGGTCGGATAACGTAAGTGCTTTATCGGAGGGGCGCCTTGACGAATAAGGAAATACAAGAATCATTTCGCCGAGCCCAAGGGAATGTTAGCGCAGGTTGTCGAGCGAAGAGCGCATATCTTGAGTGGCGGGGAGGAGCAATCCGGACACCAAAGCTCTATCTAGAGTAACTAAGGAGTGTGTCATCTGATTGGTCCCCCACCGTTATCTCGGCCTTAGTGACCCTAAAAAGCGAAGTTGCTGCAGCAAGCTCGCTGCGCGCTGAAATAAGGACACCCTGGCGAGGGTGTGGTTTGTTTCACCGCTCTTCTGACACCACATCACGCCGCCCCAGGATGTCCTCTTCATAGCTCGGACGCGCCTTAACTGAAGGACCAAGGAACCAAGCACCCACCGAAAGCACCGGGCGGGGTGTGTAACTATCCTGCGGCCTTGGATTCTTTAGCAGTGACCCGCGTCACCCCACCTGGTGTGACAATGCGAATCGATGCGGGTTGTGTTCTCCTCAAACCCGGTTGGGTGATTTTCGTCACAGACGCGGCGTCCTCGCAGCAGTAGCGTTTAATGGAGTGCGCAGTTCTCGCCAATTCATGGAAAGGAGCTTCTCTCATGTTTGTTCGCGTTGTGGAAGTGAAGACAAAACCGGGGCAGGCCAAGAAAGTCTGCAGCATGCTGCACGAGAAAATACTGTCTACGTTGAAAGCCCAGGCTGGATTTATCGATGAAATCGTGCTTGTGTCTGACCAGGAGGGGATATTGGCTCTTAGCTTCTGGAAGACGAAAGAGGACGCGGAGCAGTACAAACGCGAGGACTACTCTAAGGTCAGCGAGGCAATTCAACACCTCGTGCACAGCAAGCCAAAGGTGCACGCTTTCGACCTAGAGACCTCGACCTGCCACAAGATCGCAAGGAACCAGGCGGCCTGATGGGAAAGCCGCCGGAGATTCGGCAGGATGTACAGGGGCGAATGCCTGATTGCACTTGACTCCCGACTCCAGTGATATGGAACTACACAGGCAACTCTGGTTGGAACTGCCAGCCGTGTCGCGACATCAACTAGACAGCAGGCAAGTATCTTGATCACCGACTGCCACGTTCACATCCAACCCTTCGATCTCTTGCTGAGCCCAGCGGCGCTGGCGTTAATGAAAAAACGCCATCCCGATTTCGAGCGAGTGGTGGAGTTCACCCGCTCGCCGAAAGCCTTTCTGAACTACATGGACGAAGTGGGCCTGGACCGTGCAGTGCTGATTAATGCAGCCGCACCAGAGGTCACCGGCTTTCCCGCGGGTCTCAATGCCATGGCAGCGAAGTATGCCAAGGAGGACCCGCAGCGGCTTCTTTCTTGTGGCAGCCTGCATCCCCGACATACGACCAATGCCTTGGCGGATATCGAAGAGATAGTCCGGCTGGGCCTGCGGCTGATCAAGATTCATCCCCCGCATCAACTCTTTTATCCGAATGACTACCTGCAGGGCATGAAGGAGCTCGAGTTACTGTATGGGGCAGCGCAGAGCAACGGCATTCCGGTTATGTTCCATACGGGTACATCGGTCTTTCCCGGCGCGCGCAATAAGTTTGGCGATCCCATTTACATTGACGATGTGGCCGTGGACTTCCCACAATTGAAAATTGTGCTCGCGCACGGTGGCCGGCCACTGTGGATGGACACGGCTTTCTTCCTGGTGCGACGTCACGCCAACGTTTATCTCGATATCAGCAGCATTCCGGCGGCTCGCCTGATCGAGTATTTTCCTCGCCTGCCCGAGATCGCGCACAAGACGCTGTTCGGCAGCGATTGGCCTGGCCCGGGTGTGCCCAACCTGAGGGAAGCGCTGGACGCTTTCCGGGCACTTCCCCTGCCGCAGGAGACGAAGAGCCAGATCCTCGGGCAAAGTGCGCTCTCCATCTGGCCCTAATTCGCTCCCTACCGCGCCACCTCGCGAGCGGTGTGGTTGAGGTCAGCTCGAGCTTCGACGCATCACACAGTTGGGTGATAAAGATCACTGATGTCCAGTTCAAGCGGGGGTAATATAGGCTCGGTTTTTTGTTCGCTCCGGCAATGCCTGGGGGTGCCAGATGGAGGATGAAGGCACTGGACGCCGGGAATTCAGTTCGCCCATGAAGGTGGGCGAACTGATTGCGCGGTTGCAGAAGGTCGATCCCAACTTCTTGATTGTGGTCGGCGCCGACTCCCAGTGCCTGATCGTTGTGAATCCGAGGCCAGGCTTCTGCTACCCCGCAGATCTGGAAGAAGAAGACCTACTGCCACACTTTACCGAGCCGGACCTTAACTTTCTTCGCCAGTTACATATTAAGTAGGTTCCGCAAGTCTAGACCGGGTGCGGGACAGGTTGGCGAGCTTCGTTCAGCAGCACCAACGTCATGTTGCTGCGCTTGCTATCGCGCTCCTCTCTTATTGCTTCCAGACGTAAACGCCACGGCGTAAGGTCGAAGCGCTCTGCTGGCTCGGCGAGATAGGAGTCCACCAACTCGCGGTAGAAACGCACGATTCGCCCCACTAAGGGAACGGGATACTCGCGCCCCTGAATCTTCAGGCAGTGGACACCCAGATCAATGAGCGCTGGGATATCGTCCAGATAGAAGAAAGCATTGTTTTTGAGCGCGATGTGCGGCTCCAGTAATACGCTGTTCTCAAACAATTCCCACTGCTCCAGGCAAACCCGGTAATCCAGGCCGCCGCGGTTCGGACTGCCGCGGAACAGATCCTTGCCGAAGTCATCCCTGGTGCGCTCAAGCCGGTGATAGGGCGACATCCAGCATTTGCCCAAGTAGGTGTAACAGTTGTTGGCGTGGATCAGGATTTCGATGCCTACATCCACATCTGCCTTTCGTGCCGCCAGCTCGCGCAACGTGAGCTTTGTGTCGGCCACCACTTGCGAGACCCCGATAGAGCGGTAGAATTTCACGTCCTCGTTGTTCACAATATTGGCGCCGATACTGGCATGGATGACGAGATCAGGAAAGCGGCGATGGACCTGCGCGATGGCGCCCACATCGGTCATGATCGCTCCGTCCACGCCCCAGTTGACGAATTTTTCCATCTTCTCCAGCAAGGCGGGGAGTTCGCACGACTGCATGTTGGTGTTGATGGCCACCCGCAGCTTAGCTCCGCCGGAGTGTGCGATACCGATGGCTTCATGCAGTTGCTCGTCAGCAAGTTCGTAAGCATCGCGCCGCCGGCTCCAGCCACGCGCTCCGACATAAATCGCGTTAGCTCCGTTTTCGACGGCCACCTTCAGCATTTCCAGGTTTCCTGCGGGCGCCAGCAGCTCAATCATCGTTCACCTCAAAAGAACGCAAAAAATGAAAAACTCAGCAGGCTGCAGTAGTTTCGGCGCGTGAACCGATGTACTCGCCTCCGGTGCGTCCGAAATAAAAACCATTGCACAAACCCACCGCTGTATGCTCGCGAATCATTTGCCAAACGGACTCGTCCACCGTCCCATCGCCAGCAAGGGCGCGCTCCAGCGCGGTGCGATAGATTCTGGCAATCCCCAGGCGGTACTCGGGCGTCTCGTACGCCGTCTCGATGCGAAACGCCTTGTGTCCGGCAGCGAGCAACGTAGGCAGATGCTCGAGCATGCACACATCTTTACCGCTGAGAACGCCCTTACCCACCGATCGCATGGCCCAGTCGCCCTGTCGGAGAAAAAGTTGTTTCTGGCATACCACCGGACATTTCTCCGGCCAGTGCGACTCATACTCGAGCAGAAAGCAGTAATCGGAAACGCCCAGCGGCATTTTGCCGTGTACCAGAAGCTCCGCCGGGATGCCGACCGCAGCCGTAATAGCTCTCACTTCGTCGAGGCTGATCTCATAGTTCGGCGTAAAGCGAACCGCGCCAAACTCTTTCAGCACTGCGGTTCCCGCGTCGGTGTACACGTTGGCAAATCCGCCGATGTGTACCGGCATGCCTGGATACTGCTCGTGAATGAGGCGCAGCACGCCCAGGTTATGTACCTCAACCGCATCGGCCGCAGCCGCAGCCGCAGTCTCCAGCGCCATCTCCACTTTGGGTAGCGCGTCGTTCCGCGGCCCGGCATAGGAGGTCACATAGGCGCGCAGTCCCTGGTCCTTGACCCGCGCGATGCCTTCCTTGAGGTCGTTCATGCGCTCCAGAAAGTTGTCCTCGAAGATGCGGCAGTAAATGTTGCCCAAGTACACCGCGTCATACGCGCTCAAGTCCGATTCCTGCAAGCTGCGCAGGTTGGAGATTGTCGTATTGAGTTCAAAGGCGCCCATTCAACGTCCTCGTACTGTCCACATGACTGGCAGCGCGGCCGCGTTCCACTCAGCCTTCTGCCCGCATCTCCAAGCATCGCTGGCTGCGCGGTACATCGCGATGATAGCACGCACTATTTCAGCGGAAAGGCTGCGGCCCTGGATCTTGATCACATCCGCGCCGGCATCCAGGAATGCTCCGAGTTCGGCCACGCGACTGAGCTGCCAACCGGGAAACAGCCGCTGGTCAACCTCCACGCCATCCTTGAGCAGCATCCATGGCTGCTGGCAGATGCGGAAACAACTGCCCACTCCGCCGCGCTTGACGCTGCCGCCCAACCGCTCCGCTGGAATCGCCTGCTCCCCCGCCGCGAAGTTGAGGTAACTGGGCATCCAGCATTTTCCAAGTTGGATAAATTCCTGCACCATGTGCAGCATAACTTCCACCTGGATCGCAGCCTTGGCTTTCACCTCCACGATTTCCGCAGGTTCAACGTACCCTGGCAGCACCACAGCAGTCGCGCCCAAATCCTGATAGAAAAGGGCGTCATCCGTATTCAGGGCGCCGCAGCCTATACTGGCGGTGATGGCCAATGCCGGCAGTTTTCGCCGGACCTCCCGCAGAAAACCGGCGTCGTTCACGATTACCGCCTGCAGTCCCCATTCCGCCAGCTCGGCTAGTTGTCCGAGCAGCCGTTGGCGTTCCAGCGCCTTGGGTATGATGTTTGCCGCAAGCTGCACCTGCTTCCCAAGTGCGTGAGCCAGCTCGATGCACTGCCGCAACTGCTCACGATCAAGTTCACCGCGCGCCCCGCCGCGGCTCCAACCCTTTAATCCCACATACACCGCGTCGGCGCCGGCTTCAAACGCCTGCCCGGCGGCCTCGAGGTTGCCGGCAGGAGCTAGCAACATCGCACACTTCTTGGGCGGGCCGATGCCGCGACTCCTGACGGCGGAATGCCCGCTGGCCACCAGAGAACCGTTGCCCGGAGTTGCTGCTTCCATCCTCAAGGTGGACCACCTATTCCCTTCGTGCTGTGACCACAGTCACACCGAGGTGTGACGATAAGCGCTCGCCATCCATTGTTACACATACTTCCAACTTTCAATCCTGCCCCATCTCTGTTATATGCCGTCCTTCCCATGACAGCGGGGGAGAATTCTCGACTTGTGCGTGCAAATCCAATTCCGCCACATCGCGTTCCTCCGAAGCGCGTCTTTCATTCTCGAAATGCTCAGCCGTAAAAGCCTGCGTACCTCGCTGGCGACGCGAGCAGGACCTCTCAGCCGGCACTCTCCCTTGAATATTCAGCGCTTCTTCGTGGATGTGTTCGAAAAGGTTCCGCACAAAGCTCGCCGATAGATGCCTTCTCACGCTGGACTGGATCCTATCCTGTAAGATCTGTTCCCACCTCTCCGGCTGGAACAGCGACACGTTGTGTTTCCGCTTCCAGATTCCAATGCGCTCGGCACATTCCATTCTTTTGGCAAGGAGTGCGATCAGGTTGTCGTCAATCGCGTCAATTTGATTTCGCAGAAGTTTTATTACCTCAGGAAGCTGCGTCGGGGCACTCGAAGACACATAGCGGAGTCTACGAATGAGCCGGCCATATTGTGCCGGCGTCATTTGTTGTGCGGAGTCACTAAGGGCGTTACTAGGCGCACAATGGACCTCAATCATCAGACCGTCAAAAAGCAGATCGATCGCCTGTTGCGCCACTGCCATTACGTACCTCCGCTTGCCGCAAATATGGCTGGGGTCGCATATCAGCGGCAGATTGGGCAGGCGCCGGCGCAACTCGATGGGAATTCTCCAAATCGGTCGATTACGATACAGCGTCTCCCCATAAGTGGAGAAGCCCCGATGTATCGCCATGATTTTTGTAACTCCCGCTTTGTTGATCCTTTCAATCGCTCCGATCCATAACTCAATATCCGGGTTCATGGGATTCTTGACCATGACCGGGATATCCACGCCCCGCAGGGCATCGGCAACGTGTTGAACCGCGAAAGGACTGGTGGTGGTTCGCGCGCCAATCCACAGAACATCAACCCCAGCTTTCAGACATTCCTCCACATGAGTTGAGCTTGCAACTTCGGTAGCAACGGGTAACCCTAAAGCGCTCCCTGCTTCTCTTAGCCAGGCCAGCCCTTTGACTCCAACGCCTTCGAACGAGCCGGGACGCGTGCGAGGCTTCCAGACTCCGCCCCGTATTAAGGTGACGTCAAATGCCGACAGCTGCATGGCCGTCTGCAGCATTTGTTCTTCCGATTCCACGCTGCATGGGCCGGCGATGAAGAACCTCTTCTTTTCGGGCACACTGCATTCAGGAAGCTGATAATGTGTCCTTTGATTTTTATCCTTCAATTCGCCGACATCGTGGTCGCAGACGCCGGCGGTGGCGGCCGGACTGGTTGCCTTGAACACGGTTGCGGTCGCGACTGGCTGGTGCTGTTCTTGATTACTGAGATGGCCTCCGCGCTCGAGATCAGATCCTATTGCGCGGAGTAAACGCTGATCAGGAATTGAACGATTGCACGCAGATCCCATGACGGCCACCCCGGATAGTGCGACATCGGCGCAGTCTTGCTCGCTCTGGGTAGCTCGGTATCCGAAACCAGAAAGCCGGGCTAAGAAGCCGGCTCCCGCTCTGGTTCAGAAAACCAGCGCGTTGTCGAAGCGCCGGTGGCCGGCGGAAAGCTGCGTGCGGCCCGTCGAGTTTCCGCCTCGATCCATGTGAGGCGAATCGTTACTCATTTTTCTCGAAGGGGGACAAGTTTTTCAGTGACCTACCTCACAGCCTGCCGTGATCAGCAGGCCCAATGCGCCCTTCATGTTTTTTTTAGCAAGGTGCGAAAAAGTTTGTTTGCCAACCAGGCCCTTTGCGAAAAAGGGAAAATCTGCAAGCTGTCACTCACGACTGTGACGGCAATCACTGACAACACGTCCGCAACGCACCAAAATGCGTGTTGTTTTTTTACGCAATTAGCGTGGTTGTCTACCCATTAGTTCGCCCGGAAGCGGGTTTCAACGATAACCACGCCGCTAGGAGGCCGTCTCATGGCAGCAACCGAGTCTGCTCCTTGGCCCGCGATCCCCACACCCAAACCTGAAGAGGTCTATGCTGGACTCAGCGACCAAGCCAAGGCATATCCGCTTTTCCTGGAGTCAATACTCCGCCAGGAACACAATTTCGAAAAACCGGAAGCGCTGTCCCGCATTCGCGTGCTGGATTGTACAACCAGCATGACAATCGGGCACTGGTGCTCCTCGCAGCTTTCCGAACTGGGAGCCGAGGTCATCCAGGTAGAACCCCCGGGAGGGGATCCGCTCCGCAAGCTGACACCGTTTGGACGGCAGGAATACATGTTCGAGGACAAGGGAACCGGAGAGAAAGTTGGCGGTCAGTTCCTCCACGAGATGCGCAACAAGTCTTCGATCACGCTCAACCTTGAGACGGAGGAAGGTCGCCGGATTCTCAAGGATCTCGCGATCCAGGTCGACGTAATCATCGAGAACGCGCCTCCCGGCCAGTGGGATGAGTGGGGCATTGGCTATCGCCAACTGCGCGAGATCAATCCCAAGCTGATCTATTGCTGGGTCGGCCAGCGCGGACAGTGGGGGCCGCTCAAAGACAAGCCGGGCAATCTGGATCCCACCGCGCAGGCGGCCTGCGGCTTCGTTCACGGCACTGGAGATCCCAAGGAATTCGGCGGACAGCCGACCCGTTCCGCTCTGTGGATGGCCGATCACGTGGGCGGTAGTTCGGCGGCTATGGGCATTCTGGCGGCTCTGCTGTATCGCGAGAATGTTTCGGGTGAAGGCCAGTTCATCGAAGCCACCTCGGCGGAAGCTATCATCCGCATCCTTGATTACAGTTGGGCTTGGCATTCCATGGATGGCAGCATCCGTCCGCGGTACGGCAATTGGGATTTGGCCATCAACATTTACGCCGTGAACCCTTGCAAAGACGGCTACATGATGGTGGGCGGTGGCCACGACCGGCTCTGGTATCGCATCTGGCGCACGGTTGGAGACGAGTATCCTGCGGTGGAGGAAGACATCTTGGGCGATCCTGGTTTGCGCGAGGTCGCCGACCGTCTCGGCCACAATCAGCAGGTGAAGACATATACCATGCTGGGAGAGTGGCTCAAGGACAATCCTCGCGCCGACGCGGAGCGCAAGCTCTCCAAGCAGCAAGTCGCCTCCGGCGGCGTGCTCTACGTTAATGAAGTGGCGGAATATCCCCACTTCAAGTATCGCGGACACGTGGCGGAGTACGATTCGCCACACTACGGGAAGATCCTCTACGGCACAACCCCGTACTTGCAGCACAAAACTCCGGGACGGCTGAAGTGGCTCGGGCGCCCGACCGGCTACGACAATCAGGAAGTCTATCGCCGGTTGCTCGGCTTCACTGCCGACGATTTTGCCCGGCT
>JASHOH010000103.1 GCA_030041215.1 Candidatus Sulfotelmatobacter sp. | reverse complement strand
ATTGAGCGAAAAGGATAAACAACGCGGCACAGCAACGCTTGGGCCTCCAGCGGCCAGTTGTAGCGCGTACAGGGTCAGCTACTTCATTAACTCCCTCAGCACCGCCACCTCCGCCGCTATCCCCGTATGCAGCGCCGGATCCACATCCGGCGCGAACAGCGGAGAATGATTCGAGGGGAGCGACGTACCCGAAGCCTTCGCCGCCGCATACTTCTCTGGATCAGCTCCGCCCAGCGTGAAATAGAACCCCGGAACTCCCTGAGCCACGTAATAAGAAAAATCTTCCGACACCGGAATCGGCTCTTCAATCACCACATGTTTTTTCCCCAGCGCCGCTTCCAGAGCCGCCTTCAGCCGCGCCGCCAGCGCCGGATCGTTATAAACCAGATCCGTCGCTTCATAATGCTCAATCAGCGGAGCCTTCGGCGCACCTGCCGCTTCAGCTTCCGCATTCGCGATGCGCGTGATTGCCGCCAGCACCTGCTGCCGCACTTCCGGTTTGTTGGTTCGCACCGTCAGCCCAAGTTCCGCCTGATCGGGAATGACATTGTTTTTCGTTCCGGCGTGAACGTAGCCCACAGTAACGATCGCCATCTCGCCCGGCTTTACCTCGCGTGCGGGAATCGTTTGCAACGTCAAAATCGTCCTCGCAGCAATCACAATCGGATCGATCGTAGTGTGCGGCTGTGCCCCGTGCCCGCCCTTGCCGTAAATTGTGATACGCAGCGAGTCCGCATTGTTGTTGTA
This sequence comes from Candidatus Sulfotelmatobacter sp., assembly GCA_030041215.1. Lineage (GTDB taxonomy): Bacteria > Acidobacteriota > Terriglobia > Terriglobales > Acidobacteriaceae > Sulfotelmatobacter. Next base: position 38,488 of record JASHOH010000103.1, on the reverse strand, counting down.
GATGCCGGGCATGATCCCCACCGCTCCCGCAGGCAGCAGGTTGTCTACATGCATTGCCACAGCAAAATCCGGCTTGGGAAAGCGCGTGAACAGACCATCCGCCAGCATCGCCTTGGCCCCGCCAGCCGTTTCCTCGGCTGGCTGGCCAACCAGCATCAATGTTCCATGCCATGAGCTCTTGCCGCGCGCCATGATCGACGCCGTGGCAAAAAGTGACGCCATGTGCAGATCGTGTCCGCACGCATGCATTACGGGAACGTCATGCCCGAAATCATCTTTCGTATGAACCTTGCTTGCGTAGGGCAAGCCAGTTTTTTCTTCCACCGGCAACGCATCGAGTTCAGTGCGCAGCATCACCGTCGGCCCGGCGCCGTTTTTTAGAATGGCGACAATCCCCGTCCCGCCGACATGTTCAGTGACTTCGTAACCCAAACTGCGCAGCCGCGCCGCCAACTTAGCCGCAGTCTGCGTCTCGTGCGCAGATAATTCCGGATTCTGGTGAATGTCCACATACAGCGCGTAGGCTTCGGGATAAACCGCGTCGACTTCTTTATCATTCGCGCCCTGCGCCCAAGCCACGACACAGAGCAATGCGCCAAGCAGAAACTGTTTCCAGATCATCGTCCCGAGATCATATCGGTCAGACAAAGCGCCTGTAAACCAACTGCTGCCCCCATTTAGGGACAGCCGCCTCGGCTGTCCAAGCGAGCGAGGCGAGCGCCCGCTTCCTACCGGCCGCATTTGTTACTTCGGTGAAAGGAGCATTGATTCAGAAGCCCCTAACCTTCCCGCCCCGCACCTTCCCAAATTCGTCCCCCATTTGCAATCGACGATTTACCCGATTCAATATTCCACTTTTCCTCCTTCCCTGCGGGTGTACAATTTTTTTAGAAAGCACTGGTTTGCGCCCTTTAGTTTGCAAGCTTGAGGTGCTCATGAACGTCCACATCGGTTACCGGATTCATAAGACCCCCGCCGTAGAAAAAGACATTCAATACCACATCGAAAAGCTCCGGAAACGTCTGCAAGTCTTCCGACCCGAGTTGGTTCACCTCAAAGGCTACGTCGAGGAACTAAATCCCCGGGAGGGCACCTGCGTTTCTCTCAACCTGCGTCTGCCCTCAGGACAGATGGCCGTCGAGCAAAGGGCCTCCACGGCCTCTGCTGCCGTCAAAGCCGCGTTCGAAGACCTGCTTCAGCAGGTCAACAAACACAAAGCCCAGCTCCGCTCCAGCCACAAGTGGCCACGGCGCCAACAGGAGATCTCAAAGCGCCGCAATATGAGCGTTCCCTTCGAGCAGACTCTCGCCGCAGTTTTTCCGCCGACAGTTTCCTCCGACGACATCCGCTCCTACGTGAACGCCAACCTCGCCCGCCTCGAGCGCTATGTCGAGCGCGAAATTTATTTCCGCGAAATCTCCGACATGATCGAACCCGACTCGATCAGCAAGGAAGAGGTCATTGACGAAACCATTGCCGCCGCCCTGGGCGACGTTCACGAGAAACCCGAGCGCCTCGCTCTCGAACCCTGGCTCTACCGCCTCGCCATGAAGGCCCTAGACGAACTTTCGCGCCCCGACGGCTCCAACGGTAGTGCAGTCCGCCTCGAAGAGTCGGCCCGCAAGCGGAATGTCCGTGGCAGCGACGAAGCCGAGCTGCAATTCCATCAGCCCGACGAATCCATCACCGAGGAAACTGTCATCGCTGATGGCCGCATCGCCACGCCCGAGCAGATCGTCGGCTCCGACGAAATGATGCGCCTGATCGCCTCTGCCCTGCGCGACGTCAACCCCGCCCACCGTGAGGCGTTCATCCTGCATGCCATCGAAGGCTTCGGCATCGACGAGATCTCTGCTATTACCGGCGCACCGCCCGAGCAGGTCGCCAGCGCTATTTCTGACGCCCGCTCTCACCTGCGCAAATCGCCTAGTTTGGTTCGCCAGTTCAGGGGACGGCTGGCCAATGTGGGTAACGCCTAAATCCAAATTTCATTATTTAAGGAGTATCGCCTCGAATGATTACTCGCGAACAGATTCATGAACTCGCCCAATTTGAAGATCCGAGCGGCTGCGCTCTGAGCTTCTATTTTCAGCCCACGACACCCAGCAACAAATCTCACAAGGAAGAAACAATTCTTACCAAGGACCTGGCGCGCGAAGTCCTGCGCCAACTGGAAACCAGAAACGGAAACAACGGCAGAGCCGCGTACGAATCGGCCCGCGCCGACGTGGAGCACATCCTGCGCGTCGCACGCGATCTGCAGAACAACGGCACGCGCGGCAACGGACAGCACGCCAAAGGCGTCTTCGCCTGCTCCGCCCGCAGCTTCTGGCGTGAGTACGATCTGCCGCCGCAACTCAGCGGCATGCAGCTCGTCATGAATCGCCACTTCCAGCTCAAGCCGCTGGCGCAGTTGCTGGGAGCCTTTCCCCGCCTCTGCGTCGTACTGCTCGATCGTCACCGCGCCCGCCTCTTCGATCTGCGTCTCGGCGAGCTCAACGAGCGCATCGACTTCTTCCATCCGCTGCCTCATCGTGGCCGCAGCGACGGCTTTGCTGGTTACGACGCCGGCCACGCCGAGCGCCGCGTTACCGACGAAGTGCGGCAACATTTCAAGAACGTCGCCGACGCGATCAAAGCAGGACTCGAACGCGGCGAATTCGAGAAATGGATTCTCGCCTGCCAGGACACTGGCTGGCCGCTGTTCTCGCAGCAGCTTCATACCTATGCGTCGCAAGCGTTGCTCGGGCGCTTTTACGCCGAAATCGGCCACACGAGCAACGACGAAATTCGCAGGCAAGCGGAAAAAGTTTTCAACGACTCGCAGAAAAAACGCTGTGCCGAAGCCGTTCGCGAGGCCATCGATCAGGCCCGCGCCGGCGGCCGCGGATCGACCGGCCTGCGCCGCGTGCTGCTCTCGCTCGAAATGGGAGAAGTCCAGACGCTGCTCATCGGCGAACGCTACGTCGCTCAGGCGGTCGAGTGCTCAAATTGCGGACATCTCGACGCGCACCTCGTCGCCTTCTGCCCCGTGTGCGGACACGAAACCCGCAAGCTGGTCGATGTTGGCGAAGCGATTCTGCCGCGCATCATCTCCCAAAACATCGAGCTGTTTTATGTGAAAGATGACCCGGAATTCGACCACGTCGGCAACATCGCCGCGGTCCTGCGCTTCCGCGCCGAGCCGGCCAAGCCATGGCCAGTGAAGTCGCCGTCAGCAGGACCCGCGCGCGAAGCCCCGCAAGCGCTGGCCGCCCGCAACCGCAATCTGCCGTAAATTAAAATCCAAAATCGGGTGCCCCACGTCTCGCGTCTCTTGCGAGACGTGGGACCTCTACGCTCGAGCAATAATTTGTATCAGGGCACGCCTTCTAATAGCCTGCTCTGAGCAACCGCGCGCAGCGAGGACGCCGAAGGGTCACGCTGAGCGTCAACTACCGTGGAAGAGCCGGGCTTCAGCCCGGCGTTACGCGCTCATCCACAACTTGTCATCCTGAACAGGCAAGTGGTTCGCGCTAGGTGGCGCAGCGCCCCAACGGTGGCGTAGAGCCTTTAGGTGGCGTAGAGCCTTTAGGTGGCGCAGCGCCCCAACGGTGGCGTAGAGCCTTTAGGTGGCGTAGAGCCTTTAGGTGGCGCAGCGCCTTTAGGTGGCGCAGCGCTTCAGCGCTGCGATAAGCGCCCTTCCAAAAAATGTCACTCCGAACCGGTCCGAAGGACCGGTGAGAGCCTGCCCTGAGGGACTGAGCGGAGCGAGGGAGTCGAACGGGAACCTGTCTTGAGCGACTGAGCGCCGCGAAGAGCCTGCCCTGAGCCGAATGGCGAAGGGAATCGAATGGGAACCTGCTTTCGTCCCCGCAGCATCATAGCCGCGCGAAGTGCCGTGGAAGAGCGGCGCTTCAGCGCCGCGTCAAACCCCCCAAAAATTGTCATCCCGAGCGGAGCGGAGAGATTTACTTCGTGAATCTCTCCGCGAAGTCGAGGGACCCTGTGGTCGTTGTAGCCCGGGCCGCGGAGCACCCGAAATATATGCACCGGAATCCGGTGGTCCGCGGATTGGCGGAGAACCCCGACGACTGGCGGAGGAGCAGTTTCCGCTCCTACGCGTATGGCGAGAAGGGATTGGTTCGGATCAACGATTGGAGATGGCGGGAGGAAAAGATTCGGGACAAGGCGGGTTAAAGGAATAAGGGTCGTAGAAAAAACCCCACTTCTCGCGCAAAAAACGCGTGAGAAATGGGGCACCCTGATCGGTCACGCCACAAAAAGCGGGCCACCCGCCGCATCACTGCCACCTAAAGGGTTTGCGCCGGTGGTGGATACTGCGATACATAATGATCGCTGATTTTCCGGGACTGCGGCTCCTTGTCGGGCGGTCCCGCCGAAACAATCTGAGAATACGCCATTGCCAACGCGGTTAGATGCGCGGTCGTAGCTTTTACCGCCTCGAGCTTCTCACCGTCCGCATAATTCGGTTTAATGGCGGTCCCGGTTGCATCGAACCGACGGGCAAGCTGTTCCAATCCTCCGTGCGTGTACCCGTGCAGAGCGTTGATATACGGCCTAATAGAGACAAACATCCCGTCGGCGTCAACCTTCTTTTCAATTTCCTCCGCCATGTTAATTAACCCCGGATAAACGTTTTCGCCGTTCTTGATGCGAGCAATGATATCTGGCTTCGCGCAAGAGTAAATCCAATGAGCGCGATAGGCACCGTCTATCAGTGGTCGTACAAGAGCTAAGGCACTCCCGTCAAACCGACCAGCTTGGAGCAAATGAAGAATTGCGCCATGGTGTTCCAGGGTAAGTGAGAAGATTGCCGAAACAAGCAGCTTTTGGTCTGTGTCTGCGCTGAATTTGTCGGGAACGGTCGCTGTGATGAAATTGTGCATTCCGATGGCCCTGTTTATTTCATCCAGCAGCGTCTTGCTGACGGTGGGAGGTTGGATGGTCGGCATTACGTCATAATGAACAGACCCGCGAATTAATTGCAAGGGCTGACCGTCTTGACAACCTGGACCTGAGACGGAGGAAGGTATGCACGAACAGTTAGATTTTATTGACGCGCAACTCAATGAACGCCCAAACGGGTCTATAGAAATTCTCGGGCAAGGCAGCATGATCGTAGTGACTGGCGCACACGCCGAACGAATTAAGAGCCGCTACAAGCAGTTTTTTGACGCGTATCCAACACGCGAGGACCTGAAGATTACAATCAATATCGAGATACCGCAACCCGTGGGTAAGATCGTCAACGAAAATTAAGAATTTGTTGAGGCAAAGACGGATGATGCTGCCAGAGTCTTTTGAATTGGTACGTCCTTCCATCGTGGCTTTCATGCCGGCGGTTATTCCGCATCGCAGTCCGAATGAAAAACGAAAGCAGATGTTTCCAATTATCGGAACGGGCGTAATTATTGGTGATGGTTTGATTGTCACAAATGCTCACGTGGTTGATGCACTGGTGCAACTCCCACGACCTGCCGATTTTCCAAAAGACAAGTTCCCGCTTGTGGCAGTTCTTTTTCACGGTGTGAAGCCGGGTGATAATCCCTCAATTACCGTGGAAAGCGTTGCGGAGGTCCCGCTTGAGGTCATCGGCATTTTCAGAGTGGCGGGCCTTGTTCCTAGGGGCGAAGGGTATTACTACGGGCCGGAAAAACCGGATTTCAATATTGTGCACGTAAAGGCAAAGGAGTTGCCACGTGTCGAATTGGAGCCGAGCACAGACAAGCTGATTGAAGGGGTAGAAGTTGGAACCATAGGGTATCCGATGGGAACCGATGCGCTCACGGCACCTGGATGGGTTCACCAATTCGGCCCATTCCTTCAACGTGGCGTAATCAGCGCCATACTTCCAACACGATGCAAAGCGCCCCATTCCTTCGTGATTAATGTGCTTAGCATGGGCGGAGCGAGCGGTTCACCGGTTTTTCTCGCAGAAAATGGTCATGTCATCGGTATCCTAAACGCGGGGTTAATTGAAACTCGCCCGATTTACAGCAAGGTTCAAAACCAACTTCAGGTAAGTGGCTTTACCCAAGGCTCTACTAATTTCACGTACGTGGTGCCCGCGTACTACATTGCAAATGCATTACGCGACATTCTGAAGGATAGCCGGTTTGCCCTCCCATCGGATACGCCGAATCTTACGGAAATAATCAAGAGCAAACCTGCCAAAGTGAGGGAGGGTTCGGGACAAATCAAACCTCTCCCAAAAGAGGACGATTCTCCAGACGTGTTGAATGTTCGTATCGAGACGGTAAATTTTCCAGCTGCTGGCTAGGGCGGGTGGCCCGCTTCCATCGCGTGACCGACTCGGGTGCCCCACTTCTCGCGCGCCCTTTGCGCGAGAAGTGGGCTTTGCAACATGCCCCACCTAACTCCTTTGTTTCACGGAGCTTAACATGTAACTCCTTTAGGATGACGATTTTACGACACACTCATATGTGTAAACCATTGATTCTAAACGACAGGGGGGTGGGGGAGGGGGGTAGCAAACTTATAAACTTTGCACTGAAAACAAAAGACTTACACGATTTCCACAGGCTGCAAAGCGCAAAATCAGCCCCGATTTTCGCACCAAAACCGCACCATTTCCCGCGATTTCACCGCAATTCCCAATTTCCAGGCAAAAAGATGCGAGCTCAATCACTCGCAGCGCTAAGCTCGCAGCCCGAAGCTCAGAGCTCGCAGCTGGACATGATATTCTCCCGCTTTCCATCAAGCAGGAGGATTCATGTCATTTTCCCGCCGTGATTTTGTCAGGACGTCTGTTCTCGGAACCATCGCTGCTGGAGCTGGAGTTCGCGCTCAGGGCGAAGTCGCTGCAAACCATCTGCTCGAGAATCCCGCAGCAGCCGCGCAGAATAACGACGCCCAATCTGGCTCGTACAAGCGGCCGATCATCATCTGCGCGCACAATGGATTCGACTATCTCGACGACGCCTTCGCCTTCCTCAAGAGCGGAGGAGACACGCTCGACGTCGCGCTGCGCGTGGTCAAAGGCCCGGAAGACGATCCCAACGTTACCACTGTCGGCCTCGGCGGAATTCCCAACGAAGAAGGCGTGGTCGAGCTGGATGCGTGTTGCATGCACGGTCCGACGCGGCGCGCCGGCGCAGTTGGCGCAGTACGCAATATCAAGAATGTGTCGCTGGTGTCGAAGGCTGTGTTCGAGCACACTGGACACGTCATGCTCGTGGGCGAAGGCGCCGAGCGCTTCGCTGTGGCTGTCGGCTTTCCGCGCGAAAACCTGCTCACCGACCACTCGCGCAAGATCTGGCTGCTGTGGAAGGAGTATCACTCGAACAGCGATTGGTGGGGACCAGGGTTGGCCGATCCGCACTGGCAAGCGCCTACGGACGCTGCGCCGGTTTCGCCAGATAAAGCTCCGCAGCAACCTGAGCGTGGCAAGCCGCAATCAGAGTTGTGGCGCGAGCGCTATCGGCGTTTGGAAGAGCATGCGGGCAAGTTGGGCATTGCTCCGGAAGACCGTGCAGATGCGATCCACAAAGTGCTTTTCCCGCCCACAGGGACGATTCATTGCTCGGCGCTGAACGAGAAGGGAGAAATCTCCGGCTGCACGACGACCAGCGGACTAGCGTTCAAGCTGCCCGGTCGCTGCGGCGATTCGCCGATCATCGGCGCAGGCTGCTACACCGATCAGGACGTCGGCTCGGCTGGCGCGACTGGCAGCGGCGAGGAGAACATCAAGGTCGCGGGCGCGCACACGATCGTGGAGAACATGCGGCATGGCATGTCTCCGCACGAAGCCGGCATGGACGCGCTGAAGCGCATCGTCCGCACCTACAACGGCGACATGAGCCGGCTGCGCTTTGTCGATATGATCTATTACATCCTGCGGAAGGACGGTGCTTACGCGGGCGTGTCTTTGTGGGAAGGCTACCAGGCTAGGCGTCCGCACACGATTGCTGTGCATGATGGCACGCGGCGGTCCGAAGTTACGACAGCACTATTCAAAGGATACTCGCAGGATTTTCCGCCCGAGCCCAAGGTACCGGAGGAGGTGAGGAAGCAGTATTTGAAGTAACGAAGTGAGGGCGGTTTCCCCAGACTGCGGAAACGAAAGTTATGGAAATAACGTGACGCCCGCAGCTGCGGCAGCGCTCTTCAAGGCGCGGTCGAGCGTCGCTAGCGGCAAATGTTCATTTCGCGCCGTCTCGAGATACACGGCGTCGTAGGCCGTCAGGCGGAACGCGCTGGCAGCATTGAACGCCTGGCGGGTCGTCATCGAAGTTTCCGCGCGCTCTAGAGTCGAAACCAGCATTACCTCGATATCCCTGAGACAATGGTTAATGTATGAGGGCGGAAGCGCTCCACGGCGTTCGGCCATGGCTAATCCGTTGGCCATCTCTAAAATCCATAGCGACGGAACGACCGCGCGGTACCCCTGCCGCAGGCTACGCCAGACCTTCACTGCGGGTTGCGGCACGGGGTCGTCCACAAACCAAGCCAGCCCAATTGACGCGTCGAGGACGAACCGGCTCAACGCCGTCCCTCCTCGATTAGCTCCTTGACGCTGGAGAACTTGGAGCGGTCGACGTGTTTTCGGATCTCCTCCATGTCAGCCCAGATCTCATCTAAGGTCATTTGCGGTTGAGCGGGCACAATGATGGCTGCAAGTTTTCCTCGGCGGGTGATCCCGATCTGCTCGCCTCCGTTCGCGCGCTCTACGAGCTCGGAGAGCTTCTGCTTAGCTTCGAATAAACCGACCGTTTTCATAACCATTCATATCAACCTAGATTATTATTCTAGATTGATAACAAAATCTTGGTCAAGTTAGTAGTGAGGAAAGGAGGTTCTCGCACTACTATGGTGTACACTGTATCAGTATGAAAAATATTACGCTTAGTGCAGATGAGAACCTGATCGAACAGGCCCGGCTCACAGCGCAGGCTCGGCATACCACCCTCAACGCAGCGTTTCGAGAGTGGCTGGAACAGTATGCCTCGCAGGCGGGTGCGGGCGCAGCCATCGATGCCCTGATGCGCAGGCTGCGGCACGTCCGCTCATCCGGACCTTACACGCGGGACGAAATGAATGAGCGCTAGGTTCTTCCTCGACACGAATGTCTTCGTTTACACGTTTGACGTTAGGGCCTCGGCCAAGGCGAAGAAAGCAGAGCAACTCATTCGCACGGCCGCCGAAACGGGCGACGGCATCGTCAGCTACCAAGTTGTGCAGGAATTTTTCAATGTGGCATTGCGACGCTTTCCCCAACAGATGAATGTGGCGGAGGCAGAACAATACCTCATTACTGTCTTTCGTCCACTGCTGGCAATCCATTCTTCCCCGGCCTTATTCGGGGAAGCACTGCGGATCACTGGAAAGCACCGCTTGGCATGGTACGATTCGCTCATTGTCGCAGCGGCGTTGGAAGGCCGCTGCCAGACCCTTTATACCGAAGATCTCCAAGACAGACGGAACATTGAAGGCCTGCGGGTTGAAAATCCGTTCGGTTAATTACGCGAACCTGACCTTCACATCCGGCCCCTTCTCGAGATGAATGCTCTCGATGAAGCGCACCTTGCCAGTTTGCTGCGTCAGGATGACCGACGACGTGCGTGTGCCTTCTCCGAAAAAGCGGACGCCTTTGAGCAGCGCGCCATCGGTGACGCCTGTGGCGGCGAAGATGAGTTGTTTGCCGGGAGCGAGGTCTTGCGCCTCGTAGATGCGGTTCTTATCTTTGATGCCCATGCGTGCGAGGCGCTCTTCCTGATCAGGTTTTACGACGAGGCGGCCTAGCATGTAGCCGTTGAGGGAACGAATGGCAGCGGCGGTAATGACGCCCTCGGGTGCTCCGCCGGAACCCATGACGGCGTGAACTCCCGTGCCTATAATGGCGGCAGCGATACCAGCAGACAAGTCGCCATCGCTGATCAGGCGGATACGGGCGCCGGCGGCGCGAATATCGGCGATGAGCTTTTCGTGGCGCGGGCGATCGAGCACGATCACAACCAAATCTTCCACATCGCGCTCTAGGCGTTTGGCGATGTTCTTCAGATTGTCGGCAACGGGGGCGTCTAGTTCGACGGCGTTCTTGCATGAGGGACCGACGACGATTTTTTCCATGTAGCAGTCGGGGGCGTGTAGCAGGCCTCCGCGCTCGGAGGCAGCGAGAACGGTGATCGCGCCGGGTGCGCCGGTGGCGCAGAGGTTGGTGCCCTCGAGCGGATCGACGGCGATGTCGATTTCGGGAACGTCGCGTCCGTCGGGGAATTCGGCGCCGACTTTTTCGCCGATGTAGAGCATGGGAGCTTCGTCGCGTTCTCCCTCGCCGATGACGATAGTGCCGTGCATGGGAATAGAGTCCATGGTCTGGCGCATGGCCTCGGTAGCCACGTGGTCGGAAAGTTTACGCTCGCCCTGGCCCATGGTGCGGGCGGACGCGATAGCAGCGACTTCGACCACGCGCAGAAATCGCGAGGCCAGGTCGCTTTCGATGTTTTCGCCGAAACTGCGGGCTTTGCCTTCAGGACGAGTTTGCGTAGCCATAGGAAGCCTCCGAATATGAGAAGGAAACCATAATCTGTGCCGGAGTGTGACTATAGCGCAATTTCCGGGTAGATGGAAATGCTCAACATCACATCTGTGAACCGGCATCACGAGGGCAAGATATCGCGAGATATATACTGAGCCCTCACGAGGCAGCCAGTACGTGCGCTGGATAATCTCCGCACTGAATCTATCGGGCGTGGTATTCTCTGAAACCTATACGACGAGCCATGCCGGAATCTCGCCCGCTTACTTTTCTCTGCATCACCACCTACGAAAAAGGCCAGGAGTTCATGCGCGAATGCACTCGGCAGGGCTGCCGAGTGTTGCTGCTGACGGCGGAGAAACTGCGCGACGCCAACTGGCCGCGAGAGAGCCTGGACGACACTTTCTATCTTCCCTCTGAAATTCCTCTCGATGACATCGTTAGGGCTGTGACGCATCTCGCACGCAACCAGAAAATCCACCGCATCGTCGCGCTCGACGAGTACGACATGGAAACTGCGGCAACTTTGCGCGAGCATCTGCGCATTCCGGGCATGGGGCTGACCACGATGCGCTACTTCCGCGACAAACTGGCGATGCGCATGAAGGCGCTGAATAGCGGCGTGCGCGTGCCGGATTTTGTTCCGGTCGTAAATCACAACGACATTCGCTACTACATGGAGCATGTTGCCGGGCCGTGGGTGCTGAAGCCGCGACAGGAGGCGTCGGCCATCGGGATCAAAAAAATTAACTCGCCCGAAGAGTTGTGGCCAATGCTCGAACAGTTAGGGGACAAGCAGTCGTCTTTTTTATTGGAAAAGTTTGTTCCCGGCGAGGTGTACCACGTGGATTCGGTAGTTTCGGAAAGTGAAGTTGTTTTCGCCAACTTGAGCAAGTACGGCAAGCCGCCGATGAATGTGGCGCAGGGTGGAGGCGTATTTACCTCGTTTACTATACTTCGCGGAAGCGCCGAGGATTCGGCCCTGCGCGAGATCAATCGCGATCTGATTGCAGCTCTGGGATTGGTGCGCGGTGTGTCGCACGCGGAGTTCATCAAGGCACAGGCGGATGGCGAGTTTTATTTTCTGGAGTGCGCGGCCCGCGTGGGCGGAGCATACATCAACGAAATGGTCGAGGCAGCGACGGGAATTAACTTGTGGCGCGAGTGGGCGCGCATTGAAGTGGCAGGAGAGGACGGAATCTACAAGCTGCCCGCCACGCGCGAGGAGTATGCCGGCGTGATTCTATCGCTGGCGCGACAGGAGGAGCCGGACACTTCACCGTATAACGATCCGGAAGTTCACATGAGAATCAAGAAACATCATCACGCGGGATTGATTCTGAGATCGGTCGATCAGAGACGCGTGCAGTCGCTACTAGAGCGCTACGCGACACGGTTCGCGGAGGATTTTATGGCGGTGCAGCCACAGAGGGAAAGGCCGACGGCGTAAGTGGAGGAAAATCTTCTCGTCTGTCTGCCTCATAATTTAACACCGGTTTTGTTTTTATTTTCTCAGAACGCATCGATCCCCGTCACACTCTGCCCGATAATCAGCGCATGCACGTCGTGTGTGCCTTCGTAGGTCTTCACGGATTCGAGATTCATCATGTGGCGCATGATGGGGTAGTCGTCGGCGACGCCATTGGCGCCGAGGATGTCGCGGGAGATGCGTGCGCATTCGAGAGCCATCCAGACGTTGTTGCGCTTGGCCATGGAGATGTGCTGATGCTCGGCTTTGCCGGCGTCTTTCAACCGGCCCACCTGCAAGGCGAGCAATTGCGCCTTGGTGATTTCGGTGATCATCCAGGTCAGCTTGTTTTGCACTAACTGATGCGACGCGATCGGCTGGTCGCGCCATTGCTTGCGGAGCAACGAATATTGAAGAGCGGTGTCGTAGCACGACATGGCGGCGCCGATCGCTCCCCAGGCGATGCCGTAGCGCGCCTGATTCAGGCACATCAGCGGAGACTTCAGGCCGTCAGTCTTCGGTAGCAGGCTCGATTCGGGAATGTGAAGATCTTGCAGGGACAATCCCGAAGTCACTGAGGCGCGCAGCGACCACTTGCCGTGAATATCGTCGGCTTTGAAACCGGGGCGGTCGGTTTCGACGAGGAATCCGCGAATCTTGTCGTTCTCATTTTCGACTTTGGCCCAGATGACAGCGACGTCCGCGATCGAGCCCGAGGTAATCCACATCTTCTCACCGTTCAGAACATATTCCTTGCCTACTTTGCGGGCGCGAGTTCTCATACCACCGGGGTTGGAGCCGAAATCGGGTTCGGTGAGTCCGAAGCAGCCAAGCTTTTCGCCTTTCTGCATGGGCGGAAGCCAGGTTTGCTTCTGCTCCTCGCTGCCGAAGGTATAAATGGGATACATCACCAGGCCCGACTGCACGCTGACGAAGCTGCGCACGCCGGAGTCGCCGCGCTCAAGTTCCTGCGTCATCAGTCCGTATTCGACGTTGCCCATACCGGCGCAGCCATAGCCTTTGAGCGACGCGCCGAAGAAGCCGAGCTCAGCCATGGGCGTGATCAGTTCACGGGGAAAGCGGCCGGCGCGGTTACATTCCTCGATGATGGGGATGAGATTGTCTTCGATGAATTGGCGCGTGGTGTCGCGCACCAGGCGCTCTTCGTCAGTGAGCAGCGAATCGAACTGGATGAAATCGACACCGCGGAATTTGATGGCCGGCATGGGAAGCTCCTCGATGAAAGCAAAAACATACGAACGTAGCAGGGACGGCTAAGTGGGGTCAAACGGTGTCGAGTCAAGACAGCGAGAGTACCTTCTTGTAAAATAAATGGTGGCGAAAAGGTAGCGCCCATCGGGCGCATTCAGCTGTGCGCAGTTTCTGAAGAATCCCAATCACAAATATTTGTGCGAACTCAGAGGCATCGCTGCGCAAAAGTAGAGACCCAAGGAGAAACCAATCATGGCAGTAGGCGCAAAAATTGCAAAAACAGCGGACCGTAAAAAGGTCATGGATACTAGCAAGAGCACGGCTTGTCCCAAGTGCGGCAAGGACACGCGCATCGTCAAGCGCGTGAGAGACCGCGAGCGCGGCGTGCCCGGCGGCATCTTTATTTCCTGCTCAGCGTGTGATTTCTTCGAGAAGCTGTAAAGCCGTTTTTGCTTACTATTGCCGAGGTTCGCTCGACTGGACGGCCCCATTTGACACCCCTCTCTGCGCTCGGGGTCGCTCAGGACGGACTTGAGCGGCGTTCCCTACATGAGCATCGGTGTTACCTACTGACTACACCGCAACCGTCACCGACGTCTCCGTCCGCGTAACCGGACGATAGAGTGTATCGCGCTCAATGGGAATTCGGCCGGCAGCTCGAATCAGACGCTCTAACTCTTCCCTTCTCATGCCTTGCGGTGTGGTCGCGCCGGCATCATGATAAATCTTTTCTTCGATTACGGTTCCATCCATATCGTCGGCGCCGAAGCGCAGTGAGATCTGCGCAATCTTCGCTGTCATCATCTGCCAGTACGACTTGATATGCGGGAAGTTGTCGAGCACCAGGCGGCTCACTGCGATCTGCTTGATATCCAACATGCCGGTCGTCTTCGGCAGATGTTGGAGCGGCGTGTTATCGGGATGGAATGCCAGCGGAATGAAAGTCTGGAAGCCGCCCGTTTCATCCTGAAGCGCGCGCAGCTTCAGCAGATGATCGACGCGGTCTTCGTCATTTTCGATGTGGCCATAGAGCATGGTCGCATTGGATTTCAGCCCGATCTGGTGGGCCAGGCGGGCGGTTTCGAGCCACTGGTCGCCATCGATCTTGTGGTCGCAGATGATGTGGCGAACCCGGTCGGCAAAAATTTCGGCGCCGCCGCCGGGCAATGAATCGACCCCTGAAGCCTTTAATTGTTCCAGCGTTTCATGAATCGAAAGCTTGGCTCGTTTCGACAGATATGCGATCTCGACCATCGTGAACGCCTTCAAATGCACCTGCGGAAAGCGCTGCTTCAGACCGGAGCAAAGATCGAGGAAATATTGAAACGGCAGGTCGGGATGCAATCCGCCGACGATGTGGAACTCGGTGACCGCCTCGCTGTATCCGGAAGCGGCGGTTTCAAAGGCCTCTTCGAGTGCCATGGTGTAGGCGCCGGGAGCGTCTTTCTTGCGGCCAAAAGCACACAGGCGGCAGGCCGCGACGCAAACGTTTGTCGGATTGATGTGGCGGTTCACATTGAAATAGGTGTTATCGCCATGCATGCGCTCGCGAACGTAATTGGCCATCCAGCCGACGGCGAGAATGTCGCCGGTGCGGTAGAGAGCGAGAGCATCGTCGGCGTTCAGGCGCTCGCTAGCTAAGACCTTGGCGCAAATTGGCTCCAGGCTAGGAGCGTCGGTTTGGAATGGGTGGATATCGCGCATCCACTTGATCATATCGCAGGGCACTCCAGCAGTTACAGAACTAAAAGGATCTGTCGAGCTTCGCTCGATCGGACCCTTCGGCGCGCTTCGCTTGCTCAGGGCGGGCTTCGAGGGCGGTCCCCACCTTGACCAGCTATCTTGCGGCGACTTTCTTCTTCGCCAGTGAGCGCGCAAAGGCATTCGTAGGATTGTGAAAGTTTATGGCGAGGACTTTGCGGTGGTAGTCCATGGCTTTCGACTCATCGCCGGTCCTCTCGTATGATTCAGCCAGAAGAGCTAGATTCATGGGATCGCGATCTAGTCTTTCCTCGCAACAATCTTGCCGCCAGCGGGACCCTCCATTACCATAAACTGCTCAAACTTTTTCCTACGACTCACGTCCAAGGTGAATATGCGAAACCACTCAGTTTCCCTAGCCACACTTCTGCTTGCTGCTCTCCCGTTTGCCTCCGCTCAAAACCAGTCCAGCCAAACTAACAGCGCCTTGCCCTATAGTCCCAGCCTCGACGTCACCTCGATGGATCGATCCATCGATCCTTGCGTCGATCTCTACACTTATTCCTGCGGTGGGTGGCAGAAGAAGAATCCCATTCCACCCGACCAGACCTCGTGGTCGGTTTACGCCAAGCTCTATGAGGATAACCTGACGTTTCTTCGCGGTATGTTGGAGCAATCGGCGCAACCCGATCCTGGCCGCAACGCGGTCACGCAAAAAATCGGTGATTTCTACGCGGCTTGCGTGGACGAGTCCACGGTCGAGAAGCGGGGCATGTCGCCGATTCAGCCTGAGCTTGACTCGATCGCGCAGATCAAATCGCTGAAAGACATTACTCCTGCCGTAGCCCACCTCCAGTTCACGTACAACTGGTATTCCTACAGCAGTTCCATGCTGTTTCGGGCGGGCTCAAACCAGGATCCTGATAATTCAGAAGAAGTTATCGCCGATGTCGACCAGGGCGGCCTCGGTATGCCCGACCGCGATTACTACACGAAAGACGATGCCAAATCGAAGGAGACGCGGGAGCGGTATGTGCAGCACGTGCAGAAAATGTTCGAACTGATTGGCGACAGCCCGGATGTGGCGAAGAGAAATGCCGAGACGGTCATGCGCATCGAGACTGCCTTGGCCAAAACCTCTCTCACCCGCGTCGAGCGCCGCGATCCGCACAAACTCGTGCACAAGATGAAAGTCGCAGATCTCACGCAGATTGCGCCCAATTTCGACTGGGCCGTCTACTACCATGCGATGCAGTATCCGCAGTTCGCTACCGTCAATGTCGACGCTCCCGACTTCATCAAAGAACTGAATACGCTTCTCGCTGCCGAGCCCCTTGATAATTGGAAGACCTACCTGCGCTTCCATGTTGCCGATGCGGCCTCGCCTTACCTTTCTTCAAAGTTTGTCGACGAGAATTTTGAGTTCTACCGCAAGTATCTGCGCGGCGCGACCGAGCAGCAGCCCCGCTGGAAACGCTGCGTGCAGTATGTCGATCACAATCTGGGGGAAGCCCTCGGCCAGGTTTACGTGGCGAAAGTTTTCTCTCCCGAACTAAAAGATGCCACGCTCGATATGGTGAAGCGTATTGAAGACGCCATGGGCGAGCGCATCCGTGCGCTTGACTGGATGAGTCCTGAGACCAAGCAGCAGGCGCTGACAAAATTGGCCGGCATCCGTAACAAGATTGGATATCCAGACAAATGGCGTGACTACAGCTCGGTCATCATCGTTCGAGAGGATTTTGCCGGAGATGTGGCCCGCGCACACCAGTTCGAAACCCGCCGCGACATCAATAAGATCGGCAAGCCGGTCGATCATGGCGAGTGGGACATTTCGGCGCCGACCGTCGATGCTTATTACAATCCGCAGATGAACGACATAAATTTCCCGGCTGGCGTGCTGCAGCCGCCGCTTTACGATCCTAAGATC
This sequence comes from Candidatus Sulfotelmatobacter sp., assembly GCA_030041215.1. GTDB lineage: Bacteria > Acidobacteriota > Terriglobia > Terriglobales > Acidobacteriaceae > Sulfotelmatobacter. Next base: position 21,676 of record JASHOH010000103.1, on the reverse strand, counting down.
GATGACGCTCCAAACTACGGCAACACCGGCGGCACCATCGGCCACGAGCTCACCCATGGCTTCGACGACGAAGGCAGCCAGTACGACGCACACGGAAATCTTAAAGACTGGTGGACGAAGGAAGACCGCGAGAAATTCGACGCGCGCACAAAATGCGTAGACGATCAGTATTCAGGCTATGTTGCTGTCGACGACGTTCATATCAATGGCAAACTGACGCTCGGCGAAAATGTGGCAGACCTAGGCGGTGAAATTCTCGCTTACATCGCATGGCAGGAAAAGGACAAAGACAAGAACCTCCAACCCGCCGACGGCCTCACGCCCGAGCAGCGTTTCTTCGTGGGCTTTGCGCAATGGGATTGCGCCAACGAGCGGCCTGAAGACCTGCGCATGCGCGCAATCACCGACCCGCACTCTCCGGCAAAATACCGCATCAACGGAGTGGTCGTGAACATGCCCGAATTTGCAGAAGCATTTCACTGCAAGCGGGGCCAGCCGATGGTGAAAAAGCCGGCCGATGTGTGCCGAGTATGGTAGGACAGGAGCGATTGCGGGCAGCGTCATGATCCCGAGACATCTTTATATCGCGGTTGCGGCACTCATGGTGGTCGTGCTGGGTATGGGACTTTATGCCTGGCACATGCGCGGACGCGCGGCGGCAACGCCGGTTGCCGCCGCCGATACGCGGCCGGTCGCGCCGCCCACGGCCGGACCCACCGAACAAGTGACGCTGTTTGTTGCGTATGACGATGTTGGAGTTCTGCGCGCGCAGGCGGCGCGCATTCCGCTGCCTTCGGTGCGCCAGCAGAGGGCTGAGGAATTGTTGCGGGCGCTGCTTGCGGTGTATCTCGATAAAAACTCTCCGCATCCACTCCCGGAGGGATCGGATGTGCGCGGGGTTTATCTCGTCGATCCGGGACTTGCAGTGATCGACATGAACGCGGCTTTCTCTGATGGACACCGCTCAGGCGTGTTGTCGGAAGAGCTGACGATTGCTTCGCTGGTGCAGACTCTGTCGGCGAATATTCCCAGCATACTTCGAGTGAAGATTCTCGTCGAGGGAAAAGAACGGGAGACTTTGGCAGGACACGCCGATTTGACAGGATTCTTCGACGTTTCGGGAGTGAACCTACTGGCGGCGGAGTTGCAGGCGGGGCAGTAGGGAGCAGCCATCTCTGAGTATGTGGCGCGGGCAGAGTGTCCGCGCCACACAGACTTACGCGTTGACGAGAACGGGCTCGACTCCGTAGATGGGGAACCACGGTGTCGCCGCTTTCAGTTTCTGGTTCACGTTCTCGATATTCTTGACGCCTTCGGTTTCCAACCACTTGCGGAAGGCGGCTGCTCCCTGCTTGGCGTAAACCGGGATACCGTCTTTCCAGGTCGCGCGGCCGCAGAGAACGCCATTGAACTTGACCCCCGATTCGCCCGCGAGTTCCAGTGACTCGCTGAATTCCGCATTGCTTACGCCCGCAGACAAATAGATGAACGGCTTGGTTGCCGCTGCGGCGGCTTTGTGGAAGTGGTCGATCGCTTCTTTCTTTGTATAGGCTTTCTGTCCGGCAAAAGATTTTGTTCCTTCGACGAACTTCATGTTTACCGGCACTTCGACTTTCAGCACGTCGACGCCGTAGCGGTCTTTGCTGAACTCGCGCACGGATTCGGTGACGATCTGCGGTTTCTTCTTCGCGTACTCGAGGCCCTTCTCGTCGGCGCCTTCTTCGTAGCCGACGAATTCGAGAAAGAACGGGATGTTGTTGGCGCGGCACTCGTCGCCAATGCGCTCAACCCAGGCATGCTTGGTCTCGTTGATGTTCTTGGGATCGTAGGCCGTGTAGTAGAGAAGAATCTTGACGCAATCGGCGCCGGCCTCTTTCAGGCGGCGGGCCGACCAGTGGTCGAGCAGGTCAGGCAGGCGGCCGGGGCCAGTCTTGTCGTATCCGGTTTTTTCGTAGGCAAGCAGCAGGCCGGCATTCTTGGAGCGGCGCTTGCTGGCGGGCAGGCCCCATTCAGGGTCGAGCAGGATGGCGCTGGCGTGCGGAGTAAGAACTTCAGTGACCAGCGATTTGAACTCTTCCATCATGGCGCTGGTGACTTCCCCGCCCTTTTCTTTGGCAAGCGATTTTTGCAACGAGCCGCGTTGGTCCATGGCGGCGGCAGCGATGACTCCGTTTTCAGTTGAGACTCTTTTGAGACCCGCAAGTTTGCCAGGGGTGAGCTTCATGGAGATCCTCCGAGTAGTGCTGGAAAGGTGAGTACAGCGAACAAGCAATTGTAAACCAGAGGGACAATCGAACGTTGTGTGGGCCGCCACGTACTTGCGAAGCCGGGGCTGAAGCCCGGTTCTGAAGGGGATGCTTCCACGCTGCGCTGAAGCGCCGCTCTTCCACTGTTGACCCCAATTGCCGTTATCAAATGGTATCGTGATATGACCACTTTTTGGTAAGGAAGGCATCCGTCATCATGGCCATTGCTACCGTTAATCCCGCCACGGGCGAAACGCTCAAGACATTTCAACCGCTGACTCCCGCTGAGATCGAAGAGAAAATCCAGCTTGCTGTCAAAACATTTCACGCCGAGAAAAAGACTCCGTTTGCCGAGCGCTCAAAGCGCATGAATAAGGCTGCCGAGATCCTTGAGCGCGATAAAGAGAAATTTGCCAAGCTCATGACGCTCGAAATGGGCAAGCCATATAAGGCCGCTATTGCCGAGGCGGAAAAGTGCGCTAGCGGCTGCCGGTTTTACGCTGAGAACGCCGAGCGCTTCCTCGCCGACGAGATCATTGAAAGCGGGGCAAAGAAGAGTTTCATTCGCTATCGTCCGCTGGGGCCGATTCTCGCTGTGATGCCGTGGAATTTTCCTTTCTGGCAGGTGTTTCGGTTTGCTGCGCCGGCGCTGATGGCGGGAAATGTCGGGTTGCTGAAACATGCTTCCAACGTGCCGCAATGCGCGCTCGCGATCGAAGACATTTTTCTCGAAGCGGGATTCCCCAGGGGAGATTTTCAGACTCTGCTGATTGGGGCAAAGCAGGTCGATGCCATTTTGAATGATCCGCGCATTGTGGCGGCGACGCTGACGGGAAGCGAGCAGGCCGGGATTGAGGTCGGCGTGTCGGCGGCGAAGCGCATTAAGAAGGTTGTGCTTGAGCTGGGCGGGAGCGACCCCTTTATCGTGATGCCCAGTGCCGATCTTGACGCGGCCGTGCAAACGGCGGTGCAGGCGCGGGTGCAGAACAATGGACAATCGTGCATTGCGGCCAAGCGTTTCATCGTAGCCGAACCGATCGCGGCTGAGTTCGAGAAGAAGTTTGTGGAACGCATGAAAAACCTGCGGATTGGCGATCCGTTTGATGAGAAGACGGAACTTGGGCCTCTGGCGAACCCGGAGGCGGTGAAATCGCTGGACGAAGATGTGCAGAAAACGATTAAGGCGGGCGCGAAATTGCTCACTGGTGGTCATCCGTTGGAGCGGACGGGGAATTATTACGCTCCGACGGTTTTGACAAACATTCCCAAAGATTCTCCGGCTTATAACGAGGAATTTTTTGGGCCGGTGGCGTCTTTGTTCCGAGTAAAGGATGTTGACGAGGCGATCCGCCTGGCGAATGACAGCCGCTTTGGTTTGGGCGCCAGCGCGTGGACCAAAGATGACCGCGAGCGCGAGCGCTTTATCAATGAACTCGAGTCGGGAATGGTGTTCATCAACCGGATGGTGGCTTCCGACCCGAAGATTCCATTCGGCGGAGTTAAGCACTCCGGCCACGGGCGCGAATTGTCAGCGAACGGGATTCGGGAGTTTATGAATATTAAGACGGTATCGATCGCATAGAGAACCAAAGTCTTGCCGCCCGAAACCTAAAAAGTCTTTAACCGCAAAGTTCGCCGAGAACGGCCGCAAAGGACGCGGAAAATTCTCGGCGTTCTTTGCGGATTTTCTCTGCGATCCCGGCGGTTTAAGATTTTCTTGCACCCCCGCCGTATCCGCATCGTCCGCGAACGCGTGCATCTGAATGGAAATAACGGCTAACCTTCCCCTCTCTCGTCAGTCGAAATAATAAGTCGCGCTACCCTGGGGCAATAAATCCATGCGCACGCTGGTCGACACCTTCGGTCAGACCTTCCGCAGCCTTTGGGCGCACAAGCTGCGTTCTTTTCTCACCATGTTCGGGATTGCCTGGGGCGTGGGTTCCCTGCTACTGCTGGCCGGCGTCGGCGAAGGTTTTCGCAACGGCAACCGCAAGCAACTAGAAAGTTTCGGCAAGAACATTATTTTCTTCGATGGCGGACACGCCCCCGCGATCCCTGGCAGCTTCGCTTCCTCGAAATGGTTCAATCTCACGTATGACGATGTCGTCGCTATTCAGAACGAATCCAAGTACGCGATACATATCGCACCGGTGATTGCGCGTAATGACATCCGCGCAGTCAGCGATTACACCAGCACCAATGGGCAAGTCAGTGGAGTGCCCCCAGTTTTCAATCAGGTTCGCACCATTCCTTTGGAAGTTGGTCGCTGGCTCGATGAGCAGGACAATTTGGAACGCCGTCGCGTCTGTGTCCTGGGCCGGCAGATGACGCGCAATCTGTTTCCCGGCCGTCCAGCTGTCGGCAACACCATCCTGCTCAATGACGTACGTTTTCAGGTGATCGGCGTACTCAACATGATCGGCAATGAAGAACAGAATTCCACTAACATTCGCATTTTCATGCCCTTCAATACCATGCGCGAACTTTTCCCGCTGAAGGGCGACAACTCCAAGGACGGCAACGCAATTTCTTTCCTCAACTATCAGCCGCGCAGCTTCGATGAAAATGAACAGGCCAAAGACGAACTGCACCGCATCGTCGCGCGCAATCACGGCGGCTTCGACCCCACGGGAAAAGACATTTGGGAAGAGTGGGACACAGTAAAGGACCAGAAAACCATGGGCAAGATCTTCAGCGCCATGGACTGGTTTCTCGGCGGAGTTGGCCTGGTAACGCTTGCACTGGGAGCAATCGGCATCATCAACATCATGCTGGTCGCCGTGACTGAGCGAACCCACGAGATCGGACTTCGAAAAGCCCTAGGCGCCACACGACGCAATATTCTTTTCCAATTCTTTCTCGAAGGGGCGTTTCTGACGCTGTTGAGCGGAGCGATTGGCGTGGGCGCGGCGCTCCTGATCGTGCATTTGCTATCGAGAGTGAATCTGCCGCAGGGTTTCGATACGCCGCGTATAGTACCTATCTCTGCCGGGTGTTCGGTGCTCGCTCTTGCCATTGCCGGAATCACTGCCGGCCTTTATCCCGCCCGCAAGGCTGCCATGCTTGAACCAGTGGAGGCTTTGCGACAGGAGTAAGAACTCGGAGAACCAGCCATGACCAGCGACCTCCTCAGAGAAGCTTTCGGAGCCATGCAGCATAATCGTAGGCGCACCACATTGACCATGTTGGGCATGGCCTGGGGCATTGCTACGGTGATAATTTTGCTGGCCTTCGGCTCCGGCTTCGAGCACGCAATCGGCATTATTTTCAGTTCGTGGGGAATCGATGTGATTGGCGCCTTCCCCGGCCGCACATCCCTGCAAGTCGGAGGCTCCAAGGCCGGTACGGAAATCCGGCTTACGCTCGCGGATGTTGACTACATCCGCAACGAAGTCCCTATCGTAAAAGGCGTCACCCCCATCATGGACAAATACAACGCCGTGACCATTCAGCACGACACGCGCACCTTCACGAGTCTGTTTCTAACCGGAGTTTTTCCCGTTTACGAGCGCATTCGTGGATTCTCCGTTGCCACCGGCCGCGGGCTAAGCGAAGAAGACCAGCTTCAGCGCGCGCGCGTTGCGGTTATCGGCGATGAAGCGCGCCGCAGGCTCTTCTCCGGCGAGCAGCCACTTGGGCAGAGCATTCGCATCAACGGTATCAGTTTCGAAGTCGTCGGCGTGTATGAGCGCAAAGTGCAGGATGGCGATAACAACGATAACAGCTTCATCGTGATCCCCTTCAGTACGATGGGCGATCTTTACGATACGCGCTACATCACCGGCATCTTCATGGATTACGAAGGCGAAGATCACCAGCAACTGGCGCGCGTCGTGCGCAGCGTGCTCGCCGGACACCACAATTTTCGCCCCGATGACCGCCGCGCCGTCTTCATCGCTGATTTCAAAGACGACTTCGATCAATTCTCAGTTGTGATAACCGCGCTGAAAGCACTTCTCGCGTTTATTGGGGCGTTGACGCTTGGAATTGGCGGTATTGGCCTGATGAACATCATGCTGGTTTCGGTGCAGCAACGGACGCGCGAGATCGGAATCGAGAAAGCCCTGGGTGCGCACAAGGGGCATATTCTTTTTCAATTTCTCGCCGAAGCGCTGGCGATTACGTTTGCCGGAGGTCTGGGCGGAATTGCGATCGCTTACATGATTTCTTGGGTGGTTGGCGCGCTGCCGCTGATGAGCGCCTTCGGCGAAGGCCTGCAAGCGGGAGATATCCACTTGCACATCAATCTGAGCAGCCTGGCCGTGGCCATAATCATTCTGAGTTGCGTGGGGATCGTGAGCGGCATGGTGCCGGCGATTCGTGCGGCGCGGCTGGATCCCATTGAGAGTTTGAGGTACGAGTAGACCCGGGAAGGCCGTAGTGAGCGCTGGTCCCGTCGCTCACTGCCTCAGCGGAATCCCGCTCAGTACACTCTGCTGCTTGGCGATCAGCGCCTGCACGCCCTGGCGGGCGAGGCCTAGCATCTTCGCGAACTTCGCTTCATCGAATGGCTGCTGTTCGGCCGTGGCCTGCACTTCCACCATTTTGTGGCCGGCGGTCATCACAAAATTCATATCGACTTCGGCGCGGGAGTCTTCTTCGTAACAGAGGTCGAGCAGGATTTCGCCGTCGACAATTCCAACGCTGACAGCCGCTACAAAATCTCTTAGCGGAACCGAAGTCAGCGTTCCGGCATCCACTAACTTTTCGAGCGCCAGACCAAGTGCGACGAAGGCGCCGGTGATGGAAGCGGTGCGCGTGCCGCCATCGGCTTGAATGACGTCGCAATCAATCCAGATCGTTCGCTCGCCCAGACGCGTGAGATCGGTTACGGCACGCAGCGAGCGCCCGATCAGCCGCTGAATTTCGTGCGTGCGGCCGCTGGGACGGCCCTTGGCCACTTCACGCGGCGTGCGAGTAAGCGTAGCGCGGGGAATCATGGAGTATTCGCTCGAAATCCATCCCTTGCCCGAATTTCGCAGGAACGTGGGCACGACCTCTTCGATTGACGCGGTGCATATGACGCGCGTCTGCCCTACCTGGATCAGCGCCGAGCCTTCGGCCGTAGGAATGAAGTCTGGAACGATAGAGACGGGTCGAAGCTGATCGGGAGCACGATTGTCGCAGCGATAGAACATCACCGAGGATTGTAAATGATGTGGCGCGCGAGCCGCGGTAGAGAGCGAAGCCGGTCTCTCGAATGAGTAAATCGGTCGGAAGGCCGCAGTCTTCTGTACAGGAGCAGATTTTCAAAATGGAATTCAGATTATAGGGATGCTTCGACTGCGCGGCGAGCCCTTTCAGGACTCGCCGCTTCGCTCAGCATGACAACACAGCTGTCCGGATGTTACTGATTTCCGGCACTAAAGCCTTCCCAACAAATGTCACTCTCAATTGTGACAACCATCACTGCACGATTTCCCGCTTAGGAGTGACCATAGATGTGGTCAGTCATCAGACCACTTAGGGCGCTGTGGCCACGATTCCCTCCTCGAAATTCGTATTGGAAGCAATCCCGAGAGGCCGCGTGTATACCGAAGTCGCGCGCCAATTGCAGGAACACATTGTCGGCGAACTCAAGCCGGGCGACATGCTGCCTCCTGAGCGGGAGCTGGTGCAGCAATTCGGCGTGAGCCGCAGCTCGATTCGCGATGCCATCCGCCGCCTGGAAGCGGTGGGACTGCTGGAGCCAAAGCAGGGCGTAGGCACGGTCGTGCGCGACGGTTCGTCGGAGCTGGTAAGCACTCCGGTAACGAATTTTCTGATGCAGAAGCGGAAGGCGATTCGCGAGTTGCTCGACGTACGCATGATCATCGAGCCGGCGTTGGCGTGGCGGGCAGCCATTCATGTCAAGGCGGATCAGATTGCAGAGATGGAGGCAATTCTCAACCGACAGGAGGAGAAGCTGCTTCGCGACGAACCGGCTATCGAGGAAGATTCCGCTTTTCACTTTGCCATCGCGCAGGCTGCGGACAACAGCGTGATGCTCAAGCTGGTGTCGGTCTTGATGGATCTGTTGCGCGAAATGCGCCAGCGCTCGCTGCAAGTCAACGGACGCCAGCGCAAATCGCTGGCCAGCCACCGGCGGATTCTTGCGGCCTTGCGAGCGCACGATCCGGCCGGGGCGCAGGCCGCCATGCAAGCTCATTTATTGGAGTTGGAACGAATCGTTTTGCAAAAGTCCTGATACAAGAAATGGAGGTTGCCAGATGGGTAAGTTATTCGCGGTTGAAATCATCTACCGTGGAGTCTTTCAGAAGACTCTGGCGAAAAATATAACACGCGGCATCGTTCTGGCTGCGCGCGACGAAGGCAAATTCGGTCTTTCCTTTGGCCGTTATGGAGACAGCCCGGAGCGCAATGGCATTCCCGCCAAGAGCTTCGCCATCGTCGCTGACGATGAGCTAACGCTTGAAGCCGGAATGGCACAGTACGAGCCGAAGCAAGTCGACCTGACGGTCGTGCTTGATGACACGCTCTGCAAAGGTGCGGAATCATGGGCATGGTATGGACTGCAGCCGGTGCATCACGCACTGAAGCCTGGCAGCACACTGGTCGTGGTTTCCCTGCAAGACGCGCCCGCGCTGCTCAAAACCATTCATCGCCGGGAAGAACCATACAAACTGGGCGTGCTGAAAGGCGTGACCAGCTTCTCCGGCATGTGGGTCTATAAAGACGACCACACCGATGTGCGGGTGCTGGGCGCGATCGCCAAGGCGCTGCCGGAAGTGGTCAGCCTGAAAGCGGTCGAGCAGTTCATCACCGAAAAACTGAAGAATGCGCTCAAAGTCACGTCGGCCAAGACAGCGTATGACCGCTTCAAGCCAATGGATGTGAAGCCGGGCGAGGGCAACCCGGAAGAAACTTTCAAATTCGAATTTCCCGGTTGGACCAATATGCGGCAAGGTGTCTCGATCAAGGGACAGCCTCAGGGAGGGCCATACAGAGATCCAGTCTCGCTGGAAGTCGGCGGGTTCCGTCCGGCGCGCAATGAGTTGTTCAAGAAGTACTCGACGCGCACCGAGCGGCCGGTGGTGAATTTTGCAACCTGCACCAAGTGCACGCTCTGCTGGCTGAACTGCCCGGATGCTTCTTTCGATGTCACGCCCGACAAAACGTATGACGCCAATCTCGAGGCGTGCTGCGGATGCGGCGTGTGCGAGGCGGTTTGCCCGGTCGAGAACTGCATCACCATGGTCAACGAGTCACAGTTTACAGACAACAAGAGCCAATGGGTCGCGTATCGCGAAGATAAGGATGCGTACTTGAAGTGGCTGGAAAAAACCATCAAGTCGGCCGAGCCGGTGGAAAAGAGATCCTACGGCTTCCGTTATCGCGGCCAATACAAAGAACAGGCCGAAGAGGCCCTGGAAATCGCTCAGCGAGGCTAACCGCGCCGGAAGAGCAGATTCAACACAAGGAGAATCAGATGGCGACATTAACAATGCCGGTTGAAGAAGTAAAGAAAGTGCAAGAGCAGGAAGCCTTGATTACCGGAGCGGAAGCCATTGCGATTGCCTGCAAGCTGGCCAACGTGGATGTAGTCACGGCCTACCCCATTCGTCCCTACGACACGGTGATGCAATACATGAGCCAACTGGTGGCGGATGGAGAAATGGATTGCGAATTCATCGTGGCGGAAAGCGAAAACTCGCAGTTCGAAATCGTGAAACATGCGTCCGTCTGTGGCGCGCGGGTGTTCTGTGGCTCCAGTGGCATCGGCTGGATGTATGCCATGGAGGTGCTGACGGTGACGCCGGCTCTGCGTGTGCCCATGGTTTGCCTTGTGGGCAATCGTGCGCTGGACGATCCTGGCGCCTTCGGCGTGGAGCATAACGACGCTCTGGCGGTACGTGATCTGGGCTGGCTGTTGAACTGGGTCGACACCGCCCAAGAAGCGTTTGACACAGCTCTCATTTCCTACCGAGTGGCAGAAGATCGCCGGATGTTCGTGCCCTGTGCCATCAGCTGCGATGGCGCGTTCCTCACTCACTCGCAAGCACTGGTGAAAATTCCGACGGCTGAACAGGTGAAGAAGTTCCTGCCCCGCTATAACCGCGGTGACCTGCTGCTCCATCCCGATAATTTGATCTCGGTGGCGCCGCAGGCCAATGAAGACTGGGTCATGGAAATCCGGCGGCAGAACTATGCGGTCACCGAGCACGCCTGTGACGTGATCCGCGAAGTCTATGCCGAGTTCGAGAAGACGTTCGGCCGCAAATACGGCAATCCCTTCTTCGAGGAATACATGACCGACGATGCCGAGGTCGTGCTGTTCGGAATGGGAACGCTCTCAACGCCGGTGAAAGTGGCCATTCGCAAACTGCGCGAGCAAGGCAAGAAAGTTGGGTTCGTGCGACTGCGCTGGTTCCGGCCATTTGCCAGTGCGGAGATCGCCAAGTGCCTGGAACGCTTCAGGGCGGTTGGCGTGATTGATCGCGACTTGTCGCTGGGTGCGCCGGATCTAAGCGGCGTGGTGGCGACTGAGGTGCGCTCCGCAATGTACGCAAATGCCAAGAACCGGCCGCCAGTGCTCGATTTCATCTGCGGGCTCGGCGGACGCGAAGTAACCGTGCCGGACGTGGAGAAGATGACCGACATCGTCTTCCAGGCCGCGAATGGCAAATCGCAACCCTTGACGCAATGGATCGGGCTGCGGGGGTAATGGCCTGGAGCCGGAAAGGAAAAGAGACCATATGACCACGACTTTTGTAGAAGAGAAACCGACCCAAAACCTGGAGCCTTTCAAAGGAGTCAAGAAGGTTCCCTATGAAGAGTACTTCACCTCCGGCCACCGCACTTGTGAAGGCTGCGAGTCTGCCCAGATCATGCGGCTGATGGCGAAAGCGGCGGGACCAAGAACCATTGTTTTGGGCGCCACGGGATGCATGTACGTGGCCAACACGTCTTACTACAGCACGGTCTGGGGCGTTCCCTGGATGCATACGCAGCTGGGTGCGGGCGGGTCGAGCGCCCTCGGCACGGCCGCCGCTTTGCGCGTGCTGATGCGCAAGGGCGTGTTGAAGGATGAGCCGATCAACGTCATCGCATTCTGCGGCGATGGTGGCGGCGCCGACATGGGTCTGAGCGCGATCTCCGCGACCATGACTCATCCTGACTATAACCTCTTGATCCTGTTGTACGACAACGAGGAATATGGCAATACGGACATTCAGATTTCGGGAACTTCTCCGTATGGCGTAAACACCTCGTTTAGTACGCCGGGAAAGGTAAAGCGGATCATGCATCACCGCTGGAAGAAGAATGTCGCCCCGCTGATACTGGCTGGCCATCCTACCTGCAAATACGTCGGAACGATTTCGACCTCGTATCCGTTGCAGGCGATGAACAACATTCGCAAGGCGCTGTCGATTGGCGGGCCCACGTTCATTCACTGCCTGAACCCGTGCCCGAAGGGTTGGGATTTCGACCCCTATATTGCCTTTGAGCTCGGCGAACTGGCGGTGAACACCGGCATCTGGCCTTTGTATGAGGTCGAAAACGGCAAGCTGAAGCTCCATGGCAAGACCGAACAGATTGCCAATGGCCGCTTCAAGCGACTTCCGGTGCGCGATTATTTGCTCAAGCAGGGAAGGTTCGCACACTTCACCGAAGAAGACATTGCATTCTTCCAGAGCAAAGTGGATGAGATGTGGGAGAAATGGCTGGTGCCGGGAGTGATCCCGCTCCAGAAAGATCTGGAAGGCTAGAAAAACCCACCCTCCCGATAAGGGCCGGGTTTCGGTAGAATCCGAGGAGAAGAAGGACTAGAGATGATCGCTCTTTTGTCCATTCTCGTCCTCGGATTTTTTCTTGGCATGAGGCACGCCACCGACCCCGATCATGTGATCGCGGTTGCGACCATCGTCACGCGCCAGCGCAGCCTAGCCCGGGCCGCTCTGATCGGCGCGTGGTGGGGCTTGGGCCATACCATCACGATCTTCGTTGTGGGCAGTGGGATCATCCTGTTCAACCTGGTGATCCCCACTCGCATCGGCCTCAGCATGGAACTCTCAGTGGGCATCATGTTGGTCATTCTGGGTATTGCGAACATTGCTGGTTTTCTGCGCGCGGTTCCAGAGCAGGCCGAGACGCAATCCTCTCATATTCACTCTCACGCTCATCCCCATGGCGATTTCATTCACAGCCATCCTCACAGTCACGAACCTGAGGCGCATCCTCATGCAGCTGATCATAATCCGGTCAGCTTCATGGACAAGAAACTGGCGCGCTCGAATTTGTATCAGCATCTGCGGCCGTTGTTTGTGGGCATCGTGCATGGGCTGGCGGGCTCGGCGGCGGTGGCTCTGCTGGTGCTTACGACGATTCGAAATCCGCGTTGGGCGGTGGCGTATTTGCTGATTTTTGGGGTAGGCACTATCGCTGGGATGATGGTCATTACCATGAGTTTGGCTTCGACACTGAAGTTTGTCGGACGAAGCCATGCAGTGGCGCGAAGGCTGGCGATGGCTTCAGGCCTGCTTAGCCTGGCCTTCGGCTGTTTTGTGATTTATCAAATGGGATTTGTGAACGGACTGTTCACCAGCCATCCGATCTGGACGCCGAAGTAACGCTGCAAGCGATGTCATCCCGAACGCGGCGACAGCCGCGAGACGGACCTTAGGTTGGCCGACAGTAATGATGCACTAGAAAAGGTCAGATACTCTGCATGCATCAACGGCGCCTTGCAAACGACCGTGACAGCTGCTGGGCGTCGTAAGTTCCCTCCAAGAGCTGCGCTCCTGTCGGGATGACATCCCCATACCTTGAGCTTTGCTCCGGGTGACAAAAAGCTCCCGGTGCAGCCCCTCGCGCACTTACTTCATCGGCGGAATGTACGGTATATACCGCGCGAACAGCCAGCACAAGAAAAACACCACCGGGATGTGAACGATCAACTGAAGAACTCCATATCCCACAATATCGCGAGCTTTCAGTCGCAGAATTCCAAGCAGGGGCAGCATCCAGAAGGGATTCACCAAGTTGGGCAGAGCTTCCGAAGCGTTGTAGATTTGCACCACCCAGCCTAGATGCACCTGGTGTAAGTTCGCCGCCTGGAGCACGTAGGGAGCTTCAATGATCCACTTGCTGCCGCCGGATGGGATGAAGATACCCAGCACCGCAGAATAGACCGCAACCAGCAATGGATAAGTATTGTGTGTGCTAATCGAAGCGAATAGTTTCGCCAGCGCTTCGGCGATGCCGGTTCCCACAATCATGCCGAAGATCACTGCGTAAAACGGAAATTGGATGAGCACTCCGCCAGTGGCCGGAACGCACTCCGCAACAGCTCGCATAAAGCGCTTCGGGCGCCAATGCAGCAACAGGCCCACGGTGATGAACATCAGGTTGTAAGTGTTCAGGTCGAGCTTGGGCAGCACGCCCTGCGGGGGAGTGCGAAAGTAATCGACCAAATACCAGCAGAGCAGCAGGGCGACCAGAATATTTAGCAGCGGACTGTATTCCAGCCACTCGCCTGGCTTGGTGCGGTCTTCGAGACTGGAGCGAATCGGGGCGTACTCGACGCCGTAAGCCTCCGCGGTCCTGGCATTTTCGGGCGAGGGCGTCGACCAATAAGCGACCAGCACCGATAGAACGATCAAAATGGCTGTCGTTGCGATGCTCTGCCAGAGAAAAAGAGTTTGCGTGAGCGGAATCAGTCCGCTGATGTTGAAGAGCGTCGGTGGCATCGCCGATTTGGTGGCCATGAGCATCGCCGCCGAAGAAGACAGGCCCATCGCCCACACTGCTCCCAGACCGAGATAGGCAGCGGCGCCCGCGGCGCGATAGTCCATGCCTTTGACCCGATTCGCCAGCTCACGCACGAACAGGCCGCTGAAAATCAGGCTCAGACCCCAGGAAATCAGCGACGTCAACATCGAGAACAATGCCACCAGAGCAACGGCTGCGCGCGGCGTCTTTGGAATGCCCGCTAAGGCTCGAATCAACCAGTAAACGATCGGCGTCGAGGCCAAGACATAGCCGCCAATGATGATCATGACCATCTGCATGGTGAACGGCACAAGCGTCCAAAAACTTTTGCCGCCCTGGACGGCCAGCTTGCCTGGACCTTGATGGAGCGCAAGCCCGGCGACAAACACCACGACGATTCCCAGCAGCGCAAATACAAGCGGGTCAGGAAACCAGCGCTCACTCCAACTCGCCAGACCGAGGCCGAAGCGGACGAGACCTTGCTCCTGCGCTGGCGGATTTTTTTCTTGTGTCATGTGCATGGCCCGCTCCTTTTTGCATTCTCTGCTTATCAGAAGATTCAGCTTCCCGTGTCTAACCGACCGCTTCGAACCCGTGCCATTGTAGACCCAATTTCGCAGGATGGAAGAGGGGTTCTCTCTCTGCGATCATTGCGGCCGTTCTTGGCGGCTTTTGTGGTTTAAGAAGTTCAAACCTTAAACCGCAGAGGGCGCAAAGAACATCCGCAAAGCACGCCGAGAAAATCCTGCTTCATCGGGAAAACTGCTGCGACGCGTGTGATACGCTTCCCCGCACCGGAGGAGTATCTGTGCAAATGCTTAAGAACTCAAGGTCACTCCTGTTCGCCATCCTTTCCTGCATAGCTGTTTGCGCTCAACAGGCAGGTCAAGTCCCTAGTCCAAAGGAAGGCGATTATGTCATTCACGATTTTCATTTCAAATCGGGCGAAACGCTGCCGGAGTTACGGCTGCACTACGCAACATTCGGCTCGCCTGCTCGTGATGCCAACGGCCGCATAAGCAATGCGGTTCTGCTGTTGCACGGCACCACCGGGTCGGGTGCGCAGTTTCTTGTGCCACAGTTTGCCGGCGTACTGTTCGGCCCGGGACAGCTTCTGGATATCACCCGTTATTACGTCATTCTGGTGGACAACATCGGCCACGGAAAATCCAGCAAGCCGAGTGACGGCATGCGCGCCCGCTTCCCGCAATACGATTACGACGACATGGTGGCCCTGCAACACGAGCTGCTGGAAAATGGGCTCGGTGTGAACCATCTGCGGCTGATCCTCGGCACGTCGATGGGTTGCATGCATTCGTGGGTGTGGGGCGAAACGTACCCTGACTTTGCGGACGCGCTGATGCCTCTCGCCTGCCAGCCCGTTGCCATTGCGGGCAGGAATCGAATCTGGCGCAAAATGGTGATGGATGCAATTCGCGATGATCCCGAGTGGAAGGGCGGCGAATATACAACGCAGCCGCGCGCTGCGATGGAAGTAGCCGCGGCGATGTTTCAGATTGCTTCAGGATCGGCGTTGCAGTTGCAGAAGAACTTCCCGACACGGGAGGCGACCGATAAGGCGGATGACGAATTCAGCAAGCGCTTTATCGCCGCGCATGACGCGAACGACCTGCTTTACGCACTGAATGCCTCGCGGAATTATGACCCTTCGCCGCAGCTTAAAAAGATTACTGCGCACGTTATGTTTGTGAATTCTGCCGATGATTTCATTAATCCTCCGGAATTGGGGATTGCTGAAAGAGAAATCAAACGAGTGAAGAACGGGCGATTCGTGCTGCTCCCTATGAGCGATCAAACCCATGGCCATGGGACACATACGTGGCCAATAACATGGCAGCAGTACCTAGAGGAATTGCTCAAGTCATCGCAACCATGAGGGTAACCGCAAGTTGCTGCTCCCAGCCCGTTGTGCTGAATTCCGCGATGGGTGTAGGATTCCGTCAATTAACAGAGCGGCGAAGCCGCTACTCTTCGCCAGAGTTGGGGTGACGATGAATACCTTCCCGGTGCTATTGGGTGCTCTGTGCATATACGCCATCTTTTACCGTTATTACAGTGCGTTTATTGCGGCCAAGGCCCTGGCGCTTGATGACCGCCGCACGACTCCCGGGCACCTTTACGCTGATGGGCACAACTATGTTGCTTCGCCGAAATGGGTCTTGTTCGGGCATCATTTTGCCGCCATTGCCGGGGCTGGGCCGCTGGTCGGACCCACGCTTGCCGCGCAATTCGGTTTCGCTCCTGGCTTCCTCTGGCTGTTGATCGGCGGAGTGCTGGCCGGCTGCGTGCAGGATTTCACCGTACTCGTCGCCTCTGTGCGTCACCGCGGCCGCTCCCTGGCCGACGTTGCCCGCACCGAAATCAGCCCATTCGCGGGCCTGGTGGCGATGGTTGCCGTGCTCTTTATTCTCCTCGTGACGCTGGCCGGTTTGGGCATCGTAGTGGTCAATGCGCTTTCGAACAGCCCATGGGGTGTTTTCACGATCGGCATGACCATTCCCATCGCGGTCATCATGGGGCTATGGATGTTCAAGAGCCATGCGGGACAGATCAAAGTCGCCGGACCCAGCATTTTCGGCGTCGTGCTTCTGCTGGCCAGCGTGATCGCGGGCCACTGGGTCGCCGAGAGCGGAGCAGCGGGCGCCCTCACCTTCTCTGCGCACCAGATCACGATTCTCATGGCGCTTTATGGCCTGATCGCGTCGATTCTTCCTGTCTGGCTGGTGCTGGAGCCGCGCGATTACCTCTCGACTTATGTGAAGCTCGGCACAATCATTGTTCTGGTGCTCGGTGTTTTCATCGTTCACCCCAACATTCAGTTCCCGAACTTCACGCAGTTCGTGCATGGCGGCGGACCGATCATCAAAGGCAAGCTGTTTCCATTCCTTTTCGTGACCATCGCCTGTGGAGCCATTTCCGGCTTTCACTCCTTGGTTTCTTCCGGCACCACGCCGAAGATGCTCGATAAGGAAACTGACGCGCGCTTTATCGGCTATGGCGCCATGATGTGCGAATCGATTGTCGGGATTCTGGCATTGATCGCCGCCTGCTCGCTCTATCCCGGGGACTACTTTGCCATCAACAGCGCGCCAGCGGTTTTCAGCCATCTCGGTCTTAATACCGTGAACCTGGATACGTTCTCGCGCGAGGTGGGCGAAAAGCTGGCTGGCCGCACCGGTGGCGCGGTTTCGCTGGCGGTTGGCATGGCACAAATCTTCCGCGGCCTGCCGGGCATGGACCGCCTCATGGGCTACTGGTATCACTACGCGATCATGTTTGAAGCTCTCTTCATCCTGACCACCGTCGATACCGGCACCCGCGTTGCTCGCTATGTTTTGCAGGAACTCATGGGCAAAGTCCACAAGCCGTTCGGTAACAGCGCTTGGTGGCCAGGAAACCTAATTACCAGCTTTTTCGTCGTCCTAGGCTGGGGATATCTCATCTATACCGGAAATATCTCCACCATCTGGCCGCTGTTTGGCACCGGCAATCAATTGCTGGCCACGATTGCGCTCGCCGTCACCACCACGTTCTTAATAAACATGGGCAAGCAGAAGTATGCGTGGATTACTGCCATCCCCATGTGCTTTGTCGGCGTCACTACTGTTACTGCAGGAGTGTTGTCGATCAAGAACATCTTCTGGCCGCTGACGCTCAAGCCCGGCACGGTGTTTCAGGGCTATCTGGATTCAATTCTCATGGCCATCTTCATCACGGGTGTGATTCTCGTCTTATTCGACGCTGTCCGCCGCTGGTACGCAGTTCTGAAGGGCGCTCCCGCACCGCAGGACGCCTTCGGCCCACCGCTGACGGTCACGGGCGAAGTGAAGATGGGCTGCTGCTAGTCAGCGGCAAGCGGAGCTAATTCGTCATCTATCATCCCGAGCGAAGCAAGTGCTTCGGAAGGCGAAGCACTTGCGGACCGAGGGATCCCCTTCAGACGCACGAACCGGATTTTTCACTAGACAGTCACCCTGACATGTGACCGCCGTCACTGCGTTGTTTTCTGCAACAGTGGATAAACGTCCAATGCCCGGACGGCAGGCGAGCGCAGATTTCTTGACAAATGCCATGACGCGCTCTTAGATTTTCGCCGATTATTCTGTGCCAGGCCATTTAGCCGAGCCGGAACGAGGAGACAACCGTCTATGTTGAAACTGCTCAAGAGGTGGTCGTCGATTCTGCTTATGCTGGCCATTACGGCTGCGTCCGCATTCGCGGGCAGCAACGATGGAAAACCGGCGAACGATAACTCAACTAACTCATCCGCCGCAGAGGCAACGCCCGCTCCCACTCCCAGTTTGACTCCGGCAGCTGATGCCAATGTCACAGCGCTACTCGGAGTACTCGTCATGAAAGGTGTGCTGGCTCCCGCCGAAGCCAACGCCATTCGCAACGCCAGTCCAGAAACAAAATTTCAGCTTCTGGTAGACGCCCTTAACCGCAAAGGAGTGCTGAGTGCGGCTGATCTTTCGGCAGCCGTTAATACTCCGGCACAACCTGCGGCGACTCCGGCGGGGGCACCCGCGGCTACCCCGGCCCCGACGGCAGCTCCACAGCCGGTCTCGGCCTCACTCGCAACTCCCGAACCACCCCCTGCTGCTCAGGCCAAGGCCGAAGCTCCTGCGCCACCGGTGGTGGTTCCGGCCATCGCTCCTTTGCGCGTGCTGCCGGTCGATCCGCCGAAAAAAGACGGCTTGGTTGCCGCCTTTAAGATGGGTGCAGTCAAGATGACGCCTTATGGCTTCATCAAGTCAACTGCCGCGCGTGATTCCAGCATGCCCAATGGCGATGACTTCCCGTTCATCGGTTTGTTCCTGACGGCGGCCGGAGCTGACACGCTTACCACAGGCCCCACCCAGGACCCGGAATTCCACATCAAAGCTCGCTCCACCCGTATTGGCGCGAACTTTGAGTGGCCGGATATTTCCCCGAAGCTGACCTTCACTGGCCGCGTCGAGGGTGACTACGAAGGTAACTTTAGCGAAGTCGATAACCGTGATGTCTCGTCCATTCGCAGCAACGCTTTCCAGTTGCGTCTGGCGTGGGCACGCATGGACTATGCCGCCAGCGAAAATACCGACGTCTATTTTGAAGGCGGACAAGACTGGACCCTGTTCGGCTCCAGCGCTCTTCCCAGCATCCTCGAAACTACCTTCCTGGGCGCGTTCTACGGCGATATCTACACCCGATCGCCGCAGTTCCAGTTCGGGTTGGTGCAGAAGGTGGGTGGGGGCGTAAAGATTTCGCCCACTTTCGCGATCATGATGCCAAGCAGCGGACAGATCTTGAAACTTGGCAGCGTGGGATTGGCGGGTCAGATCGGAGAAGGCGAGCGTGAAGGCGCCGACTCTGGTCGTCCAGAGGTCGAGGGCAGACTGGCCATTCAGTTCCCGCTCGACAAAGCGCCCGGAGTAGCTCCTGCTCAGATCCTTTGGAGCGGATTCGAGTACCGGCGTACGTCGATCGTGGCAAAGGAAAACTACGCCGCGTGCGCCAGCCCGTTCTGCGCCACGTATGAGGCAGCGTTTCCGAACGGCTTCACCGACTCAAGCAAGGGGTACGGCAACCAAATCGCCGTGCAGTTGCCGACGCGATGGTTCACCTTGGTAGCTAGCGGATATCGCGGTGCCGATATGCGCTTCTTCTTCGGTGGCCAGGTCAATTCTTACTACACCGATGTGACTGGATTGTCGGGTCCGGTTACGTTCACCACCACCGACGGCGGCCCGCTGGCTGCTGCGGGAGGCGCTATCCTGGCCTGCACCGGCGTCGCTAACCCCGTCACCGGTACCTGCTCTGGCACGGTGGTCATCGCTCCCCAAAAACCAGTCCGCTCTTTCGGCGGATTCGTCAATATCGGCTTCCCGCTTTCGCGTTGGTTTAATGCCAATCCCAAGGGCCACAATGCGGGCTGGCAGCTTTATTTCCACGCCGGCAAGGACCAAGTTGTGCATAACGACCTGACTCAAGCCAGCGGCAGCGGCGGCCTGCCACTTTTGATGGGCAAGGTGTTTGCCGCCACGCTGTACTACAAAGTCAACCCATGGTGCACGTTTGGCTTTGAGCAATCGGTTTATGGTACACGCCTGGCGCCGGGCGTGACCTACGACATAGCTGGATCGCCCGACAACCTATGGCAGGACCACCGCACGGAGTTCGGGCCGATCTTCACGTTCTAGACGGCAGTTAATCAGCCCGGTTTCTGGCCAGCCGGGCTGAACCCAACCCGAGGAAAGGCCCTGCGGCAGATGCGCCATGGGGCCTCTCCTTCCGGCCTTGTAATAAAAAATCTGTTGTGCTTCGATGGATAACGGGTTCACAATGTACCGCATCCTCCGGCAGCTAGCCCGGACTATGCGGAAGGTGAGTGGACTGAATTGAAGGGCTGATTCGAACCGGTCAAGAAGCCAGGAGTCAAGTTCCGAGGAGTTGTGCATGAGTCAGAGTAGGACGATGCTGCTTGCTGTATTGAGTTTGGCTCTCGGTGCACGTGGGGCCGAAAAAGAGACCATCCGCATCAGAGTCCTCGATTCCGAAACTCATTCCGTCATAATCGACAACAGCGGCGTCCCCAAAAATTGCGACCAAGTCAATTTCGACGCGTATTGCAATAACAGCAAGACAACACAAGTGACCAACACCATGCTGGTGCAGGAGGGCAATCAGGCGCCGTACCGCATCAGTTGCACCGTCGATTCGAAATGGTCGCGATGCACACCGCTTCCTCG
This sequence comes from Candidatus Sulfotelmatobacter sp., assembly GCA_030041215.1. Classification (GTDB taxonomy): domain Bacteria; phylum Acidobacteriota; class Terriglobia; order Terriglobales; family Acidobacteriaceae; genus Sulfotelmatobacter. The sequence goes on along the minus strand of JASHOH010000103.1, from coordinate 966 downwards.
TGGCGAAACGTTCGAGGCACGGAGAGCGAAGCGCGGTCTGCTCGTGTACTACGTCGATGACAAGGGAAAGGCACGAAGTCAGCTTTACACCTTTGTTGCTGGGAACGTGCCCCCGGTTACGGCGGCTGCATCCCAGCCGCAGCATGCATCATCGGCGCATCCTTCAGCAGTTGCACCGCCGGCTGCACCGGCAGTTTCAGCTCCGGCCCCAGCGAGCTCTGCTCCGGCCGCAGTAGCCGAGGAACACGCCATTAAATGTGATTTCAGCTCCACGCCATCGGGCGCTGAGATCACGATAGACGGCAATTACGTCGGCAGCACGCCTTCCGAGATCGCCGTTGCTACCGGAACGCATGTTGTCGAATTCTCCATGCCCGGCTTCGCCCAGTGGAAGCGGAACCTTACTGTCACGCCGGGGTCGGGCGTGATAAATGTGGCGGCGAGTTTGCAGAAGGCACCGTAAAGAGCAGCGATTTTAGTGGTCGAGTTTTATTCATATTTAGCAGTTGAGCTTCATTTTTATTTTTTCCCAGCTGACGCGACGAGTAACTGGCGGCACTTGCCGCTGTTTGTCAACACAACGTCGGAGATGGTCCTGCCAACGTCGGGAAATGTTGGCCTTCTCGCAAAACCCGCCCGGTTAGATTGTGTTTACTTCAATCGTCTGTCCACGGAGGAGGAGCTCATGCCAGCGGTACCAGAGCGCTATCCAGCACCCCAGTCTGTCTGGGATAAAATCGCCGCCAGCAAGGACTTTAAAGATCTCATGGCGACCAAGCGGATCTTCATCGTCCCTGCGTTTGTGTTTTTCGTGGTTTTTTACTTTGCCCTGCTAGTGCTGGTCGGCTATGCCCCGCAGTTCATGTCGATCAAAGTGCTTGATGTAAATCTGGCGTATTTGTTCGCCCTGTCCCAGTTTTTCGTCGCCTGGATCATTGCCGGTCTCTACATGAGGGCCGCCAACGA
>JASHOH010000102.1 GCA_030041215.1 Candidatus Sulfotelmatobacter sp. | reverse complement strand
CGGCTTTCTCTACCTGCACGCGAGTCGGCATCAGTGCAGCGCGGTTGGCCAAGGCCCAGCCGTAATACTGCGTGTGGGCAATCTCAACTCGCTCCGGTTCAAGTTGCTCGATGAATGCGATCATCTCTTCAAGATGGTCGAGGTTTTGACGATGCACGACCAGGTTCACGGTGAATGCAATCTTGTGCTCGTGGATCGCGTGCGCAAGCTCAGTTTTGTGGGCATGTGCTTTAGTGCCGGCGATCCAATTGGCGGAATCTTCGCGCGAGTCCTGGAAACTGACCTGAATGTGGTCGAGTCCGGCCGCAACCAGCGTCTCGAGGCGTGGCTCAGAAAGGCCGATGCCTGAGGTAATGAGATTGGTATAGAGTCTGGCAGCGTGGGCGGCGGCGATCAGTACGGTCAGATCGGTGCGCGCCAGCGGCTCACCGCCCGTGAAGTGCGCATGCAACATGCCGAGCTTGGCCGCCTGCCGGAAAACACTTGTCCACTCGTCAGTCGAGAGTTCCGACTGCGCTCCCGCCAGTTGCATGGGATTTGAGCAATAGACGCAATGCAGCGGGCAGCGATGCGTGATTTCGGCGATGAGGGCGAGCGGGTTGGGAATCATGAATGCAGATTTGGTAATCGGTCCAGCTTCAGGCTAGTAATCCACTACTCTCTTCCTTTGCAATTGTTCAAGAAACTGGCCGATATCGCTACGAATCTTGTCGGGATCAGTATCTTTAAATTGCCCTTGCAACTCCGCGATGATCTCCCCAAAGCTCCGTGTGCCGTCGCAGCGTTCCAGCACCTGGCGTCCCGTGCCTTGCAGTTTGATTGCGCCCTCGGGAAACAGAATGACTCGATTTTCTTCCGCGCCGGTCTTTTTCTCGGCACCCTGGTTCTCGGCAACCCAGCGACAACCGGGGGCGAGACGGGGCCGGCTGGAATCGTCTGGCACCGCCATGCTAAGCGCCCTCGATGCGAAATGCTCCCGGGGGAGGCCAACCCGGCTGGACATAAGCGAAATAAAGAGCATCGAGCTGCGCCCATAGAATGTCGCATTTGTCGCGCAGGGCCTGAATCGCGAGCTCTTGCTCGGCGCGAGTCTTCGCGTTGTCGTACACGTAGTTGACGGCGAATTGCGAATCTTCCGGCGCTTGATAGAGACGCGCCTCGAAGTAATCCAACCCACCGGAGAGCCATGGATAGTGCTGCCGCAGCTTGTCCACGCGCAACGTGATCAGCTTCGGCGAGAACAATTCAGTCAAAGAAGACGCGACCGCTTCCAGCAAAGACCGGCTGCGAACAATATTCAAATATTCGTTTACGGCATAGCGCGTTGCCGGAAGAATCCCTTTGCCGGCGCGCACTTGTGCTGCGTCAAGCCCGGTGGCTTCGGCCAGTTTGATCCAGCGCTTGATGCCGCCTTCGCTGGTGGCATCGCCGTCGTGATCGACAATGCGCTTGCGCCAGGCACGGCGGAATACGGGATCGGGTCCACGCGAAAGAATGATCGAATCTTTAATCGGAATGCTGCTCTGATAGTAGTAGCGGTTCAGCGCCCAGGCCTGCAATTGGCTGCGGGTGAGCTTACCTTCGTGCATCAAGAGATGAAACGGGTGCTTGTGATGATAGCGCTCTTCACCCACGGCCTGAAATTGCGCGCGCAATTCTTCCAGCGAGAGCAGGGAATCAGCGGTTTCAGCTTCTACAGATCGAACTGCCATCCATCCTCCGCAATTTCCCAGCCTGCGTCCCGCACCCGGCGATACTGGGGACTCGCCTCGTCCAGCATGGGATTGGTGTTGTTAATGTGTATGAACATTTTACGCGGGCGCCGCACCTCCGCCAACTTGCTGAGAACATCTTCGACAGGGATGTGGCCCATCTGGTGCGCGGTTTGAGCGCTGCCTTGCACGCGAATCAGTTCGTCGTCGCTCCAGAAGGTGCCATCGAACAGAACGAGATCAGCGCCTGCCAATTCGTGCAGCAATGTTGCATCGATTTGCGGAACTGCTGGCATGTAGGCGAGGCGATTGCCTGAGGACGATCGAATGACCAATCCCAGAGATGCCTCGTTCACTCGAAGCGACGTTTGCCGCTGTGGTGAAACATACGCCGGGAATTGCGTGCCCAGCGAGAGTGCCCGGCAGCAGATGCCGGAATCCTCGCCCTTCAGAGTCGTCATGGAAAACGTTGCTCCGGGCACGAAGTCCGTCCAGGTCACCTGACCGGAAATTCGTTGCAGCATGGAAAACATCGAATTGTCTTCTGTCAGAATGCGGTGGACGGATTCTGTCGCATAGACGCGCAACGGTTGCAGCTCGCGCAGCAAAAGCAGTCCGAGTACGTGATCGAGGTCTGCATTCGCCAGCACTGCGCCCGCGATCGGCGATTGTCTCAGTCCCTCGCGCGGATGCAACTCGGAAGTCGCTTCGATCTGGAGGCGCAAGTCTGGAGATGCGCCCAGCAGAAACCACGATTGTCCATCCTGCGAGATGGCAACTTGGGCCTGAGTGCGTGGCTTGCCCCGGAAACTGCCGGCCCGCACTGCGCGACAGTTAGCGCACGAGCAGTTCCACTGAGGAAATCCGCCGCCGGCCGCAGAGCCGAGAATTCTTACCTGCATCTTTGCGAGTTTACCGCGACGGGCAGCCGCACGAGATTATTTCTGGGTACGCAGCGAATCGTATCGCACAAAAATGCAATCGGTCGGGTCACGGAAAATCACAAAAGTTGCAAACTTTTCACGGATCACTGCAAGAAGTGTGAAATGCGATGCACCTGTTACCGGAATTCGTAGTTCAACACGCTTTTCAGCTTGCTTAGTGGAAGATGCCGTTGGATACTGCGAATGGCCCGCCTGGCGCGGGTTTCAGCTCGCCCCCCGCCCTCCCCTTCTTTTCTGAGTTTGAGGCGCGGGTACTACTCAGTTAAAGCGGCCAGGCGGCTATCCCTGGCCCACCGAAGCAGCGCAGCGGCGGGGATCGAAATCCCAAATCTTCGCATCCGCGGATACTTTTTCCAGTCCGACTTCACCCGCGAATTCGGTTCCTGGCTTGCCGCACCACACAATGCGAAACTGTGCTTTGTTGCCTTTGTAGAGCACGTCCACAATATCACCCGGTTTG
>JASHOH010000101.1 GCA_030041215.1 Candidatus Sulfotelmatobacter sp. | reverse complement strand
CCAATTTCCGATTGCCGCAAGGTCGCTCCAAAACTGGTCTGCGTCGCGCCCGGCATGGCAGGCTGGGCATAGTCCGGCAGATCCAGATTGTCCGAAGCTCCCACATTATGAAATGCATTCATAAGCACGATGCCTGACAGCCGTGCCCGGTACTTTCCCGCAGTCTCCACCTTGGTTTGATACTGCTCGTTGATCTTCGACCCCAGCAGTTGGGTCGATTCCTCTAACCTCTGTACGCGCGCGTCAAGGTCGGGCGAAGAGGGCGCGGCACCGGCCGGCGATGGAGCCACATTTGCGGCCAACGAGGCCGGAGCAGCTGCCCCGGCATTGCCCGCCGCCATTGCCGAAAGAAGGTTGCGCGTGTCTTGCAATTCCCGTCGCAGTTGCTCCATCTCGCCACGCGACTGCGCATTCTCGACGCGCATCTTTTCGAGTTCGCCGCGCAGCTCGCGGAGTTCAGAAGCCACCTCGCGCATGGAAGGCGTGACTTCCTGAGAGACAGCGGGATAGGTTTGCTGCGCTGCACTGAAGCCGCCCAACAAAAGAAATGCGAGGGCCGCCATCGCGGTCCTACCTGGGACAAATTTCTCTGGGATTTTCACACATCCTCCCGCACGACATTTGGACTAGTAAAGCCGAAAAGGAGGGAAAGGAATTACTTGTCCGAATGTCGAATTGAAGTTTCAGTCTGATTGCTTACCGGCAAAAGGGGCACACTTTGCACTTGATGGCCTGCCTCGTGCGTGCCCGCCTGAGTTTGTCCGGGAAGCGTGATGCGAAACACCGTTAGACCATCCGGCGTTCGCTCGTGCAAGATTTCGCCCCCGTGATCGTGAACGATTTTCTGTACAACGGTCAATCCCAGCCCTGTGCCGTTTTCTTTGCCGAAACTCACAAAAGGATGAAACAGCTTTTCGCGAATCGGCTCGGCGATGCCGGGGCCGTTGTCTGCAATGGCAATCGTGACCGCGTGCCCTCTGCGCTCAACAGTGACGATGACCCTTCCACCACTGCTGGGCGCGGCCTCGCACGCATTCAAGAGCAGATTGTAGAGTGCGCGTTCCAGCTTGCGGGCATCGAACCAGGCCCAATTCTGTCCACTACTGTGGACTTCAATCAACGTGCCCTGGTGCCGCGGATGTAGCCGGACCGCTTGCATGGCCCGCTGTACGGTTTCAACAATGTTGGAATGGGTCGGATTCAGCGATTCCCGAGTGCGGGCAAATTCCAGCAGCGAATCGATCAGGTCGGTCATCTGATTCACACCGTTTCGGACTTCCTGATAAAGCTCTTCGCGCTGCGCGGAAGTCAGGTGGCCGTCGCATAGAAATTCAGAATTCGCTACGACTGCCGCCAGAGCGTGGCGCAAATCATGCGTAATCGAACTCGCCATCCGCCCGATGGTGGCCAGTTGCTCTGATTCCAGCAGCGCCTGCTGCGTCTTGAGCAGGCTGGCGCGCATGCGATCGAACGCGTGCGTCAACTCCGCTACTTCGTCGCTGCCCCGCGAATCCAAGGGATGGTAATAATCTCCATGCTCAAGCGCTCGCACGCCATCCACAAGACTGGCCAACGGACGAGTGAACGTGTGGGAAATGAAAAAGACCAAGCCGCTGCCGATCAGAACCGCACTCAAACCGAGCAGCAGCAGAAGCCGGTTCAAGTTGTCGAGAAACTTGGCTGCCTGATCGTAGGAGCCAAGCACCGAGAGCCGCACCGGCGTTTCCTGCCGCCCTGACAAATCGAGTGAAGTGGCCACAAAATTTTCCTGGCCAACTTGCACGTCGTGAGGCTGTGCTTGTGAAGTGCCTGCCGCCAGTGCCCGCACCCCCGGCGTCTGCGCCTGCTCGGCAGTCAATGTGGTGGCAACGATCTCGTCACCGTAAGAAAACGCTACCTGGCTCGCCGAAACTTTGCTGACCTCGCGCGCCAGTCGGGCATCGATTTCGTAGCCGATAATCAGAAAACCAAGACCTTCAGCTTTTCCGAAATAGACCGGCTGCACGAATGTTTGAAAAAGATGATGGCCGCCAAACCACCAGTGACTGGAGTCCTCTTCATTTAAAGACTTTTCGAAATATTGCTGCGCCATTTCGCGCGTGAAACCGGGAGTTTTCGTATGCAGCGCTACTACCTTCCCATTGCGATCTGTAAGAGCTAAAAGATCGCTGCCCATCAGAGGCCAGACATCCCGCGAAGCATCCTGAATCGTTGCCGGGTCGTGCGCGGTCATGATCGACCGCGTGATTGGCAAATATGCCACCAACTCTGCCGAATGGGTCAGCACGACCTCGCGATCGTGTTGAAAATTTTGGAACGTCGTGACCGAGTTCCGCAGGTCCTGCACGATGCCTTCCCGCACATGCTCGCGCACGCTGTGCCTAACCACCAGCAGGCTGAGCGCTGTCAGGCTCGCGGTGATGACAATCATCGAAAGCAGGAATCGCGTGCGCAGGCGGGTGCGCGGTACCAGCGCGTTTCCGGGCTGGGTGGGGAGGGTTTGTGAGACGGGTTCGGTTGAGGGGGACAAGGTTTTCAGCGAACGAACTTATAACCCATTCCGTGTACAGTCCGGAAGTGGACCGGACTGGCCGGGTCGCGCTCCAGTTTCTGCCTTAGTTTCAGGATATGGTTGTCGACCGTACGGGTCGAGGGATAGTTCTGGTATCCCCACACTTCGTTCAGCAATTCGTCGCGGCTGATCACACGGTCCGCATTCTGCACCAGAAACTGCAGGGTTTTGAACTCCTGTGCCGTCAGAACCACTATGTTCCCGTCGCGCTTTACTTCCATTTTCTTGAAGTCGATGGTGATGCCATCAAAGCTCACCAGGTTGACCGCCACCGTTCTGGAGGTATGCCGCAACGCTGCCCGCACCCGCGCCAACAGCTCCCGCGGACTGAAAGGTTTGGTTACATAGTCATCCGCACCCAGTTCGAGCAATAGAACTTTGTCGGAGACATCCGTGGTTGCGCTCAGCACGACGATCGGCAGCGTGGGCGCTTGGGCCTTGATCTCCTTGCATAGATCGCTCCCTGACAGCTTGGGCAAGCGCAGATCGAGAATAATCACCGATGGCAGCGCCGCCAAAAAGCTTTCCAGGGCAGACTTGCCGTTTCCCTGCACCTCAACCGCATATCCCTCTGATTCGAACAGGCGCTTAAGTGCTTTCTGGACTGCGGGATCATCCTCGACTACTAGAATTCTTCCCATCGGCCGCGCAGATGTGATGGCATCGGCCGATCTGGCTGCGCTCATTGGTGTAATCGTCTGACCCATAAAGATCCTCACTCATGCAGGCAGACTCGATCAGAGACAGTGAAAGCCCGAGGCAGTCGTGCAGTTTGAGATGCCCTCATCCCGAAGCCCCGCGTTTTTGCCAGCGGGGCGAGGGATCTCGCGTGCGCTCACCGTATCTCGGGTCCAAACTGAACCACTACTGAAGCTACCCCCCATTCGGCCCGCAATCAATGTGAAGCTTACAATGTTTTCCGGGGTTTTTCGCAGGGCCAACAAAACTTTGACAAATTATTGACAATTTCACCCCCATGTCAAAAGACCCTACGGCACAGCGCGTGCTAAGCATTTTCGGACGGTAGAATAAACCCAGCTTGACTGCGCATGTGGAATTCGATCGCCTGCGCGTCGTCCTTGTCGACGCGCGCAACCCCCTCAATATCGGGGCGGCAGCGCGAGCCATGAGCAATTTCGGTTTTCGCCGCCTTCGTGTGGTCAATCCCTACGACGTCGCTTTTCAAGACGCCCGCTCGGCTGTGGGTGCAACCAGCGTGCTTGCCGCCGCCGAAAAATACAAGACCGTGACTGAGGCGATAGCTGATTGCTCGCTGGTAGTCGGAACGACTTCTGTCGGCCCCCGTGACTTGCAACATTCCCTCAAGCGCCTGGAGCACGGCGCACGCCTCATTCGCAAGCACCTGAGTTCTGGCAACTGCGCGCTGCTCTTCGGATCGGAAAAGTTCGGTCTCTCCAATGAAGACATGAGCCACTGTCACTGGCTGCTGAACATTCCCACCCGCGAAGAACACGCTTCGATGAATCTGGGGCAGGCAGTCGCCATTTGTTTATATGAATTCATTTGCGATCCGCGGGCGCCGGTGAAGCCGGACAAGCGAACTCTGGCTTCCTCCGCTGAACTGGAACGCATTACCGAGACTTTGTTGCAAGCCTTACGTGCCAGCGAATATCCGAAACTGAACACGTCGGTGTCATTTCACAGTGCAGTTCGCCGGGTGATCCGGCGTCTGCGGGTGCAGAGTGGCGACGCAGAATTTCTTCTCGGAATGTTGCGGCAGATGGTTTGGAAGATGGAGCAGAAAAAATAGTCGAGGCTCTATTCCGTTAAGGCTTTATCTCAGACGGGAACACTTCCACCGACGACTTGCGAAACTGGAAGCGCAGCATCCACTCGCTCTCGGCTGATTCACCACCTTTTCGTGGAGGGTTGAACTTCCATTTGCGCGCTGCCGCCAGCGCACGGTCGGCAAAATATCTGCTCGGCCCCGCCTTGGCAAGCTTTGCCGTAGAAACAGATCCGGATGAATCTACATCAACTTGAACGTTGACGCGCAGCCGTCCCTGGATTGTCTTCAGCGCTGAAGCTGAAACTTCAGGCATGACTTGCTGAAGAACGCTGCCACGTATTGGTCCAGCCGCCAAATCCTCCTGCTTCTTGGAAAATGGCGGCGGCGAATTGGATGTGGAAGGTTCAGCGGGCGCGGCCACTGACTGCGAGTTGTTCGCCTCGGGCACCCGCGGATTGTGCCGTAACAACTTGCCAACAATGAGGACAACCACCAGCAAAACCGCAGCACCGATAAGTACAGCGGTGGCTTTTTTCCGGCCACTTACGGGGCCTGCTCGGCGTTTGCTTTCTGTACTAGGCGCTTGAGTTGGAAATCGCTCTCGCTCCAGCCGATTCAGAATGTCTGCGGCTGTGCAGCGCTGCTGCGGGTCAAGCCTCAAACATTTCTGCGCAATGTCACGCAGCGTTTGCGGAATGTTGCTCGGCACTGTAATCATCGACTGACCGCCGCTATTCGCCGCTGGCTCTTTCTGCGTGAGCACTGCAAGCACCGTCTGCCCGAGGGACCAGACGTCGCCTTCCGCTGACACTCCGGTGGCAGCTTTTTCTGGCGCATCGTACGCAGTTGGCGCGCCGCCAGGCTCACCGGGCTTGCCGATGCCGTCGATCGAGATTTTCAGTTGTTCGTTGACGGCCAGAATGTTCGACGGTCTGATGTGCCCGTGCACGTATCCAGCCCGATGCAGCCTGTCCAACGCTGCCGCTGCAGGCCCCAGCATCTCTTGAGCTTCCTCCGGTGAAAGCGGTCGCAGCGGAAGGATTTCCCCGAGGTTTTCCTCCGCGAATTCCGTCACAACATACAGAAAGCGAGTGTTATCGATCTGGCAGCGCCCGAAATCTAGCAGCTTTACCAGATGAGGATGTGCGAGGCCGGCGGCTTCTTTCCAACGCGCGAGTTGCGCCTCTTCATTCCCGCGGGCGCGTTCAGCCTCGACCGGGACCAGTTTGATAGCCGCCTTCCGCGGTTCTTTCTCGCCGTACTCGGTCAGGAAGACAATGCTATGATTCGATTTTCCCAATTCCCGTAGGAGCGGGAA
>JASHOH010000100.1 GCA_030041215.1 Candidatus Sulfotelmatobacter sp. | reverse complement strand
ATGTGCTACTTCGTGTTTTTCATGCGAACGAAGTGCAATTTCATACTGGTTGGTTTATCGAGTCGCTGGCAACGCAGACGCTCGTGTTATTCGTCATCCGTACCGCAAAGAATCCTCTCCGCAGCCGCCCGAGCAGCCCGCTGATTGCGACATGCCTTGCCGCTGTGGCAGTGGCCAATCTCTTGCCCTTTAGCCCGCTGGCAGGCGCGCTGGGATTCACAACGATGCCGGCAAGTTATTTTGCTTTTCTTGCGGTCGCGACGGCAGCTTACCTGTTGCTTGTGGAGTTCGCCAAGCGGTGGCTATTGCGCAAGACCGCGAAAGCAAATGTGGCTACGTCTCAAAATGCCCTTATGGCTGCGGCGTAGCATGGTAAAGGAGATGGCGTATGCAATGGCCGCTCCGAATGTGGTCTGTGCTTGTCAGCGCCAGGGCCGACGCGGTCTGGAAATGGGTTCACCGCCTCGGAGGGCCAGGGTTGCTTCTCCTTGGGATCGCCGACAATCTACCTATTGGCTCCTCTCCAGCCGGAAGCGTAGACATATTCCTCATCGTACTTTCGGCACATCAGCCTCATTGGTGGGCCTATTACGCCTTGATGGCGACACTGGGGGAAGTGCTTGGCGGCTATCTTACCTATCAACTGTCCGAAAAAAACGGCCGGCAGACGTTCGAAAAGAAAATTCGAAAAGACCGTGCAGAAAAACTCTACAGCGCATTCGAGAAACGTGGATTCATAACAGTATTTGCCGGCGCCATATTCCCTCCGCCTTTCCCATTCACCCCGGTTCTCATGGCTGCCGGAGTCATGCAATATCCGCGAAAAAAACTTCTCTCGACGCTAGCCGCGGGACGCGCCGTGCGTTTCTTCGCCGAGGCCTATCTGGGCCGCATTTACGCCCAGCGAATGATCAACTTCTTCTCGCGCTACTATCACCCGATGCTGCATGTCCTGATTGCGTTGGCAATAATCGCCGGCGTTGGCGCGGCAATCTATTTCATATGGTATCGGCCCAGGGCACAAAACGAAGAACGTCAAAAGGGCGAGCCGGTCCAGGATTTCCCGGCTCCTGGCCGACACACGAAAGGCTGAAACCATGGTTTGTAGGAAGAGACCGACAAAATGCCGCTCGGTCGAAGCCGTGAAAAATTCGGGAGAAGAGGTTCCTATGTTTCAACTTGCGATGATCCCAGCTGCCAAAATCCGCAGCGTTATCTGCGCGGCATGGCTAATTGTGGCTACCACCGCGCCCGGTTTCTCCCAGTCGAAGCCAGACTTGCAGAAGTTTTTCCGGGAGGATATCGGGCTTAGTAAAGATCAGATCGCCGACATCCAAAGCGGGAAGGCGGTGGCGAAGGCGATGCCGTCCCGCACGCCATCCGAAGTCTTTTTGTTCGGCGCGATCTACATCCATGCTGCTCCTGAAAGCTACCTCCAGTTTGAGCGCGATTTCGACCGGCGTCGCGAGCTCCCTAACTATTGGGCGCTGGTGGTGCTCAGCAATCCTCCGCAGTTGTCTGACTTCCAGAATTTTGCGCTCGACGACGATGAGATCCAGGCTTTAAAGAAGTGCACCCCCGGCGATTGTCAGATGCAATTGCCGGCGAATTCCATCGAAGAGTTTCACCGCTCTATCAACTGGTCTGCCCCGGACGTAAACGAACAAGTCAATCGCCTTCTGCAAAAGACGGCGCTCAAGCGTTTGCTGGCTTACCAAAAGGATGGCAATGAGGTTCTGGGTGTCTATAACGACAAGCGTGACCCCACCGTCGTGCCCGAGCAATTCGCCTACATGCTTACCTACACCAAGGCTCTACCCGCTCATCTTCCGGATTTCTACACTTACCTTCTTGCTTATCCCAACGCAAAACCCCTGAACGTCGAAGATACGTTTTATTGGGCGAGGGTGAAATTCGGATTGAAACCCACGTTGCGCGTCATCCATCTCATTACCATGCACGGAAATCCTACCGACGCGGTGGCCTACGCATTCGCCGAAAAGCAGCTCTATTCGAGCCACTACTTCGAGACTGCACTCGACCTTTCCTTCTGCGTTCGCGGAAGTGAAGACCCGAAGCAGCCTGGCTTTTATCTGATCATGACGATGGGTTCCGAGCAGGCGGGCCTGACAGGGGCCAAAGGAGCAGTTGTTCGAAAAGCGGCGGTAGGCCGATCCGTCTCACATCTCCAGAACGCTCTCACAAAGATCAAGGCCACGCTGGAAGGTAAACAGGCAGTTGAGGTGCTCCGATGAATCATGCATTGTCCGCTACTCTCTCCGATGTCAACCACGAGTCGGCGACGCTCTCCGCCGAAGAACTGCGAAAGATTGACGCTTACTGGCGTGCGGCCAACTATCTGTCCGTGGGCCAGATTTATCTCTACAAAAATCCGCTGCTGCGGGAACCGCTTCGGGTGGAAGACATTAAACCGCGGCTGCTTGGCCATTGGGGTACGACTCCCGGTCTGAATTTCATCTATGTCCATCTGAACCGGCTCATCAAGAAGCTTGACCTGAACGTCATTTTCATTACAGGTCCCGGACATGGTGGGCCTGGTCTCGTTGCCAACACCTACCTCGAAGGCGCGTACAGCGAGTTTTATCCGAACATCTCGCAGGATGTAGAGGGGTTACAGCGGCTCTTCAAACAATTCTCATTCCCCGGAGGCATTCCCAGTCATGTCGCGCCTGAAACTCCAGGATCGATTCATGAGGGCGGCGAACTCGGATACTCCATGGCTCACGCGCACGGTGCCGCATTTGATAACCCGGATCTTCTGGTTTGTTGCGTCGTCGGCGATGGAGAATCCGAAACCGGACCGCTTGCGACGAGCTGGCACTCAAATAAGTTTCTGAATCCCGTTCGCGATGGCGCCGTGCTCCCCATTCTGCATTTGAATGGCTACAAGATCGCGAACCCCACGGTTTTGGGACGGATGTCGGATGAAAAACTAACGCAGCTTTTCACCGGATACGGATACAAGCCATATTTCCTGGAAGGCAACGAGCCCATGGACATGCACCAGCGAATGGCAGCGCTGCTGGAAACTGTGGTGGGCGAGATTCAGGCAATCCAGAAAACGGCGCGTAGTCAACGAATGGTGCAACTTCCAGTCTGGCCCATGATCATTCTCCGTACGCCCAAAGGCTGGACCGGACCAAAGGTGGTCGATGGCAAACCGGTTGAAGGGACGTGGCGAGCTCACCAGGTTCCCCTGGAAGAAGTAGCTACGAACCCAGCCCATTTGAAGCTCCTCGAAGAGTGGATGAAAAGCTACAAGGTAGAGGAACTTCTTGATGCAACGGGAAAGCTCCTCTCCGAATTAGCCGAGCTGGCGCCGAAGGGAACCCGCCGGATGGGCGCCAATCCTCACGCCAATGGCGGCCTGCTGCTGAAAGATCTTGTGATGCCTAACTTCCGTGATTACGCGGTGACTGTGACAAAGCCGGGCACCGAGGTTGCGGAAGCTACTCGCGTGCTCGGCACGTTTTTGCGAGACGTAATGAAGCTGAACCTCGGTTCCATGAATTTCCGAGTGTTTGGTCCGGACGAAACCGCCTCGAATCGGCTGGACGCATTGTACGAGGTGACCGACAAGATTTTCATGGAGCCAATACTCCCCATCGACGAGCATTTGTCAACGAATGGGCGCGTCATGGAAGTTCTCAGCGAACATATGTGCCAGGGATGGCTTGAGGGCTATCTGTTGACCGGACGGCACGGGTTCTTCTCCTGTTATGAAGCCTTCATTCACATCGTGGACTCGATGTTCAATCAACATGCGAAGTGGCTCAAAGTCTCACGCAACATTCCCTGGCGACGTCCCATTGCTTCTTTGAACTACCTGCTCACGTCTCATGTGTGGAGACAAGACCACAATGGCTTCAGCCATCAGGATCCGGGTTTCATCGATCACGTGGTGAACAAGAAAGCGGGAATCGTAAGGGTCTATCTGCCCCCGGATACTAATACGCTTCTGTCAGTCGCCGATCACTGTCTGCGCAGCCGCAACTATGTCAACGTTATCGTTGCCGGCAAGCAGCCAGCCTTACAGTGGCTCGACATGGAATCCGCTATTGAGCACTGCACCAATGGAGCCGGTATCTGGGACTGGGCCAGCAACGACGCAGGAAGCGACCCCGATGTGGTGATGGCTTGTGCGGGAGATGTCCCTACACTCGAAACCTTGGCGGCCGTCGATCTGTTGCGCCAACATTTTCCGGACATCAGGATTCGAGTCGTCAATGTCGTAGATCTGATGTGCCTGGAACCTCCAGGCGAACATCCGCATGGCCTTCCTGATGCGGAGTTTGATTCTATGTTCACCACTGACAAGCCTGTCATCTTCGCCTATCACGGCTACCCGACGCTGATTCATCGCCTCACCTATCGCCGCGCTAACCATGACAACCTGCACGTTCATGGCTACATGGAGGAAGGCACCACGACGACTCCGTTTGACATGACTGTCCTCAATGGTCTGGACCGGTACCACTTGGCGACAGACGTGCTCAATCGCGTGCCGCGGCTGCGGGAGGTCGGTGCGCACTTCGAACAGGTCGCCCGCAACAAGCTGGTCGAGCACAAACAATACATTCGCGAACATGGCGACGATATGCCGGAGATCAGCGACTGGAAGTGGCCCTATTAGCCGATGAAGATACTCGCGCTCAACTCCGGATCGAGCAGCCAAAAGAGTTGTCTCTACGACATCGGCGATTCTCTGCCCGAGCATCCACCAAATCCGGTTTGGGAAGCCAAGATCGAATGGAATGGCAGCCAAGCTGATATCGATATCAAGACTTCCGCGGGGAAAACCTTTCACGATCAGGTGAAAGTTACTTCCCGGCGCCACGCATTGGAGCACTTGTTTCGCTCATTGTGGGAGGGTGATGCCCCGGCGGTCGGGAAACCTTCCGAAATTCGCGTCGTGGGGCATCGCATCGTGCTTGGACAACACAAATTCGAAGAGCCGATTCTCGTCAATCCTGAAGTGAAACGCGTGATCGCCGACGCTTCTGTCTTCGCTCCTCTTCATAATCGAGCAGAACTGGAAGGCATCGAGATCATGCAGCGTCTTCTGGGGCACGTTCCACAGGTCGCGGTTTTTGATACTGCGTTTCATCATCGCATGCCACTTGGAGCGGTCGTATATCCGGGGCCTTACGAATGGTTTGAGCGGGGAATTCGCCGATATGGTTTTCACGGCATTAACCATCAATACTGCGCCCACCGTGCAGCTCAACTTATGCGAAAGCCGGTAGATTCACTCCAGCTGGTGTCCTGCCATCTTGGTAACGGCTGCTCGCTCGCGGCCGTAGACCGGGGTCGAAGTGTTGACACAACAATGGGATTCACACCTCTCGAAGGCTTGATGATGGGTACTCGCTCAGGCTCTGTCGACCCCAGCATCCTGACTTACCTGATGCGGAGTAGAAAGACTGACGGGCAGCAACTCGATCAACAGCTCAATCATGAGTCCGGACTCCTCGGTATCTCCGGAGTGTCCAGCGACATGCGGGAGGTAATGAAGGCTAAAGAATCAGGGGATCAGCGGGCGAAACTGGCTTTTGATATTTTTGTTCATCGACTGCGATCAGGCATTGGTTCCATGGTTGCGGCCTTGGGCGGTTTCGACGCTTTGATTTTCACCGCAGGAATTGGAGAGAACTCCGAAGCTGTAAGGCAGGCAACGTGCGAGAACTTTAGCTATTTGGGCCTGAAGCTGGATCCGGCCAAGAACAAGAAATCTCCAATTGACCAGGACATTGCTGAGCAGGATTCGAGAGTTCGTGTGCTGGTCATCCGCGCGCAAGAGGATTGGGCTATTGCTCGCGAGTGCTGGAAAATGGTCTCGAGAGAGTAAGCCGGTTTCTGCGCGGCGCTTTATCAGCCTGACGCTCGATGAACGCGCCCTATCCAAAGAAGATAGAGAATCTCGAAACTGGAGCGCAAAACGAGAAGGGAACGCATGACACTCGTCGCTGCAACTGGAGACATTCGCCTCAAATCGGTTCTGATCGCAACCGATTTTTCCGAAGCATCTGATAAAGCGCTCCGCCATGCTATCGCCATTGCGCGCCACTATGGGGCAAAACTCTACCTGGTGCACGTGGTCTCTTCCCTCGGATTTAGTCTCGCGGGTCCCGACGCGCTCAATGTAGCCACCGACGTTGTGTGGGAGGATGCCCGTGGATTGGAGAATCGTCTTGTTCAAACCGGGGCGCTGTCAGGTCTGCCGCATGAGGTGATCGTTCGTCAGGGCAACGTATGCGATGAGTTGGACAAAATAATCGAACAAGAACATATCGATCTGGTAATCATCGGTACACACGCCCGGCGAGGATTCGGCAAACTCTTGCTCGGCTCAGTTGCAGAGCGGATCTTTCATCGAGCCAATTGCCTTGTTCTTACCGTTGGTCCTGGTTCCCTGCCAGATTCCCCGGTCGCGGGAGCGCGTGCGATTCGACCTTTTCTATTCGCAACAGATTTCAGCGAAGCTTCATTGCATGCCTTGCCCTATGCCATTTCGGCCGCTAATCACTTTGGCACAAAACTCGTTTTGCTTCACGTGGTGTCCGACGTCTCCATGCCAAGGGATGTGAACCGGCCCTCTGCTGGCGATGTCATGCAGATGCGAGATCATGCTCGGACGATTAATCTCCGTCGGCTTGAGGAATTGACGTCGCAGAACCCAAAGCTGGCACTGCCGCCTGAATTTGTCGTCGAGTTTGGCGCGCCGGCTGAAAAGATTTTGCAGACGGCCGATAGTTTCAAGTCTGACGCAATCATTCTGGGTTTGCGTCGCTCGACCCGCAC
>JASHOH010000099.1 GCA_030041215.1 Candidatus Sulfotelmatobacter sp. | reverse complement strand
GCTTCGGCGTCGCCTTGCGGTTCCGCAAGAAGGTCGTCGCACCGCTGCGTCTGCCGCGTGCTCATGCAATCGGCGCAGAGTTTGAATGAGTTATCGAGCCGATCACCAACCTCTTGCACTGTTGAGCCACAGCTGGTGCTTTGCCTGCTTTACGGAGGATTTGCGCCGTATGGCAGCTTTCCTACTTTCTGGAAATCAACGAGTTCTCAACAAAAAGGAATTCGATTCCCGTGCCGAGAAAAGTTTCGATCGCCTCGCGCGGCGTGTTTACGATGGGCTGACCCTTGACGTTGAAGCTTGTGTTCAGGACCATCTCTCGTCCGGTTGCCTTACCGACTGCGCGCAGCAGCGCGTAAAAATCGGAATTGTCCCTTGGTGAAACGGTTTGTACGCGGGCTGTCCCGTCGACGTGTGTAACGGCGGGGAACGCGGCACGATGTTCCTCTCGCACATCCGCAGTGGCAATCATGTACGGCAATTCGGTTTCAGGTGGTAGCTCGAACCACCGATGAACCTGGTCGACCGAAACAGCTGGGGCAAACGGTCGAAATGCTTCTCGCTTCTTCACCATGGCATTAATACGGTCACGCATGTGGGGATTTGCGGGATCCGCCAGAATGCTGCGATTGCCGAGGGCACGAGGACCGAACTCCATTCGCCCGCGGTACCAAGCGAGCACTCGCCCGTCGACGATGAGTTTGGCAGCCTCAGAGCACGTCTGGTCTAATGACCCCAAATGCGTGACGCAAATGCGATCAGAAAACTGTCGCAGTGCGACCTCGACCTGATCCGCACAAGGAGCTGGTCCATAAAACGGAACCGGAATGCGGCGGTTGATTATCTTTCCTGCCTGAGAAGAGCGATAAAGCGCCGCACCGAGCGCCACGCCGTCGTCTCCTGCCGCCGGCTGGATGTAGATTTCGTCAAAGACACCGGAGCGAAGAAGTTTGCCATTTGCAGCACAGTTGAGCGCGACTCCTCCGGCCATAGCCAGCTTGCGCAAGCCGGTGCTTTCCCCAAAACTCCGGCAAATGTGGATGACTGTGCGATTCAAGCACTCCTGCAGGGCTGCCGCGAGATCGCGGTGCATATCGGTGATCTCGTCTTCCGGTTTTCGCGGCGGGAGCAATCGCTCCGAAAGGTACCCTCGAGTCTTCAGGTAGTTCTCACGCTCGTCCCGAGACTGGTTTAGACGCAGGATCGGGATTCTGATTGTCCCATCGGCCCGGAACTGTACCACTTCCTCGAAGAAGCTCCGGAACCGCGTCGGGTCGCCATAGGGAGCAAGCCCCATGATCTTGTACTCATCGGCGTTGAAATCGAATCCGAGGTGTAGCGTGAGAAGGGAGTACAGGATCCCGATCGAATCGTTCGCGGAGATTTCCCGGATCTTCACCAGCTTGCCGTCGGTCGCGGCGAAAATTGACGCACTGTGTATTTCACCCATGGCGTCGATGACGACGACCAGGCACTCCTTCCAGCCGGATGTGAAATAGGCACTGGCAGCGTGCGCGAGATGATGATTGACGCTGTGGACACGATCGGCTGGAACCCCAGGGAGACTATTCGTCACGGCTTCGAGCAAAGCCTCTCTCGAGAAGACCTCGCGATAAAGCTTGGCCGATATGGGATCCCCAGCATAGAGCTGTTGCAGACGCGAGTAGTCGAACCCGTGGGCAATCTCATCGACTTCTTCCAGAGCGATGCCGGCTTCTGACAGACAGTAGGAAATCGCGCAGAGGGGAAAGTCGCCGGTATGCTTTTTGCGATTGAATCGCTCTTCCGCAGCGGCTGCAACGATCTCTCCGTCTATAATCAGAGCCGCAGCGGCATCGTGGCCCTGTGAGATGCGATACTCACGAGGATCCAACCCAGGCCAGTGCTTCTGCTTGAATGGCACTGAATTGGGGAGGCCGCTTATGCCGATAATTTTCATCGATTCACCTGCTTATGTCTCAACTCGTATTTACGCCGAATCCCCTGGCCTCCTTGCCAAGAGCCGGCGGAAGTGGCGCCTATGACCTGCCCCCTCTTACTAACTGTCGGAGTCCCTTGCCTGTGAGGAGCACGCTTACTTTTTGTTCCCGACTCGCGCGACCATGAGTACTGTAGTCCGATCGCGGCGAAATGTCCTAGTCTCTATGCGTAGTCGATGGGATGCTTTGTCAGCCAGCGCTCATCGCGCACCCTGCCAATGTTTTTCAAAGCACTACCAGCGACGCTCGCAGTTAACCGTCGGATTTCCCAAGCGACGCCTGCGCCCAGACCAATTGCACCACCCAGCAAACCGTACGTCAGCGCTCTAGTAATGGATTTCTGCGACCCAGGACAACTGCCCAACACGCCAATGCACACCCCAAGGGCGGCGGGCTTCAAGGCGCTTCGAACTGACTCGCTAAGAAACGAAGTAAAAGATTCTCCGTCGAGAAATTCTTCTCGCCCGGAACGCGCTCCCTCTATTCCGGAATTAAAAAGCCTTCGGCCATAAT
The DNA here is from genome assembly GCA_030041215.1 of Candidatus Sulfotelmatobacter sp. Taxonomy (GTDB): domain Bacteria; phylum Acidobacteriota; class Terriglobia; order Terriglobales; family Acidobacteriaceae; genus Sulfotelmatobacter. Next base: position 2,480 of record JASHOH010000099.1, on the reverse strand, counting down.
CAGCCTTCGACTTCGACCACTTGCGTAAATCCATCGCATCTCCTCACAGTCCTCGATAGGGGATACCGAGTTCATTACATCAGCAGCGCCGGGCTGAGTTGGTAGCACCCGTCACGCATGGTTGTGAGCCGGAATTTCCTTTTTGACCCCAAAAACGGCTGCTATTGTCGTCCCGATCCCTGTTCGCGTCAATGTGAAAGAATTTTCATCCGGATCTCAGGCGGACTTCATTACCCGACCATTTGCTGTTAAAAGCATATTCTCTGGCATTACTAATCGCGCATGCGCTCCGCCTGTGGTGGGCTAACACGTCACCTCAACTCCCGAGTGGTCCGCCGAAGAATTCCGTGTGGATAGAGCCATCCCCGGCTCCATTTGAGATGTCCACGAGAGGATATGGGATAGAATGTTGGGAAGACACTTCCACCAGTGGCACACTATGTCGATTGACAGATCTTAAACCGCTTTTCCGACCCCTTTCCTCAGGCGTCTTTGACTGATCGAAGCCGGCGTCGGGAGATCAAGTCCCGTTCCGACGGAGACGACGCACGCTCAAGGTCGGAAAAGAGATCAGACACATCAAAAGGCAACGGTGGCCGAAAGGGAGCGTGGACGTAGAACACCTTTGCGGGCTTGTCGTATCGTTTGATGGTTGTCACGCCAAATTCGACTGACGTTGCGCCGGCAATATGCTCGTTCCTAAAGCGTATCGGATTGGAAAACAGTACGATGCTACAACGCCCTGAGAGCGGGCCAAGAAGAAGTCGGATTTTGTGTTCATGGCTTGTGAGGTCGAAGCGAACCAGCATGTGAATCAATTGGCAGAATCCGCCGGGCCGCAGATGGTGCTCGAGGCCGCGCACTATGGCCGACCAGAGAACATCTCCGGTTCTGCCGCCACAATAGCAGTTTTCACCCGGAGAAGAATCCGTACAAGGGATGTACGGTGGGTTGGCAAGGATGAGATCGAAAGTTCTGTCTCCTATCGCGCCATAAAGATCACCCTCACAATGCTGGATGTTCGTGATGCCGTTGAACCAGGCGTTGAACTCCGAAAAACGCAATGCACGGGGATTGATGTCCGCCGCGACGACGGTTCCGGCATGTCGTGAAGCTACGAGGGCATGGACGCCCGACCCGGTGCAGAGATCGAGGGCCGAGTTGACGGGTTTTCGGGATACTGAACCCACAAACTCGAAGGATTCCGGGTACAAGGGCATTACGCGATTGACACCTACTGGAGGTCGCACCATGGCATCAGTGGCCAAGAAGAGGCCGTCGCACTCGTAGAGGGCGAGATCACAAACGGCGTTACCGCCAACATCTCGAATCAATTGCATGGCGACCAGTGCATCAAGATCGTCCTGTGGGAAAAGGCCGAGCAAAGTCGCTTTTTCCACTGGCGCATTGAATAGAAAAAGACGAATGAGCACATCCAACTGATCCTTGGGCGCTTTGTTTCTGAGGTAATTCGAGATTTTTTCAATATAACTCCGGTGCGAATGCGACAACATTCGGCGTCCCCAGTCAAGATAGAACTTGACGCATTTGAAAAAGCAAAGCGCTCTATCGGCCACACCGGAGCCTGCGGGAGTCCAATTAGGGTATTCTGTTCCGAGCCTGGCTTTGACGGCGTCAAATGTAAAGCCTGCGGCTTGAAGTATCCGCCTGATACGGACTGGGCTAGCATTTGGAAGCGGAATTGGACATGGGACGATCATGAGTCGAGTTTTGTCTGAGCTGCGCTTCATGGTTTTACTCAATCGGAATTTCCTTTTTGATCTCTCACGCGTGAACGGGGGCTACCTGGTGAATCCGCCGTACATGGATTTGCTTTTCACGCTTGCGGGTTTGGGCGATGTCGTAGGAGGCTTGCATCCGCATGAGCGTGCCCATCTTCATTCGAAAGGCTTTCTCAATGCGGAGTGCCCTATTCCCGGAAACGTCAACCTTGCCGTTAAGCAGGCTGGACAGCGCGGGCCGGGAAACCTGAAGCGCGGCCGCCGCCGCCGTTACCGACAGGCCCGCGGGCTCGATAATCTCCGTCCGAATGAAATCTCCGGGATGGGGCGGGTTCTTCATAGGCACAGCATTTACTCCTTCTGTCCTATAGTAGTGTGGTGTCTCGGATAATTCTTTACACCGTCGTACCTTGTCAAGGATAACGTCTGCCCCAGGAAATGCCGCGTGGTTTTGTTGGCCGGCCAGGGGATAGCCAATCACGCCATCGCCCAATGCCCGACACACGCTTGGCTACGCAATCACGCCCGTCACGGTACCAGTTTGAGTTAGAAAAGACCACTGATCTTCAACTGCATACTGCGTAGCATAAATTACTGTGCCGGTAGGAAATCGAGGATGCCCTCCGCTGCCACGCGATAGCCTTCCTCGTTGTAATGGGAGCCAGGATAGGGAAAGAGTGCCAGCGGATTGGCTTGCATCTGAAACTTCTGATAAAGGTCGATGGTCGGGATGCCGAG
>JASHOH010000098.1 GCA_030041215.1 Candidatus Sulfotelmatobacter sp. | reverse complement strand
GGACAGGCTCCCAGGAAATCCGGAAACACGGAACGAAAGTCAGGCTGCGGGGGCAGCCGTTTCTCGTCCTGGTCACGCTGTTGGAGCACGCGGGCGAAGTTGTAACCCGCGACGAAATCCGTCACAGATTGTGGGCGTCCGATACCTTTGTGGATTTCGAGCACGGGCTCAACACTTCCATCAAGGAGGTTCGCCGTGTTCTTTGCGATTCGCCGACCGAGCCACGCTACATTGAAACCATTCCCCGTCTCGGATACCGCTTCATCGTTCCCGTCGAGACGGCGGAAATAGCACAACTGTCATCCCAGCCCGGCTCCGACATTCGCACCGACCTCCAACACCTGAGGCGAGATACGGAGTCGCACAAATCGGCATCCTTGGGGGAGGCAGCCGTTGCGCCAAACAGGCGAATGCGCCGGAGCGCCGGAGCAGTTGTACTGATCGTCGCAGCCGCGCTCACAGCAGGAGGGTACTTTTATCTTCGCCACGCGCCAAAACTCACCGAGAAAGACACGGTTGTTCTCGCTGATTTTACTAATGCGACGGGCGACCCGGTTTTCGACGATACGCTGAAGACTGCACTGACTGTTTCGTTGCGGCAATCGCCTTTTTTAAATGTCCTCCCTGACAGCGAGGTCGCTGAGACCTTACAACAGATGACTCGTCCGAGTGACACTAAACTCATGCCCGATGTGGCTCGTGACCTTTGCCAGCGTGCAGGCAGCAAGGCATATATCGCAGGTTCCATCGCGAGTTTGGGAAGCGAGTTCGTATTAGGGCTAAAAGCCGTGAATTGCCGGAGCGGTGACACGCTGGCCGAGAAGCAAGTCACTGCCGCAACAAAGGAGGAGGTGCTAGAGGCGCTGGGGGGAGCCGCATCAAAATTGCGCGGCGAGCTGGGCGAGTCATTGGCTACGGTGCAGAAGTTCGATATGCCGCTCGAACAGGCCACCACGTCTTCGCTCGAAGCTCTGAAAGCGTACAGCTTCGGCAGAAAGATGTCCGACGAGAAGGGTACCGCCGCAGCCCTGCCTTACGACCATCGTGCCATCGAGCTTGATCCGAATTTTGCTATGGCCTACTTGTCAGTGGGCATTGACTACTGGAACCTCGGCCAACTGGAGCGGGCCGGCGAGCACTTTAGCAAGGCATTTCAGTTGCGAGAGCATGCCAGTGAGCGGGAAAGGCTGAAGATTACCGCCGACTACTATTCGAGTGTAACGGGAGAACTGGGTAAAGCAGCCCAGACGTATCAGGAGTTGATTGAGAACTACCCACTGGAAGATGCAGCGTACCTCGATTTAGGTGTGGTGTACGGCGCACAGGGGCAATATGAGAAAGCCGCAGAAATCGTTAGGCACGCCCTACGCCTTGCACCGGATGCTGTAAGTGAGAACGAGAATCTCGCCAACTGCCTCCTTGCCTTGCACCGCTTCGACGAAGCGCGGCAGATCGTCCGTAAGGCACAGTCGCCAAAACGGGATGATTACATACTCCACAATGCTCTCTATGCCCTTGCCTTTCTTACGTCGGACGCCGCAGCGATGGCAGAGCAGCAACACTGGTTTGAAAACAAGCCCGAATATCAGAATGTTGGACTTGCGCTCGCCTCCGACACTGAGGCGTATGCCGGCCATCTCGGCAGGGCGCGGGAACTGACCAAGCGGGCCGTGGGCTCAGCAGTTAGGGCTGATAGCAAGGAAAATGGAGCGATCTATCTGACGATTGCTGCTCAGCGCGAAGCGGCCTACGGCAAAGTTGTGGAAGCTCGGCAGTTAGCGACGGAGGCTTTAAGGCTTGCTCCCGCGAGTCAGGGAGCGAAGAGTGAAGCGGCACTTGCGCTTGCCATGGCGGGCGATACGATACGCGCAGAATCCTTGGCCCGAGATTTAGAAAAACGCTTCCCGCTCGACACCCAGATGCAGTCGCTCTGGCTGTCTGCGGTCCAGGCGCAATTGGCACTGGATAAAAAGAACCCGACTGTTGCCCTCAATGCCCTGCAAGCTGCTTCTCCCATCGAGTTAGGACAAATCCCATTCGTCATGAACATTTCCTGCCTTTACCCGGTATATCTACGCGGAGAGACATATCTGGCAGCTGGACAGGGCGGTGCCGCCGCCGCTGAGTTTCAGAAGATCATCGACCACAGCGGCATCGTCTGGAACTGCTGGACTGGTGCGTTGGCGCGTCTGGGCGTGGCGCGTGCGAATGCACTGCAAGCAAACAATTCCCCCGGTGCAGACGCTGATGCCGCCCGCGTCCGTGCTCTCGTTGCTTACAAAGACTTCCTCACCCTCTGGAAAGACGCCGATCCCGACATTCCCATCCTCAAGCAGGCCAAAGCCGAATACGCGAAATTGCAATAGCTGCTCGCGCTATCATGTCCACATTGCGAACGAGCAGAAGGAGAGCACCATGCGTCGAGAGCGGGCACTGAAGTCTGTGTTGGTTGTTGTGGGACTGTTGTTTACAGCAGGAGTTATTCCGCTGACCATGTTTTTCTCGCGAGAACCTGCGGTGCCAATGATAATGAGCATCTATGTCACACTCGGAATTTTCTTATTGCTGGCGGTGCGTGACCCAGCGGCGAACCGCAGCCTGATCGCCTTCGGCGGATGGGCAAATCTTGCCCATGCTGGCGTAATGGCAGCGCAGGAATACCA
>JASHOH010000097.1 GCA_030041215.1 Candidatus Sulfotelmatobacter sp. | reverse complement strand
TAGATCAATTCGAGCAGGTCCAGATCGGTCAGCAGCTCTGTCAGCTCTTCCCATTGTTTGGCGCCAGCGAGATGGTCGGGAAGGTATCGGAAAAAATAGTCGTCGGACAAAAGTTTCCCGTCTTTGTAGATCCGCCAGCCTAAGGACGCGAGCGCCTTGTCGCCATTTTCGGCGCGGCACCAGTAGTCGCGTGCGTCATCGGGACTCGCGAGCCACTCCTTGAGTGAACGGTGAAAGACGGCGTATGTGGAAGCCTCGCCCCGCCCGAATACCCGCAGGTAGCTTCTCAACTGATTGAGACGCCTAAGCACGACTTCGCCGTCCGCCACTGCAAGGCTACAGAGCGTGGAGAATGAAAGCGGCGCACGCGCAGCCACCAAAGCCCGCAGCAAAGGCGCCAAGGATTGCGCGAAGCGTTCCACATCCGGAAATCGTCGGCGAAAGGTTTCCAGGAAAAACCTGGTCAAGCCGGGCGCCAACTGGTCAAGTACGCTGCTGTGCAGCGAGCCGTCCTCAAGGGCATCGATGGCCATGCGTGCATAGAGGAAATTACCCTCGCTCAGCGTTTCCAGCTTCTGCGCAACTTCGTCGGCATCGCCTGCCAGCCGCTTTTGTATTGCGGGGCTTGCCAGCCGCTGGACGACGTAGTCATGAACGTCTGCCAGGTTTTCCGAGCGCTCGGCCATCACTTCCAACACGTTCAACGTCCGGATGCGCTCCAAAATGGGTTCTTCCGGCCGCGAGGTGGCCAGAATGCGCAGCCACGCCGGCAAGTCGGAGGCTTGCTGGACCAACACGTCGAGGACAGTCTCTCCTGCTTGGTTAAGACTCTCATCCAGACTATCGACCACAATCAAATAGGGCCGCGCAGGCTGGGGAAGGGCGCGGGCAGGTTCAATGATCAGCTCGCGAAAAGCATCAGAGGCGGTGGGCCGACGCAATTGCGGATTTTTCGCCTCGATCTTTTCGGCAAAGCCCGGCAAGCGAGCGTGCAGTTGGCCGACAAGGTTGGCAACGAATTCATACGGGTCGCGGGTGCGGCTGTTCTGCTGGGTGCAAAAGTGGACGCTGGCGACATCGCTGCGCAACTGGCTCAGCCAGGCCGCAATTGCGCTTTTCCCAATTCCGGGCTCTGCAACCAGCACCATTGCGCGACGGGTGTCATTCGCCAGCCAGACGTCAACCTCCTGATTCACCCATACGCGCCCGACGAAGCCTGCGGTAAAGCGCGCGATCTCCGGCGCGAAATCCAACGGTGCCACGCCTGTGATGGTCGGCAAAGGGGGCTGCAACAGGCCGGAGAGGTCGCCAGCAAGAAAGCGGAGCAGAGCCTTCAGGCCTTCTTCATAGCTCTGGGAAAAGTCAATCCAATTGCGGCGGGCCAGCAAGAGCGACGGCTTCAGCTTGGGATCCGCGTTGGTTTTCAGCGGCAGCACGTATTTTTCTTCGTTCAGTGCCCACACCACTTCGTCGCGGCAAACGCTGTCGGGACGCAACGAGTACGGAGTCATCACCGCAGCTAGAACGCTAGAATTGTGTATTCCCTGCTCAATGCGAACTTCCCATAGGCCGCCTTTCTCAATTTTGTCCAGATCGAGGAATGCAGTGTGTCCGCCGGTCTTTAGGTCGGCAGCAAGGCGCTTGGCAAACTCCATGGCATCTTCGCGCCCGTAGCTGATAAACACCTGCTGCGCGTGCTGAGGCGCCGATGCCTGGGCGGAAGGCTGGTCTGCCTGCACCAGCCCGTGCTCCGGGCACACCCAGTACTTGCCGGTTTGCGTCAGTTCAGATTGGCACTGAGGACATTTCATTGTTCGTCGTCAGAACCTCCGCTTTGGCTGTCGGCTGGCTGAGGGAAAGAGTGGTCTGCATAAAACCGCCTCCTTTTGGAGACTGGTCCGTTACCTACGATGGCGGCACTGCAAAACGTATCCTGCGTTCGTTTTTGCATTGCGGACAGGACGCCCTCCAATGGTCGACGATAGCTTGGGAAAGGTACTGCGTTGACCCACTTAAGCGTTGGTTTTCCGTGCGTACGCGGCACGCGGCGCAGAAATGTCTTCGCATAATCTCGTGTTCGAAATGTACACCCGGAAGCGAAATCACATCGGAACCGCTGACCGCGCAGACTAAGCGGGAACCGATGAAGGCCAGGAGCTTAAGTTGATCAGGCGCATCCGGCGTCGAAAGAACGGCATCCAACGCCCGTCGCGCGCCCTCCGCATCGCAGCGCTTCAGTTTCGACCACCCCGAAGCAAACGTCCAGCCGCCTGAATTCATGATTCGCTCAATCGCAGTCACAAACGAGGGCGCTTGAGGCGCGACCTCTATTCCATACTCTGTGTGCATTGCCAAGTCGTGCTTTCTGAACGTCTCCCTAAACCTCCATTCACAGATGGTTGGCCGGGCTTTGCCCGACTCTTCGAGCGTAAAGTAAACTAGTGCAGGGCGGTCATCCCCTTTTTCCTCGAAACTAAGCTTCTTTAAGGAACGGTCTGTCACGATTCCAATCGCGTGCGCGCCGAGTTCCGCAGTGGGCGGGGGCAGCGTTACGACCACACACGAGCCGCCGCGTATTTCGACAGCCTGGACCTGGAACTGGTCGCTGGAAAGCTCCTCGCCAGTTCCCTCCTGTGCCAGATCGCAGAGAAAACGCATAGTGTCCCGCGAATGTCTGCTAGTGGCCACTGCCACCGGACCGATCAAGTCATCGAACCTGCTCAATGTCCCGGCAAATGCAAATTCCAGCAAGGCTCCATAGGCGAACACATTCCGGGCCGTGAACGGACGTTCCACGAATTCCAGCCACTCGCGCCATTCAGTCTTGTGCCTCCCGGTGTGCTCCTTGAGAAATGTCAAGGGAGTGAGTGTGTGATCCGGCAATGGAACGGCAAGATCCAGATCGCAATGGGCAGTCTTTCTTCCGGCTATACGGCCTGCCTGCTCCGCCTCGCGTGGTTCGCTATCCACGTTGCGCTCTCCGGCTTCGCTCGCGGAAGTAGGCCTGCGAGTTCCGCTAAAAGGGCTGATGATCTTTCGGAAAAAAGACTTCATCTGCTTCCTCCCTGGGGCGGCTGGGCTTTGAAGGCCGGTGGCGAGCCGTTTGGCAAATTCCAACGCATGCTGCCGCCCATAACTGATGAATACGTTTCGCGCACGCGCAACTCCTCTAAGACTTGGGAAGAAGGTGCCTCAAGGGGTATCAGGCCATGTTCAGGGCAAACCCAAAACCTTCCATTTGGGCTAAAAGCTGCTTCACAGTGGGACATTTCATAGTCGCGATGCCCATTTCCGAGGCGCCTTTCAACAGCGCTCTAAATCGGCTCTGACCAAAGCCTTTTCCAGAAGGTCACACGGTATGGCCTCACAAACGGTCAAGGTGTGGCGGGCACTACCCTTATCGCCGTTGGTGAATAATCTTAAGCCCTCAAAGCAGTTAACCTGAAAGCGCATGCTGTTGTCTTTCGCTTGCGCGAGCAGGTCGGCGGCCTTGACTTTGCCGAGAGTCAGTTCAGCCAATTGCCCATGCCAAGACGAAATCTGCAAACCATTTTGCGCCGCACACCCTGCGATTCTTGCCTCTTCATCCCGACCCCGGCGAAAGTTGCCGATAATGTTCAACTGATAGTATAGGTGTCGGCCGAACGCTGCGGCCCCATAACCGCCAAAGACCGCGCACGTATCATAGTCGCCTTTGACAAACGCCATCATCGGTTTAGCCAGGGCGCCCATCCGCGCATGGTCAATCGAACGATCCCGGGGAACCTCAAGCAAGGCACAGGCATCCCCCAGCGAAGGGGTAGAGACTTCTCCAGTGGCGGGATCGTTAAGCATCAATTGGCTCACAAGCTCAACCACGTGTGTATAAAGACCTTCGCTAAATTCCCGCGCTTCGGGGGTGGAACAGCACTCCTCGAGAATTTGGTCTTTGGAGAACCCCGCAAGATGGTACCGCCCAATTTCTATTACCTGTGTTTGTAACCTCCGAAGGGCCGCAGGGCTCCAGCCTTGCGATGCGGGAGGAGCCATCATACCTGACAGCTCGATCAGAAACTGTTCAAGACTCACGCCGCATAGAAGTTTTGTTGGTGTTGACATTCCTGCTTGCGCCGCCTCGGGTGGTTCGCGATCCACGTTGCGCTCTTCCACTACGCTCGCAGAATTAGGCCCGCGAGTTTTGCTAAAGGGGCTGATGATCTTCTGGAAAAAAGACTTCATTTGCTTCCTCCCGGGCGGGTGCCTCGCCCCAGGTTCTCGCTGATCTCCGGCGGGAAGGATGTGTCGTGTTCTGCATCCGCCCAGCAATAGGCTTCGATTGAGTCTTGTTTGAGCTGGTGGTAATTAACCCGCCGGACAAAAGGCTCATCCTTGAAGTTGTAAGAGACGAAAACTTTCTTCTTACCTGTATCCCCGGGCTTGCTCTCTGTTTCACTCTCTCGTGCTGCCATTTGAGTTGGCATAAGCAATGCCTCAAGTCAAACGAACCAGTCGTATTTGTCCGCTGACCTTCATCCGTGGCAATGTTCGCGGGCAGCTGTTACTTTGCGAGCATTCAATCCCTCGTTGGGATCAAATTTCAGCGTATGTAGAAGATTCCGGTCGGTACCATTACTCCTTTTATAGGAGCACCACCCGCCGCATCGTGATGGCCATTTATAGCTGCCCTCCAGTACGTTTCTGTGACAGGGATGTCTGGCGACAGGGCGTTCTGCCTTAGGATGCTCGTTATAGTTCCATTGTCAGTATCAAGCATCACGGGATAGGGTGATCGAGGTCACGATGAAAACGAGAGTCGCTTGGGACTACGAATCAGGAACCAGCGCGTGAAAGCACTCGAACAGAATGTCAAGAAACGAGACAAGAGGGTACGCGACCACCAGCAGAAGGACTCGTAGCAAAAATCAAGGCAGTAACCGGTTTGTCTCAGCTTGTGGGTTCACCCCCAAGGGGTTCACCCCATCACGGTGTGCCGTTGCTGTGCCACGTGTCGCGTTCGGATCAATTGTAAATCCTAGATTTCTTGCATCATGCTCAGAGTAGCTTCCATGCGGGCTGGTTGTCGGCAAGTCATTGAGGTGTTTGGCGATTATAGTCGAGGACTCCCTTAGGCCGTATAACGGCCGATCAGGCGACCATTTCGTTAATCCCGCGACATGTCCACTCGCTGTCAGATCGTCGTGAGCCAGTTGTGTGCATGATCCAGGCAGTAGAACCATTCGCGCCTGTGCCCTCTCGATGGGACGCTATCGCCAACATCGCGAGGTGGGCAGCGCCTGAAACCGTTCAGGCGGTGTCGAATGCCACTGAAATTCCACGTCGATCATTCACCGCATCTTGAAGCTTCTGTTTGCTTCCGATGTACCGTTCCGTTGTTTGCACGGAGGTGTGGCCAAGCAAAAACTGAATCTGTTCCAGTTCGCCACCACAACCATGGCACAGGCGCGCGCAAGTGCGGCGAAGACGTGGGGCGCCAGATTGCTTATGCCGGCCTGCCGGGTGCACCGCTTCACCGCGTACCAGACTACATTGGCTGTCACGCCAGCTTCTTGTCGCATTCCCCCTTTCAAGACACGCCTGAATACTTTTCCCTCGCTCACTCCCGAATGCCGGAGCCAGGCATTGAGAAGCTCTTTGCTCCACGACGGTACAGGCACCGTTCGTAGCCGTTTTCCTTTCCCCACCAAATTGACAATGACCCAATGACCTTCCCTCAATTGCAACTGGTCGAGGTTCAAGCCCACGACCTCCGAGCGTCGCAATCCGCATCCCAACAGCAATCCGAGCATTGCGCCATCTCTCCAACCCCGTAGACTGTCCCTCCAAGCGGCGTTAACTAGATCTTGAGCCTGATTACGCGTGAGCCAGTTGCCCATTTTCCGTCCGAGCCGCTTCACTCCCCTAACTCTCCGGATTCCAATCGCATGTTCCGGGCTCAGCCAGCCGCTCTCTGCAGACTCATCGGCCAGCCTCCGAATCGCGGAAAGAATAATCTTGATCCCTGTAGCGATGATTGCAGTCACGCCTGAGCAATATCGAGATGCGAAAAAAGCCCTCTCCCACTAGGGAGAGGGCGATTGCAATTGGAACGTGTTTTACTCGTCGTCCCTGTCGCCGGCCGGTGCCGCGCGACTGAAGTCGCTCGCGGGGCGAACCGTCTTCTCGCCGGGGTAGGGCCGCGTAAACCCGGTGGCTTCGTACCAGTTCAGATGGTTAACGGTATCAGGATCTTCGGAGTCTGGCTTCTGATACTTGCCAGCGAAGATCTCCGCCTTCTTCGCCATCCAGCCAGCCCTCAGAGCCTTAACCGCAGGGCTCTCGGTCCGGATGGACTGAGCCTGGACCGCAGGGGCCGCAGCAGGGGCCGCGGCAGGGCACGAAGGGATGGCGGTCTGAGTCGGAGTCTGGCTAACACCATAGGTCAGCGGGACCCCCGCTGGTACGTGTGTGAACGGCGCGAAGTTGCTCGCCGGGGGCGTATTAGTGAAGAGATTCCCCATCGGCGAGGCTACGAGATCGAACTGGTTCATGGGCTTGATGCCGAGAATCTGTTCGATCGTGCGGGTCATGTTGACCTGCGTGTAGAAGGTGCTCTCTTCGAGGACACCCGTTTGGTTGGGATTTTGGAGGACGTAGGGGCTGATGACATAGCCCGGGCTGCGGTGACCGTCGACATGGTCAACGCCGTTCTGCGCGTCGTCTTCCTCGACGAAGATCGCCGAAGAGGACCAGATCAAGCTGTTGCTGATCGCCTCGACATAGCGCCCAAGAGCGAGGTCGTTATCCGCCTGCATGGCTACCGCGGCCGGCGGGCCCCCAGTGTGGTCGGAACTGATCCACATGAACTCCAAGGACGGCACCGAATTGTTGGCGACGTCACTCTGGAAGACCTGATTCCAGATGTCGAAGCGGAACTGGTCGGGGATGCCCAGGTCGAACTGCGGGTAGTTCGTGACCGTGTGGTTGATCAGGTTCGGGAGTGGGGACCACGAGGTGACGGTGTTGATATTGTAGAGCTGGGCCTCAGCGCCGCACTCGTAAGCCTGTGAGTCGTTGTAGAAGTCGATCCATAGCGGCTCACAGTAGTTCGTGGGAGCTCCAGCAGGCGGGGTGCAAGTGTTCGGCGGATTGAACGTGTCGTACTCGATGTACTCGCCGAAGTTCTTAAACGAGACGCCAGCGCTTGCAGCTGTGTCCCATAGATGGCCGGCCTTCTGGTAGGCAAGCGCCTCGCCGCCGTTGGAGGGGTAGTCGCGGAGCCAGTCCGGCGACTGGATGTCGTCGGAATAGGGAGCCATGGCCTGCGTGATCCAGTTGTGACCGTCAGCCGACTGGCGGCTTGGGTCGTAGAAGTTGTCCAAAAGCGGGAAGCGCTCCACGATCGCGTGTGCGTTGGGCGTTACGACTGGATATGGGCCGTAGGTCGAGTTGTCGCCGAAGACTGCCAGCGAGGCGTCGCCGTTCCCGCCCACCACGTCGCCCAGGATCTGATCGTAGGTGCGGTTTTCACGGATGATCACGAAGACGTGCTTGATCAGTGAGGGACTGCCGATGTTGGCTGGGATCGCGACCGGCGGGGCCTTGCGGCTGCCACCGAAGGAACTCCAGATATTCTCCAGGAGATCCCAGTGGTTGTTCTCGAAGACCTGCAAGGTCTCGGCTGCCAAGGTCGAGAACGGGACGGGAACGGGAACTATGCTCACGGTGCCGAGGTCCTCGTGTGTGTTGAGGTCCTTCACGCCGTAATGCGAAGCGAGTGAATTTTCGGGCGGTGTCGCAGCGAAGCCCGTGGTGCCGAGACCCTTGTCGTTGGCAACGAGCAACACACCGTCCGCTGAGTCCAGCACTACCGAACTCGGCGCGTAGCCGGTCGGGATCAGGCCCACGACCAAGCCAATGGGGAGGTCAACCACGGCAACCGCGTTGGCGTTGTAGAGCGCGACATAGGCAATGTTGTTCACCGAATCGACGGCGATCGAGTTCGGCCCCAGACCGAGGACGCGTGCACTGAACCCAAACCCCGGTACGAGTCTAATCGTCTGCACGACCGTGTTCGTGGTCGTGTTGATAACCGAGATGCTGTCGCTATAGGTGTTGGCCACCAACAGGTTGTTGCCCCAGAACGCCATACCCGTCGGGTGCAGACCGACGTTGATGCTGCCGGTAACCGCCCACGTGGACAGGTTCACTACGGAAACCGTGCCTGTGGACGTGGCGCCGGTTGGATAGGCGGCGACGACGGGCGTGCCATTCGAGTATCCCTGGAAGTCGCTCGCGGTAGGAATTCGTCCGCCCTCGTTGGAAACGTAGGCAGTGTTGCCATTGGGTGAGATCACGACGCTGTTGGGGACCTGACCGACGCGAAGCTCCGGACTCTCTACTGGGGTCCCCGTCAGGTTAATGCTGGTCAACGTATCGTTGTTGTCCAGCACCACATAGGCAGTGTTGCCCTTCGGCGAGATCGCGATGCCGAGCGGATAGGAAGTGGGTGCGCCGTCTGAGTTAAGCGAGACGGTCTGGCCGCAGGGAATTTCAATGCTGCCGGTGGTGCCCGGAGGGCTGCCTGACGGGGGCGCCGCCGCAGCATTGTAGGGAAAGGTGTACGGATAGCAGGTGACGTTCGTCAGAACGCCGCCGACGGCGTCCAGCGGGACACTGACTTGGGCATAGTTGGAGAGTTCGCCCGTCGCCGGATTAACGCTGGCAATCGCAACGTAGGCGGGGCCGTAGTCGCCGTCCTGGCTAAACAACAGGTACGCGCCGTTCGGCGTATAAGCGATGCCGGCGCCGCTGCCGTCCCCACCCCCGAGGGGCGGTGAGAAGTTTTGCACGACAGCGCCGGTCTGTGTGTTGAAAATGGTAACGGCTTGTGGGGCGCCCATCTGAAGGACGGCGGCGGTGTGGTTGCCAGTGGGATTCAGCGCGATGGCTTTGGCCCGGGTCGTGATGCCGAGGTAGACCGGGGTGCCGGCGGGGGTGAGGATGGTGCCATCGCTGACCACCCACGGGTAGGGTAGGGTCGACGGATAGTTCGGACCCACCGATCCGGTCAGGTTCTGGCCTACCTGGTAAGTCGGGTACTCTGTCGACTGCCCGAGCGCCGAAACGCTCAGAGCCGCTACCAGTAGCCCGACAAACAGAGGCAGATGCCTCATCCAAGACTTACTGCTAGATTCTGGGGACATTATGATGCTCCTCCTCCTGGCTTTTATGCCAGGGACACCATCGTCGCAGCACAGGGCTGACGCCACCGTGACGGCGGGATTACATTTTTGTCATCTTTGAGGGAAGACGAGCATACCCCCTCTGTCTCCACCGAAGCGGGCGCCGGTCACAACAGGGCCGGATATGCCTGCTGGATGAGGCGGGGTGGCGCACATGGATAGTTTCTTGGATTGTCGGTAACTCGGAAGCTGCATGCTGCTGCTCAATTGTTGTGAAATCCCGACATTGCGAGAGCGTTGTTGCCAAATCATCCACCGTTCTGGATCGCGAGACTGAGCGAGACCGGGACGCATCCGGCCCGCGCATACGCTGGCCTCTCTGCGGCTGATCGCCCGGCGAGGAAGACCACTGGTTCTGCAACTGCGGACACGAATGGCTCAAGGGAGATATGTATAGCGTCGCCCTGGCCATCAACGATGCTGGCGAAGTGGGTGGCGTTTCAATAGACGCGGCCTTTACAGCCCTTCGTGCGTTCGTGGTCGTGAACGGGCGGCGACCGACCTCAACACTATGTGATGTCTAACGCCAGATAAAGCTGGCTCGTCGTCCCTCAGTGGGTGTGCGGATGATCGTGGGTTTCCAGCTTGTGCTTCAGGTCTTGCATCTCCTTCTGTAATTTCTTGACGTGCTCTTCGAGTGCTTTGACCCGCTGGTCAATTTCCGTACCGGGATAAGCCCACATTTCTCCATGAAACTTGCGCGGCTGGTCGTAATCCGGATGATTGTGGTTTTGCTTTGCCTCGGCCATATCTTCTCCCTAGAGTTAGAGATGATCGCAAGATCAGTATGGTTTTCCGGCGAAACCGCCTCTTGCTCCATGCTTTTCATGGGGTAGTCCGAAAGGCCTGCATCAGCGCGACTGCAAGTTGTTGAGCAGCGAGAGAGGGGATTGGCGCTGTCGGGTGCTCACGCGGGTAAAGGTTCGGGGGTAAAGGTTCGAACCAGCGGTCACGCTACCTGTCGAGTTCAAGGGGCAACGAACTCGCAAAACAGACTGGAGCCGTCTACCTCAGTAACCCTTTCACTAACCCCGCCACGTTATGACTGATGTCGGCGACGGCGCTTATCACGCCGTTGTGGTAGATGTTCTCGAATACCCACTACGCGAAATAGCAGAGGGCATAAGTAGCGAGCGCGATGGCAGCCAGAAACATCCGCCAGCTGCCAATCATCAGGTACGCGGGATAGAGTACGGTATCGGTTGTGTCGATCATCCACAGGTAGCCTGCCTAACTCTGCCCCGCCGCTCACCGGATCGATCATTCTAACCACGAATGGATGCTCAGACACGTGATTCTTCTTCAGTTTCAGACTGGGCAAACATGCGAAAATCGCCTATGGTGCGGGTGTTTGAAGCTTGGAGAAAGGGGACCAATTCCCTAGGGAGCATTTATGTACTTCTCCAGTACGAGGATTTCACGGCGCACTGCCATTGTGCCTTTTGTTCTTGTGGTCATGTTTGCCGCGGCGCACTCGGCGCTCGCTCAAACTGAAACTGAAACCGTGCTGTATAGTTTCGGGCTTCAATCCGTAGACGGGGCCACCCCGTGGGATAGCCTGATCATGGATAAGGAGGGCAACCTCTATGGCACAACTGAACAGGGCGGCGAATACGGCTTCGGTACGGTATTCGAGCTGTCTCCTCCCGCCGAGAAACGTGACGCGTGGGTGGAGACAGTACTTTACAGTTTCGGTAGCCAATCAGAAGACGGAGTCAACCCCTACGACAGCCTGGTCATAGGCAAGGATGGCAACCTCTACGGCACAACCTACGCTGGCGGCGCGAACAACCTCGGGACGGTGTTCCAGCTGTCTCGTAAGAAAGGCGTGTGGACGGAGACGGTGCTTTACGGCTTTGGTAGCGCCCCAAATGACGGTTCGCTTCCCTACGCTGGCCTGGTCATAGACAAGAACGGCAACCTCTACGGCACAACCTACACCGGCGGTGCGAACAACCTCGGCACGGTGTTCGAGCTGTCTCCTCCCGTTGTGGAAGGCGGCGCATGGGCGGAGACGGTACTTCACGCCTTTGGTGGCGCCCCAAATGATGCTTCGCTTCCCTACGCCGGTCTGGTCGTGGACAAGAAAGGCAACCTCTACGGCACGACCAATGAAGGCGGTGCATACAACTTCGGCTCGGTGTTCAAGCTGTCTCCTCCCGCCGAGAAAGGGGGCGCGTGGACGGAGACGGTGCTTTACAGTTTCGGGAGCCAATCAGGCGACGGAGTCAACCCCTTCGGTAGCCTGATCATGGACAAGAAAGGTAACCTCTACGGCACGACTACCGGAGGCGGCGCGTACTTTTACGGCGAGGTGTTCAAGCTGTCTTATGCTGAGGAAAACGGCGCGTGGGCAGAGACGGTGCTTTACAGTCTCGGGAGCTACTCCGTAGACGGGGCTTACCCCTTCGATGGCCTGATCATGGACAAGGAGGGCAACCTCTACGGCACGACTACCGGAGGCGGCAAGTACAGCTTTGGCACGGTATTCGAGATGTCTCCTCCTGCCAAGAAAGGCGGTGCGTGGACGGAGACGATGCTCTACAGTTTCGGGAGGCAGTCAAAAAACGGGGAAGAACCCTGGGATAGTCTGATCATGGACAAGGAAGGTAACCTCTACGGCACGACTACCGAGGGCGGCGCGACCACCAACTGTGATTATGGCTGTGGCACGGTGTTCAAGCTGTCTCCCGAAAAAGGCAAAGCGCAGACAGAAGCGGTGCTCTAACGGTGAGCGGATGTTGCGGTTTACTGTGCGGGCAGGTAATCGAACTCCTGAACAACGATGTCCCAAGTGTGAGTGGGCAGCCCTATAAAGTTCCAAAGATTGATGTCAACCGGGCAGGGATCCTGAGGAATCCACTTGAGGGGATCCGTGGTCGTAACCCCATGGACCGTGTTGGTCCCGTCGTAAGTCCAGTGATGGAACACATCGGTCACTGGCTGATTGACCGGTACTGTGCCAGCCATGAGATAGAATTCCACGCTGGTCGAGCTCCACACGAAGCGGGCGGTGGTAGTGTCGGTCTCGGGAGTTCGGACATAGAAGTCCACCTCGTGATCTATTTGATCGTCAGTGCCGTTCCCGGTGGATGGGTACACGGTAAAATCCGCGACCTGATTAGGAACTCCTGTGCCGTCCCAATTGGAAAACTCGATATCAATCTCGTTTTCCCCGTCAACACCAACGCCGGCATTCGGTCCGTATGTGAACAGACCCAGTACAAGCGGCGGATCCATTTTGTAATAGTTCGTGCCTTGGAGCACCCACTGAAACGTGCCAAAATTAAAGAGGTTTCTCGTGTACATTTCAGCGTCTGTGAAGGTATTTCCCTTCTTGCGGACGTTCACGTGTAAATATCCGTTCGAGTCCACGAACATATTCCTCTTGTAGGCAATCAATGTGCCGCCACCCGCAGGTTCGCCATTTTGAAAGTCCCATGTGTACCCCAGCCAGTTATCGACCGTCCCGTTATCATGTTGGGGTATGACTTTCAGCGTGATAGATGCCGAGCGGGACAAACTTCCGCTGGTGGCCGTGATGGTCAGCCCGTACGTTCCCGCATAGGTGGAGGACGAAGTGGCCACTTGTAGTACGGAGGAGCCTGAACCACCACCAATCGAGGATGGGCTGATGCTGGAACTCAACCCTACGCCATTCACACTTAGGTCGACCGTTCCTGTAAAGCCGTTCTCTGACGATACAGTGACCGTATAGGTGACGCTCGACCCAGCCGTCACAGTTTGTGCTGGTGGACTCACGCTCAACGTGTACCTCGGTGAAGAATTCGCAATGTTGGTCTGTGCCGCTGCCAAGCAAGCCATCAACATCGGCAGTGCGAGAGCATATAGGCAAGAAAACGCAGTAGAACCTCTCTTCATAGCTCCCTCCTCCGAGATGACACTAGGCGATGGACGGAGAGATTAGACGGGTATCTCCATTTTTCGAAAACGGCACCATTGTACGCCTAGAAATTAATCATGGGTAGAAGGACGGGTGCCATGGCAGGTGTAAACCTTCCAACCTGAGTTTCAATGGACTCAATGTTTTCTTCTTGCACCAGCCAACGGTCCAGCGGGGCCGAAGTTCTACGACTCAATCCAGTGGGGTGGGGATCGGACGCAGAATTGCTCAATTACCTGCCAACACTCCGCGCAAAGCTTGCAGTCAGCAAGGGAATGCTTCTGAAGCCGTGGAGACTCTCAGGGCCGCACTGCCGTATGAGCTAGGACGGACGAGTTACAGTAGTTACGGGTGGTCATCCCTGTATCCAGTCTATGTCCGCGGCGAAGCCTATCTAGCCGCCCATCAGGGCAAAGAAGCCGCCGCAGAGTTCCAGAAAATCCTTGACCATCGCGGAATCGTATTGAACGAACCCATTGGCGCTCTCGGACTTCTGCAGCTCCGTCGAGCCTATGTCATGCATGGTGACACCGCCAAAGCCCGTGCCGACTATCAGGACTTCCTCACGCTCTGGAAAGACGCCGACCCCGATATTCCCGTCCTCAAACAAACCCAAGCAGAGTATGCGAAGTTGAAATGATGGCGACCCTTGAACGGCCAACAACCATGCGGTTTTGCTGGCTATCTAGCAGTTTGTCTCTGGTTGGTCGGCAACCCATACCTTGGATTACTTCAGGTTTGCCCGTTATCCAGGAGTTTCTGAGATTGATTAACACAAGCCGACTT
>JASHOH010000096.1 GCA_030041215.1 Candidatus Sulfotelmatobacter sp. | reverse complement strand
TCGAGAACCTATAGCTGGTAATCGTTAATTCGTCTTTACTGGTGTGTCCGTAGATTAGATCAGGATCGACAAAACTGAAGGTGGTTCCGGGACGGAGGGGCAGCAAGAAACCCTGCCCCGCGCTTGCCGTCGGGAGGGAACTAATTGTCATCGTTGAAGGATCGAAACCGAATACTAAGACTTGCCCTCCGTGGCCGCGGGATTCCCACTTTCCCACAGCCTCGGCGGCTGCTGGCGATTAACCTAAAACCGGACATTTCACTTGCTACGAAAACCGGACATTTTAATTTGCTACCAACAGGAAGAAAATCAAGGGGGTTGGCCGGGCCTTTCAGTAATCCTAGCCTCTGCGGCTGCCCCGTGAGGGTCGATGAGTTTTTTGATTTTCCCCCTGCGCTATACTCCTGTACCACTCGTCTTAAAGGAAAATCCATGAAACGCCTCGCTTTTGCATTGGCAGTGCTTCTGCTGAGCCAAGCCTCTGGCCAAAGTGTTTCGGCCAACTCAAACCCGAAGGTAAGAGCCATCACCGGCTTCCTTCGACTCAATCCGGAGAACTATCAAAAACAAGTCTCTGATGCGCTCGCCGTGGTGCGGAAGGTAAAAGCAGAATTTGAAGCTTCCGGATACGAAGTCGAGACTGTGCGTCTCACAACGCAGCCTCTGGGCGAACTCGTAGTGGGCATGTCACAAGACCAAGCCTTGAAGTTTCTCTCCGCCTTCGACCAGCTTGCCATCAAAGAGAACTTTGCACCAAACGTCGGGCCGGCCATGGTGCACGACAGCGATGATCCGGCAACCATGTACTTACTAGACAAGCTCCTTACGACAGCGGCTCGCATCAATGCGAGTGCGATTATTGCCGATCAGGACGGAATTCACTGGAGGACGATCCATCAGGCGGCCGAGCTCGTGAAATACGTCAGCGAGCATAGCCCTAAGAGTGAAGGAACTTTTAATTTCGCAGTTACCGCCATGCTGAAGCCACTCGGGCCTTTCTTCCCGGGTTCTTACCACCTCGGTCCTGGCAATCAGTTCGCCATTGGGTTTGAGGGGGCGAATGTGGTGCAGAGCGTGTTTGCAAAAGACAAGGGCAACGTAGATGCGGCGATAACCGATCTGACCTCGGCGCTGGCGAAGCACGCGTTGGTAGCCGATGCGATCGGCAAGAAGGTCGCTGCAGAGACCGGTTGGACCTTTGTCGGGATTGATCCCACCCCGGCGCCCCTCGGTGATGTTTCGATTGGAGCCGCGATCGAAACTTTTACGGGTGCCAGATTCGGGTCCAGCGGAACGATGACAGCAGCACGCGTTATTACCACCGCTGTCAAGGCCGTACCCGTGACCCAAGTTGGCTATTCCGGGCTGATGGTGCCGATCATGGAGGACAAGCTTCTGGCGCAGCGCTGGGCTGAATCCACATATAACATCGATTCTCTGCTTGCGTATTCAGCAGTGTGCGGCACCGGCCTCGATACTGTCCCCTTGCCGGGTGACATCAGCGTGGAACAAATTGAACGTATTTTCGAGGATGTCGCCTCGTTAGCCACAAAGTGGAACAAACCTCTCTCGGCACGGTTGCAGCCGCTCAAGGGCAAGAAACCCAGCGATCAGACAGACCTCGAAAGCCAGTTTCTGTTCAACACGACCGTGCATGCGGCTCCTTGAGTGCGAGGCAGGCGCGCTTACCCCAGACAAGAAGCAGATTCCCTTCGGCATTCGCCTCAGGGCAAGCTCTCCTCGCTCCGCTTCGCTCGCGCCGGAACGACAATTATTTGGAAGGCGCTTTAACGCAGCGCTGAAGCGCTGCTCCCACCTATAGAGTCCGCTTGACGCGGCCTCTTGGACAAGCTCAGGGCAAGGCTTAAAGCGCGGCGCCTCCACCGACGTTCATTTAGAAGTCGACCCGCAACGCGACTTGTCCCGTGCGATTCCCGCCGGAACCTTGCGGCAATGCCGCTTGCAAGACCCCGAAAGTGGCCTGGTTGCCGATGTTCGTAGCCGGCGGCGCAAAGTTGGTGTGATTCACAACATTGGTGAAGGTAGCTTCGAGGCGGAAGTTGACTCGCTCCCCAACTTTGAAGTGCTTGGCGATACCGGCGTCCATATCGATCATGTGCGGACCTTGCAGAATGCCGAGACCGCAGGTGCCAAACCGTCCGGCATTGGCCGGCGGAGCGGCGAAGGCGCTGAAGTTGAAGAGCTGTTGCGAAGTCTGGTTTGCGTAGGGGTTTCCGACGCAATCGGGACGCGCCACCGCCCCACCGACCGCGCGCTCAATCATATCTGTGTTGGACTGATCCAGACCCGGCGGCATCGTGGGCGTCAGCCACTGCCCGGTTTGTAGTGTCGTGACCGTGCTGAGAGACCATCCTCCCAGAAGGGCGTTTAGGTGAGGAGGCCCCTGCCAAAGTTGGCCAGCTCCGAACGGCAGTTGGTATACGCCAGTCAGCAGGAAGCGCTGCCGCGGCATTCCCGTCACGTTGCCGCGGTCGTAGCGAAGATTGTAGCGGTTGGCAATCTCCACGGCATAAGGCTCTTCGCCTGAGTATCCGGTGGGGGCATCACTGCCTTGAGCGTTGCTGAGATCTTTGGCGAGGGTGTAGTTCGCCTGGAAGGTTAGCCCATGCGAAACAGCATGTTTGAAATCGACAACACCGGCTTGATAGCTTTGATTTCCGGCGCTTAGGGAATCCATCAGGAAAAGCCAGTTCTGATAGGGGGCGCGTGGATCGACGTATCCGTTGGGCGGTATCGTATAGGGGGTCGTGCTGGGCGCAATTTGGTTCAGGTCCACGGTGATGGGAAGATGCCAGGTGGACTGGCCCACGTAGCTGAACTGAAGCTTTGTGGTGGGAGTCACTTCGCGCTCCACGGTGAGGTTCCATTGCGCTGACGCGGGATCTTTGAAGTATGGATTGTTGGCCTCTTCGAAAGAGCCTCCGCCTAACGGAACCGCGCCGGGAGTGGAGGTTTGCGGAAACTGGACTTGCGGGACGCCGTTGGTGAAGAAGTTGTTGTAAGTGATCAAATCAGAAAGAGCGATGCCGGCGTTGTTGAAAGACATGGGGCCAAGCGTGGTCGCAGTAAAGACGCCGACGCCGGCGCGAATGACAGTTTTGTTGTCGTTGAAAGGCCGATAAGCCACACTGAGGCGCGGGTCGAAATCATGCCAATCCCAATGCCTCAAACCCTGGGGAAGACCCGCCTGACTGGCGGTTTCCAAGCTGGAACATGCGAGCGCCGTGTTTCTGTTGGGAAGCGAGCATGCATTGAATGATTCAAGAAATCCGGTGTAGATGCTGCTGAGGAGCGGATTAGTGGCGATGGTCTTGAAGAATTTGTCGGGAACGACGACCTGGATGTTGTTGGCGGAGGGGATGAAACTGGCCAGGTCGCCTGAGCTTTCAATAAACGGCGGAAGCAGTTCCCAGCGTAACCCGAAGTTGACGGTGAGGCGGCTGTTTACCCGCCATTCGTCCTGCCCGTAAACTCCCCAATGTATTGTGCTCGCGTTGATTTGTGGACTGGTGATGGCGAAGAAAGACGGGTTGGGCAAGCCCAGAAGAAAATCGCCAAAAGAATAGTTTGTAAATGAACCGCTGAAGGTGAAATCGCCATAGTCGTCGGAGGGCGCGTAATACATGAGGGCGTTGTAACGCTGTCTGCGTATGTCCACGCCAAATCGAAGAGTATGCTTGCTGAGGATGCGAGTGAGATTGTCGGTGAATTGGAGGTTTCCTGAAATTGTCTGCCCAACTCTGTCCTGCCCGATATTGGTAATGGTGCCGTCGGAAAAGCTAAAGGTCGGGAAGGCATGGCCCGTCGGGTGCGCGCTAAGGTTTATTCCATCGTTCAGAATCAAGCCGAGTTGAGAAATGGCATTGGCGCCTTCGATGGGGAAGGTGTCATTTTCGTTGAAAGTGGTGAATCCGAAACGAAATTCGTTCAACAAACGCGGGCTGATCGCATAGTTGTAAGAAACCACCAGGTTGCGGTTGTGCTCGTAAGCACCGTCGCTGGGGAGAAAATCGTTTGCCGGTGTGACGACTCCTGCATTGTTGAACTCCGTGTAAAAAGCATTCTTGAAGCTGAAGCGGACATAGAGCTGCTGCTTGGAACTGATGTTTTGATCGAAGCGAACGTCGAAGGCATTGGAGTTTGAGGGGATCGGCACCATGGTCTGGTAGTTATAGGATGAGTTGTTGGTGACGTTTGGCAGAGGATAGTAATTCAGTACGGCCTGAGCTACAGGATTGATGCAGGCCGCGCACGAGCCGGTCGGGATCGTGTTATTCGCGAAAGCCTGACCGGTAAAAGGATTCATTACGGGCTGTCCCGTTGAACTAACCAAGGCGCTAAGATCGCCATTTCTCTCGGCTGCGGTTGGAACCAGAAGCAACTCGGGGTAGGACTGGGTTTTTCGGTTCCCCTCGTAATCCGCGAAGAAAAACGTTTTGTCCTTTCCGTGGTAAAGCTTCGGGATGGTAACGGGGCCGCCGAAGCTGCCGCCGAAGGTGTTGAAGGTGCGGGGCGCCTTAGTCGCGAAATTGTAAACATCGGCATCGAGGCTGCTATTCTGAAAATATTCGAATCCGCTGCCGTGCCACTGGTTCGTTCCGCTCTTGGTAACGAACGTCACATCGCCAATCTGGGCAAATTCGGCGTTGTTATTGAAGGCCGTGACCTTCATCTCGTCGATTCCCTCGAGGGAGGGGTAGGCGTCCTGCAGTGCGCCGTTCAGGCGCACGTTGGCGGTTGAAACTCCATCTACAGAAAATCCCGTCTGCGCTGCCGTTGCGCCGCCCACGGCGATATTGCCCTGCGAATCCTTGGTCACAGACGGTGATACGGCTAGAGCTGCCAGGGGACTCGTGGACACCGCGCGCGAGTTGATCGGTAGCTGGGTTAAGTCAGCATTGATCTTGGAATCGGCCAGGGTGGCGTTTTCGGTATTTACAGCCAAGGCCTCGGCGTTTACCTCGATCACCTGGCTCTTTGTGGCCAACGCAAACTTTATATCCACCCGAATATCCTGTCTGGCTGTCAACTCCACTTTGTCGACGATAGAGTTAGCGAAACCTTCTTTTGAGGCCGTCAAAGAGTAGTGTCCCGGCTTGACATTTTCGAAGAGGAAATTACCGTCGACGTCGCCGGTGGTGGCGACCTCGGTGTTCTCATCCACATTGCGTAAAACGATTTTCGCCTCTGGCACTACGGCGCTGGTTTGATCCTGCATGGTGCCGCGGATGCTTCCAAAGGTGGACTGCGCGACAAGGCTCGCTGAGAAACTTCCCACCAGAGCCATTGTGAAAAAACACCATCGAGTCAACCTAACCATTTGTGACTTCATCGACTTACCTTTCAAAGTGACGTGAATACACTTATCGCTCGCTAACTGAGTTAATTAGCCGAGCCGGTTCAGTATTGATTAGTTACCTGACAACTCAACGTGGAGTGCAGGGTAGCCTAGGAGAACAAGCGCCGGGATGAATGAAAATACGCATAAAAATATTAGTAAAACAGGCAGGTATACCGTCAGCTCCGACAACTATCGGAGTTCGCTGATGCCCCAAATCAGCGACTACAGTCTCGACGACCCAAATTAGTGTCGCGACCAAGATACTGTCAGCGCCGAGCAGTGTCCAATGGATAATTTTTATTTGGCGTATTTCTGATTTTCATCGCCGGTTTTGGAATCGTCAACAAGTAGTGGAGAGAGTTGCCGCAACATACAACGCGCGATCCGGATCGAACAGAAGGCCGCAACAAGCCGTCAGGCAGTGTTTTCGTGGTCGTAGCCTGCTTGCGTCAATGCCTTCGCCAGCGTTTCGACGTGTTCGCGCCCTTTGGTTTCCATCGTCAGATCGATGACGGTGTGACCCAGGCTGACGCCGCAAAATGCCCGGTCGTAGCTCGTTTCCACGATATTGACACGGTTTGCCGCGATGACTTCCGTTAGACGATGCAGAGCGCCTGGATGGTCGGGAAGAGGAATTCGCCATCGGATGAGCCTGCCGTCTTTCACCAATCCGCGCTCGATGATGCGGGAGAGCAGCGTGACATCCATATTGCCTCCCGAGATCAGGAGAGCGACCGTCTTGCCCTCAAGCACACATTTCCCATGAAGAAGCGCAGCTACGCTTGCTGCTCCCGCTCCCTCGGCAAGCGTCTTCTCATGTTCGAGAAGGAATAGAACGGCATTCGCGATCTCCTCCTCGTCGACCAGCACGAGTTCATCGAGATAACGGCTGACCAGCGGAAATGTCTTTTTACCTGCGCAACGGACCGCGATGCCGTCTGCGATAGTGGAAGCGGCATGGACAGGTACGGGCGCACCAGCGTCGAGAGCCGCCGACATGGAAGGAAACAAGGATGTCTGAACGCCGATAACCCGGCAGCGGGGGTTGGTCTCCTTCAACGCTACAGCCATTCCTGCGATCAACCCACCGCCTCCGACCGGCACCACTACGGCGTCAAGCTGCGGTACCTGTTCCAGCAATTCCAGTGCGACCGTCCCCTGTCCGGCAATGACCGCCTCGTCATCGAAGGGATGGACGAAGGTGGCGCATCGGTCGCGGCAGCTCTGGAGCGAAGCGTCATATGTCTCGTCAAAGTTCGTTCCGTGAAGGACTACTTCAGCGCCATAGCGGCGCGTGGCCGATACTTTGACAAGAGGAGTGGTGAGCGGCATCCACACTTCCGATTTGAGGCCGAGACGCGTCGAGTGATAAGCAACAGCTTGAGCGTGATTCCCCGCGGACGCGGTAATCAAGCCGCGGTTCCTCTGCTCCGGACTGAGCGACAGGAGTTTGTTCAGTGCACCGCGTTCCTTGAATGCTCCGGTCCTCTGCAGGTTCTCAAGCTTGAGAAAAACGTTGCCGCCTGCCCTCTCAGAGAGCGCATGGGATTGGGAGCACGGTGAGACACAAAGTGCACTGCGAATGGCCGACAAAGCGGCCTGGATTGTGTTGAGAGTGATCATTGCACCTTCTTTATGACCCTTTCAGAGCCTTTGCCCACGGCGTTTTCCACGAAAAACGTTGAGGCCATCATCTTCTCTGGATGATGGCCTCGTTTACCTGAATCGCTTTGGGCTACATCATCCGCTGGCTCCGTGTCCTACAAGGACGCCAATAATGATGATGGCTGCCAGCGGAATAATAGGAAGAACACACCACTCCCTTGAGAAGCAGTGATCCGGCGCTGCTGTCAGTAGGGTTCGCTTCGAGCTCAGTGGCATTCTCTTTCTTAGCTCCCCATATCCCATGTATATATACGCGAAAAAGTGGATTTACGCCAGGACGAAAAGATTCGGGTAGTGGTCGAAGGCTCTCAAGAAGAATCGCCGTTTATCAACTTCTTCATGAGGGCCTGATACGACTTGGGCATCTTTACCGTATCGCGCATGGCAACGGTGATAGGGTAACGAGTGCCGCCTTTATGGGTGCCTTCCAGGCCTTCGATGATTTCGTGCGCATACGCCCAGGGGAAGGCGAAGGCCATCTCGTTATCCTGGGCCATGCCGAACACACGATCGCCGTTGCAGGGGAGAATAACCTTCGGCTCATTGGTGATGAGGGTCTGGATGATGATTTCGGCGCAGTCCAGGCGCCCGCCGCTGGTCGAGACCACGCGGCCGCCGCGCTTGTAGAGTGAAGCATGGACCAGCCGCAGCACCTGCGCGCTGTTGGCGTACACGGCAACCACGTGCGGTTCAAAGGTGGCCCGGTTCAGCGGCGCGACACAGACGTAATCGTATGTGCCAGGCTCGAATCTCCAGGTGCTCGCTTCCAGGTTGGCAGCTGCTTGTTCGTCCTTGCAGTACATCCCGACGGATACAAATCCCTTCAGATACTCCTCATTCGGCTTACGGAATCCAAAGGCGATGGCCGCCAAAGGGCAAATAACATCATCTTTGCCCACGGCGATACCCCATCCATAACGCCGGGCCACGCCGATCGACTGGCACACAATCCATTGCTCACCCATGGTTTTGCTGGGAATCTTTACGCCCTCGGGAACTGCTTCCCCCGGTTTGAGCATGCGGATGGCGAGAGGAAAAGTGTCTGGCCGAACGTATCGCGCAAGCGCTTCATCAAGCAACCGCAAGGTCAAAGCGAAATCTTTGTCCATACGAGAACTCCTGGCGCTTTGAAACTGAGCACGGTGGATGAACGAAACAGGCTAGCAGAAAGGCTGAGTAACTGTCGCCACCTGGCCGCAGAAAGAGCCCGAACAGCCTCGTCAACGTCGCTATTCAGCAGACTGCCACTAACACGCTGTCCTGACAATGAAAGCGCGTTTTTATCGTAAACTCGGGCTCTCCTAAAGGGGTGCATGCCACCCGTCAAGAAGCCCGTTCCACCAGCCGCCGTGGCGATGATAGATTCGCTGGCCGCCGATCTTCAGGGAACAGGGATACGCGCCAATTCCATACTGCCGAGCATCTTCGATACGGAAGCAAACAGGAAAGCGATGCCCGAGGCAGATTTCACGAAATGGCCCAAGCCAGAAGATATCGCTAGTGTCGTCCTGTTCCTCTGCAGCGACGAGGCAAAACTCATCCACGGAGCTGCGATTCCGGTCTACGGGAATTTCTGACCAAAGTTTGGTCTGTGCTTACCTGCCGGAAGATGCGGCCTTTGTAGCGGGTGTTGAAATCGTAATGGAATCCGGTTCCGTCCAGGCGGGCATACCGCTGGTCATGTCCAGGCGATGCATGGTGATCTTTAATGTGCCCCGGTCCACCTCAACTTGCAGATAGTGGTAGTTGATCTCCTTGCTTTGGAAGGGATCATCTTTGGTGCGCTCGATCGGATAGGCATGCGCACCGGCACCGCCGGTCACGAAATAGGTCACTCCGCCGTGCTCATGGCGCTCGTAATTGTGGACGTGGCCTGAAAAAACAATGATCCTCGCGCGCATATTCTGCTGGCGAGCTTCGAGCATCTTCGCCAGATTTTGCTCCGGCGTACGCGCCGAATGCCCTCCTCCGAGCAGCTTGCTGGATGAACTGGTGTAAGGAGGATGATGGAGGACGACAAAGACGAAATCTAAATCGCCGGGAACGCTGTCTAGTTCATGGGCAAGCCATTGGCCTTGTGCCCCCGTGGTTTCATCCTGCGAGCTGTCCAGCGCCAGCAGCAGTGTATTGGCCGCGCGCAGCGAATAGTAGCGGTTGTTTTTCAAATCGGGGAATCTCTGGAAGTAATTAGCTAGGGCGATCTTTTGGTCGCCGTGCAAGTCGTGATTGCCAAGAGCAGGGAAGACAGGAATTTTTTCCTGTTGCCAGATGGCAGTTTCAGTATCCCAGATTCTCCAGTCGTCTTTGTCGTAGCCCTTATAAACCATGTCGCCGGTAAAGACTACAAACGCGGGATTTGTCTGCGCGATGGCCTTCACTAGCGCCTGCCGCACCAGAGGATTCGCTGCCTCTGTATCGGTGGGATCGTGGAAGCGCGCGTCGCCGTAGGCGATGAAGTGAAAGGGCGGGCTTACCTGAAATTGGATTTGTACTGGTGGCTTGGCGGGTTGAGTTTGCTCGGCCTGAGAATGCGAACGCGTGCACGCACATGAGCCAAGCAAAGACACGATCAATAATCTGTACAAGAGTTTCGTGTACTTTTTCACAGGGCTTCACTCGAATCTTCGATTATTGTGAATACAATTTAAGCAGTTTGTGGGCCTGATCGAATTCTTCCGCCAAAGCGCGTGTGCTCAGGTTTTCGCGAATATGCGCCAGCCGCTGCTCAAGTTTAAGCAGAGCATCTTCGATATTTTTCCGATTGCTGATGGCGATATCGCGCCACATCGAATAGGGGCTCGCCGAAATGCGCGTCATTTCGCGCAAGGCGCGGCCGCCAGCGGGGAGCAGGGAAGCCTGTTCGCCAAATTCTTCTACCAGGGCCGCTGCCAGGGCAGTGGAGATCATTTGCGGAAGATGGCTGATCCAGGCACAAAGCTGATCGTGCTCGTCGGAAGGCAGGATGATGATGCGGGCACCAATCTTGTCGATCCATTCAGTGAAATCGGCGATCCGCTCTTGTTTAAAATTTTGCCGCGGTAAGGGGGTGAAAAACCAGACCGCATTCTGAAACAAATCAGGGTCGGCGTGCTCGATCCCGCTGTGCTCTTTTCCCGCCATGGGATGTCCGCCAAGAAATCGTTTGCCCGCATTCTTGCCAAATACTTTGACCGCACGATCAACGATCAGGGCTTTGGTGCTGCCGACGTCAGTGAGCAGGGCGGTGGCAGGGAGCTGGGGGCCGAGGCGCTCAATTAAGTCCACAATTGCCAGAACGGGAGTGGCGAGCAGCACGACATCACTGCCGCGTGCAGCAACCAGCGGATTACTAAAGCCTTCGTCAATCGCGCCTCTCTTCTTCGCTCGCTTGAGCGCAGGCTCGCGGTCGCAGCCGATGATGCGGCCTTTGAACCGCCGTTTGCGCAATGCCAGCGCAAAGGAACCTCCAATGAGGCCGGTGCCGATGATAGTGAGCTGACGAAGGGGCATTGGGTTATTGGGTGATCGGGTCATCGGGCGATTGCCAGAGGGCAGTCTGCCAGTCGCAAAATCGCCCGATCACACCATCAAGCAATCTTTCTTCCCACCGCCGGAGCAATCATCCGCAGTTCGTCCATCAGCTTGGCGAATTGCTCGGGAAACAGCGACTGTGCGCCATCTGACCACGCATTGTCGGGAGTGCAATGGACTTCGATGAGCAGCGCGTCAGCGCCAGCGGCGACAGAAGCGCGCGCCATAGGCGGAACTTTATCGCGACGCCCGGTACCGTGCGAAGGGTCAGCCGTCATGGGCAGATGCGACAGTTTGTGGATGATGGGAATGGCGGAGATATCCATCGTGTTGCGCGTGTAGGTTTCGAACGTGCGGATGCCGCGCTCGCAGAGAATTACTTCGTAATTTCCACCGGCCATAATGTACTCGGCCGAGAGCAGCAACTCTTCCAGAGTTGCGGCGATGCCGCGCTTCAGCAGCACGGGCTTGCGCACTTTTCCCAGTTCGCGCAGCAGGTTGAAGTTCTGCATGTTGCGCGCGCCAACCTGAAGGATATCGACATAGGGCAGCATCATCGGAATCTGCGAGATTTCCATGACCTCGCTGATGACCAGCAGGTTGAACTTTTCTCCAGCCTCGCGTAGCAATTTGAGCGCCTCTTCACCATGGCCCTGAAAAGAATAAGGAGAGCTGCGGGGTTTGAAAGCTCCGCCACGCAGCACGCGGGCTCCGGCTTTGGCGACGGATTCCGCGGTTGAGAACAATTGCTCGCGCGATTCCACGGAACATGGCCCGGCCATAACGACGACTTCGTTGCCGCCAATGTTTATGTTGTTCGCCAGCTTTATGATCGTGCCTTCGGGGCGGAAACTTTTCCCCGCCAGCTTGTAGGGCGAGCTGATGCGGTGAACTTCCTGCACGCCTGCCATCAGCTCGACATTGCGGATGTCAAATTCAATTCCGGCGCCGACCGCGCCCAGCACGGTCTGCCGCGCCCCGGTGGAGCGGTGCACTTCAAAGCCCATCTTCACCAGCAGGTCGATCACCTGCTGAATCTGGGCCTCGTCAGCCCCTTCCTGCATTGCTACAATCAAGCCTTTAGCTCCTAAGATTCCAGCTCTTTAGCTCTGGTTCAGTCGTTCACTTCAGAGGTTAATTCCGTTTCACCGTCAATTGCCTTTGCCTTCTCCTCAACGGTTTTTGCTGCCTCTACGATCTGCTCTTTCTGGATATTGCGCATGACGTCCATGATGCGTTCAAAAATTCGAACCAGGTCGCGGTCAGGCAGTGGGCCCGGATTTTGCTTGCCGACGTTTTCAAAGACCTCACGCTCGCGGTCTGGCTCGTAGATTGGCAGATTGGTATTCCGCTTGAGACGACCGATCTCAACAGCGGCACCAGCGCGCTCGCTCAGCAACTCCACCAGTCGCCGGTCCAGCTCATCGATTTTCTTGCGCCAATCTGCGATGTCCATGGAAACAAGCCGTCAGCTTTCAGCCTTCAGCTATGAGCAAAATCTTGGCTGTGGCCCAGATAACTCGTGCGCCGCGTCCACTGCATGAACTGGACGGCCGTGGCGAGCGAGCGAAAAAAGTAATTCTAAGCTGACGGCTGACAGCTGACGGCTGAAAGCTTTCTTACAAATTCTGCCACAGCCGCGGCTTCCCGTCCGCGATTGCGCTCGATGGTCTCGACAATTGCACTTCCCACAACCACGGCGTCGGCGAAATTGCCGACTTCGACAAACTGAGCGGCATTGGAAATACCGAAGCCGACGGCAATAGGCAATTTTGTTACTCGCCGTAGCCGTTGCACAAGCTTTTGTGCATCGCTGGCGAGTTGCTCGCGCGTTCCCGTCACGCCGGTGCGTGAAACCGCGTAAACAAATCCTTGCGACGCTGCCGCGATGCGCTTCAGGCGGTCATCGGGGCTGGTGGGTGCGGCCAGAAAAATAGGCGCGAGATCATGTTGATGCATTGCACACAAATAGTCATGCGCTTCTTCAACTGGCAGATCCGTAATCAGTACGCCATCGACGCCCGCGGCGCGTGCTATCTTGCAAAATTTTTCCATGCCCATGCGCAGAATCGGATTCAGGTACGAGAAGATGATTAATCCCGTGGATTGCGCGTGCTGACGAACTTCCGCCGCCAGGGTCAAAACCTGCGCGAGCGAGGTTCCGCCTCTGAGCGCTCGCTCGCTGGCGCGCTGTATCACCGGACCATCCGCCACCGGGTCGCTGAATGGCACGCCCAGCTCAATCACGTCCGCACCGGCGGCGATTGCGGCAAGGACTATTTCTTTCGTGGTCGCAAGGTCGGGATCGCCACAGGTTACGTACACGAACAGCGCCGGCTTCTTGTAGAAAGTTAGTGGCATTCTATTGTCGATTTCCGATTGCCGAATTCCGGATTTGCTGACTGGGAGACAGAAAAATTGACAATTGAAATTGAAAAATCCGAGTTGCTAATCCAGTTTCAAATTTTCTCTGAGTATCCCAATGTCTTTATCGCCGCGCCCCGAGATGTTAACAATGATCACATCCGATTTTTTCATCTTGGGTGCGCGCTTGGCCGCCTCGGCAACCGCATGGGCTGATTCGAGCGCAGGAATAATGCCCTCGGTGCGGGCCAGAAGCGTGGTGGCTTCCAGTGCCTCTTGGTCGGAAGCGGGAACGTACTCGGCTCGCTCTGCATCTCGCAAAGCCGCATGCTCCGGGCCGATCGACGGATAATCCAGCCCTGCGGAAACCGAATGCGTGTTGGCGATCTGTCCGGCTGCATCCTGCAGAACATAAGAAAATGTACCTTGCAGAACTCCGGGAGAGCCTCCGCGGAATCGTGCGGCGTGATCGCCTAACGCCTCGCTCCGCCCGCCGGCTTCGACTCCGATCAATTGCACATTCTTGTCCTTGATGAACTCGTAAAACATTCCGATGGCGTTCGATCCGCCGCCCACGCAGGCGATCACCGCAGCCGGCAATTTCTTTTCTGTTTTCAGAATCTGCGCCCGCGCTTCGCGGCCGATGACACGGTGGAAATCGCGCACCATCGTCGGGTAAGGATGCGCGCCCAACACGCTGCCCAGTAAATAGTGGGTCGTGCGTACATTCGTGACCCAGTCGCGCATGGCCTCGTTGATTGCATCTTTGAGTGTGCGCGAACCCGAGTCGACGGCGCGAACTTCGGCGCCCAGCAATCTCATGCGGAAAACGTTCAACTCCTGCCGCCGCATGTCTTCGGAGCCCATGTAGACGACACACTCGAATCCGAAGAGAGCGCAGACGGTTGCGGTTGCCACGCCATGTTGGCCAGCGCCGGTCTCGGCGATCACGCGCCGCTTGCCCATGCGCTCGACCAGCAGCGCCTGCCCGAGGCAGTTGTTGATTTTGTGCGCGCCGGTATGAAGAAGGTCTTCGCGTTTCAAGTAGATTCTTGCCCCGCCCATCTCCGTCGTGAGACGATGTGCGTAAGTAAGCGGTGTGGGACGGCCTGCATAAGTGCGCAGCAACTCGTCCAATCTTCTTTGAAATTTCTTGTCACGCTTGGCTTTTTCATATTCGCGCTCAAGCTCTTCGAGAGCAGCCATCAACGTTTCGGGGACATAGCGTCCGCCGTAGATGCCGAAGCGGCCGGGCTGGTGAGCGGGAGCAGAAACTCTCGCTCTCTCTGCAGCCCGCATTTTCGGCTTGTTCACGCTGGCTGTCGCCATATTCGTTTCCTAAATCGGCCTTTCGGCGGCACGGACGGCGCGCACAAATGCGCGCACTTTCTCGGGATCTTTTTTCCCTAGCCTGGTTTCTACACCAGAGGCGACGTCGACTCCCCAAGGGCGCAATATTGCAATGGCCTCAGCGACGTTCTGTGGGGTCAAGCCACCGGCCACCACGAGTTTCAGATTGTTCTGTCGCATGGCTTCAGACACCGGCACCGCGGCGCTCCAATTAAATGTCTTTCCCGTACCGCCTGGTTGTTTAAGATCTCCCGAGTCAAGCACGATTGTGTCTAGCAGGCCGCTGGGAAGGGGACTCGTCCCGCCAGCATTCTTCCACCAGTTCCGCAGGCCGGACGCAAGACTTGTGATCTGTTGAAGATCTTCGCCCAACATGCCCATCGGCAAAGCGAGCATCGATCTAGCACGATCAGGAAGCAGTGATACGTCGATACCGCGAGTACCTTTTTGTCCTGCCTGCCGTTCCTGGGGCAACAGATAAGTCTGCACTCCGGTCAATCCCGCCTCGAGCAAAACATCCCAAGGCTCCATCTCATCACCCATGAAAACGCCAATTTTCTCGGGTTCTTCAGGCAAATCATTTGCGATCTGCCGCGCTTGGGCGACACTGATTTTGCGAGGGCTTTCCTTGCAGAACACAAAGCCGACTGCGTCCGCGCCGGCATCGACGGCGACGAGAGCATCGTCGAGATTCGTCATCCCGCAGATTTTGATCCAAGTCATAAAAACTGTTGCCAGCAATAAGTAAAAATAGTGGTTAAAACTATGCTGTCGGCACCTGCGCCTGTGCCAGCAACTCGCGCAAAGCATTTCCCGGAGATTCTGCCCGCATCAGCGATTCACCAATCAGAAATGCCTGATATCCTGCCGCTCGCAGCTCCGCGACGTCTTTCCCTGAGCGAATGCCACTTTCCGCCACTGCTAACACGGTCTTCGGAATTCTTGCTGCCAGACGCAAGGCCGTCTCTGGATCGACGTTAAACGTGCGAAGATCGCGTGTGTTGACCCCAAAGAGGTCGCAACCTGTGTCGAGCGCGCGTTGCAACTCATCTTCGTCATGCACTTCGCATAGGACGTCTAATCCATGCAAACCCGCTGCCAGCGCGAGCCGATTCAATTCTGTATTTGATAGAGCCGCTACAATCAGCAACACCGCATCGGCAGAGTTTGCACGTGCTTCGAGCAGTTGATATTCATCGACGATGAAATCCTTGCGCAGGCAGGGAAGCTTCACGGCTGCCGATGCCAGCCGCAGATTTTCCAGCGAGCCCTGAAAGAATTCCCGGTCAGTAAGCACCGAGAGAGCAGCGGCGCCCGCTTTTTGCAGTTCTGTTGCCAGTTCTTCGACACAAAATTGCGGACGGATTAATCCTTTAGACGGCGATGCTTTTTTCAACTCGGCGATCAGGGCTATGCCGGACCTGCTTTGTTCTTGCAGAGCCCGCCGAAAGCCGCGCGGTACGTGCTGTTCGGCGCGGTGCTCCAACTCGATCAGATCCGCTGTGCGCTTGGCCGCGGCTACCTTGGCGCGGGTGGAACCGACAATCTGATCAAGGAAGGCCGGCATAGGAGTGTGTTGAATTATACGGGAATATGCAGAAGGGACGCAGAAGCCTGCCCTGAGCGAGCGCAGCGAGCTGGGGGACTTGCCCACAGCGCAACTTCAGTCGTCACGCGTGATCGCAGTTCGGCTGTGGAAAAGATTCCTATTAGAGTTGATCGTGGCCCGGACGACAAAGCTTAAAACCATGGGGTACACGGAATTCCACAGGGTAAGTATCGCTTGACTATGGTATTTACTGTAGTACGTCTGCGTCGCAAAAGTGATTCCGTCGAATCGCCTAGCACGCTAAGAATTAACATAATTTTCACACTGCCCGATCTGCCGTTTTTTCTATGAAATACGCGGGCGCCGAGCGCCTGCATGTTTACTTTTTGACTTCGGTAACTCGCGTTGGGGTGGTTGGGCAACTAATCTAGGGCCAAGGGGTTCTTAACAGCAATCTTTATGCGCAATTTACCGGCAGTGCGACGCGCACTTTGCACGCTGTTCGTGCTCGTGCTGGCGTGTGCCGGGTGGGCGCACGCTTCCGCCACACTGCTTCTTGAAGAACCTTATGGAAAGCTTGGATTTTTTACCGCAACCGGACATGCGGCGGTTTACTTGTCCGGAGTCTGTGCTGAAACTCCACTAGTCCTTCGCCCTTGCGCTCCCGGCGAATTGGGTGCTGTCATCAGCCGCTACGACGGCATCGGCCACTACGACTGGGTTGCGATTCCGCTGATTCCATATCTCTACGCGGTAGAACAGCCCGATCAGATTCCATTATTTGTCGATCAGAAAACGGTAGCGTTCCTGCGTGACCAATATCGCCGCAAACATCTGGAATCGGTAGCGCCAGATCTGCAGCTCGGAGAAACTCCGGGAGGAAACTGGTACCAGTTGGTAGGCTCGGCCTACGACCGCACCCTTTACGGTTTCGAGATCGAAACTTCCTCCGATCAGGATCTGGCATTCATCGAAGCTTATAACTCGCGGCCGAATGTTTCGCATTTTCAGACCACCTACCGCAACTGCGCCGACTTCGCCAAGGACGTCATCAACTTTTATTACCCAAAAGCTCTGCACCGCAGCGTGATCGCTGATGTGGGCATCACCACGCCCAAGCAGATGGCGAAGACACTCATCAAGTTCAGTAGCCGGCATCCCGAGCTGGACTTTTCGCGTTTCGTGATTCCACAGGTTCCTGGGAGCGTCCCACGCAGCGCGCCCGTGCACGGGGTCGTCGAGTCATTCCTGAAATCGAAAAAGTACATGGTGCCAAGCGTGATCGTGAGTCCGGTGTTTGCTGGGTGTGTGGTGGCCGTCTATGTGGGTACGGGAGCAGGACGCATCGATCCTGCTCGCCAGGCTTTGGTCTACAACGCGCAGCGCGATTTGGAGCCGCCTATAGGTCCGGAAGACCGCCGATCATATCGCCTCGAATTGACACACCTGGCAAAGGAGCCGGCGCCAGAAGGCAGTGCAGCGCACATAGAAAAATGGGGTCGTCTGTTGCGGAACGCCTCGCCCACCCTCGATGCGCAAGGTCGTCCGGTAATGAGAATCGTCAGCGGAGCCGAGGTGTTGCGTATCGGGATCTCGGCCAGCAACGTCCTGTCGACAGACGCTCCTGAACCGCTGACTCAGGAACTGCTCGAGGCCCGGCTTTTTTCGGAGTTGCGGCGGGGAAATCCTCCCAAAGCTTCTGAGAGCGACGTGGCGCGCGATTGGAACATGCTACAGAAAGCTCTCAGCCGCCCCGATTCTGAAGTTGCCTCGCAATCGCGTAATCCGCAGCCATCAGGATATTTCGCACGAACAGCGCATGGGGGCAATTAGGCAGCAGGCGCTTTTGCAGCTCTGCCGACCTTCTCATGTCAGCCCAAAGTATCCGAACTGTTTACTGATTCTGTTGTTGCTGCTGCTGCTGCGGCACGGCAGCTCCAGGTCTGCCAGGGAAATAGGGAGGTTGGCCTGGTGTTCCCGGCTGCTGCCCTTGTTGCTGCATCTGCAATTGCCGCTGCTGCATTTCCTGTAACATTTGCTGCGGAGTTTTGACCGGCGGCTGCTCCGGATTGGCTGGCTGCTCGGATTCGGCGTTCTGGTCCTGGGAATCGTCGGTGTTGTCTTCTTGAGTTTCGGCTTCTGCCGGTTCGGGCGCCACTACTGTGGCTTTTGCATTATCGTTTGGTGCTGGCTGCGCGGCCGGCGTATCCGGGGTCTTGGGTACCAACACGACCCGAACCAGCGAGTCGGCATTTTCTGGCGAGCCGAGAAGAATATAGTTAAATCGTGATCCGTTGAGCAGTTCGGCCATTACTTCTCTCGCGGGCGCCGGGCCCAGGCGGGTCACTACGCGCTCACTTGCACTGGCCGGAACTTCGATGTCCGCGGAAGTCTGCTTGCGAACGCTGCGCAAGATGTCTCCCAAAGTGGAGTTGGGAGCTACAATCGTCAACAACCCATCCTGATAGCTGACCTGCGGAGGCACGGCCGGCATCGCATCCAGCGGAACCTGGGGCACGGGGCCTTGTGGTCCGGAGGGCAGTGGAGCGGGCAAATCCTGCTTTTTCGTAGCTTTGCGGACGCGATGCTGTGGCGTATTCTGCGTATCGGCGCGTCCCGCTACCGACAAACATAATGCACCAGCGAGCAACAATCCGGCGAACTTAAGTGCTCCGTTCATGAAGCCTCCGAATCGGGTGTATTACGTGGGGGGAGGGAAGGATTTCAGAAGCAATTTTACCACCGCCCGAAGATCAATGGACTGCTTCGGCAGCCCACAAAGGTCTCTACCCTGCTGAACGTATTGAGTTTGTTTTCTTGCAGGATGATGTTCAAAAGGGGCGAACTGTCTCAATTGCAACCTGTTGCAGTTACAGGAACTTGCATGGATTGGGGTATGAAATGAGTTACGTTGACCGTTTCATCCAACGGATATCATCGCGGGCAGTCCGTTTTACCGTAATTCGCCTGATCATGATTGGCGCAACGGTGTTGTTGGCCATGGCTGCCTCGGGAGAGACTTGCCGCAGCGGCGCTGATCTCGATGATGCTACGCGCAACACGCTCACCAGCGCGGGCATACGCAACTTCGATCTCATTGCGAAGGGCGATGCAGTTTCATTGAAACAAAACGCGATCCCCAGCCTGGCTGCTGATTTTTCCGGGATCGAAGCCGTCGTGAAAGACAATTCCTCTGCGCTGCAAGGTTCAAGGGCGACGGCGCGGTCGCCATTTCTTTTGGAGGCTGAAGGAACATCCGCGCTTGCGCACGCCGAATTCTATTGCGGAGTTTTCGGCGCCAGCGGCCAGACCCGCGAGAGCGCTGTTTTCTATCTGAATAATCTGGCGCCGGGAAAATATGGCGTGGTGATTCTGGACGCAAACACAAGCAAGGGGCCTTACGCGGTTTCGCTGATTCTGCAACAGGCAGGATCCGACTGGAAGATTGGCGGCTTGTACGTCAAAGCCGCACAATTTGCCGGTCACGATTCGGCGTGGTTTGTGGCTCGGGCTAAGGAATTCGAGAGCAAGGGTCAAGTGCATAACGCCTGGCTTTATTACACCGAGGCGCGAGTGCTCATTTCGCCTCTGCCTTTCATGAGCACGGCGGCCACTGACAAGCTCTATGACGACTCGCAGAAAATTCAACCTTCCGACTTTCCCGCAGATGGCAAGACGGCAAGTCTTTCCTCGGGCAGCGCAACGTACAAGCTGACCGCAATCTATCCCGATGCCGTCGGCAATGATCTGGACCTAATTGTGAAGTATGAGGTACCTTATATCTCCAATACGAACCAGGCATATCAGAGCAATCTCGGCGTGATGAAGGCGCTGCTTACAAAATATCCGGAATTGCGCGAAGCCTTTGCCTCTGTGGTTGCGCGCGCGGTCGATCCCAGTGGGCGCGATTATGGAACGCTGCAGGCGATGAAGGACATCAAGTAGATTGGTAATTGAGTAATTTTGTAATCGGGTAATTGAAAACCGATTGTTTCAACCAACGGGAATTCCCCGATTACTCAATTTCCCAATTTCTCAATCCCGAATTACTCCGTCGCTCAAAGAAAATCCTCTCCCAACACGCATTCTTTTGGATCCTTGTCGTCCCTGAGTCCAAGAAACACCGGCGCTCTCAGCTTGGGTCCGCTTTGTGCGATTTTTCCCGATGCTGCGCTCGCTGTCCATTCGGCGTACTCGATCTCGGCGACCAGCTCTGGTTTTACCCAATACACTTTCCGCAGCGCTTCGACTTCTCCATAGAACGGGTTCTTTTTGGTTTCGCGTTGCTTGAGCAACGTCCACATTTCAGCTAGAGATTTCTGATCGAATCCGCTGCCCGCCTGGCCGACATGAATCAGCCGGCCTTGCTTGTCATAAAGCCCGAGCACGATTGAACCGAAATGTGCGCGGCTGCCTTCGGGTTCAGTGTATCCGCCGATCACACATTCCAGATGATGGCGAATCTTGATTTTCAGCCACTCCGTCGTGCGGCGCTCCTGGTAGATGCTGTCACGCTTCTTGGCCAGAATGCCCTCCAGTCCTTTCGCTTTCGCCATTTCAAATAATGCCTTGCCATGCGCTTCGTAGTGATCGGAATAGCGAAGCGACCCGCCGGTTTCGATGATAGATACTAGCTTTCTCTTACGTTCCTCCAGCGGCATCTTCCGCCAGTCGTAACCATCGAGGTAGAGCAAATCAAAGGCGTAGTAGAGCACTGGCACGTCGGCGTTGATCGCAGCGCGTTTTCCGCCGGGGCGAAAACCGGTTCGCTGTTGCATCAGGCTGAAAGAGGCGCGCCCCTGCTCGTCAAGGGCAACTACTTCTCCATCGAGAATTGCATTCTTGGCCTTGATGAAATTGGGGAGATCTTTCAGTTCGGGGAATCGCTGCGTCAATTCATTCTGATTGCGGGACACCAGCCGCAACTTGCCGTTTTCGATAAAAGCAATGGCGCGATAGCCGTCCCATTTGATTTCGAACAGCCATTCGGGACCGTCAAAGGGCTTATCGACCGGAGTGGCCAGCATGGGGCTTATGGCGGTGGGCATGGGCCGCTTGACGAGGCTCGAAACCAAAACCGCAGAGGACGCCGAGGACGCAGGGGGTTTAGGAGCTTTCTTGCCGAGAGCAGCGCTGGAGCCGATTCTTGAGGAAGTAATCTTCGGGGTGGCGGAAGATTCACGTGAATTGGCACTCGGATTGACAGGAATGGTTGGCGTTCCGGTAGATTTATTTCTATTTTGCTCGGCGTCCTCGGCGTCCTCTGCGGTTTTCAGTGTTTTTTTTTACCAGCCGTTAATGCTTTTTTCTTGTCGAGTTTTGCGACGGCGTCCGCGAGCCAGGCAGCTTTCAATTTCCCACGGCCGCTCGCGGGCCGACTGCTCTTCCACTCCTTGGTCCCCGCATCTCCGGCGATTTCAGCAAGGCTGCGCCTGGTCAGCACTGACCAATCGTATTCGTCGATGTCGTAGCCTTTCACGGCGTACTCGTCGTTTTTCTTGATCAGCAACCATTCGTTCCCTTTGCTGCCTGGCCGGCGGCCTTTCAACTTGACCAGTGCGAAATCACCGTTCAATTTTTTTCCGTGCAGCCGGAATTTCAGGTCGCCCTTGGCCAGCATGGCGCTGGCTTCGGCATCAGTCCCGGGGTGGTATTTGCCCTGCACCGCAATCGGTGACAAGGGTT
This sequence comes from Candidatus Sulfotelmatobacter sp., assembly GCA_030041215.1. GTDB lineage: Bacteria > Acidobacteriota > Terriglobia > Terriglobales > Acidobacteriaceae > Sulfotelmatobacter. Next base: position 5,071 of record JASHOH010000096.1, on the reverse strand, counting down.
CCCAGGTACCGATGTCCCAGACCATGACTGTGCCCGCGCCGTAGTTGTTTTCCGGAATGATGCCCTCGAAATCGAAGTACGAGACGGGATGATCTTCCACCTGCATTGCCAAGCGTTTGTCGGCCGGATCGAGCGACGGCCCTTTCGGCACCGCCCAGGATTTCAGCACGCCTTCCGTCTCCAGGCGGAAGTCATAATGCAGCCGCGTGGCCTCGTGCTTCTGCACGACAAAGCGATGGCCGGACTTCAACTCAACTTTCCCGGCAGGCTCGGGCGTTTCATCAAACCGCCGCTTGCGTTTGTATTCTTCCAGAGGCATGGATGTCTTTATTTAACCACAGAGACACAGAGCCACAGAGAAACTGGAACTCTTTTCGTTTGCGTCCTGCTGAAAATCGTCTCAGACGCGGCAGACCCCTGCGTGAGATCGCCTGCTAACCATTTGCTGTAAAATCCTCACGCGATGCAACGCGAATTTCCCGAGGTTCCGCTGATCGGCGTCGGCGCTATTATCGTCGAAAACGCGCGCGTTGTGCTCGTCAAGCGCGCTCATCCGCCGTTGCAGGCCGAGTGGTCGATTCCCGGAGGCGTCCTCGAAGTCGGCGAACTGGTGCGTGAAGCTGCCGTGCGCGAGGCCCGCGAAGAAACCGGACTCACGGTTGAACCGCTGGAACTGCTCGGCGTCTACGACCGTGTTTTGCGCGATCGGCAGCAGCGCGTTCAATATCATTACGTTTTGATTGATTTTCTCTGCCGCAGGGTAGCGGGAGAACTTTCCGCCTCGAGCGACGCGGCCGAGGTGCGCTGGTTCACGCGCGAAGAATTACCTGGATTGAATCTGGCGGAGGATACGATGGAGGTGATTCTCAGAGGCCTGAGCAAGTGTTGAACCCACTGGCCAGCACGGTTTCTCTCTGATAGCCATTTCACGGCTGATCGCTGCTGGCTTGTGGCAGTGCAGTTTGCACATAGGGCAGAATTCACTAAACGCGAGATCCCTCGCCCCGCTGGCGAAAACGCGGGGCTTCGGGATGACGCCGGTCGTCAATCGCAAACCGCACTACTACCTGCGTCGAAAACCTGTCTCGAACTGCAACTGGCTGCTTTAAACTAGAAGTTTGAAGCACGATATCCAAAGGCTCGTCGACCAAGTGCGGTCCGGGGATGTGCGCGCGCTTGCCCGCGCCATCTCCAGCGTGGAAAATCGTTCGCCGGGATCGTCGGATCTGCTGAAGGCTTTATTTCCGCACACCGGCAAGGCGCGGGTGATCGGCCTGACTGGCGCGCCGGGGGCAGGGAAGAGCACGCTGGTCGATCAGCTTGCCCGTTTCTATCGCAAGCACAGACGCAGCGTCGGCATCATCGCTGTTGACCCAACAAGTCCATATACCGGCGGTGCGATTCTGGGCGATCGCATCCGCATGCAGGAGCATTTCTCCGACCCCGGAATTTATATTCGCAGCATGGCCACGCGCGGCTCTCTCGGCGGCCTGGCGCGCACCACGGCGGACGTTAGCACGGTACTGGACGCCTCCGGGCGCGACCTCGTCATGATCGAGACCGTTGGCGTGGGGCAAGACGAAATCGATATCGTTCGGCTGGCTCAGGTCACGGTTGTGATCCTGGTGCCAGGTATGGGAGACGACGTGCAGACGATCAAAGCCGGCATTATGGAGATCGCCGACATTTTCGTGATCAACAAAAGCGACCGAGACGGCGCCGAGCACGTGGAACGCGAAATTCGCACGCTGCAGTCTTTGGCCACCCGCCTCGATGGCTGGACGCCTCCCATCATCAAGACCGTCGCCACCTCGGGCCAGGGCATTACAGAACTGGCGGCCGCCATTGCGGATTATGAGTCCTATCTGCATAGCGAAAACCTCGTGTTCAACAAGAGCGTTGAGAACTGGCAGGAGCGTTTGCTTGAAATGCTGCGCGATGCCATGCTCGATAAGGCGCGCGCGCGCTTTAGCGATGGTCATCTCAAGCGAATGGCGGCGGAAGTAGCCGAGCACAAGCGTGATCCATATAGCTTGGTCGAAGAAATCGCCAACGCGGGGAAACAGTGATGGCACAAATTGATCATCTCGGGATTGCTGTGAAGTCACTTTCCGCAGCCAAGTCGATTTACGAAAAATTAGGTTTAACGGTTTCTCCGGAAGAAACTGTGGAGCAGGAACGGGTGCGGCTGGTAATGGTTCCGGTGGGCGAGAGCCGGCTGGAGTTGTTGGAAGCAACCTCCGAGGATTCAGCCATCGCGAAATTCATCGCGAAGCGCGGGGAAGGCATTCATCATGTCTGTCTGCGCGTTCCCGATCTTTCTGCTGCCGTCGAACGCATGAAAAAAGATGGGGTACGGCTCGTCTCTGATGAAATCAAGATCGGCGCTGGCGGCCATAAGTACGTGTTTGTTCATCCCTCGAGCACAGGCGGAGTGCTGATGGAACTGGTTGAATCTCACGAGCACGCCTAATGCTCCTTCTCTCGATTGATACCTCCGGCAGGAATGGCAGCATCGCGCTGGCGCGTGCTACAGAATCGAATCCCAACGATGTGGAAATTCCCGCTATTCTTGCCCTCACGGGCGGGACGTTTTCAGCCCAACTGATTCCCCAGATTTCCAATTTGCTATCCAGCCAGGGACATACGAAAAACGACATCGGAGCTTTTGCCGTTGTCTCAGGTCCTGGTTCGTTTACCGGGCTGCGTGTTGGACTCGCCGCCGTTAAGGCGTTGGCTGAAGTTCTGGGCAAACCCATCGCCGCAGTTTCTCTACTGGAAACCTGTGCTTTCGTCAGTCGTGCTCGTGGGAAGGTAATGTCGGCGCTCGAGGCAGGTCGAGGCGACGTGTATGTAGGTGAATATGAAATCCCATCGAACACTGAGCAGGATCCGGACGAGCGGCTGTTGACCAGAAGCGATTTCCTCGATCAAGCAAAGGGATCGGCTGTCGTCACGCCTGATCCCGGTATTGCCGACGCAGCAAGAGTCGCCGGGCTGTCAGTTTCACTTCTACCGCCAATTTCTGCCGCCGAAGTCGCCCGGTTGGGCTGGCGCAAGATTTGCGCTGGAGAGACGGTATCGCCCGAGCAGTTGGAAGCTAACTATATCCGGCGCACTGAGACAGAGATGCTTGAGAGAATCGGGCCCTAGCGTGCGCGTGCGGCGGGCAAATGTTTCGGATATGCCGGCGATGATGGCTCTGGAGCGCCAGAATTCCACAGCGGCGCATTGGTCGCAGCAGCAGTATGAGCGGTTTTTCGCGCCTGCTGGTCCATCTGCCACCGAGGGTATTGCTTTTGTAGCCGAAGTCGAGCCTGAGGGTGGAAGAAGCCCCTCTGTTTTTGCATTTCTCGTTGCCCACCGGATCGATACTGAGTGGGAGTTGCAGAATCTGGTTGTGTCTGTCGGTTCTCGCCGCAAAGGCGTTGCCACACGGCTGGTCCAAGAGATGATCGCCGCGGTTCGAGCCCAGCAAGGCACCGTCATACTCCTGGAAGTCCGCCAGTCTAATCAGGCCGCCCGGGACTTGTATAGAGAGCTGGGATTCGAGGAGACAGGTTTACGGAAAAGTTACTACTCGAATCCGTCTGAGAATGCTATTATCTGCCGGCTCACATTGTGATGTGCTTTTCATCACAAAATTGCACCAGAATTCGGCATTGAACCGATTTTGGTGCTGTGTTAGGTTAAGGTCAAATCCCGGTTGGAGGTCTGCTGGATGATGACTCCTAGAGACGTGCTCCTAACCAGTCATGAAGAATTCCGCAAGCTGGCTCAGGAGCACATGCAGTACTCGACACGCCTCGATTCTCTCACCCAAAAGCGTTATCTTAGCGAAGATGAAAAATTGGAAGAAGTTCGACTAAAGAAGCTCAAGCTGCGTCTGAAGGACCAGATGCAATCGATTGAGCGGCAGTATCGTCAGCAGTTCGGAACGAACGTAGCTTAGTTGTGTATCGGCCATTTGTACGGCGGCGGTCGCCGCCAAGGTAATTCTGTATCTACGAGCGGGCGCCCAGTGGGCGCCTTTCTTATTGGCGTTAAGTTCGGTAATCGATTCATTCCTCTAGCTCATTCTGCCCAGGAAGGCCCCGCCTTCGACTGTGCTCTATAATGAATTCTGTTCCATGGTTCGCGATGGCTATCTTTACGGGCTGGTGTTAGTTGCGGTCGCCTTCCTGGTGGGCTGGCTGACGGCGCCTGCCTGGGCCGTGATACCGCTGGCGCTGGCGCTTTTCTTCCTCTGGTTTTTTCGCGACCCCGAACGGCAAATTCCACAAACTCCCGGAGCTTTGGTCTCGCCGGCCGACGGAAAGGTTACCAATGTCTCCGTGGTAAATGAAGGCCGCAAAAAACGGACCCGTGTCAGCATTTTCCTAAGCGTTTTCGACGTTCACATGAACCGCTCGCCCATTGCTGGAGTCGTTCGCGGCGTTCGTTATCGGCGCGGGAAATTCTTAAATGCCATGAATCAGGCCAGCGCCGAGGAGAATGAACAGAATATCGTCACTGTGGAGGGTGAGGGCCAGACCGTCGTTTTCAAACAGATTGCGGGGTTGCTGGCGAGAAGAATTGTTTTTTATCCAAAGATCGGCGATCGGCTGGAACGCGGGCAGCGCGTGGGACTGATCAAGTTTGGCTCCCGCGTGGACGTTTTCTTCGATTCCGACGCGATGCTGCAAGTAAAATCCGGTGAACGGGTCCGGGGCGGATCGAGCATCCTCGCCTACCTTCATGCGCAACCTGAGCTGGCCACGGCGGGAGAGCATTCTGCCACGGAAAGGACGTGCTGAATGGACCGGCCCTTAGCGAGTCGCCCATCCGGACAGCACCGTCGGATGCGCAAAGGCATGTATATCGTTCCTTCGCTTTTCACCAGCGGGAATATGGCAGCGGGGTTTTATGCCATCGTGCAGGTTCTTTATTACGCCATTACCAACGAATACTGGCATCTGGACCATGCGGCTATTGCCATCGGCTTTGCGGTTTTGTTCGACGGTCTCGATGGTTTCATCGCGCGAATGACCGGCACCAGCAGTGACTTCGGCAGAGAACTCGATTCTTTGGC
>JASHOH010000095.1 GCA_030041215.1 Candidatus Sulfotelmatobacter sp. | reverse complement strand
GTTCGAATTGACGCCGGTAAATTTCTTCGCGCGGAATCCTGCGCTGGACTTGCCGAAGTAGCTACCGATTGAAGGACACAAAAGCCCGATTCAAACAGTCTGCGACGCTAAAATCGCACGACCGTCCCCCCACGGACGGTTGGTCGGCAATCCGGAAGTTGCCCATAAACGGGCCTTCGAGTCCCCGAAGCCGACTTTTGGACCGCGTGGCGCTCCGGGCTCTGACTTCTGGATTGCCAGTGCTCTGGATTGAGGGCCAGCACCAAGGGAGCTTCCAACTTGCCACAAGCCCGACTTTCAAGTCGCTGTATCTGAAGCGCCCCGGGGCGTTCCTCGGGATTCCAATTCGGCCAGTACTGAAGCGACTTTGGCCAACACGAATGGTTCAAACGAAGGTTCAACTCTCAACTTGGAAGTCGCAGCATCCAAGCCGAAGCCAGTGCAAGCAGCATATTGCGGTCGTCGTCAAGGGAGACTGAGCGCATCAGTCACCTTGCCGTCCAGCCGCCGTCCACCAGGATAGTATGACCGGTAATCAACGAGGCAGCGGGTGACGAAAGAAAGACCACTGCACCAGCAACATCCATTGGCTCGCCGATACGATGCAGCCCGGCGATGCGTTCAATCACGTCGGCTCGGAATGTCGAGTCCGCCAGAGCCTGCTCGGTGCCAGGCGTACGGATGAACGTGGGCGCAATTGCGTTCACTCGAACGCCATACTTGCCCCACTCGATGGCAAGACACTTAGTCAAGTGAGCGATCGCCGCCTTGGTCATGCAATACACCGACTCTGTGGGCAGGCCCACAAATCCTGCTTGTGACGACATATTCACGATGCATCCCCGCTGCTGATGAATCATGACACGCCCAGCCGCTTGGCTGGCAAAGAATGTCCCCTTCAAATTCACAGCGACGGTCAGATCAAAATCTTCTTCACGCACGTTTTCGCCAGGGTTTTCCGGCCCCACTCCGGCATTGTTTATCAAGATGTCCAGATGGCCGAAGTGTTCGACTGTTCGATTGACGGCGCTCACGATCTGATCGAGCCGTGTCATATCCATCTGAAGAGGAAGTGTGCGCTGGCCCATGCTTTCGATCTCTTTGGCCAGTTCGCCTCCGGTTTTGACGTCTCGGAGTCCCAGCGCCACATCAGCACCGGCATGGGCAAGCGCGAGGGATATGGCATGTCCCAGACCGCGAGCGGCACCCGTCACTAGTGCCACATTCCCGTTGAGATCAAATTTCGGAAATTCGTTCAACTGTACCGACCCGTCTCCTTTTTTCGCTCCGCCGATCGGCAAGATAAGCCCACGGTGGCAGCAGCATCGCAGACAGTGAAATTGCGGTGTTCGCCTTTTGCGCTTTTCAGAACAGCAGCTTGAGACTCAGTTGCCCGATTCTAGGGCTCGCGGCGCTAAGTACCTCTCCAAAGTTGGAACTTAGTATGCCACTGGGTGTTAAGAATTGGGCATGGTTGAAGAGGTTATAGAATTCCGCCCGAAATTCTAGCCTTTTGCTCTCCGTCAGGCTCGTGTCCTTAACCAAGGCCATGTCCCAGTTGTTCGTGCCGGGCCCATGGAAGAAGCGCCGGCTTGAGTTGCCCTCCAGTCCAATCGGACTCGATGAAAAAAGTGAGGTATTGAAATAAGTGTGATTCGGTGAAGTGCGGGGGTTCGTGATCCCCACAGAACCACCGGCAAAATCGGGTGTGTCCACGGGCAGGGGCTGCGGCCCGGTGAAGGAGGTCCCCAGAAGTGAGTGATCGTCCGTCTCGATGAGAGTCACGGGAACGCCGGTCGAGAAGCGGGTGATTCCGCTGAGTGCCCAGCCATGCGTCAGGCGTGAGGGTCCGCTTACTTTGTCGAAGGGTAGATTCACGTTGTAGCTGACCACGAAGTTGTTGGTCACGTCGAAAGCTGAAAGACCTCTGCTTAACCTGGCATTCACGGGATTGATCTGCTCTCCGTAGCCTGAGGCATCGTCCAGCGATTTGCTGAAGGTATAACCCACCAGCACTTGAGCGCGGTTGCTCGTATGCCGGAGATTCACCTGCAGTGAGTTATAGTTGGAATTTCCGATGGTGATGAAATAGCCATCCGGGCCGAAGAAAGCGGGGTTGAGGACCGTGCGAGTCCCTGGAACGCAAGTGCTGCCAGGGGCTGTTCCGGCAGGGCATGCTTCAGTAAACGCGCCAGCAGGCACGGGCAGTCCGGCCGGTATCGCGAATCCCGTATTTTCGTTCCCCGGGCCACAGCCGACTACTGCGGGACTCGTGCCGATCTGTACGGCCCCTTCGGCAGTCAATGCGTTGCAGATGGATGGGCTACCTGGATCAGCAATCAGGTCGGACAACAAGCGATGTGCCTGTGTGCCGACGTAACTCAGCGTCAGCAGCGTCTCCCGCGAGAACTGCCGCTGCAACGAAAGCTCGTAGTCTTCCGCATAAGGAAGCCGGTTCTTGGGGAAGAAGGCTGGCGAACTGCTGATCGGTATGAAACCGCTGGCAGC
>JASHOH010000094.1 GCA_030041215.1 Candidatus Sulfotelmatobacter sp. | reverse complement strand
GTCGGGCTCGATCATGTCGGAGGCCTCACGCAAATAAATTTCGCGCTCGACATAGCGCTCGAGGCGAGCGAGGTTGGCGTTGACGTAGGTGCGGATGTCGTCGCAGGAAACGGTGGGTGGGAAGACGGCGGCCAGTGTCTGCTCGAAGGGAACAACTTTATTGTGGCGCTTGACTGGCTCCTGCTGGCGGCGTTGCCATTTGTGGCTGGATCGAAGAATTGCTTTGTGCTTATTGACCTGCTGCAGCAAGTCTTCGAACGCGGCTTTAACTGCAGACGCGGCGGTGCCAGCATTTTGCTGAGTGGCCATCTGTCCCGAAGGCAGGCGCAAGTTGAGAGAGACGCAAGTGCCCTCCCGGGGATTCAGTTCCTCGACGGAACCTTTGAGATGGACCAGTTCCGGGCGGAAGACTTGCAGGCGCTTCCGCAGTTTTTCGATCTGGGATTGAATGTCTTTTTCTACGGCGGGAGTTTTATGAATCCGGTAACTGATGTGGACGTTCATGAGCACCTCGAGCTTGCAAACGAAGGAAGCAAACCAGTGCTTTCTAAAAAAATTGTACACCCGTGGGGAAGGCGGAAAAGAGCGAATCGCGCCAAGGTAAAAAATCGATTGCACGAAACACCGCTTTCGGGAATAGATGCTCCCGCCGGGATTGTGAGGGCAAAATTATTTTCATTTGGGGTTTTTATAGTCTGCCCTGAGGCCATAGCGAAGCGCATCGCCGCTTTTGCGAGACATGGGAGGGCGAGTGCCCATCCCTTGACGTTTTTTGCGAAAAGTCGGGACGTTGTTTACAGCCCCTCCGCGCGACCGATATGATCTCGGCACGATGATCTGGAAACAGTTTCTGCTGACTGTTACGTTCGCCGCCGCGGCATGGACGCAGGGTGCGGACTCTAAAGAGGTCGAAGGAGTTTATCCGCAGGCGCACGCCCTGTATGTGGATATTCACGAGAATCCCGAATTATCTGGCCACGAGACCCAGACTGCGGCCAAGCTGGCTGGGCGGTTGCGCAGTCTGGGCTACGATGTGACAGAACGTGTGGGTGGAACGGGGATCGTTGCGATCCTGAAAAACGGCACAGGGCCGACGGTGATGTTGCGAACTGAACTCGATGCGCTGCCGGTCGAGGAAAAAACTGGACTGCCCTACGCGAGCAAGGCTCATGCGGAAGACGATTTCGGCCATCATGTTCCGGTGGCGCACGCGTGCGGGCACGATCTGCACATGGCGTCACTTTTTGCTACGGCGGATATCATGGCGCGCAGCAAGAGTTCGTGGCATGGAACGTTGATGCTGATTGGCCAGCCAGCGGAGGAAACGGCTGGCGGCGCCAAGACGATGCTGGCGGATGGCCTGTTCACGCGCTTTCCCAAGCCCGATTTTGCCGTCGCGATGCACGTCGACAACCTGCTGCCCGCGGGAGCGGTTGGGATTATGCCCGGCGTCTACAACAACAATGCGGATTCTCTGCGGGTCACGATCTACGGCAAAGGCGGGCATGGAGCATCGCCGCACACTACGATCGATCCGATCGTGATCGCCGCCAGAACGATTCTGACTTTGCAGACGATTCCGTCGCGCGAGGTGAAACCGGGGCAGATGGCGATCATTACGGTGGGCTACGTTCACGCGGGAACGAAGAATAATGTCATTCCCGATCAGGCGGAACTGGGATTGACGGTGCGAACCAACAAACCGGAGGTGCGGCAGCAGGTACTCGCAGCGATCACGCGCATCGCGAATGCTGATGCTGCAGCAGCAGGAGCGCCGAAGGCTCCGCTGATTGAGCATTATGAAGCCACGGATTTGGTTTACAACGATCCGGCGCTGGCGGCGCGGCTGAAGCCGGGTCTGGAAGCGGCGCTGGGGAAAGAACATGTGGTGATTGAAGATCCGATTCCGGCATCGGAGGATTTCGCATTTTTCGTGGAGCAGGGAGTTCCAGGGTTCTATTTCACGCTGGGCGGAGCCGATCCAGAGAAGTATGCGGCGGCGAAGGCTTCGGGTACGTCGCTGCCCTCGAATCATTCTCCTCTGTTCGCGCCGGATGTGGATCCGGCGCTGCATACGGGGATTGCGGCGGAAGTCGCAGTGTTGAGGGAGTTGATGAAGTAGCTGACCCTGTACGCGCTACAACTGGCCTCTGGAAGGCCAAGCGTTGCTGTGCCGCGTTGTTTATCCTTTTCGCTCAATGTTTTGCCTTATCAACTGCCTCAGGTTGTCCAACTGATCGGCGAGGACGGCGCGCTTCGGGAGAATGTTGAAGCATGCGGGAGACGTGTAGAAAAGGATTAGGTTCTTGCCTTCTATCGATCGAATGGAATTCCGCCACTCAACGTCACTGGATCCGCCGTTCCATCTCCAGTGCGCCCCGCTTGAGTCCAGGGTCACCGTTCTCGGCCCGTGAGCGCCGGGCTGCTTTGAGAACTGCCTTCGCATTGACCACAAAGGCAAAATCCAAAGCAATATGATCCACATAACCGTTAAGAGGAAGAATGGCATCAAGTCATGGGCAGCCTTGGCGCTGGGTTTCACCAGAAAGCCCAGAAAGATCACCGACGCACAGAGCACGAAGACGGAAATAAGGAGCCTTCTGAACCACTTGATCAATCCGTGGCGGTTCCTGTGCAGGCGGTACGCCTGGGTGAAGTCTCTCTCCGTTAGTTCGTAAGAGAACTGCATGGAGAGGCATTTTGGCAGAGCGATAAGGAAACCAACAACAGAAAACGATCAGATCTCGCAAGCAGCGGAGCTTCGCTCCGCCGGACCCTTCGACTCCGCTCAGGGCAGGCAGCCGAGGGCGGCTGTCCCTACATGGATTGTGGTTGACCGATCTGAATTAGTATCGCTCTCGCCTCAGCTGCCGGATCAGGTGAGTCCGTGATCGGCCTACCTACAACAATGTGGCTGGCGCCGGCAGCGATGGCTTCGGCTGGAGTTACAACCCGGACCTGATCTGCGCGGCTTGCGCCCGCCGGCCGCACGCCGGGGGTGACCACTGCGAACTCGTGGCCTAATTCGGCGCGCACGCGTGAGGCTTCGCGGGCTGAGGTCACGATGCCGTTGCATCCGTTGGCAAGGGCTAGGGCCGCGAGACGGACTACTTCATCGGGCAGCGTTTCGTGAATGCCAATCGCTTCAAGATCGTGTTGGGCCAGGCTGGTGAGCACAGTTACGGCAAGGACTTTAAGGTTTGGATTAACGGCATGGGCGGCTTCCGTGGCAGCTCGCAGCATTTTTTCGCTGCCGGCGGCGTGAACGGTCAACATGCTGATGCCGAGCTTGGCAGCTTCGGTTACGCCCGAGGCCACCGTGTTGGGAATGTCGTGGTATTTCAGATCGAGGAAGACCTGGCGTCCTGCGGCGACCAGATCGCGTACGATCTGCGGACCCTCAGCCGTATAGAGCTGCATCCCTACTTTGTAGGTCAGTACGTAATCGCCGATGGCAGAAACAGTTTTCCGCGCAAGTTCAGAGGAAGAAACATCCAAGGCGACGATCAGCTTCGATCGCGGATCGTCTGTTTCAAGTTCTGCTCCCCGCAAATGGGCAGGGATGCTCCGGGGCGTAGCCGTTTGCATCCCTGACAGTGTAATGGTTTTTACGGGAGTTCCGCTATGGGGCGGTTCTCGGCGATGGTTTGGTATACCGGGCGATGGGGCCGGTTGCCACGCCTCACTATATCCAAGCGGACTCGCTGCACCCCCTTGTGCTCGAACTGGAGCGCACGGGCTGCACCGAAAGACAAATCGATGATGCGGCCTTCCACTAGCGGGCCCCGGTCGTTCACCTTGACCACGACCGCGCGTCCGTTGCGCAGGTTCGTGACCCGCACGTAGCTGCCCAGGGGCAGAGTCGGGTGGGCGGCGGTCAGATCGTACATGTCGTAGTCTTCGCCGCTGGCCGTTGGTTTACCATCGAAGTCCTCGCCGTACCATGAAGCTGTGCCAATTTGATACGGAAGTTTCTTGACGGTCTGCTTGAGCACCTCGGGCTTGGATGGAACGGAGTTACCCGGCAGTGAGCTGGCCTCCGAGTTGTTTGGGCCCTGAGTCGCTCCCAGACCGAAGACCAGAAAAGCGATCATCAGTCCATGAGCTAAACGTTCTCGCATTCAGTTCTCCTCGCATACTCAAAAGTCGTCCTAGCTAGGCTGTCGTTTTAGTGTTCTGTAAATGCTAGGGAACGGACGGGAGCTTGTCAATCCGAAAGTTCATGGCCGAGGGTTATGTCCTAATTATCGATATCGCACGTAACTTCTTGCTTATCATCAACAATCAGCACATGTTGCTAGAAACACAGCAGTTAGATGTTTATGTTTAAGTAAATAGCCAGTTCAGTGTACGCGATGAAAATTTTTCATTGTCATTAGAATCAACAACTTGCAAGGGAAAATTTCCTAAGTTGTTTTGGAATGAATGTTTTAGGTAAAAATGGACAGGAACCATGGCTGAGAAACCGCCAGTTGTGCTGACGATAGCAGGATTCGACCCCTCTTCGGGAGCCGGGGTGACCGCCGATATCAAGACTATTGCAGCTCACGGCTGCTATGGGGTCGCCTGCATAACCGCGCTGACAGTTCAGTCAACGGCGGGAGTGCGGCGGGTAGAGACGCTTGATCCGACGGTGGTAACTGACACGCTCGAAGAGTTGGCGACTGATATCCCGATTTCTGCGGTGCACATTGGGATGCTGGGGACGGCGAAGGTGGCCAAGGCTGTGGCCGAATTCCTTGGGCAGCGCTCCGGCAGGGCTAAGCTGGCGAACGTCGTCCTGGATCCAGTGCTGAAGTCATCTTCCGGGGCTGATCTACTGGATGCCGCCGGGGTGAAAGTTTTGGTCGAAAGGCTAATTCCGTTGGCTGATGTGATAACGCCGAATGTCGACGAAGCGGCCGCGTTAACGGGACTAAAAGTCGGGGATTTGGACGAGATGCGGGCCGCGAGGGCAAGGCTGCATGAAATGGGTGCGGCGGCAGTGGTTATCACGGGCGGACATCTGGAAAAGGCGATCGATCTGTTGAGCTTTCGCACGAAAGATGGTGTGGGGGAGGAGGTTTTCAAAGCCGAGCGGCTGCAATCGCAATCGACCCATGGCGCAGGCTGTGCTTTCGCCACGGCGATGGCATGCCACCTGGCTCTCGGCCGCGGACTGGCTGAGGCTGCGCTGCTGGCCAAAACTTATGTGCAGGCGGCAATTGCGGCAGGGCATCCGCTGGGACGAGGAACGGGCCCGGTGCATCATCTTTACCGCATGAACCAGCAGAGACGGGCCGCCGGCAACGGTGGCGAGTCTTAAGACGGGTGTTCAGCTCCGCTTAGTGTAGAGGGGAAAGCATGAATCCTTCAGCCCGCAGCTGTCCGCTGAGAACTCCTCACGCCGCAGGCAGCGAGGTGTCCTTTTACCGCGCCGCTGCCGGTTGACGCGCATCGTAAGGTCCCTCTCGCGGCTGTCGCCGCGTTCGGGATGACATCACTTACACAAGGACATCAGTTCAGCGTAGATGCGGGGGAGGGGCTTAACCCCGAGAAGGTTTCTTCAACAAAATTCCTGCCACGAACGAAGCGGTCGCGGCCAGCAGCCATTCAATGCGCCACATCTGGATGGCTTGGAATTCGGCCAGGTTCGAGGCTTTATAAAAGAGACTAACTCCGATCGCCCCGGCTACGCAGCCGAGGCCGATCATGAAAGCGACGAACGAAGCTGTTGGCAGGCCGACCCAGCGCTGAATCTCGTGGAAGTGAAGGTACCGCATCCAGCCGGGGAAAGAGATTTTGTGCCAGGTGCTACGGGCGCGCTTGTGGATGGCTATTGCTGATTCCCGCAGATAAGCAATGCCTCGGCTCCAATGACCCGCGACGATTTCGGCGTCGGAGACGGCCATAGGACGCCGCTGCCCGCAGACGTGGCAAAAGCGCGCCCCGATCATGAACTCGGTGGCGCAGTCGCTGCAAGCTTCAGCCATTTCAGAAACAGCAGGGGAGAGCGGAGATACGGCCGCCGGCTCGAGGGCCGGGGACCTCCAGAAATCCTGCTGCACATCGTGAACTACATCAGCCATAGATAGGAACGCTGACTTGGCCCTCGCAAACTGACAGCCAAAGCTGTCGCAAGCCAAGGTGCAGTGGACTCAGATACTTGGCCGCGTTTTCCGCGCCTTGCACCTAATCTGCGCGCAATTATTACCTGCGAACCCGTAAAGATGCCCAGTTACGTCAGTGTTGATGACCACGGTTCCGGCCGTTTCACTGCTGATTATAGGCAGCACGAGTGCAAATTCAGGCAAAAGTGCAGGCCAGCATGCGATGACAGTTTTGGTTCGTCCCGTGCTTTGCGAAAAGTCGAGTAGACTTGACAAGAGACGGTATGGGGTTCGGGTTGAATCCGAAAGCAGCGAGATGGGTGGATCATAGTCGCGCATTGCTCTTTTTGTATTGCTTCGCCCTGTGTTGTCTGCCACAAGGCAGTGCAGCAGGCCAGAGCGCGAACTCCCCCATTGCTTCGGCCGATGCTGATCCCGTGCTGCGCGACCCGCTGCTCAGTTCCGCCTACGACCATTTCTACAACATGGATTACGACCGCGCCGTGCCGGAGTTTGAGCGCGTGCTGGAGCGGCATCCGAACGATCCCGCGGCGGCGAATCATCTGCTGAGCGCGGTCTTGATGCGGGAACTCTACCGCATGGGGGCGATGAACAGCGGGGAATACGCCAATGACAGCTTTATCGGACAGGCGCACCGGCCAGCCGATCCGAAGGCGAAACAAGAAATCAAGCAACTGGTGGCGCAGGCCGAAGGCCTGGAAGAGCAGGAACTGAAGGCCAACCCCAACGATGTGAAAGCCATTTACGACCACGGGGTGACGCGGGCGCAGTTTGCGTTGTATACGGCGCTGGTGGAGCGGGCGTGGTTTTCTGCGCTGCGCAATGCGGTGGGCGCGCGGCATGATCATGAGCGGGTGCTGGAACTCGATCCGCATTATGTTGATGCGAAGCTGGTGGTGGGGGCGCACAACTACGTCATGGGCAGCTTGCCCTGGAGCGTGAAGGTGGCGGTGGCGCTGGTGGGCTTGAGCGGGTCGAAGGAAAAGGGGCTGGCTTACTTGCGCGAAGTGGCGAACAGCGGCGGAGAGAACGCAATCGATGCGCAGGTGGTGCTGAGTTTGTTTCTGCGACGAGAGCGGCAGCTTGATGAGGCGCGGGCACTCATGCACGGCCTGGCGGAAAGATATCCGAGGAATTATTTATTTTCTTTGGAGGAAGCGAACTTGTATCGCTCGGCCGGCCACGTTCAGGAGGCGGCGGCCGAGTATCGCAAAGTCTGGCAGAACGGACGGGAAGGGAAGTACGGCAACCTGCATTACGAAATGGCCGCGTGGGGATTGGGCGAGCTGTTGCGCAGCCAGAAAGATTATGCGGGAGCCGTTGCGGCTTATGAGATGGTGAGCGAGGCTTCGCAGCCCGATCCGGAGACGCTGCAGAAAGCCAATCTCGCCGCGGGAGAGATGTATGATCTGCTACAAAAGCGGGATTTGGCGATGAAAAAGTATGAGACGGTGGTGGCGGAAAACGGCAGCACGCCGCCGGCAGAAAAAGCGCGGCAGTATATGAAGGAAGCGTATCGGGAGTAAGTGGCGGCAAGAAAAATGGTTTCGTTCTCTGGCGTCATCCTAGGCGCAGCCGTTCTTCAGCCGGAGCGAAGGATCTCCCTACCCATAGGTTAACGGGTCTGAGATTCCTCGCCCCGCGGCTTCGCCGCCGCTGGCTGAAGCCAGGGGTCTATCTGAAAGCGGGGGACTTCGGAATGACTCCAACCGGCGGAATCCAAATTGACCCACTACTGGGCTTGAATCCAGCAACAAGGAACATTTCACGCTAGAATCACGTATTGTCTTGTGGGGGATCTTATGTACTGCAACTACTGCGGCAAGGTCATTCAGGATGATGCGAATGTTTGCGCATATTGCGGCATTCGCGTGGGAGCCTCGGTAGCACGTAAGAGACTGGTGCGGCCGCGGCAGGGGCGGAAGATCGCCGGCGTGTGCTTGGGCTTCGCCGAATATTTTGATATTGACGTTACCGTCGTGCGTCTGATGTGGCTGCTGGCTTCGCTGATGACAGGAGTGGGGTTGCTCGCGTATCCGATTGCGTGGATCGTAATGCCGGAAGAGCCGCTGATGCTGAGCGCGCCGGCGGGTACGCAGAGAGTGACGCAGACATAGGGAATTGTTGATTGCTGATTTTGGGCCAAGTTGTCGGCTGTCTGCCCGAGTTGCTGCTTTTTAATCAAAAATCATCAATCAGCAATCATCAATTCCTCGCGTGCCTCCACATTCTCTCCACCGGATTCACAGCGGCGACGCGGAGATTGTTTACCGCGTAATGGGCGATGGATCGTCCGTGATTCTGCTGCATCCTTTTCCTGCAAATCACGAATTCTGGTTGCCGGTTGCGGGGGCGCTGAGTTCGCGATATCGGCTGGTGTTGCCTGATTTGCGGGGCCATGGAGACTCCGGAGCGGGGGAAGATCCGGTGACGATGGAAAAGCATGCCGCCGATATCACAAAGGTGATGGACGATGCTGGCGTGGGGCGGGCTCCGATGATTGGGGTTTCGATCGGCGGATACGCTTTATTCGAATTCTGGCGCAGGCATCGGGGGCGGGTGGTGGCGCTGGGGCTATTTAATACCAAGGCTCCGGCTGACTCGGCTGAAGCGCGCGCCGGACGACTGCAGGCGGCGAACGATGTGCTTGAGCGCGGAGCCGAGCCGTTTTTCCAGAGCATGGTTCCAAAGCTGCTTGGGGAAACGACGCGAGCGGCGCGTCCTGATCTGGTTGAAGGAGCGCTGCGCATGATGAGGAAAATGTCGGCGGAAGATGTTGCGCAGGTGCAGCGCGGAATGGCGGAGCGCCCGGATTCGGTGGTGACGTTGAAGACCATCAACGTGCCGACGCTGATTGTCACCGGCGATCAAGACGTGCTTACAGGACGGAATGAAGCGGAACTGATGCGTCGGAATATTTCAGGCAGCGAGTTGCGGGTGATTACCAACGCCGGACATTACTCGCCTTGGGAGCAGCCAGAAGAAGTAAGCAGCATGCTGCGGAAGTTCTGGACGGAGCACAAAATTGCTGATTGTTGATTAGAAACGCTTTCTAGGCTGCGCGTTTTCGGATCTCCAAATCAGCAATAAAGAGTACTTTTGGTAAAATTCTCGCGTCATGATTGATACTTTTCTTGTTCCTGAAAAAACGACGGTAATTGCCAAAGGCGACGGGCCAAGCGCCGACGTAAGTGGCGCGCGCAATCGCGTTTTTCTGCTGACGCTTGAGATCACGAACATTATCGAGCAGGAGTCGATTGATGTGAGCGTTCACGGGTCAGCGGATGGGGCCGCACGGGATACAAAGGCGCTCGCCACTTTTCCGCAGAAGTTTTATCGCGGGGAGACGCCGCTGCTGCTCGATTTGACGGCGCATCCAGAGGTGAAGTTTATTCGCGCGCATTGGGAAGTGGCGCGCTGGGGACGCGGCGTGGAGACACCGATGTTTGAGTTCGGCGTGCGGATGCGGGAAGTTTCGGCTGACATCCTGCGCGAAGCGAGTGCCGAGGCGAAGGCGCTGGTGTGAGCGGATTCTTGATGTCTTGACTACACCCGTACACCTCTGACTTCGTGCTCGTGCGGGTAAAATCTTAGACCGCGGAGACGCGGAGAACGGCCGGGGAAGTCGCGGAGAAATGCACGCCAGTGACTCCCTTCGCCATGCCGAAGGGCGGCTCCTAGCTCCGCCTGAAAGTGGCTGCGCCCGGGATGAGGCCGCCTCATTGCCGTTGAACGCTTCGATTGACTTACAATCTGACATCGCTCCCTTTCGCATCTCCACTGCCTCCTTTCCGCTATATTGAACATGAGATGAAAGCGGCGTCTGAGGTCGTGGAGCGTCCGGCCCGAAGTGTGCGCGGCAGCGTCAGCATTCCCGGCGACAAATCGATTTCGCATCGTTATGCCATGCTGGCGGCGCTGGCGGAGGGGCAGTCACGGCTCGCGAATTATTCGACCGGCGCCGACTGCGCCAGCACGCTCGGCTGCCTGCGCGGGCTTGGCGTCAAATGGGAACGAAAGGATAGTGACGATGTCATCGAGATACACGGGACCGGGTCGTCGCTGGCTGCGCCGAGTGGGCAGCTGGATTGCGGCAATTCGGGGTCAACGATCCGGATGTTGAGTGGGATTTTGGCGGCGCAGCCATTCGTGAGCGAACTGGCGGGAGATGAGTCACTGTCGCGGCGTCCGATGCGTCGCGTGATCGAGCCGCTTAGGGCCATGGGCGGCACGATTGAGTCGCAGAATGGGCGTCCGCCGTTGCGAATTCGCGGAAGCAGGCTGAAGGGCATTCATTATCGAATGCCGGTGGCGAGCGCGCAGGTGAAGACTTGTCTGCTCTTTGCGGGGTTGCTGGCAGACGGCGAAACTTGGGTGGAAGAACCACTCCGCACGCGCGACCATGGGGAGCTGGCGTTGCGGGCTTTTGGCGCGCGAGTTGAGCGCTCAGGAAATGAAGCGCGGATTCAGGGCGGGCAGCGCTTACACGGGATTGAGGCGCGCATCCCAGGAGATCTTTCGAGTGCCGCCTTTTTTCTGTGCGCGGCCGGGCTGTTTCCTGATTCGCAGCTCACGATTTCAGATGTGCTGATGAATCCCACGAGGGCTCGGCTGCTGGATATTTTGATACAGATGGGGCTTCGGATTTCGGTCACGCAGTTGGAGGAGACACACGGCGAGCTGGAGGGTACGTTGCAAGTTGAAGGCGGCCAGCTGAAAGGCGCCACGATTGCCGGGGCCGACACCGCCGCGTTGATTGACGAAATTCCGGTGCTGGCGGCGATCGCGCCGTACACCAAAGAGGGAATCGAGATTCGCGATGCGAAAGAGCTACGCGTGAAAGAGTCGGACCGAATCGCGGCGATCGCGAAGAATCTCCGCGCCATGGGGGCGCAAGTGGAAGAGCGCGAGGATGGATTAAAGATTCCCGGCCAGCAGAGGCTGCATGGGGCGGAAATCGAGTCCTTTGGCGACCATCGCATCGCCATGGCATTCAGCATTGCCGCGCTGCGCTCGAGCGGTGAGAGTGTGATACGAAATAGTGAGTGCGCGGCCATTTCTAATCCCGAATTCTTTTCCATGCTGGAAAGAGTGGTCGAGCGCTGACGCGTACCGTTCGCTGGGGGATTCCCCGCCCCGCGGCTTCGCCGTCCGCGACTGAAGCCGCGGGTCTACCTGAAAGCGCGGGGCTTCGGAATGACGCCGCCGTTGTGGCGAAGTCAAACTGAGCAGCTGCCCGAAAATCCCTCAAAAGCCTGCATCGGGAAGCTCCAGTATTACTTCAGGCCAATAACTCCCGTTATCTAATCCCGCCCAGCGCAATCAGAAAAAATCGATGGAGAGCGTCTCTGGGAGCTCGAAGGGAACGAGTTAATTCAGTGCGCGAATGGAGGCTTTTTCATGCGCTATAAATCGCTGGTATTGGCTTCGCTTTTGTTGGCGACCCTGGCCTATGCCAAGGACC
Organism: Candidatus Sulfotelmatobacter sp.; assembly: GCA_030041215.1. GTDB lineage: Bacteria > Acidobacteriota > Terriglobia > Terriglobales > Acidobacteriaceae > Sulfotelmatobacter. The sequence goes on along the minus strand of JASHOH010000094.1, from coordinate 56,183 downwards.
CAAAGGCTTACATGAGCGGGAAGATAATAGGGATGGAATCGGTGGAATGCGGCAGCCAGGAAAAAGATGCCAAAAATAACCACAAGACGCAGGAGTTGCTTTGCCAGCAGTACGTAGTGCAAGGCGAGAAGACCATCTACAAAATCCAGCCAATAGATGAGAAGCACCGCGTGCTGTTGCCGGTAGGCGAGCAGGCGCAATTCCGGCTGCAGAAGGACAAGATGTTGCTGACGGTGGAAGGCATGGACAACAAAGAACGCGAATACGTTGTCGTGTCGATGACGCCGCGTACGGATGCCAGCTCGGCAGATGCTAATCCTGCGCGCGTGAATCACCTGCAGTAATCTTCAGAGCCTTTTTTCGAATGCCCAGAGCTGCTACGCGCTGGGCATTCTCCTTCCTCGGTCGAAAAGACTTAAACACAGGGGACACAGAGGCGCCGGTGTTGGGGCCGACGAAGGCCGCGTGCCTGTGATAAAGTAATGCCCGCTCGCCAATTGGCCGGGACTGGGTTTTATGCCCGGGCCGTCCTCGCAAAGGAGTTTGTCATGTCCACCCTGCGCAACCTGGTGAAAGACCGAAAAGTGTATTCGATCGAGGCCGGACGCACCGTGCTGGAGGCGGCGCGCTTCATGATGGAGCACAACGTCGGCGCCCTGCCTGTAGTTCGAAATGGAGAACTCGCGGGCATCATTTCCGAGCGCGACATCATGAACCGCGTTGTGGCTCAAGGACGCACGCCATCGTACACCGGCGTGGCCGAAGTAATGACGGCCAAGCCTCGGTCAGTGGGCTTGGATGAGAGTATTGAAGAGTGTCTGTTCATCATGCGCGAGTTTGGGTTCCGGCACCTGCCGATCGTCGACGGCAAGGAGCTCAAGGGATTGGTTTCGTTGCGCGATGTGTTGATGCATCAAGCGGCGGAGCTGGAACGGCAGAGCCGGAAGGCTGCGTCGTAGTGAGATTCGTTGTTGGGCTTCGGCTGGTTTCGGGTTTAGGCGGGTTGCGGTTTGCCTTCGAGGTGACGCAGGCAGGAGTGCCGCGCCACAAAAGACTGACCGCTCCACACAGGCTTTTACGGGCGCTTTTGAAGCAGTAATTCCCCGGGCGTGGGCGGCAATTTGAAGGGGAATTCGAAGATGTAGCCGGCCAGGGGCACACGCAGCACAAAATCCTCCTGTGACTTCCATCCTCCCAGCCATTTGTTCTTTGTATCGAAAAAAACCCATCCGCTGACTTCCGGATTGCCGCTGTTGAGGTGCGCCGGGCGGAGGCTGTTGCGCCCCAGAAAGTCGATGAGTTCGCTGACCGACTTTTGATAGTCCTGCTCGCGCGCTTCGGTCTTCTCCTTTTTCTGAGGGTGCCGGGCGACCCAGCGGCGAGTTTCGGCGTCCGCGGCATCGGCGTCGGCCTGAATTTTTTGTGTGTAGTCATCGGGATCGAGCACGGGTTGCACGACTTTGAAGTGTTTCAAAAATTGCAGCGTGATTCCTTCGGAAGAAGTTTCGAGCGTGCCGGGGCCGCGATAACGAATGGTCAGAAGAACCCCGAAAATCGGCTCAATACGATGGCGGATGACCTGCAACTCGCGTGCGTCAACGGCAAGGACAATCCCAAGATCACGTGACCATAGCCCGTAACGATATTTGCCATCGTCGCCGCGGGAAAAAGTGCAGCCGGACTGAGTTTCGCTCCAGCGGATTGTGGGCGGCTGTGTCTTTTGTTTGTCGGCGTAGGGGGGCGATGGCATCGCCGACACACGAGCGCAATGCAAGCCGCAAACAACCAGGGCGCATAGAACCTGCCGCGCAATACGGCGGCACGCAATGTTTTGCAGCCGTAACATGAGCCGCTGGCCCAAGCTAGTCTACCGTCAGCGTTACTGTGGCCGGGTTGGTGGAATTGGCGGGGCCGTTTCCATTGTTATCGGTAGCGGTCAGCGTAAACGTATAAGTGTTCTTGGGCGTGGTCAGGCCAGTGGGATTGTTCTTGGTGGTGCCGCCGCAGGCGGGCAACAACAGAAGGCTTCCGGCAACAGTCACGAGCAGGAAAAATGCCAGAAATCTCGTTCTGCGTTTTCTGCTGCCGGTTGCTCCAATTATCGCGATGCCGGGAAAGGCCAGGAATATAGCGTAGAACGCACGTGGGAGATGGAACACTTCGGTGACGACCGGTACTGGGCCCAGGGTTGTAATGGTCAGCGTGGTCGTCTGTGCCGGGCCGCCGCTCGATACCGTCACGGTGGGTGGGTTAAACGTGCAATAGGGTTCGGCCTCAACAACCGGAGTAATCGAAAGACAGGCGACCGTGACAGTTCCTGAATAGCTCCCGATGCCCGAGACAGTCACCGTAGTAGTGGCGGAGTTGCCCGGGCTGACAGGACTTGGGCTCGCTGTCGTAGGCTGCACGGAAAGGGCATAGTCCTGGGCGGTGCTGCCCACGACGTTGATCGCAAGATTGATGGTTGCTGACGCCGGCGGTGTCTGGCTCGTTCCGGTAATGGCGATGGAATAGATGCCCGTGGGGGTAGGCCCGGTGCATGTCGAAGTAACGCCGCCACAGGTGGTGATGGTAATGGATGGAATAGCCGGCGGGATGACCGAATCGGGACTGATTATGCAGGTGGGCAGATTCGATGTGACTGTGGTCGAGGTCACCGTGCATGTGAAGGTAACGGTGTTATCGAAACTCGCAGTAACGCCGAGCGAACCGACGGCGCTGTCGCCGGCGTTGACTGCGGAAGGAAGCGAGGGCGTGAGCGTAATTGTTTGCGCAAGGGCGGCTGAAACCGAAGCTATGCTTGCGGCAGCGAGCAATAATGCGAAAACGACGGGGCGCGCCATATGCCTGGGATTCATCATGAGGGGACAGGAACTCACTAGCTTCGATTCCTCCGATAACGCAAACGCTGCTTGAAGATAAATTGGGGCTTGAGAATATGTACGAATGAATCTTAGATCAGAGTTGTGATTCGTGCCAATTCAAGGAAGCAGGAAAAAGGCCGCCTCGCGTTGAGGCGGCCTCAGCTGTTTCAGATTGTGGCTAATTGACGGTGAGGGTTACAGTCGTGGCGCGAGTAGTTACGCTAGTGTCAGTACCCGTGCCCGTGATTGTCACCGTATAATTGCCTGCCGGTGTGCCACCACCGCCACCACCACCACCTCCACCGCTGCTGCTTGAGCCACCGCAGGCGGGAAGGATCAGCATGGCGGAGATGACCATAAGGAGCATGAGCATCCCGAACAGTTTGCGTCGGCGCGAATCCGACGAACTGAAACCGAACCCGGCCAGCGATATGCCGGCGACCGGCAACCACATCGCGTAGAAAATCGATCTCGGATGTGCCAGCGCGCTGCTCGGGCCAGTCGTGGTTATTGTGAGCGTGGACGTAGCGCCGGCCGAAGTCGGCGTTACGGGATTTGTCGAGAAACTTGTCGCGCTGCACGCGGGAAGCGGAGAGCCACTGCCGGTGACCGTGCAGCTCAGATTAACTGGTGAGCCATAACTGTAGAACGAAGTTAGCGTAACCGTGGACGTTGCCGGAGATCCGGGATTGACGGACGAAGGAGCGGTAGCTGAAACACTAAAGGCTGGCTGGGCATACTTCGTGACAAAGGCGTCAGTTGTGCCGCTGGAACCGCCGCCATTGGCATTCTGGTACGCATTCTGTATCGGGAAGTCTGTCGAAGCCGTGTTTCCGGTTACGTAGATGTTAGCGCCCGGGCTATCGACTGCAATTGCTCCGTAGTTGCCGCCGTCGTCTTCATCGAGTGAACCGCCAAGGTAGGTCGAGAAGATGAGCTGCGAACCAGCCGGATTGATTTCGCTCACAAAAGCGTCGTAGCCACCGCCAAGTGTAGCTTGAATGGCATTCGCTGTTGGAAACGCAGTGCTTCCCGTCCCAGGGGAATTGGTTTGGCCGGTCACATAGGCATCACCACCGCTATCGAGCGAGATGCTGGCGCCCGCATCAGAGCCGCTGCCCCCAAGATAGGTGGAGTACACAAGCGCGCTTCCTGTGGGGTTCAGCTTTGTGACGAACGCGTTGGTGACGCCCAGGAGCTTCCCTAGCCCGGGCAGCGGCGACTGAACGGGGAAGTTATTCGAATCCGTAGCCCCTGTTATGTAGGCGTTGTCGGAGGAGTCCACCGCGATGCCATCGCCTTTGTCAGGACCGCTGCCACCGAGAAATGTGGAATAGACGTAGTTACTTCCTGTGGGGCTGATGACGGTCACGAACGCGTTGGAATTGCCACTACCACAACCACCGCACGTGGTCTGAAATGCTCCCGTTGTGGTGGGGAAAGTTGAACTGTAGGTTTGGCCGGCGATATAGGAGTTGTCCGAGGCGTCCACGGCGACTGAGGTCGCCCTATCCCCGGTGGTGCTCCCACCAAGGTACGTGGAATAAACCAAGGCGCTGCCGGAGGAATTAAACTTCGTGACGAAAGCGGCAGTGAAGTTTGTCAGGGTCGGGGGCCCTTGAAGAGGATTCGAGGTTGGGAAGTCTGTTGAGGACGTTGACCCAACAACCAAAACGTCTCCGGAGCCATCAGACGCCAGAGCGATACCCGAGGCGACGTCGTTACCGGTGCCGCCGAGGTAAGTGGAGTATGTGAGCGCCGAACCGGTCGAATTCAGCTCAAACACAAACGCGTTGTTGGCTAAACTGCTCGTGCAACTCTTACAGCTACCCTGGAACGGAGTGCCTGCTTTGGGGAAGTTCTTAGATGATGTCGCACCCGCGACGAAGACGTCGCCGGAAGAATCTATCGCGATGCTGTTTCCGCTATCGGTGCCAGATCCGCCAACATAAGTGGAGTAGATGAGGCTGGAGCCATCCGACGCAATCTTGCTGACAAACACGTTGGAGCCCCCGGTTGAGCAGCCTCCGCATGTGCCTTGGAACGCGCCGGTCGTCGTCGGAAAGTTGGTGGAGGCCGTCTGCCCGGTCACATAAATGTTGCCGTTGCTGTCGATGCCGATGCCCTGACCTTCATCGTTGCCGCTGCCGCCAAGATATGTCGAGAACGCATAGGCGATGCTGGGGTCGATCACCAACTCGCGGCTGCGATCGTAGCTGCCTAATGCAAACTCAATCTTGTTTGCCGCCTGCATGACAAATTTTGCGTCCACAAGCTGGCGCGAGCCGTTGATTTCCTGATAAGCCACGGGCTTGTGCAGAATGATGTTGCCGGCAGCGGAGGAAACTGCCAGATTTCCTGCGTCATCAGTTCTGACACTCTGGGCGCCTGCGAAATTGAAAGCGATGGGCGTGGGATCGGCGCCAGGAGCGATCAGGAAATCGAACTCCGTCTGGCTCTGTGCGCCGTGGAAGGCGAGGTCTACGCCGGGATAGACGTCCTGATAAGAAACACGCGCGTAATGCGGAACATCGGTGCGCCAGTTGGCCGGATCATTGCCGATGAAATAGTTGCTCTTGCCCGGCAGCAGGTCGCTCGCGGAGACCTGCACCGGCGGATTCGCGCCTGCCAGCTTCATGCGCACGACAGCAGTGGTTTCCTGGTGAGCACCCGGCTGCGCGAAATTTTTCGGGCGCAGGTTCGGACGCTGCGTGGAGGAGTCTTCGGCTTTGGACCGTGACCGCAGCGAAAAGACGGCCTCGTTCGGGGTCAGAAACAGAGTGTATCCATCTCCGCGGGCCATGTACTTGACCTCAGAGTCGGTCTGCCCCTGGTTCTGTTCAAAGGCAAGCGGAAGCGCGGCATAGCTTGCCCGAAGGCGCGCGCGCCCCGCGGGTTCAGCTGCAACAGTTTTAGCCGCGCGATTGTGTGAGCCGAGAAACAGAGCAAACGACGCGATGACGATCAGTGGGACGGCGCACAGCGCACAGACCCACTTCCTATTGGCAAGTGACTTCGACACGACGATCCTCCTGAGATTTGTGAAACATGAAACCCGTATTTGGGGGGAGAAAACACTTGGCAGAGGCCCAGTCGAACTGGGATTCGAGAAAGGCTCTCACCGAGAGTTAAAGCGTGTGAAAAATGTTGCAGCTTTGTGCCTAAGTATGGCCCTCCCCGCCACACTTGTCAACACAATGAGGAGAGCAATTCAGATTCCATGGGGCGGGACTGGAGAACGCGCACATTTGCGCGAAAGCAGCGTGTTTAATGGAGGAAGTGGCTGTGAAAGCCCAATTACCTAAGGCACCAGGGCGCTCGTGCAAAAAACGTGCGAAAAGTGGGAAACGTTGTACCACTCCTGAGTGGCACGGCGTTGCATAGTGTGCGCCCGATAGATTCTAAGCAGCGAAGAACAACATCTTTGAAACACAGGGGCACCCAGGGTTACGCGGGGTACATCAGTCGCGATGATCCTATTTTTTCTTGTCAAATAGACTGGTCACGCCGCCTAGCGCGCTCTTTCCCAGATTTTTTTGGTTCAACAGGCTTCCTGCCAATCCTTTAATGTCGGGCGCGAACTTCGGTTCGGAAGTTGTTCCAGTTACATGAATCGGAATGTTGTCGGCCTTCAGTTTGAAATCCAGTTCATTGTTTGGGCTGACGGTTCCTGCCCCAGTGACGGAACCTAAGGAGGGCACGGTCAAATTGATGTTGTCAGTGCGCGTGCCATCCGGGGCGACGCGGACATCGGAACTGAAGTTCTGAATGGTCGTGTCGTTGGCCGAACCCTTCCCGCCAAGCCCGGGGATGGCGGACAATTTCGATAACAGATTGAATCCGGCGAGGGCCGAGTTTTCGAGCTTGACCGTGCCGACCGTCACTAACTTATCGACCGGCCCGGTGCTGTTGAAATTGAGGTTGAGTGTGCCGCCTTTCAATTGCGAGCCGGAAGGCAGAACGATTCCGACTGCAGGCAGCATGGCTTCGAGATCATCCACCGGCATGCCTTGGCCAGTCAGCTTCATGTTGATGCTGGTTACTTTGCCGTGAGCGTCATAGGTTCCGCTCAGATTGGCGACGGCGCTGCCCAGCTTAATCTCGCCGCGGACCACGCTGCCGGACACAGTCTTCAAGTTGTACGTCGCTTCGTACTGCACTTCGACGGTACGGCCGGCGGGCGATCCCTTCTTCACAACCTGAAGCTTGTCGACCTTGAGCGTGCCGTTAGTCTTGGCCTCGTGGCCGTCGGAGGTAAGCGTCCCATCGAAACCAGCGATGCCAGCAATACCTGAGGCTGGATCGATGAAGCCGGATTCGGCAAGGTTCATCTGCTTCACGGAGACTTTGGCTTCGAGCGGCGTGAGCTCTGCGTTGCCGGCATTGATTGGACCGGCGTTGCCGTCGAGCTTCAGTGTGCCTCCGCCGGGAAGGTTGGCGTTCAAGTGAAATGGGAACGAATTGTTCAAGGAGAAGCCGCTGACTTGAATGTCAACTTTGTCGTAGACGCGCGGTGGTTCTGAGCCTCCCGCCCGGCTGACGGTCATCCTGCCATTGTCGATACTGAGCTTGGCAACAGAAACATTCGGATTGGTCGACGAAGAGCTGCTGGGTGCAGGCGAAGTTTCTTGAGTTGGCGCAGTCTGCGCCGGCGCGGCCCGAGCTGGCTGCGTTGTAGACGGTTGCGCGGCGGGCGTTGCGCCAAGACTGGAGAAATTCCACTTCTCGCCATTTTCGGAGCGCACCAGACTAATTTCGGGCTGGGTGAGCCTGATCTCGGTGACGTTAAGCGTCTTGGAAAAAATGAGTGGGATCATTTCGACGCCAACTTTCAGCGACTTTGCCGTTACAAAGTCGCTCTTGCTGAAGGCGGGGTCGTCGGCGATGGAAATGTTGTCGGCAGTTACGCCTCCAGAAAACAACGACAGCGAAATATTGCCGACTTTCACCTGCCTGCCCAGCGCGTCGGTCAGTTCAGACTCGATCTTCGGGCGGAAGCTGTTGGCGTCGACGAAAAACGGAATGGCGATGATGATGAGAATCAAGATTCCGATCACAATAGCTGCGATCTTCAGGCCGCGCTTCATGGAAGCCTCCTAGCAGACGATCAACTTGCGGGCGATGCGAGGCGAAGGGATAAGGTACAGCGCAAGTTTATCACTGGGGCACTATGGGTCTTCTTATTGGTCATCTTCGAGCAGTTCGGGCGAGGGCAGAGTGCCGCTTTCGACCTGTTTTTCGCGCTGGGCGCGGCGCTCGTTATCGATACGGACGGAAGTCTCCAGTTCCTTTTTACCTTCTTCTCTGCGGCCGAGATGCATGAGGACCTGGCCGCGAAGATAGTGAACGTCGGTGCGGTTCGGATCGAGCTTATTGGCTGCATTGATCGCAGTCAGGGCCTGCTGAAATTTTTGCTGGCGCTGGTAGATCTTTGTCAGGCCGATATAGGAGTTAATGAGACGCGGGTCGCGGCGCAGGGCTTCGCGGTAATTTTTTTCCGCATGGGTGTCCTGCTCGAGAAGTGAGTAGACATCGCCGAGTTCGTCATAGTTGAGGGCGAGGTCGGGTTCGATGGCGGCATCTTTGAGAAACTCATCGCGGGCCTTCTCGTAATCCTGTTTCTTTAGATATGTCAGGCCGAGATTGAAGTGAACGAAAGTAAGTTTGGGATCGGCCGCTGCGGCGGCTTGAAAATCGGCTAGTGCCTCGTCGTATTGCTGCAAGTTAAGATGAGCCTTGCCCATGAAGAGATGGAACTCGGGGGAGTCTTCGCCCGTTTTGATGAGCTGCGTGGTGGCGCGATCATCGAGATCTTTTTTCCCGGCGCGATGGGCAGCGATGGAAAGCACGTATAGATAGCTGGGTTGCGTTGATTCACTTGACCAGAGGGGATTGAGAGTATCGGCGGCATCCGCCCATCGCTCTGCGAAAAAATAACAGAGGCCAAGCAAGTAGCGGGGCTGCAGAGCACCCGGTTCATCGCGTACAACCGATTCAAATGGCGGTATAGCTTTTAAGAACTCGTTTTGCCGGTAGTAGGCGAGGCCGATGTTGAGGCGAATTCCTGGAACCTGCGGCATGAGATGCTCAGCCTTGCGCAGGTTTTCGAGTGCCTTGGTCCACTGCTTGCGCCGCATGTAGACGACGCCAAGATTGGCATAGGCCGCTCCGGAATTTGGGTCAATGGCCAGCACGTGGCGGAAATCGCGCTCGGCTTCCTCGAGCCGGTTGCTGTTTAACGCATTTTGGCCTGCCAGAAAAATTTGCGCAGGATCAGAAACCGCAGCGGATTGCGCCGCTGGCGTGGTTGCCGGCGCTTCAGCGCCGTTGGCAGGAGGGGCCGCTTGGCCTGTCAGCGTCGTTCCGAAAGCGACCAGAATAAGAAAAATCCAAATTGTAGATTCTACGCTGGCCCTTGACACTCGTATTACTCTCTGCTGTAGTGTCCGCCAAGCTGCGCGGAGAATTCAAGCGCGGGAATCGGGGCGGGATTGTGACTGAGTAAGCAGGACGCGCTTCAATGGTTACCATTCGCGATGTAGCGAAAGAGAGCGGCTTCTCTTCGACGACGGTGTCGATCGTGTTGAACGATGCACCGCTGGCGCGCTACATCCCTCCGGTCACGAAAAGGCGAATCGAGCGCGCGGCGGAAAAGCTTGGATACCGTCCCAACCAATTTGCGCGCTCACTGCGCAGCAAGCGCAGCCACACCGTCGGCGTGATGGTCTTTGACATGACCGATCCTTACTGCACGCTGGTGTTGCGGGGAATTGAGAACACGCTGTATCAGGCGTCGTATCTGCCGATTCTTACCGATGTGCACAACGAGCGCAGCCGCTTCGAGCGTTATTTGGAGATGCTGCTCGACCGCCGCATTGAAGGCCTGATCGTCCTGGCGAACTGGCTTTTTCTCGACATCAACCTGCTCGCTGATCTGGAAAAAAGCAGCATCCCCACCGCACTGATTGGATGCGAACTCAAAGGCGATTCGATGAGTTCGGTAATCGTGGACAATGAGATCGGCGGCTACGCTGCTTTAGAACACTTGTACTCGCTCGGCCACCACAATATCGCTTTCATTCGCGGGCCGAAAGCACTGGCGGATAGCTCTCCGCGCTGGCGCGGTATCCGCAACTGTGCCAAAGAGCGGGGGCTGGAAATCGATAACCGGTTGGTGGTCGATCTACCGGAATCGCGCGATCCCTTGTCGAGTTTTGAGGCTGGCCAGAAGCTGACGGGAGAATTCATCAAGCAGAAGCGAGAATTCACGGCCTTACTCGCCTTTGACGATATGACAGCTTTCGGCGCGATTCGCGCCCTCGATAAACATGGCTGGCGAGTTCCGGAGCATTGCTCGGTGATCGGCTTCGATGATGTGGCCGCCTCGGCGCTGTGTACCCCTCCCCTCACCACAGTGCGCCAGCCTATGGAGGCTATGGGCGCAGGCGCAGTGGGCATTGTGCTGGAAGGGATCAACTCGGTACTTGAGAAACGTGAGGTCACCGGCCAGCATCGCAAAGTTGCGCCGCAGTTGGTGGTGCGCGAATCGACGAGAAAACTAGCCTAGCCTCTCCCCTGGAACTTTTAACTAGATGAAAACCGAGTTCGGCCAAGAAGGCGGCTTTTTTCTTGACATCAGATATCGAAAAAAGCCAATATTAATACGATTTAATAAACGAACCACCTTTACACACCCGGCGGAATGCTTCGAAGGTCCATCCGAGCTGCGAGGCTCCGAACGAACTCCGGAAGAACACCGAGTGAATTTGCACAGGGCGAGCCGGTGCCCACTGCTTTCGCACTCATCCTCGTCTGTCGTGGGCGAAGGCTACTACCCTTGCTGTTCAAATTTTGAAATATCGACAGCTGAGGAGGTGTGCTGTGAACTCATGCGGTTTCATTAGAAGAGCGTACTCCTGTGCGTGTTTTCTTATGTTGTTCGCTGGAATGATGGCTTTCGCCCAGGCTGGAAGGGGCAGCATCAGCGGTACGGTTACTGACCCTAGCGCAGCCATCGTTCCCGGAGCCCAAGTAGCTTTGCTGAACAGTGCGACTGGGGTGACGCTGCACACGGTCACCAGCTCCGCGGGGCTCTATAGCTTCATCTCCCTCAATCCCGGCAAGTATAAGGTCACAGTAAGCCAAAAGGGATTTGCGAACGTGGTGCGAGGCAATATCACGGTCGATCTCGATCAGGTGACGGAAGTGAACATCACGCTGCAAGTGGGCGCGATTTCGGAGACGATCACCGTCACGGAAGGAGTTGCCTTGGTTGAGCCCACCAACTCTACCGTGGGCTCGCTCATCACGGCCGAGACGATCGACCGCGTGCCTCTTGTCTACCGCAATGTATACGATCTCGTGCAGTTGAGTGCAGGCGTGATTCCGGTCAATGGTTCGGCGAACTCCAGCGACTCGATGGCGAACATTCAGAACATTTCGATCGGGCGCCCCGGCGTCGACGTGTCGGCGGACACGATCAATGGCTCTATCGTGGGCTCCGCTTATTACATGCTCGACGGCAGCCCCATCGGAATTGCGGAAAATAATTCTGCAGCGATCATCCCGGCGATGAACATTCCGGAGGATGGCGTCGAGGAGGTTCGTGTCGAAACGCAGAATACGCCCGCCTCCTACCAGAGCGGCGCTGCGGGGGTCATCAGCCTGGTGAGCAAGTCCGGCACCAATAAGCTTCATGGCGACGTTTTCGGGGTGTTCCGGCCCAATGTTTTGGCATCGAACGACTATTTCAATAAGCAAAGTCAGTTGAGCCTCGGCCAAAGCAACACGCCCCCTCCCTTCCACCGCTATCAGGAGGGCGCCGCCATCGGGGGACCGATCAAGCGCGATAAGCTCTTCTTCTTCGCGGATTACGAGGACACTCAGCAGGTGGAGTTCGAGGGTATAGACGCGTTCACCGTCCCCACCAGCGCCGAAAGAACCGGCAACTTTTCGGCTATGAGTTTTCCGATCTACGATCCGACCCAGCCCGACCAGCCTTGCGGGGCACTGGGCTTGTGCCGGCAGCAGTTTCCGGGGAACGTGATCCCGGAAGCGGCCGCGAATCCCATTGGCTTGCTGTTTCTGTCGAACATGCCGCACTGCAATTTCCCCAACCCCAGCACCTGCGATTCAGCAACGTCTGACGTCCTTGATAATTTCCAACTGCCGGGCCTGGATCCATTCAATGCACACAGGTTCGATGTGCGCGTCGACTGGAACGCGAGCGATAAGCAGCGCATTTTCACCCGATTCTCCTATGACAAGCTGATCTTCTCTACGGCCAATGTTTTCCCCGCCCCCGGGTGGGATCTCAACTATGCTCAGAACACAACCAACGCGCGCAACGTTATCCTCGCCGACGACCTGACGCTCAATTCCACCACGGTCCTTAATCTGCGCTATTCCTTTACGCGGCATCATGAGAATCAGGGAAATCCCACGTACAGCAGCACAAATATTACCAATCTCGGTACCATCAACGGCACCACGGTTGGCTTCCCCGCCTCGTTGGCCGCGCAACAGGTTATCAAGCAGCTTCCCTTCATGATTTTCAACGACTACACCCCGCCGGTCTTATCGGACGGAGTGGGCGGCACCGCTAACTACAATCTGTTTTTTTATGTCAGCGAAAACAGCGATGCGAATGCCACCATCAATAAGGTTTGGGGCAAGCACGAGCTATCGACTGGCTTTGAATGGATGAAGCGATATTACAACGCCGGCGAGCCGCCGGACCCAGCAGGCGTGTACGGCTTCGACCTCACCGCAACAGATCAACAAACCACGCCCGCGTCCGGCGTTCCATTCGGCGGGAGCGATTTTGCCTCGATCCTCGCAGGCATGGGCATGTCGCCAGGAGCCGAAAGCAATCTCGGCTACTTTGGAAATTTCAGCAAAGACGTCTTCCTAGCCGAGTCCAACCCGTACTACGCGACTTTTGTCGAAGACACCTACCACGCCTCGAAGAGTCTGACCATCACCGCGGGCTTACGTTGGGACATATTCGGTGGTCGCAACGAGCGCTTCAACCGCCAGGAGTATTTCAATCCCACTGTGAGTAATACGTTGAATGGTGTCACGTATACCGGGGCGGAAATCTACGTCAACAGTAACAATCGCTCGCCGTTCACAACGAATCTGCACAATTTCGGACCTCGCCTGGCTTTCGCCTGGCAGCCGATTACGCATTTCGTGGTGCGGGGTGGCGCAGGGTTCTACTACGGCCCCAGCACGCACAACGTCTCTAACGCCATCAACACCGATGGCTTCTCGTCCGGGACTCCATGGAACGGCACCTGCTATAACCCAGACGGCAGTGGCAATTCGATCTTCGGATTGGTCTCCGGAGCATGCCCGTTGCCCACCCCCGGGGTCTACAATGGCGATTATTCTCTCAGCAATCCCTTCCCCACCGCGCCTGGTACACCCGGGGGAATTATCCCGGTTCTCACCTCCCCGCCGACGGGCTTGGCCAACAACCTGGGCATTGCCTTGAGCACCGTGCTCCACTCCCAGCGCACCCCGACCGTCTACAATTACAATTTCGCGCTGGAGTACGAACTGCCGCATCAGGTTGTAGTAACTGTCGGCTATGTCGGTAGCCGCGGTCTTTTCCTGCCCTTTAGCAACGTAGATTTGAACGACCTTGATCTGGCCACGATCGCGCAATACGGGAGTTCGCTGTGCGTCGTTACTGCAGCGAACTGTATGGTGCCCAACGCTGGGCCGGTGAGCCTGAACTCAAACTTCAGCGGACAAGCCACAGTTCCTCAATGGGCGACCCTCCAGCCGTTCCCGCAATTCGGTAACGGGAGCTACGGCACCGGGAACGGCATCCTCGTGTGGGGCTACCCGGCAGGGGATTCAGAATATAGTTCCTTGCAAGCCAAGGTGCAGAAAAGACTGACGGGCCACTTCACCACGCTTAGCACTTTTACCTGGGGAAAGATCATGACCGATGACGGGTATCCGCCTCTGGGCTTCGTGGGTTCTCACAACCCGGGCGGACCGCAGGACTGGAGAGATCTGAAGTACGAGCACTCAATCAGCCCGCAGGACGTCAAGTACGTGTTCACCGGGCAGGTTTCTTATGATTTGCCGATTGGCAAGGGGCAACGTGTGAATCTGAATGGTGCCGCGGATAAATTTGCAGGTGGATGGACCGTAAATGCGATCACCTATCTGAGCACCGGGGTTCCTATTGCATCGCCGTCGTCAGGGGTGACTCCTGGCTACTTCAATCAAAGAGCCGATCTGGTCTGCAATCCGGCGAGTGGCATTCAGCGCACGCCTGTGAACTGGGTCAACAACAACTGCTTCGCAATACCCGGCACGGAGAACGGGGGCACCACGAATCCGTTGATTCCCGGTAACGCCCCGGCCTATCTTGCCAACGTGCGCACGCGGGGAGCGCGGGACCTGGATCTCTCGATTTACAAGGCGTTCGCTATAGGAGAAAATAAGAACCTTCGCTTCGACGTTTCCTCGTACAACGTGGCCAACTGGGCACAATATGGAATGCCACCCATGCAGACCCTGGCGGTGAGCGCGAACCAGCCATTCGGCGGGATTACGACCAACGTCAACACTCCGCGCCAATTCCAGTTTGGTGCGCGGTTCACCTTCTGACGATTGAGCTCGGGAAGCGGGTATTTCAGACCCGCTTCCTGGCGGTAATTCGCGCCCCGAATACTTTCCTATATTTGCACAGAAGTTTCATGTTTGGACGTCGGGGATTCCGAGGGCCTGCTGGAGTGCGGAAATTTTCATGAAGTGAACGGTAAAACGCGGGTTCGCGTTTTTTTTCTTGACATCGGGCATAGTAGAAAAGCACTATTCATACGTTTTAATAGCTGATTCTGTGGGGCGCGGATCTCCCGAAAATGGAATAGCTCGAACAACCGAAAGTAGGGAGGGTTCTCTGCGGCTGTGCCCATATCCATTCAGCCTTTGTCAGGGAGTCAGGAGAATTTGGTGATGAAACTGTATGCTACACGGCGGGCGATTGCATTATTGGCGACGGCTTCGGTATTCTCCGTGGCCTCATGGGCACAGGATACGGCATCTCTTACGGGAACGGTGACGGACCCGAGCGGTGCGGCCATTCCCAAGGCGCAGGTAACGATAGCCAACACCGAGCACGGGATTAACCGCACTGCGCCCACCAACGACAGCGGCGATTATCTGTTCGCCGCGTTGCCCATCGGCTCGTATGATTTGACCGTTACGGCGACCGGCTTCAAGAAGTATGAAGCGAAGGGCGTGATACTGCGCGTGGCGGAAAAAGCCCGGGTGAACGTGACCCTGCAAGTCGGAGCGCTTGCCACTGAAGTCGTGGTGCAGGGCGAGGAAGTGGCACAGGTGCAAACGCAGTCGTCGGACTTGGGTAACACAATCACCGGCAAGGAAATCAGTCAACTCGAACTGAATGGGCGCGATTTTACCCAGTTGCTCGGTCTGTCGCCAGGCGTGACCAACCAGTCCGGCACGGAAGAGGGTGACCCCGGCGCTACCACTGTGGCGTTCAGCGTGAATGGGGGTCGCACCGAATATAACAATTTCGAAGTCGACGGTGGCGACATGCTGGACAACGGCAGCAACACCACGCTCAACGTCTATCCCAGCATCGATGCCATCGCAGAAGTACAAGTACTGACTTCGAACTACGGAGCGCAGTACGGCAAGAACGGCTCCGGCACGGTCGAGACGGAAATCAAGTCCGGAACCAGCCATTTCCACGGTGACCTGTATGAGTTCTTCCGCAACGATGACTTGAACGCCACGCCATTCGACTTTCCTTCGCCACCCAAATATAGGAAAAACGACTTCGGTTTTACCATCGGTGGGCCGGTTTACATTCCGGGTCACTATAACGTGAATAAGCAGAAGACGTTCTTTTTCTGGTCGGAGGAATGGCGCCGCGAGCTGACGCCGGCGTCAAGTTTCTTTACAACAACTTTTGTTCCCACAGTGAATGACCGCACCGGTAATTTCTCGGACCAGTGTTCAATTCCGAGCAATCCCGAGTGCCCGCTTGTTCCCGCATTTATAAATGGCGTTGCACAGCCCATCGGCACAAGCCCCGGCGATGTTGGCCAGCCGTTTGTGAATGACCAAGTGCCGATCCAGAATTCGGCGATTGCGACCGCCCTCACAGCGATGATTCCGCAGCCCAATATTTCATCAGGGAACATTCCCGGCGTGAATGATGAATGGTACGCGCCCCCCACTCTTCCCATGAACTGGCGGCAGGAGCTGTTCAAGATCGATCACAACGTCACCGATAAAATTCGCGCCAGCTTCCACTACATTCATGATTCGTGGGTGGAGCAATACCCGGTCCCTCTATGGACCGACGGCGTTACCTTTCCAACCATTCAAACAAATTTCAAGAATCCCGGCGTCAGCATGGTAGCTCGGCTGACGGCCAACGTTTCTCCCTCTTTGCTAAATGAGTTCGTCGCCAGTTACACCACCGACCACATCGCAACCAATCTTACCGGGCCCTGGCAGCGCGGCTCCGCTTTCGGGACACTCGGTTTATATAACAACGGATTCGGCTACAACGCGCCCGAAGTGCCCGGCATAAGTGTCGTCGATAGCTTGTATACCTTTTCGGAAGATCCTGGTTACGTTCCTGAGGGTCCCCTGAATTCGAACCCGACAGTCACCTTGCGCGACAATGTGACCAAAATCGTCGGGCCGCACAACCTGCAATTCGGCATGTACTTCGTGGACGCTCACAAGAACGAAGTTCCGCAACCGCCCACGGGAGCGAACGGCATATTGGGTTTCGCAAATTCATCGAATGGGGGCACGAATTCGACGGGCAACGCTTACGCCGACCTGCTGCTGGGCAACATCACCAGCTTCACGCAAGAAGCATCGCAGCTCAAAATGCACAACTTCTATCACATTTATGAGCCTTATGTGCAAGATGACTGGCATGCCACAAAGCGATTAACGCTGAACCTAGGAATCCGCTTCAGCTTCTTTGGAACCTATCGTGAGTTGAACAACTACGCTTACAATTTCGATCCTGCTTACTACATTCCAGGCGCGAGCCCAATCGATCCTGCCACCGGGAACGTCATCTCTGATCCCTACAATGGGTGGGTGGATTGTGGAGTAACTCCCGGTGTTCCAAAAGGTTGCATGACCAACCATTGGTGGAATCCAGCTCCGCGCGTCGGTTTTGCGTTTGACCCCAAAGGAGATGGCAAATGGGCCATTCGCGGCGGCTATGGTATTTTCTTCGAGCACATGAACGGCAACGAATCAAACACCGATTTGCTTGAGCCGATGAACCCGAAAACGCAGACTACGACCATAACCAACAATGCTACTGGCCAGAACCTGTCAGGCTATGGAGCACTGACTCCCGCCCTGATCACCCCTGGCGAAACGCCGCCGTTGACGGTTACTTCGATTCCAAGCAAGGCCACTTGGCCGTATGTGCAACAGTGGCATTTCGACATTCAGCACGAGATTGGACGCGGCCTCGTGGCCACGCTTTCGTATGTGGGGAGCGCCGGCGTCCATCTGGCGCGTGCGTATGAATACAACCAGATCGCCCCCGTACCAGCGAGCCAGAATCCCTACGTCGCAGCCGGGGGCGTGCCCATTACGCCATTCGACTGCGGAGGAGTGTCCCAGAGTTCGACGACCGGACAGTCCACGGCTACGGCGGGGCCGGTTACGATCACCGACTCAAACGGCAATTCCGTTACTGGCAACACCACCTATACGACTAGTCAAATTGGGGGATGGGCCAACAATCTGGCGGTGGCGTGCGGCATCGTCTCGCCGGACTTCTATCGTCCTTACCAAGGATTTGGCAGCATCGGACGCAAGGACGAGACCGGCTCCTCAAATTACCACGGACTACAAGCCTCTCTCCGCCATAACATTGGCGGACTTGAATTGAACGCTACGTACACTTACAGTCACTCGATTGACGATTCTTCCTCCGCCGACGATGCCAGCCTCATCAATTCGTATAACCTGAACAGCATGCGCGCCAGTTCCAGCTTTGACCAGCGGCACGTCTTTAACATCGGGTACGTTTACGACTTGCCGATTTTGAAGGGAAGAAAAGGATTGGCCCATACGCTCCTAGGTGGATGGCAATGGTCGGGCATAACGTTAATTGAGAGCGGAACTACGTTCACCGTCTACAACAAAGGAACGACGGTTTATGACAACATTTTGGATCCGGCCACGGGAACGTATGGCTCCATTGGCACCGCTGCACCCGCCGATAACGCCGGTGTGGGTAATCTTTACTCGGCAATCGGCAACTTGAGTAGCCTGACTGGCGGGTCGTGGCCTGACATTGTTGGAAACCCTCGCGCGGGTGTCGTCAACACTCCTTCCCCGGGCTACGGGCCGCTTCTGTACAACCCCTCGGCATTCGCGGCGCCGGTAGGCCTTACCTTCGGCAATTCGGGGCGGGACAACCTGAACAATCCTTGGCGCACGAACTTCGACATGGCCCTGCTCAAACATTTTCCCGTCACCGAAAGCAAGTACTTTGAATTCCGTGCCGAGGCTTTCAATGTGTTCAACCATACCGAGTTCAGCTACCTCGGCGGCGAAGGGGGGTCGGCCGGTTCGAACTCCGGGGTCGGGAATACTGACAGCGTCATCAGTTGCTACGGAGGGCCCAACAATTCTGCGGGCGATGCTTCATGCGCGGGCGTCGATGGGCCCTATCTGTTCCGGGCAGGCTCGGCGCACTTTCCTCGAATCCTGCAGTTGGCGCTGAAGTTCATTTTCTAGCCTAGAAACGCTTGATCGTAAGAAACTCGGTTGCGAGGCCGAGTTTCTTTTTGCTCCGGAATCGATTTGAGGTCAATTGAGATCGGCCTCACTTCACCCTACCGTCACCTGCTGCCGTGCCGGAATCGCTTCCAGAGCGTGCTCGAGATCGACGATGAGGTCGTCGATATTCTCGATTCCGACTGAGAGGCGAATCATTTGCTCGGTCACGCCCATCTTCGCGCGTTCGGCGGCTGGCACCATCAGATGAGAAGTGAGCACGGGAATCGAGACCAGCGACTCGACTCCACCGAGGCTGGGCGCCAAGGTGAACAGGCGCATGGCTTCGCTGATGCGGCGGGCGTCGTCGCCGGTGCCTTCCACTTCAAGGGTCACCATACCGCCTCCGCCGGTCATCTGCCGCCGGGCGATCGCGTGCTGCGGGTGGTCCTTCAAGAATGGA
Organism: Candidatus Sulfotelmatobacter sp.; assembly: GCA_030041215.1. GTDB lineage: Bacteria > Acidobacteriota > Terriglobia > Terriglobales > Acidobacteriaceae > Sulfotelmatobacter. Next base: position 37,094 of record JASHOH010000094.1, on the reverse strand, counting down.
TAGTGCACGCTTCGCACCTTGGCGTGCCGCGAAAGAAATTCGGCGACACGCTGTGCGTTTTCGTTCTGCCGGGCGACGCGCACGGCGAGAGTTTTCAGGCCGCGAACCAGCATCCATGAGGCGTGAGGGTCCATGCAGTTGCCAAGCGTGGTACGCGTCTCCCAGATTTTTTCGATCAGTTCGCGGCGACCGGCGACCACGCCGCAGATGAGATCGGTGTGTCCGCCAAGATATTTCGTTCCCGAATGCATGACCAGGTCGATGCCGAACTCGGCCGGGCGCTGATTGATGGGCGTGCCGAAGGTGGAATCGATCATGCTGATGAGGCCGTGCTGCTTCGCTAACGCTGTGATTTTTGCGAAGTCCACCACGCGCAATGCCGGGTTCGTCGGCGACTCGATGTGAAGTAGCCTGGTATTCGGCCGAATGGCGCGGGCGTGCTGATCGTAATCGGTGGTGTCGACAAAAGTGGTCTCGATGCCCATCCTCGGCAGCCATTGCGAGAGAAACTTGTTTACGCCGCCATAGATGTCGCGCTGGGCGACGATGTGGTCGCCGCTCTTGAGCAGTGCCATCATCGTGGTGGTGATTGCTCCCATGCCGGAGGCGAAGGTGAGCGCGGCTTCCACGCTCTCAAGCCGGGCGATCGTTTGCTCAGCGACGGTGTTGGTCGGATTGCCATAGCGCGTGTAGTAGTGGTCGCTGCCGGTCGTGCGCAACTGCTCATCATTGTCTGTAACTGCGAACGTAGAAGTTTGATAGATGGGGGTGGATACTGGGCCGTTTTTCTTTGCGAGATCGGCTGCGCCGCGGACCGCGCTGGTTTCAGGATGACGGGGTTTCATGAAGGCCTCGTTGCCATCCAGAGTAATCGTGAGCAGGTCTGGCTGCAAGGAGGGTGCGGTTTGCAAGATCCTTTGTAGCACTTAAAGTGAAACCGTTAACCGCAGAGAACGCAAAAGAAGTTCCGCAAAGAGCGCAAAGCGAAAATGGCCATTCTGGCATGCGCTATCGGTTCGACGAGGTCGTCGCAACGTTTATAATTCCACGTTCATGAATCTTGAGCTGCAAGACAGGGTGGCGTTGGTTGCCGCATCCAGTCAGGGGATTGGCCGCGCCACGGCAGAAGCTTTTGCTGCGGAAGGCTGCCGGGTGGCGATGTGCGCGCGGAAGCGACAAACGCTGGAGGCTGCGGCTGAACAGGTCCGAGCTCGATATAAAGTTGATGTTCTCGCCGAACCGCTCGACGTGACCCACGCTGAAGCTGTTCGCCGATTTGTCGCGGCTGTTGCCGAAAAATTCGGCAGCGTCGATATCTGCGTCACCAACGCCGGTGGACCTCCGGCGAAAGGATTTCTCGCAACGTCGCTCGAAGAGTGGCAGCGTGCGGTCGAAATGAACTTTCTCAGTGCGGTATATTTTGCGCGTGAGGTCATTCCTCACATGCAGAGAAAACGCTGGGGACGCATCGTCACGCTGACATCGATCACCACCAAGCAGCCGGTCGTCGATCTCGTGCTATCGAACGCGGTGCGGGCGGCGGTGGTCGGGCTGGTGAAGAGCCTCGCGAATGAGTTCGGCAAAGATGGCATTCTGGTAAACAATGTTGGCCCGGGCTTTACAGCAACGGACCGGCTGAAGGAATTAGCCGAGGCGCGGGCCTGCGCGTCGGGCGAGAGCGAGGAAGAAATTTTTCAGGGATGGGCGTCGGACGCTCCCCTGAAAAGATTAGGAGATCCTCGGGAAGTTGCGGAGACGATTGTGTGGCTGGCATCCGAGCGTGCATCGTACATCACCGGGCAGACGATTCTGGTGGATGGCGGTTCGTATAAAGGCTTGTAAATTGTCCCTGACTGACGTGCAATCCGTAGCATCGAATCCAAGGCGTGAGGCTCGCAACATGCTTCCAGTCGCACATCAAGCGCGAATGGCGCCCGTGCTCATGCTTGTAGCGATTTCTCTCTGTCGTGCGTGGGGGCAAACCCAGGCTTCTCCGAATTGCAAACTTATCGCTTCGCCTCCGCCTCTCGCCACATTCGGCGGCCCTGCCACAGCGGCGCCTGGGAACACCGAGTTGGGTGTCGGGGTCGGAGTTTACGGTGAGCTGGTGGCCTCGCCCTGCGACCACGGAGGGGGAACGGACTGGTTTGCGCGGTGGCGCCGGGGCGTGAGCAACCGCATCGACCTTGGCTTCGACGTTGTGGCAGACAATCAATCGGATGGCAGTTTTGGAGCTACCTCGAAGGTTGCGATGCGATATCAAGTGAACCAGGGGTTCCGGCTCGAAGGAGGCTTGGGAGCAGCGGATGAGGGGGACGGCCGCAGCGTGAGCGCCGATTTGGCCACGGTGATCGGCACCAACAATCTGAGCGAGAGCTGGAATTACTATACTTCTTTTCGTTTGGCAGGTTCGCACGGCTGCGTCAACCTTTTTTGTGCCGGAGGGACGGGCACGGATCACGCGCCGGGCGCGCTCGTTCCACTTGGAGTTATCGGCTCGACTGGGCGTGTCTCTGATAACACACACTTCGTCATGGAAGCTGGACTCGGGGGAATCTTTTCGCGGGAGCACCCGAGTTCGGGGGTGTACCTGCACCTTTCTTTCGGGGTGCTGTTTGATGTTGGCAGAGATCGCAGATGAGACTTGAAACCGCGCGGGCTTCAAGCCCTTGAGGGACTGTCTATGAAATTATCGTCGGGACTTCTGCGAGGTTTCGTGCTTGCTATGGTCGCCAGTTCTTCAGTCCTCACCGCCGCGCAGGCGCGTCCCTCGCCCGGTCCGGACGTGCAGCAAATTTATCAGCGGCTTCAGTCGGCGATCGACAAAATTCCCGCTTTCGATCACCATGCGCATCCCGGATTCTCCGATGATCCCGACGTGGACGCGATGGCTGCGCCGCCAGATGCCAGCGAGCCGTTGCGCACGCGCGATGATAATCCGGAGCTAATTGCGGCAGCTAAGGCGCTGTTTGGGTATCCATATGACGATCTTTCGCCGGAACATGCGAAATGGCTGATTGCGAAAAAGGCAGAGTTGAGAAAGCAGTATCCGGGCGCGGGTTATTTCGATCTGATTCTCGACAAGATCAACACCGAGAGTTCGGTGGCGAACCGCGCCATGATGGCGGATTATCTCGATCCCAAGCGCTTTCCTTGGGTGTTCTTTGCGGATTCGTTCATGTGGCCGTTCAATAACGAGCGTGAGACAGCGCGGAATCCCGATGAAGGGGTGTTCATTCCCTTGCAGGAAAAGATGCTGCACCGCTGGATGCAGCAGGAGAATGTGAGCAAGCTGCCGGCGAAGTTTGCCGACTACCTCGAATTTATTGTGCGCGTTCTCGATGACAACATGAAAAAGGGCGGGATCGCGATGAAGTTTGAAGTGGCGTATTTCCGGCCGCTGACGTTTTCCGATCCGCCGCGCAGCCAGGCGGAGGAGATTTATCAGAAGTATGCTTCTGGCGGTGTGCCGAGCGAGCAGGAATATCGAATTTTTCAGGATTATATTTTTCGCTTTCTCGTTGGGCTCGGCGGGAGGTTGAATATTCCTGTACACATTCACACGGCAGTAGGAATCGGCGATTATTTCAATCTTTCGCAGAGCAATGTGATGAACCTTGAGAGCGTGCTGCGCGATCCACGGTACGTTTCGACGACGTTTGTGCTGATTCATGGAGGGTATCCGCTGGAGCGGCAGGCGATCTGGCTGGCGGCGATGAAGAATGTGTACATCGATTCTTCGTTTGGCGAGCTGGCGCAGTATCCTTCGGCGTTCAAAGAAACGCTGAAGATGTGGCTGGAAACTTTCCCGGAGAAGATCACATTTGGCACTGACTGTTTCCCGTACAATCAGGTTCTGGGAGCGGAAGAGAGTTACTGGCTGGGGGCGAAGTCGTCGCGAATGGCACTAGCCGCAGCGTTGGCGGAAATGATTTCGGAGAATGAGATCAGTGAGGCGCGGGCGCTGGAATTGGCGCATGGGTATTTGCATGATAATGCAGTGAAGTTGTATGGGGGGAAGGTGCATTAGGTTTCTGAAGGGCAACCGCGGATTCGCGGAATGATTTGTGAGCAGGCAGGCGGCGCGTGTGGGCGAGACGTTGCAAGCGACGCCTCCACGGAGGATTTGATGGCTAAGAAAAAAGTGTCCGGGCGGAGAAAAGCTGATGGGGCCAAGTCACACGCGCGCGCACAGCGCGCCGTTGCCAAGCATGCCGCCGGCGAGCACGAACTGCAATACCTTCCCTGGCACATGATTCCGCTGGAAGACCTGAATCCGCTGCTGCAACGGCAATTCGTGGTGGGACAGGAGATTATGCTGGCACGAGTGCTGATGAAAAAGGGCTGTGTTGTTCCTGAGCACAGCCATCACAACGAGCAGCTCACCTACATTCTCGATGGTGCGTTGAAGTTCTGGATTGACGGCCGCGAAATCGTGGTCCACTCCGGAGAAGTGCTCTGCATTCCGGCCCACATGCGGCACAAAGCCGAGGCGCTGGAAGACACGGTCGATCTCGATGTGTTCACCCCGCCACGCGCCGATTGGATCGAGAAAAAAGATCATTACCTGCGAGGCGGGAAGTAATCTGACTCGATGCAGCCTTCCGTGACCAGCAAAGAGAGCGTTTATCCCAACCCACTGCTTGCGAATTTTGTATTCCGCTGCATCGGCTGCGGTTCGGTAGCGCAGGCGGCAGGCCAGGACTTTCGCTGCTCCCAGTGCGGCAACTTAGTCGAAGTGACCAATCCGCTCTGGGAGTCCTCCGCGATCGACTCAGCCGCACTGAAGGCTGCCTGGCGTGGGCGAAAATCTTCCAACAGCGCGCCTGATTTGAGTGGAGTGTGGCGGTTCCGGGAGCTGCTGCCAGCACCGTCATCCGAACAGGTGATTGTCACTTTGCGCGAAGGCAACACGCCGCTGTATACGCTTCTGCGAGCGGCGCGAACAATGGGAGTGCAACACTTGTATGCCAAGCATCAAGGGCTGAATCCGACAGGCTCATTCAAAGATACGGGCATGACTATGGCGGCAACCTTTGCCCGGCAAGCGGGCTACCGCTGGGTCGCATGCGCTTCCACAGGCAACACATCGGCGTCGATGGCCGCTTACGCTGCCCGCGGCGGGATGCGAAGCCTCGTGCTGGTGCCGGAGGGCAAAATTTCCTGGAGCAAACTCTCGCAGGCGCTTGATTACGGGGCGCTCACCTGCCAACTGCGCACGGATTTCGATGGCTGCCTGCGCCTTCTTCAGGAGCTGGTGCGCAGTGCGCCGGTGTATCAGTTAAATTCGCTCAATCCGTTTCGGATCGAAGGGCAGAAGACGCTTGCGTATGAATTGTTGGAGCAGTTCGAGTGGCAGCCACCAGATCACATCATTGTGCCCGGAGGAAATCTGGGTAACAGTTCTGCGATTGGCAAGGGGCTGCTCGAAATGCGGCAGGTCGGCCTGATTGCGAAATTGCCGCGGCTGTCGGTGATTCAGGCCGAGGGAGCGAACGCGCTGGTACGTACGTTACGCGAAGGCGGCAAGCGGTTGGTGAGCGTGAAGGCCGAGACGCGCGCTACGGCGATTCGCATTGGAAGTCCGGCTTCGTGGGAAAAAGCGATCAAGGTACTGAACGCCACTGGAGGCATAGTTGAAGAAGTGAGTGAAATCGAGATCGCGCAGGCCAAGGCGGAAATCGGTGCGGAAGGGATTGGTTGCGAGCCTGCCTCTGCGGTGACTTTGGCTGGGCTGAAAAAATTGTTGCGGCGCGGATTTGTCAAGAAAGATGAAATGGTTGTGCTGGTTCTGACCGGGAACTTGCTTAAAGATCCGGACTTCACCATGGAATTTCATCGTGGCGAGTTGTTTTCAGAAAATGCACAGCTGAATGTTTATCGGCATCGCCCCGTAGTTCTTGACGCCAGCCTGAAGGCTGTTATTCAAACTCTGGAACAGGCAGAGAAATCCAGCACAACGTAAGCGAATGTCTGTAGTCGTGCAGTTTGATAGGGAGGCGAGCCAAGCGCGCGATTGTTGCGGCGCAGAGAGCGCGCCGCGTCGCGCGGCTCGCCCAGATGCTTCGCTGCGCAAAGGAGGCTTGCTCAGGATGACAGGCAAACTGCGCCACTACCGAATGTCTAAGACGCAGACACGCAGAAAAGGGCAGACTGCATTCCATCTGGCGCTGCCCGCCACTTCAGCCAATCTAGGTCCGGCATTCGATGCAGCCGCGATTGCACTGGATTTGCATATCGAAATCGACGCTAGAACAGCAGACGATTTCGCGATTACAGCCACCGGGCGCGACCCGGAAATTTGCCAGAAAATCGAGAATCATCTGATCCTCACAACCTACCGGGAAATTTTGCAGGCTGCTGGCGCAGATGTCGTTCCGCTACAGATGAAAATTAAAAACGACATCCCCATCGGCAAGGGATGCGGATCTTCCGCAGCAGCGCGGCTCGCGGGCATTGCGCTGGCCAATCATTTTGGCAGGCTGGGCTGGAATCATGAGCAGATCATTGCCGAGGCGGCACGGCGCGAACACCATGCCGACAACGCGTCGGCGTGCTGGCTGGGCGGATTGACTGTTGCCGCCATGTCTGCCGACGGCACAGTGCGAGCCGTTCGGCTTCAGCCGAAGGGGAAGTGGCCGCTGTTGCTGGCCATACCTGAGGAGCCGCTCTCCACAGAGGAGGCGCGGCGAGTACTGCCCGCGCAATATTCGCGGGCTGATACCGTGGCGAACATTCAGAACTCGATGCTATTGCTGGCTGCACTGACGCGGGGCCGGCATGACCTGCTCCGTGAAGCGCTCGAGGATCGGGTTCATCAGCCGTATCGGGCTCCGCTTTGTCCTCTATTGCCGTGCCTCTGCGAGTTAAAGGCCGGTTCAGGCGTGCTCGGAGCCGCACTCAGCGGCGCTGGACCCTCTGTCATCGTTTTTCTCGATCCGCGAGTTTCGGCCGAAAAAACACGTAAGTTGATCGCGACCCATCTGGCGAACGCGGGGCTGCGCGCCGAATTGCTGATTACGAGTATTAATCCTCTCGGCGTGCGTTGGTAGTCTTTCCTCATATAGAAGGGCTATTTACAGCCATCCAATTAAGGAATAAAGTAAATTCCTCCCCTAAAGCGCGACTTTTTGTTTCGTGTCAGTGTTCTGTAGAACTTAACTTTCATTTTTTCCGATTGGATTTGCGCGGAGACTCTTGTAATGAAGCGGACGGCGCACTGGAAGATTCAGCGACGGCAGGGAACGTCTGCGGCCGAGGCGCAGAAAGAGATCGAAAATTTTCTTGAAGCGCTCGAGTCTTATGCTGCCCGTGTTGCCGAACAGCCTCGCCTTAGTTTTCAGGAGCACCTCGTCAATATCTGCGCTGAAGAAGCACGCCCTGCTGCCCGTGTGCGCAAGGCCCGAGAGATAGGCAAACCAAACGTGGCTTCTGGATTTCTTCAGCCCATTGGCACGAGAGAATGATCAGCGCTTTAACGGCTGGCGGGCGGGATGATCCCATTCATACGCAGGTATTCCACCATCTGGCCGTAGTGGTCGAAAGCGTGGCTGCACACGCTGGTGGCAAGGCCCAGGCGCGTAACTTTGCCTTCTCCGAATGGACTCTTAATCGGCTGAGCGAGATTTTTCTCGTTGATACTCTGCACCGCTTTGTGCACGTAAACAAAAGAGTCCTTTAAGTAACCCATGATTTCCGATTTTGTTTTCAGCAACGCCGGGCCGTTTTCGCCCCCCACGTCCACTGGAACCTTTTCGCCGAGGATGGCGGCTCCAAAGATGTAGTTGACAGCGGCGACGTGTTTGATCTGCTCGCCGAAGTTGCGTACGCCTTTGAATTCGCCGTTGGTGGGCGCAAATGCAAATTTGTCTTCAGGCATGGCGTCGGCTGCCTCAGTGAATTCATGGTCCGCGTTCGACACAGAGCGGTCCAGCACTTGCGCCACTGTGCGGTGCTCGTCTTCCAACTTTTTCTTTTTCTCCTGTGATTGCACCTGAGCGGCGGCGACCACGGTCAGGGCCAACCAAAGTGAAAGATAGCGTGATTTCTTGTTCATCATGATTCCTCAATTGTAATAATAATTGGCTCAAAGCTCAGTTTTTTTAGCGATGACCTGTTTCCGCATTCTCCGCCGCCTCGGCAAGCAGCATCAGGCAGTCGCAAACGGCCACTCATGCGTTCGCCACGCGCGAATCATATAAATCACAATCCCTGCTACCAAGATTACGATCGCGTAACGAAATTCTTTCTGCCAGTTCTGGCGATTGAAAAGGATGAACAGAAATCCCGCGATCGCCAGCAACGCCGGCAAAGGATACAGCCACATGCGAAATGGGCGCGGCACATCTGGACGTCGTACACGAAATACAATCACTCCCACCGCCTGCACCAGAAACTGAAGAATCAGGCGAATCACCACCAAAGCGGCGATGGCGTCTTGCAGGTGCAGAAAACAAAATGCCGCGGCCACAACCCCCAGGGATAGCAGAGAAATATGCGGGAAACGATAAACCGGATGAACTCTGGCGAACGCACGGAAGTAATTGCCATCGAGAGCGGCCGCATAAGGAACGCGCGAGTATCCGAGCGTGAGCGAAAAAACCGATGCGAATGCGGTAACGATGACCAGCGCCGTCACCAGGCGCGCCGCCCAGTCGCCATAGACCCGCTGCATAAATAAGGAGAAAACATACAACCCGCTGTTGTTTTGGCCCGCCTGCAACATTTCACGCCAGGGAACCACGGCCAGAACGCACAAGTTCATCAGTAGATATAGACACGCGACCAGCAGAATGGAAAGCAGCAGCGCGCGCGGAATATTACGCTGGGGGTCCTTTATCTCATCGCCAAGGTAGGCGACGTTGTAATAGCCCCAATAATCATATGTCGCAACCAGAAGAGCTCCGCCCAGGCCGGTGAAAAAACTTCGCGATAGCGTGAACGCGCCGGGAGGAAAATCGAAGGCCAGCGCGGAATCGAAGTGCGTCAAGCCGGCGACGACAATCCAACCGATCGTTGCCATCACGCCCAGCCACAAGATTTTCGAAAGCCTCCCGATGACCGTGATGCGCCGGTAGAGAAGCAGAACGGTGAAAAAACAGATTACGATTGCAACGCCTGTGCCGCGCGTCACAATCCAGCTCACTTGCAATGGTCCTGCCCAAGGGATGTGCAGCGCCGCAGTTTTCGTCATATAAACCATGTCGAGGCTGGGCCAGTAATATGCGGCGTACCCTGCCAGTCCTATGCATCCGCTGGCGATCGAAAGCGGAGCGCTGAAAGAAAGCTGCCAGATAAAAAGAAACGAAAACAGCCGTCCCCATTTTTTGGGGCCGTAGATTTCACTGAGGAAGCGATAGGTTCCGCCGGAGCCGGGAAGCGCGGCGGCCAGTTCGGCGGTGACCAGTCCATCGCAAAAAGCGAGCAGCGCGCCGACGATCCAGCCCAGCAGGGCTTGTGGACCGCCCATAGCAGCAACCACCAGCGGCATGGTGATGAATGGCCCCACGCCGATCATGTCGATCATGTTGAGGGCGGTGGCCGTGCCCAGGCCCATACCGCGGATAAGGCCGTGAGAATTCGGCTCCGGCTTTGTTGGAGAACCCATGCCTTGATTAGCGCTTTATTTATTTCGAATGAAACTTTCAGACAAGGGACGAAATGAAGCTGGCACCGAGCCGTCGTCTACCGATACGACTACGCGAATATAGCTGTCGGTGTTTTCCAAGATCTCCACTTCAACCTGGTAGGTTCTGCCACCAAACTCGATCTCGTAGACACGTTCCTCCTGCAGCTCTGCTATAAGTTGCTCGAACGGCTGTGCTCGCCAACGCTTGACTTCGGCCTCTAAAACGGGTTTCCATTCCTCTCGATGCTCCATCGCAATACCCATTAGGTTGATCCACGATCGGCCATCATTTCTGCTTTCCAGCGCTGAGTAAATTCACGTACAATCTGACCGCTCCCGGCACACCTGCGGGCAATTGTCGGAAGAATGCATATCCAGTGTAGATGTAAATTCCCTTGCCATCGTGCGCCAGTAGCAGGCCACCTTTCTGCGGCTCTTCGTTCGGATCATGGCATGAAAGCAGAGGAACGAAATGATCATCCCATTTATCCATGAAGTAGAGGCCGCGCTCCTGCACCCAGCCATCAAAATCGCGGGACGTTATGGTGTTGGGATAATGAAACACTCCGTCATCGGGCGCAAGAATTTCAACTGGAGCTTCCTCGACTGAAACGCGCGCACGGCTGAGTTCGGCAGGATACGGTGTAAAGTGGCCGTTGTTGAAGTCGGAGACGCCTGTGTTGTATTGCACGAGCAGAGTTCCGCCGGCGGAAACGAAGTCGAGCAGCTTCTGATTGTTTTCCACGACATCTTTTTGCGTGTCATATGCGCGGATGCCAAGGACGATAGTGGCGTACTGGCTCAGGTCTTCGGTCGACAGCTTTTCTGGTGGAATCAGAGTGACGTTCATTCCGACCTGCCGGAGCACGGTTGGAATATCGTCACCTGCGCCCATGATGTAGCCGATTTTCAGATCGTGCGGCGCGATTACGTCGACGATGCTCACGCGCTGTATGGCGGGCTGATAGTAGTAGAAGCTGCCGAGATCCTCGCGCGTTACAAGCGTATAACCTTCGCTGTACTTCTGGCCGTCAGTCTGCAAGACGGCGCGGATCGTGATGCGCCCCTCCTGCAATTTGGCAGGGAAGACCTTGAACTGAAAGTCCTGCTTTTCTCCGCGACGGCTGAACTGTACCGCAATTTGCGCAGGCTCAGAACGCCATCCCGGCGGCAGTTCCAAACGCAGCTCTCCCTGATCGTTGCGGGAGAGATTGTTGGTAACTCCCACGGTCACAGTGGAGCTTGCGCCGTTGTGCGTGGAAATGGTTTGCGTGCCAGGTTCGAGAGCGACGGAGAATGCTGGCACGATGGCCAGTGGGCGAGCGGTTTCTTTGCCAGATTCGTCCAGGAACTCGGCGACGACCGGTTGCTCAATGCTGATTTGCGTTGTCGACCTGTCATCTGCCAGCGAGTATGTTACTCGCGCGCGCAGGGGAGGCGGTGGAAATGGCAGGGTTAAATATTCGGGGTCGTCGATGTGATTGATGCTCTCGGTTTCGGGATCATCGCGATGCCAGTAAGGACGCGTATATTGCGCATCTTTCGGAACGCGAAGGCGGAAGACGACCTGTTCGTTGCCTTCAGGCTTGATGGGCACGCGCTTGGTTTTGTCGGAAACAGTCCCCCAGCCGGCGGGGACTTCGAGCTTCAGATTGTGGAGTGTAAGCGCGTGCTTTGACCCGTTATGCAGATCGACTGCCACGAGAAATTCCTGATCAGGAGAAACGGCGGTCAACGCTTCGGATTCTTTCGGAAGTTCCTTAAGAGCGTGGCCACTGGAGTCGACACGCGAAACTAGGACCGCCTCGAGAGTTACGTTCAGAGCTTCATTTAGCGCGGTTTGCGCCTGCTGCTGCTTTTGGCGGAGGCGCATCAGGAGATCGGCTTTGGCGGTAGCGCTGAGAGCGCTGCTGCTGATTTCGGCTTGGGCCTGCCGAAGCTCTGCGAGGGCCGCCATAAGAGGGGTTGTCGCCGCTGAGATATCGTTTCTCTTAACGTCTACATTGGCTTCGGAGATTGTGTTGACGATAGTTGTGAGCTCTTGCTCTAGCTGCGGAACCTTGATTTCTTCTGCACCCAATCGTGAGGCGAGGCCTGGCAAGGTGGTGTCGATGCCATCGAAGAAATCTTTTTCGTGGCCGTCTTTATCGAACTTCGGCGGTTCGACGGAGTCGATCAGCTTGTAAAAAGTGAAGCGATCGCCGGGATCGACATTCCAATTAGCCGCTCCTTGCGAAAGCTGATGGCGCAATCCTTTCATCGCGAACTGCACATAGGAGCCGTCAAGATCAGAATCGGGCTGGCCGGAGTTCAGCTTGACGGACCATTTGTCGTCGGGACAGGTTTGGGCGCCGAAGCTGCATACGTTTCCGATGTAGAGTTTCTTGGCCTGCCAAGGTTCGAGGCCCTCCGCAATTTGCTCGGGGAAACGCTTGGAATCGGCGGCGGCGCGGAACGCTTCTTGCGTAAGAATGCTCGAGGCCTGATGATGTCCATGGCCGTCGCGCTCGGTGCCGGAAAAACGCGCTACCAGCACATCGGGACGGAAAGTGCGAATCACGCGGACCATATCGCCCAGCGCAACATCGTGTCCACCCCATTTGGAAAACGTTTCGTCGGCGCTTTTCGAATAGCCGAAGTCCGCAACGTGCGAGAAACGTTCCTGCACTCCGTAATATTGATCGGCCGCCAGCAATTCGAGCGTGCGCAGCACGCCCAGAACATCCGATAAATTACTGCCGATTTTGTTCTGGCCGCCTTCGCCGCGATTCAACGTCATTAACAACACGCTGGCCCCGTGGCCACGCGATTCGAGAGTGAGCATGCCGCCATCTTCGTCGTCGGGGTGCGCGACAGCCTGCATGAGCCGGGCAGTCGTGCTCAACCGGCGAAGCATCAGGCGCAGGCCCGCCGCTCCCTGATCCTGGGGCAGGTCGGGGAGAATGCCCATGTAGGGCAGCGCAGGAAATTGCGGCGGGTGGTTTGCGGGTGCGGCATTGTCCGGTTGGATCGGAGGACGCCAGCCAAACAGGAAGACAGGAACAATGAGTGATACGGCCAGAATGCTGATGAAAACGCTCGCCAGGAGCCGACAACGGACGAGGTTGCTTCGCAGCGCCTTTATAGGAGTCGATGATTGCACCTTACAAGGATGGGGTCTAGGGCCGCTTTGACGCAAATTCTTTACACAGCCTTGACCTTGTAATTGCGTAGATGTCATTCCGACAAGAGCGAAGCTCTTGGAAGGACTTTACGACACGCGGCTTTTGTCGCGGTCGTCGAAAAGATCGGCGTAGATACATGCAGCATATACGATCTTTTCCACTGCAACGGTGCGGCCGAGCTGACGTAAGGTCCCTCTCGCGGCTGTCACTGCTTATTGCCGCCCTTCTTTCAGCGACGCCTGGCAGTTGCTGGCGGCGGTGAGCACCTGATTGAATTCGGTGTCTTTTCTCAGATCCTTCAGCAGTGGATCCTCCAGCAGCGGTGAGTAAGCGCAATAATTTTGCTGCACGGCGTTTCGCAGCAGACGTAGAGCTGCTTCCTTTTGTCCGCAATAGGCCAACAATGCGCCGACTCGATACCACTGCTCGGGATCGAGTTCGGTCATCACCGAGTTTTCTGCTTCGCGCGCAATGCGGTCAATATCCGGTGGACGCTGTGGCTGCGTGCAGGCAGTCAGCAATTCGCGGTGGTAAACCTGCGCCTTGCCGACGTCTTTCACACTTTGACGCGCCTGCGCTACGTTGCCTTGAGCCAGATAAACAGACGGCATCAACCACGCCGCCCATTCAGAACCCGGATCAAGGCGCACGAAATCCAGGGCACGGTCGGCTTTGCCGAGCTCGAGAAACGCAAACGCGCAGGAGCGGAAGCCGAAATCGCCGGGATCGAGCGAGAGTGCCTTGTCACATTCCTGCGTGGCCTGCTCGGTCATTCCCGCGTAACGGAGCACGTAGCTCAAGGCAAAGTGCGCGTCTGCGCTCTGCGGACGCCGGCGCACCAGATCACTCGCTTCATCATAGGCATGGCTGAGATCGCCGCGCTCCACGCGATTCGTGATGAGATGGCTGGCGGCGGAGACAAGGTTAGGATCGAGGGCGAGCGCCTTTTCGTAGGCGCGATTCGACTGTTGGAACATCTGCTCGCCGCCGCCGCCATAAGTAGAGTCGTAATAATAGCGTTCGCCGAGCGCCTCCCAGGCCGGCGCGTAGCCGGGATCGACCCCCACCACGTGCTCCAGCACAGCAATTGCATCTTTGTTCTGGCCGGGATCGTGTGAAAGGGCCAGGGCATGAAGATAGAGATCATAGGCTTCCTGGCTCTTGGGACGCGAAGCCGTGCTCAAGCTGCCTCCAGCGCCCAGCGCAGGCAGTAACCCTTGCTGCACCTGCGCGCTCAACTGATTTTGCAGTGAGATGAGATCGTTTACGCCGGTGGTGACGGTAGTTTGCCAGATCAGGCGGTCATCAGGGACATCGATCGCTTCCAAAGTCACGGTGAGCTGCTCGCCTCGGCGGATGAAGTGGCCTGTGAGCAGCCGGCCAACGTGCAACTGCTGGCCTACCGTCTTTGGATCGATATCCGACTCTACATACTTCCGCGTTGCCGAGGAGGGCCTTACTTCGAGCGAACGTGCATAGGTCAGGGTGCTGGTTAATTCGTCGGCCAGGGCAGTACGCAAGTATTCGACGGCGATGTCGCCGTTCATGTTTTGCAGAGGCAGCACGGCGATGGCGTTGGCCTGCTCCAGGCTCGAAGCGGACCGATGTTTAAACCAATAGGCGGCAACTGCGCTGAGCACGGTGACAAGAATCGCGACTGTTCCCAGCAGCAGCCAAAGCTGCCAACGGCTAGTGCTGGGTCGGCCGAAGGTCTGGCTGGCAACCCGCAGTTTGGATTGCAGCCCTGATTTCATCTGCCCCGATTCCGTTTCCCGTTTCAATTGCTGCAGGTCGGCCTTCATCTGCAAGGCACTTTGATACCGCTGTTTGCGGTCTTTCTCCATCGCCTTGCCGATGATGCCTTCGAGTTCGACGGGAACGTTCGCATTCATCGACCCCGGCGGAGCCGGCTTGTCGTGCAGCACGGCATCGAGCGTCATTAGGGAGCTCTTGCCCGAGAACGGTTTCTTGCCGGTGCACATCTCGTACATGACCACGCCAAAAGAGAACAGGTCGGTGCGGAAGTCGACATCCTCGCTGCGCGCCTGCTCGGGAGACATGTAGACCGCGGTCCCCGGAATTATGCCCACGGCGGTGAGAGAATCCTCCGCAATGACGGGATTGCTGTCGGTACCGACGTTGTGCAGGTGCTTGGCCAGGCCGAAATCGAGAACTTTCACCTGCCCACTAGGTGTGAGAAAGATGTTGGCTGGCTTGATATCGCGATGCACGATGCCCTTGGCGTGAGAAGCGGCCAAGGCATCGGCGACCTGAATGCTAATGTCGAGTACCTTGTCTGTCTCCATCGCACAGCCGCCGATGCATTGCTTCAGGCTCTCGCCCTCCAGCTTTTCCATCACAATGAAGGGGTGCCCATTGTTGTCTTCAATACTGTGAATGGTGCAGATATTGGGATGGTTCAGTTGCGAAGCTGCTCGCGCCTCGCGGGAGAAGCGTTCAAGCGATTTGGCATCGCCTACCAGATTTTCAGGGATAAACTTGAGCGCAACGTGTCGGCCCAGCTTCAGGTCCTCGGCTTCATAGACCACCCCCATGCCACCGCCTCCCAGTTTTCCCAGGATGCGATAGTGGGATACAGTCTGGCCGATCATGGGAAGACAATACTCCCGTCCGCGCTAATGTTAGGCCCGCAGAAGCATCCGGTCAACTCTCTGTGAGGCACAGCTATGATTAAGAAAAAAAATGGACATAAACAGGGTTTCAAAGTCTCCAGGTGGCCATGGCGGAAGTTAAGACTTCCGAACATGCTCAGTTAAGTGTACAATCCGCGTGCCCGGGTTTCCCCGCCTTTTACGAGTTTGCCCATGAGTTTGTCACGACTAAGGTTATCACTGCTCTCAGCCGGAGTTGTCTGTTTAATACTGTTGGGGTTTGTGGTTTGGCGTGACTCGCAGATTAGCTGGGGTGCCAAGACCGGAAAGCAGAATGTAATTCTCAGGCTGGCTGGTTCCAACACGATTGGCGCCGCGATGGCTCCGTCGTTGGCAGAGGCTTTTCTGAAGGCGCAGGGCGCAACCAATGTGAAGATCCTGCCCGGAGCCAATCCAGAAGAAAAAATCGTGCAGGGTATCCTGCCGTCACAAAGTGCCGTGTCGGTGATTCACATTGCGGCGCACGGATCGGCGACGGCGTTCTCCAGCCTAGCCGAGGGCATTTGCGATATTGGCATGGCTTCTCGCCGGATCAAGCCGGATGAAGTTGCCAAACTGGCTTCGCTGGGAGATATGTCTTCGGCCGACAGCGAACATGTGCTTGGGCTAGACGGGATTGCTGTTATTGTCAATCCTGCAAACCCGGTGAATGGGCTTGCCAAAGGCCAGATCATGCAGATTTTTTCCGGCGAGTTCAGTGACTGGTCCCAGGTTGGACCCTTGCCGGGGCCAATCAAGATTTACGCTAGGGACGATAAATCTGGAACGTATGATACGTTTAAGTCGCTTGTTCTTGGAGGCAAGAACCTGGCGCCCAGCGCGCAGCGATTTGAGGACAGCAACGCACTTTCGAATGCAGTTGCCAACGATCCCAACGGAATCGGGTTTATTGGGCTGCCCTACATTCGTCGTGCGAAGGCATTGGCGGTTTCTGAGAAAGGTGCCCGCCCGCTGTTGGCTACTCCGCTGACGGTGGCGACAGAGGACTATCCTCTATCGCGGCGTCTGTATCTATACACGCCGTCAAATCCATCGAATCCTTTCACGCGGAAATTTGTGGAATTTGCACTTTCCAAGCAAGGGCAGGACGTTGTCGGAGATACCGGCTTCATCGCGCAAAACATCATCCCGCAGAACCAACAGGTGACCCGCGAGGCTCCGTTCGATTACCGTCAGCTGACGGCTGGAGCACAGCGCTTGTCGCTCAACTTCCGCTTTCGTGCCGGCAAGTCAGACCTGGACAACAAAGCCATCGTTGATGTCGATCGCGTGGCAACTTTTGTCGCCGACCTGCGATATAGCGGTGAGAAAATTCTGCTGTTCGGTTTCGCCGATGGCACGGAGACTCCCAAGCTGAACAAAGAACTGTCGCTGATCCGCGCCAAGACGGTAGAAACACAATTCGTTGAACGAGGCCTGAAACCGGGCATAGTCAGGGGCCTGGGCGCCGATTTGCCGGTGGCGTCGAACGACACCGAAGAAGGTCGCGAGAGGAACCGCCGCGTGGAGATTTGGCTAAGACAATAGTCTTCCAGAAGCCATACTGCAAAACTCGATTGATTTTTTCTGCCTAAGAAAATTCCCCAAATTGAAAACTGCCAATGTCCTTTTGTGCGGCATTTGTGACTGAAACGTCCGCCCTCGCGGCTAGTATCAATTCATATGGCCCCCGCCGATGCAAATCCCTCTCCGCAGATGCACGAGGCCATTCGCCGCCGCGCCGAGGAGATTTATCGCCGCAACGGGTGTGTGCCAGGGCACGATCTGGAAAACTGGCAGCAGGCCGAAGCCGAAATTTTGCGAGAATCCGTTGCACAGCCGGTTCACCGTGTCGTGGTTAAGGTGCAAGGAATGGTTTATACGGGAGAATACGATACCGCCATGGCCGATGGGTACGCGCCCGGCGAGTTCCAGCAAGGCCAGCCGGTCGCAGTGCGATTAGAAGGCGATAACTTATTCTTGCGGCGGCCGAATGGGCGCGAACTGCAAACCAGGATAGTAAGAAGGGCGGATGGGTCAGAGGGCCTCAGGAGCTGACCCGTGGCTGAAATACGTAAGGGAAACCACCAAGGACACGAGGGGGCACGGAGGAACCCCTGACTTTCCCTCGTGTACCTTCGAGCCCTTCATGGTTTCAAAATGCCAAGTATAGCCGCGGCATCTAATCATCCGTCCACAGTCCGGCCGAGGCTCCCACCCACTCCATATTCTTGTTATGGTCGACGCCCATCATTAGTCCCCGGCCCATGCGGATGATAGTCAGAACTGGCGTCAACTTATCCAGCCAGACATACATCACGCGCACTTCGGCTTTGGTGCCGCCAAATGGAGTCTCAATGACCGGCTCAAAATGCAATCGTTCCTGCAAAATGTATTCCGAACGCTTTTCGGCAGGGATGGCGTCGATATCTTCTTTCTTCGGGGCAATGACCACTCCAAGTCCGGCGAAAGAATAAAGCGGTTTTAGAGCGTAGTTTTCGAGATCATCGGGAACGTGGTCGAGTTTGTCGAGGAACCAGGTCTTCGGGACCGATTCGTGCTGCAAATAAGGAATGGAAAACTTGCTGATGCGGAAATACCAGTTAGGATGGCCCGCCCATTCAACGTTGAGGTCGTCGCGCCAATCGAAGTTGAGTTTGACTCGCTTGCGCTGGAGTTCGTCGACGATGGCCCGGTTATAAATGCGGCGAATGGGTATTTGTTTTCCTGCGTGTTCGTAATTGAGGTGCGATCCCTTCTTCTTGATCTTTTCGATATCGACCGTGCGCACGCCCAGCATTTTCTCGGTGAGCAGAAAATCAGGGAGCGTTTTTTGCTCCTGCGGGTGAATTTCCATCAGGATCACGTTCTCGGGATCGTGCGTGGCGACAATCGCTTGGCGGAGAAGGTCACGATAGGTTTGGTTGTCAAGTCTGCTTAGAAAATAACTCAACCCTGGGACAGAGGCATTCTGTAATCCGTAGACGTCGAGGTAACTTTGCGCCAGCGTTACCTGGTATGCGTACAGGGAAGGGAAGGCCTGCAGTTCGACGAGTTTCGGTTGCAATTTGCCACTTGCGTTGCGAACCAGCCCGAAGTCGACCTGAATAAACATGGGATGCGGAGGCTCATTGGGAACGCGGAACTCAGGGGGAATGGACTGCTCCGACCGCGCGCGGTAGTCAGGATTTTCCACTAGTTGTCGAATCAGTTCCTTGCCGTCTTCGGTCATGCGATCGAGCAGCGATTTTGGGAAAAAACATGGGGTCTCGCACAAGCGGAATTGCACGTGAGTGCCGGAGGCTTCATCAATGCGGCGCAGAAACTGCTGATATTTTTCCGGCGTGAAGCTGGCATTGAACTGCCGGCGCAGGGAAGGAATCATGGGAGAGACTATGATGCACGATCAGAAGTGCACACCGCAATGAGCACCAAGACAAACCACAAAGGACACGAAGGATCACGAAGTAAATCCGTTCGGCTTTGACTTCGTCTACCTTTGTGTCCTTCGAGGTTCAAAAAAAAGTCACTTATTTATCTGTATCTCGAACATGGTGCACCACTCGCTGCGTTGATGGCTGCCGCAAATGTTGGCCCCGCCACTAGAAGCTTAGCTTCATCCCAAACTGAAGCTGGCGGGAGCCGGTGGTGAGGTCTGGACGGCGTACCTCGGAGGTGGACTGGCCGAACGTGTTGGGATCAAAGGTGAGATTTCCTGGCTGGCCAAATTGGGTGCGGTTGAACAGGTTGTAGCTCTCGGCGCGTAATCGCAAGTTGACCCGTTCGGAAAGGCTCACGGATTTTTGCAGAAGCATATCCCAGTTGTTCACGCCGGGGCCGTAAAAGTGGTTGCGCCCCAGGTTGCCCGCGTTCCCCCATGCAGGATCAGAGAATAGCCCAAGGTTGGGTCCAGTTTGCGTCTGTGGATTGCTGACCGGTACAGGCGTTCCCCCTGGGTTGTAGTCGGGCCGCTGCTGCTGGCCCGTATGGGCGGTATCGAGCGCGGTGTAGATATCGTAGGGAAGTCCGGTGGAGAAGGTTGTAATGCCGGCAACTTCCCAGCCCTGAAAGGCCTTGCCGGCCAAGCCTTCGGCCAGATGATCATGGCCGCGGCCGATGGGAAGCGCCCAGGAGTAATTGAGCGCCAGGCGCTGGCGCACATCGATATCGGCATTGCCGCGCTCGGCTGCAAGGTCAAGGGAGTTGCGGGGAAATTCATTGTTGCCTGCCGCGGGCGTCAGCGGGTCGGAGGAGTTATCAATGGCGTGTGCCCAGGTATAGGCCGCCTGTAACGTGAGGCCGTGCGACATGCGCTTTGTCACGTTTGCCTGCATGGCGTTGTAAATGGATGAACCCTCATTATTGAAGAGTTCGGCGTGCAGAAAGGCGTTGTTGTTGACGGCATCGAAAGGCAGATTCCCCGATTCAGCCCCAAACCAGAGATTGTTGAACTGCAACGTGGATTGTGTGCAGTTGAAGGGGTTCGGCTGGGCGCAGAAAGCTTCTAGCTGGGCGACTAAGGCTGGTTGCGGCGGATTGCCATCGACCAGACGAAGTATGCGAGTTCCTTTTGAACCTACGTAATTCACTTCTACGATGACGCTGCCGGGCAAATCACGCTGCACGCCAAAATTCCAGCTTTGGCTGTAGGGCATGCGCAGGTTTGGATCGATGAGGAAGGGAAGATCGCCATCGCCATTGTTCACCACGGGTGTGGTTTGAAGCGTTGGCGGCGGAGTGAGCGTGGAAGCTGCCGGGCCAATGCACAGCCCTAACTGGCTTTGAACCCAAGTGGGAGGACATGTCGGCATCGCTGGCGAAAGGGGCAAAAGGTAGGATTCGAAGTAGTTCTGCTGGAAGGGCGGGTCGCCGCGCGTCAGCCCCAGCAATTGGCCGAAGAGCCGGTCGTGGAAGATGCCGTAGCCGACGCGAACGGAGGTTTTGCCATCTTTAAAAGGATCCCATGCGATGCCCACGCGCGGCTCAAAATCGTGCCAGTCGTTGTTATAGAGAGGCGGCAAACCCTGGCCTTTTTGTCCGGCAATCACGAAGGTGAACGGCGCCGGCCCACTGGGCGAGACAAAAAGCGTAGAGAGCAGGTTGTTCACTTCGTAGGGAACGCCGTTGAATTGATAGCGGAGTCCGTAGTTCAGAGTGAGATCAGGACGAATCTTCAGCGTATCCTGCGCGAAGGCAGCAAATTCTTTTTGGCGGAACCCGCGAAGATCGTTGGCGGTACGATTGCCACTCTTATTGAAGAACTGTGCCTGAGTCACCGAGTCCACGTTGCCGAACAGTGACCACACCATGTCCTGCAGGGTTGGGTTGTTGTCGACATTATTGTTGTCACCGGTAAAGAAGGCAGGCACGCCGTAGTTCGCGAAGTAATTGAAATCGACCGTCGATCGCGAGAGAAAATCATTCGTGCTGTTGGAGTAGACGTCGCGCGTCTCGACGCCGAACTTGAAGGTATGGCGGCCCCGCGCCCAGGTCACGTCATCGCCGGTCGTATAGGTGCCGCTAAACCGGATGGAGCCGTCACGGTCGACCATGATTAGGCAGCCAAATCCATCGATGCCCGGCAGCGGGAAATCGAAGCCGCGCCCGTAAGCGTCCGTCAGGCCAAAACTGTCGAGAGTGCTCAAGCCTTCGCACGTGAGCGGGAAATTGATGCGGTTTGCACCGAGGCGGAGGTTGTTCACCAGCCTGGGATCGATCACAGACGTAAGTTGTCCAGAAATGTTCTGCCTACGCTGCGCGGTACCGGTGGCTCCCAGCCCGGAGAGGAAATCGGTGTGGTCGAAATTGGGATCGTCATATCGATTGAAGGTGTAGCGCACCGCCAGGGTCTCGCTTTGCGAAAAGTTGTGATCGACGCGGGCGCTTACGTTGTCGCTGGTGGTGTGCGAGGGGCTGGGAAAGAAAAGCACTCCGCGGATGCTGTCGACGCTGGGGCCATTCGGCGCGGGATACAATGCGAAAATCTTCTGCATCGTCGGATCCGGCAGCAACCCGTTGATGTTATTGAACGACGAGAGTGTGCTTACATTGATAGGAACTTGCTGTCCCTCACTGTCTGTGTAGGTGAAGTTGCCGGTCTTAAATTCCTGGGTGGGCACGATGCTTGAATTCGTGAGAGTCGTAGAGAAGCGGTCGCCGTCGTAGTTCGCGAACCAGAAGGTCTTGTCGCGCCGCAGCGGTCCCCCGGCGGAGACGCCAAAAGTATTGCGCGAATACGAATCCTTCGGCACGAGTTGGCCGGCCGCATTGGTTTCATGGTTGAAATAGTCACGAGCCCCGAAAGCATCGAAGCGTCCAAACCAATAAATGTCGCTGTGAAATTCGTTAGTGCCGCGCTTGCTCACGATGTCGATGATCGCACCGGTATTGCGTCCGAACTCGGGAAGAAAATTGCTAGTGATAACGCGGAATTCCTGGATGGAATCAGGATTGAGAGAGGTCAGTCCGGGCTGAGGTTGGGTAAGCCCGGGAATCTCGGCATCGTTATTGTCGGTGCCGTCGAGGAGGAAATTATTGTTGCGCTCGCGGGAACCGTTGACCGAGAAGCCTTGCAAAATGGAATTGCTCTGAATCGATCCTGGAGAAAGAAGCACCAGTTGGTAGGGATCACGCAGAATGAGCGGCAAGTCCTGGATTTGTTCACCGTTGACCAGATTCCCGATCTGCGCATCATCCAGATCGATTGGGGCAACCTGCTCGCCCTTCACAGTGACGGTTTCGGCCATTGCGCTGGGCACAAGTGTCGGGCTGAGGTTCTGAACCTGGCCGACAGTAAGCTCCACGTCGGAATAGTCGACCGCCTTGAACCCTTTGTGCTCGACGAGCACATCATAGACTCCGGGAGCGAGGCTGGTGATTCGGTAACTACCGGATCCGTCGGTTGCTGTGGAGCGTGACAAGCTTGTGGCGAGGTTGCGGGCGGTGACTTTCGCCTGCGTTACAAGCGCGCCGGTGCTGTCTGCTACCGTGCCAGTAATGGCTGCGTTTTGGGCTAGAGCTTGGATAGGAAAACAACAGCAACACAACAACAGAGCCGCGGGGAGACGCCGCATGGCACAACCTCACTGGGAAACGAGGTATGTTTCTGGAGTTATTCTAATAAAGTTATCGAGCCGTAGGAAATGAAATAATGCCCGAGTTCAAGCTGAGGAATTATCGGGTAGCTGATCTGCGTTCTGCTCAAGAGGCGGCCTACGCCTGCAGCAGAAACTTCCCATCCTGCATGATTTGCTCGTCGTCGACCCAGATGTTGAACTTGCGGCCTACGACGTCGATATGGGTGGATGAATCCCATTCCGCGCCGGTGTGCGCGCCGTAAGGATTGCCAAAGGCGATGTGCACGCCGGGATATTTTTCGTCCTGAAGAATCTGGCCGATCACGTCTTTTAGATCGATGTTGGTGCCGATGGCGAACTCGCCCACGCGGTCACTGTTCTCGTCAGTGTGCGTGTATTTCCAGAAATCGTCTTCGAGTTCCTGATTGGCTGAGTGTGCCTCGGTGAGCCGATTGTTCTTGATGCGGATGGTCAGCGGAGTCTCTCGCAGGTTGCCGAATTTTGCGCAGAGATAGTCGCCGACGACGCCGTCGATGACGAATGTGCCGTTTACTTCGCCGGGGGTGGTGAAAATTTCGCCGCCGGGCAGATTGCCCCATTTTTCCGGAGTGATGATCCCACTAGTTTTTAGCCAGCGGTAATTCGGGTTCAGATCGGCGGTGAGATCGGTTCCAGCCGCAGTTTTGGCGCGCACGCGCTGTGCCTTGCGCACCATGGCGACGACTTTTGCACTCAAGCGGTCGACTTTATTGAAATCGGCTCTCATGCCTTCGAGCATGATCTGCCGGTTGATATTGACCATATGCGCATGGCGAATTCTGCGGCGATTGACCACGTCGGTCATCTGCATGCGCGATCGAAGTTCGTTCGGCTGCGCTTGCACGGCAAAGATGGAAACCTGGCTGGTTTCGAGATCGTCGATTATTTGCTGAGGCAGCTTTTTTAATGGCCGCTCGGCTAGGTCTTCGAGCACCCACGCGCGGCAAGGAGCGCCGAGGTTTTCAAGCTCGCTGACGATGGCGGCCGCAATTTCCAGTGTGACTTCGTCGGTGATGACGCAGACTTTTTCTGTCGGCTGCACTCGCAGGCAGACGTGAACCGCATTGTGCGCGCCGGGGAGATATTCGGGATCGAATGGGATGCTCAGGGTGCCCCACTTCTCGACGCTCCTGCGAGAAGCGGGAATTTTGACTTCTTCGTTCGATGTCTCCACAGGATTGCTCATTACCCTACTTTTCTGACGGCCACCGGCTCGGTCTCTTCCAGTCCCTGCTCCGTCTCTTCAATAATGTAATCGACTACTTTTTTCAGATCTCCAGTTTCTTTGTAAACCTGCAACTGGCGGTCGGCGCCGGTGCCGCGCTCCAGTATGGTATGGATGTAATTTATCTCCTCCCGCGAATTAAGTTCATCCACTACATCGTCGATAAAATGCAGGTATTCGCGGACCAGATCGCGGGTAGGCACTTCGATCTGCTTGCCGAAGTCGATTAGCTTGCCGTCGAGGCCATAACGCGAGGCGCGCCATTTATTTTCCATAATGAGCGCGCGGCGGTAGAGGCGGAATCCCTGGTTGGCCTCGTACAGCTTGTACAGCTTGGCTACGGTTGCCTGAATCAACGCGGCGAGGGCGATGGTTTCGTCGGCTCGCATGGGGATGTCGCAGACGCGAAACTCAATCGTATTGAAGAACGGATGCGGGCGAATGTCCCACCAAATCTTCTTGGCGTTGTCGATGCAGTTGGTCTTGATCAGCAACTTGATAAAGTTTTCGTATTCGCCCCAGCTCGGGAAGTAATCTGGAATGTTAGTGCGCGGAAATTTGTCGAACACCTTGCAGCGATACGATTTTAGACCGGTATTCATCCCCAGCCAAAAGGGCGAGTTCGTCGACAGCGCCAGAATATGGGGCAGGAAATAGCGGGCGTGGTTCATCATGTGGATCGCAGTCTCGCGGTCCTCCACGCCCACATGCACGTGCAGGCCGAAAATTAAATTGGCGCGCGCCACCAGTTGCATATCTTCGACGATGTTTTTGTAGCGGTCATCGGGATAGATTTCCTGCACGCGCCAATCCGAGAAAGGATGGGTTGCAACTGAGGCGACGCACAATCCATTTTCCCGGGCCAGGCGGATAATGTCGCGGCGCAGCGCTTTGACTTCGGCTTTGGCTTGCTTGATGTTTTTGCAAACGCCAGTGCCGACCTCGACTACGGACTGATGCAGCTCCGCCTTCACCTTCTCCTGAAGTATTTTCTTGCCTTTTTCCAGGAGCTCGACCTGAATATGCGACCGCAGATCGCGAGTTTCCGGATCTATGGTCTGATATTCCTCTTCAATGCCGAGAGTGAAACTAGGCTGCATAACGACTCGATCAGGTACGAGAATGCTAGCGTTGTCATTCCGACGGCTTCGCGAAGCGAAGGCGGAGGAACCCGCTTGTGCCGTTTTTTCTTTGCAGGATGCCCCAGGAAGCTGCACAAACAGGCACAATTAGTATAACAATCGTAGAGAACAACTCGGAACGGTTATTCCGTACCGATCGACCACAAAATTTAATCAGTGCGGATCCGGTTTCCTACTTAGCGGCCTTGGATTTCTTGGCGGCTCGCTTGGTTAAGCTGCCGACTCCTTTCAACAATCCGGCCCAGCGTAACTCTTTCGCAGGATTCTCTCCGCTCAAGGCCATCTTCACCGCCATCTCGGCGGCGGCGTTCACAATCCAATCGAAGTTCTCCTGCCCAACCGAAGTGATTTCGGCGTCCGGAGCAGGATTGAGGAAGTCGATTGCGTAAGGCACGCCGCCTTCGACCGCGAACTCCACTGTGTTCAGGTCGTATCCCAATGCTCGACACAAGGTGAGACAGTCTTTTTCAATCCGTTCTCTCAAAGCAGGCGAGGACGGCGGCGGATTTCCCTTCACATAGCGCTCATGATGCGGCGCCTTGGGATCGTACTTCATGATGTGCACTTTTTCCTGGCCCACCACATAGCAGCGGTAATACTCCTCGAACTTCACCGCACGCTGCAAGGTCATGCACAGGTCGCCGGTCTGGTTGTAATGCTGGAAAAATTCTTCGGGCGAGTGCACGTGGTAAACGTGCTTCCATCCCCCGCCGGAGTAAGGCTTGAGGAATGCGGGGAAGCCGACGTAATCGAAAATTTCCTGCCAGTTGAGCGGGAAAATCAGATTGCGCATGGAGCGGTCTGTCGTACCTTCGGGATGCTTGTTATGCGGCAGAATCACTGTCGGCGGAATTGCCACGCCCAGCTTGTGCGCCAGCGCGTAGTTAAAGAATTTATCGTCGGCGGTCCACCAGAAGGGATTGTTCACGACGATCGTGCCGTGCAGAGCCGCATTTTTTAGGTAGGCGCGGTAGAAGGCGATATCCTGCGAGATACGGTCGATGATGACGTCGTATTTCTTCGGCTCGTCCATTCGGACGCCGCCGATCTTAACGAACTCCGCCTCGACACCATCTACGTTCATCAAGTTGATCTTGTCGACGAACGCGGGCGGGAAGGTATTCTCCATCCCGAAAAGAATTCCGATTCTCCTCAACAATCCGCACCTCGACTTCCTTCAACATTGCTGCAAACGGCCATCAACAGTGCAAAACGCAACAGTCACATTAGACCAATTCGGGTTGCCACTGCAAACAGAACTTACTTTGGATGAGAGGGCCATATCGTGATTACTCCGGTACCGTTCACCGGCAGAATCCACGTCGGTTAGAATCGAGGCCGGATCACAATGACAGGCATGAGATTGTCTGCCCAAATGCGCGCCGTCCGGTGCCTCTCGGCACATGCGCGCAGGTGCGCATGTGCCCTTATCGTCGCTATCGTTGTTCTGCTTATTTCCTATGAAATTGGGATTGCTCAGATGAAGCCGGGCGACCGGCGGAAGGCCTACGGCGAAATGAGAGCCAGCGTCATGGAATCTCTGCTTCAGACGCTTTATCCAGGCGCGGTGGTGCAGTGGGATCCTGCACTAACAGTGCAAATTCCCGGCGAGAAGCCGCGCATGGTGGATGTGGGGGTCTCCATGCGAGGCAGCGCCGCTACGGGGGAACCCGAGGGCATCGCCTCCATTGAATTCGAGGGACTGAAACAGACTTTCATCTTCCAAGCCCAGAGTTTCCAGCGCAGCGACCGGCCGAATTTCCTCACCGAGCTAATCGTCTTTCGTGCCGATATGTCGGGTCACATCCAGCGTTAGAAGAAGGTCCTGCTCGACCCGGAAGAACCGCTCACGGAACTCAAGACCATGTCGATCAAAGACTGGTCGACAACGGAATGGCCCACGCTGGAAATTCAGTACGACACCCACAGGGCAACTCCTACTTCCTTCACCACCATCGAGTGGCACAGTGTGTTCGACGCGAACACCAGTCAATTTATCAGCCGCCTGCCATTCGGCATAACCAGAAAGAATAAGGGCGCAGCGGAACGGGATTATTGATTGGGACTTAGCCGCACAAGCCCCACTGCCATCACGATCGGCGAGCGGTTCAGCGGGGAGACGCGGCAATACGAGTGTTCTGATCCTTGCGTAATGCAGGCCGGGACCTTGCTGGCGAAATGGAATCTTGACGATGCGGACGCTCCGTCCGTGTTGCCCAAATCTTCGATGACGGGAACTGGCGCCAACCGCGCAGGTTCGACAAACGGGAAGCCAGCCCCGGAGGCAGCATCGTCCGCTATCATTCGCCTCAAGAACGGCCGCACCATTCACGCCGACGGCGCCAAAGAAGAGGGTGACAAGGTCGAATACACGATTGGTGAGTCCAGCTTCAAAATTCCCAAGAGTATGGTCGAGGAGGTGGTACACTCCGCGGAAGCGCCCCCGAGCGCTGACACATCGAAACCCCTGCCGACAGGGTCGTCCGTTTCGGCACGCGCTAGAACCTGCACCACGCAGGGTAGTCCTTATATTCCGTGCAATTCGGCCTTCTTCCTCCAGATTCTGATGGGGCTAGGGGAAACGCAGCGCTTCAGGCTGCTCGATGATGGAAACCATGACGTCACGGCGCTGGCCAATTGGGAAATTGATGACGGCTTTGATCAGGTAGATTTTTCAGTAGTAAATGGCGTGCCCCGCGTTTACAGTAAAAAGTTCGGAAGCGCAAATCAAGGATTGGTTCACCTGTACGGAACTGTTGGCGATTACACCGCCACGGTCCGCATCTATCTCCTGAAACCAGAGGATATCGCCAGCAACAAAATGGGCCGCCGGGGAATGGTTGACTTCCCCGATAAGCCCTACGCGTTGCGGCTCATTCCCGACCCGCCATACTTTGGCCGCATGCCTTGAGCCGATGCGGCGCTGTCCACTTCGCTGCCGAACTTCATAAGATGTCATGCTGATCGAGGTCGCGGGTGGCGCTAGAAGTACTTTGCCGCCATCTTGTGCCACAGCGGCCAGTCATGCCGCGAATTATCGTTGTAGATATCCAGCCAATGCGGCACGGCTTTGCTGTTCAGCATGCCCGAGAGCTTCACGTTCTGGTCGAGGCACATGTCCCAATCAGCTGAGCCCAGAACAATCTTCATTTGCCGATAGCGGCTCAAAAACCAGTCATCGCTCATGTTCGGCAGATAATCGACCGGGCAATTGAAATAACAATCGTCGTCATAATAGCCGTCTAAGAACTGATGGATATCGAACGCTCCGCTCATGCTCACACAATGGGTCACGACATCTGGATGCTTAAAGGCAAAATTCACGGCGTGGTAGGCCCCGAAGCTACATCCGGTAACACACAATTGCGGGGATTGATTTTTCCAACGAAGAAACGGAATGAACTCGTGCAAAATGTAGCGCTCATATTGCAGATGCCGCATCACCCGCACTTTGGGGTGGACGTGCTTGTTGTACCAACTCTCGAGATCAACAGCATCCGGGCAAAATATCTGCAAGTCACCACCCTCAAGCTTGGGGGCGAGCACGCCGATCATGCCGCGATCTTCGTATTCGAAGAACTTTCCCATGGAGGTCGGAAAGACAATGATCGGCGTTCCGGCATGGCCGAAGACCAGGGCCTCCATGTCGCGGTTCAATTCCTGGCTATAGCGTTTGTAGTATTCGCGATTCATTCCGGGTGGCGAAAAGTGGACGGAATATATTACCTGAACAATCAAGATTTGGAGAGTGCAGGCCGCACCAGACAACCCGCCCGTGCAAAATGATATCGTGATACGAGATATGTCCTGGACGCTCCCCAGGTATGTTCCGCGTTCTGCTCCGGTAGTACTGTTAATCCTGACTGCGGCGGCGGCGATTGCCTTCGCCGGGGTGGGACACCTGGTGGCACGTTACAATGCCAACCAGCAGTCTCGCGGTCGCAAGCTCTATGAACAAGGACTCACTGCTGCTGCCGATGGCCAATACGACAAGGCCATTGCCGCCTTCCGTGCCGCGCTGACCTGCGATCCCAACAGCCCGCAATACCAGCTTAGCCTGGCGCGCGCGTTGCGAGACAGCAACGACCCTCGGCGTCTTGAAGAGGCGGAGTCTTATCTCCTCGCGCTTTGGCAACGCACGCCGCAAGATGGCGCTGTCAATCTTGCGCTGGCCCGCGTGGCCGCGCACAAGGGCAACATCGACGATGCAATCCGCTACTACCACAACACCATGTATGGAGTGTGGAGCACGAATTACGATGCCAACCGCACCAAAGCTCGCATCGAGTTGATTCAATTTCTGATGAAACAGGGTGCACGCAACAAAGCCGAATCGGAACTGCTGGCGTTGGCCTCTTTGTTGCCGCCAAATCCGGCTGCGCATTTGCAGGTGGCTGAGTTGTTCGCGCAGAACCAGGACTGGGCGGGCGCGCTGGCGCAGTGCAGGGAAGTGCTGCATACTGAGCCTTCAAGTGGCGCTGCCCTCGCCTGTGCCGGCGAGGCCGCATACCGCATGGGGAACTACGCGCTGGCGCAGCGCTACTTGCAGGGCGCAGTCAGCGTGAACCCGCAAGACAAGCAATCGCGCGAAATGCTGGACACCAGCGACCTTATTTTAAGGACGAATCCCTTTCGCAGCCACATCTCTGATGCCGAGCGCAACCGCCGCATTGCCGCCGCATTTGCGCAAGCCGAAAAGCGCCTGAGCGAGTGCGCGCAGAACAATGGCGCCGATCTGAAAACTCTCGCGCCTACAACGCCGCTGGGGGCATTGCAAGTGCGCTGGGTTGCCGTCAAGCCCGATCTGGCGCGCCTTCGCTTGGCCGCCGAAACCGACCTGCCCGATACCATCATGGATGTGGTTTTTCAAATCGAGCAACAGACCGCGACCATCTGCGGTGCGCCGCAGGGAGTTGACGAAGCGCTGCTGTTGATCTCCCAAAGACGCGAGGCCAGCAGCCAGTGACAGATTCGGTCGCTCCCCCCAGTATCGCTGTTACCCCGGTCGAGGAACCCACTCCGCCCAACCTTTCTCGTCGTCTGTTCGCTCGCTTCGAGGGTGTGTTTAACGAGGAAGTTTTCTTTCTCATTCTTTCTATATTCATCGGAATTTTCTCCGGTCTTGCCGTGGTCTGCTTCCGACTTGCCATCGACTGGACGCACCTTGCTCTACTAGGTCCCTTACCTCAGGCCCATAGCTGGCGTCTGGTCGAGGTGCCTTCGATTGTGGGTCTGGTTGTGGCCGTGCTTGTGATCTATGTTTTTCCCGGCATTCGCGGCAGCGGCGTCAACCAGACCAAGGCTGCCCTCTACATCTTTAACGGCGTGATTCCATTCCGCACTGCAATTGGAAAATTTATCTGTTCCGCGCTGGCCATCGGCTCAGGACAATCGCTCGGCCCCGAAGATCCTTCGCTGCAAATCGGCGCCGGCATTGCATCGGCCCTGGGGCGCTGGCTGGAAATTTCACGCGAAAAGCTGCGTCTGATGGCTCCGGTTGGTGCTGCCGCAGGTTTGGCGGCTGCGTTCAACGCCCCAATTTCTGCTGTGCTTTTTGTCATTGAAGAGGTCATCGGCCGCTGGAGCGCGGGCATTCTCGGGTCCGTCGTTTTGGCCGCGGTTTCAAGTGTTGTCATTGTGCGCTGGTTTCTCGGTAGTGAACCGCTGTTTCGCATTCCGGTTACAACTTTCAAGAATCCTGCCGAATTGATCGCTTATGCCGTGCTGGGAATCGTCGGCGGCATTGCTTCGGTGGCTTTTGCGAAATCGATTGGCTTTCTGCGTCCCCGGCTGAAAGCCCTGCCTCGATGGACGCAGTTTTTTCAACCCGCGCTCGCGGGACTCATCGTTGGCCTCATCGGGTTTCTGGGCGCGCCGCAGGTGATGGGCGCAGGATACGAATCGATGGACCAGGCCATGCATGGACAGTTCGTCTGGAAGTTTCTCGCAGTGCTCGCCGTACTGAAGATAATCGCAACCACAGTTTCATTTGTCAGCGGCACGCCCGGTGGCATGTTCGCGCCTACATTGTTTATCGGCGCAATGCTCGGCGGAGCAGTCGGCGATGTGGAGCGCATCTTCTTCCCTCATCTCACAGGATCGACGGGCACGTACGTGCTAGTCGGCATGGGCGTGCTTTTCGCGGGATTTCTGCGTGCTCCTATGACTTCGGTCTTCATGGTGCTCGAAGTCAGCGGCAACTACGAGATCATTGTCCCGGTCATGGTCGCGAATACGTTTTCCTATTTTGTCTCGCGCAGTTTGCAAGCGGTGCCCATTTTCGATCTGCTTACGCGCCAGGACGGCCTCATCCTGCCCTCGCTCGAAGAAGAGCGCGAGGAAACCATCTTGCATGTCGAAGATGCCATGCAGCCTCCGCCGGAGATCATCCTCGTCGCACAGGATCGTGTCGATGCCAATTACGGACGCATTCAGGATTCCCCCGAGTCAGTTTTCCTCGTACGGCTGCATCCCGCCGGCTGGAGCACGATTACGCGCGAGCAATTGCAGCGCCTTTATCTTGAAGGTAAAGGCGAGCGCACGTTGGCTTCGGTTTTCCCTGCGCAGCCGACTCCAAGTCTCTATCCCGATCTGTCGCTCGATTCGGCGCTGCGCTATGTGAACGATTACGCGTTGGTGCCGGTGGTGAACCGTGCCGACTCCAGCCAGCTCGAAGGCGTGGCCTCGCGCGGATCGGTTTTCAAGAAATATGGGAGCCGCAGCACGATTGAAGTGCCGATGGCAGAGTGACGGTGGTCGTTTTCTTATTGAAGCCGAAAATCATCGGGCTCGAGGTTCCATGCCTTTTCTGGAATTGTCTACATCGCCGCACGCTCCCGGAATACTGCCAGTCACCATTCACTACCGGGACATTGGTACTGGCCGTCTGGTCGTTTTCCTGCATGGTGGCTGGGGTTATGGCGCCTACGCAATCGACCGCCAGATCGAAGCGCTAAGCAGCGCAGTTCGCTTCATCATTCCCGACCGCTCCGGACACGGTCGCTCTACGCATTTTCCCGGACCACTGCCAACGGATTTTCATCGCCGGGCCGCCGACGAGATGCTGCTGGTGTTGGACAAGCTTAAAATCGGGCGCGCGAGTTTTTGGGGGCACAGTGATGGCGCCGTCATTGCCGCGCTCATTGGTTTGCGGGCGCCTGAGCGCTGCCAGCAGCTGATTCTTGAAGCATTTCATTTCCATCGTGACAAACCGAATTCCCGCAGCTTCTTCCAAAAGTTCGCCAGGCATCCCGGCGAAGTGAGCGAAAAGATGCACAAACTGTTACTCGCAGACCACGGGGCCAAGTTTTGGAAAAACGTGGTGCAGCGCAATTGCTGCGTCTGGTTGGAACTTGCGGCCGAGAGTATAGGGCTGCACGAAGATTTATACGGCGGGCGTTTGGGTGAGCTGAAAGTGCCGGTGACGTTTGTCCATGGCAGAGGCGATCCACGGACTGAGCCGGGAGAGATTGAGCGGGCACATCGAACAGTCGCCGGGTCGAAGCTGCGTTTTATCGAGACCGGGCGCCACAGCCCGCATAGCGAAAGTGCATCATCGGAGAAGTGCAACGAGATCTTTCGCGAGCTGATGGGGATTTGTTGACTGATTACGTGCGGAGGACGAGATTAAGCTGCGGGCAAAGGGAACGACAATTGATGAGTGTTAGTAACGGTTTGCCACGCGGACTGAGCGGCGTCGGCTAAGGTTTTTTGCGGCGGACGCCAAAGAAACTAAACGTGACCGTGGTAGTCTGAGTGTTGCTGAATCCCTGCATCTGCGGAGATTCTCTCGGTCGCACGGATGGTCCCCAATGAAATCCACCGATAAATTTTCTACCTCTTTTCTCCTGCTGATAATCCCCTCTCTGTTCTGCATGATGTTCGGGCAGGAAGCAGCCCAGATTCAGCCGGCAACTCACGGCATTCAAATCGAGAACATCGACCGGTCGGTGAAATCGGGGGACAATTTTTATCTGTATGCCAATGGCGAGT
Organism: Candidatus Sulfotelmatobacter sp.; assembly: GCA_030041215.1. Taxonomy (GTDB): domain Bacteria; phylum Acidobacteriota; class Terriglobia; order Terriglobales; family Acidobacteriaceae; genus Sulfotelmatobacter. The sequence goes on along the minus strand of JASHOH010000094.1, from coordinate 4,177 downwards.
GGATCAAGCGAACAGAAATTCCCAACGACCGTGCGGGCGTGGGAGTGTTCACCATTCTCGACGACCTGGCCAACAAGCGGACTGCTGACCTGATTCAAGAAGTCTCAAAAGCCAATGGGGCTGCGGGATCGCCGCAGCGCAAAATTGCTGATCTGTACAACTCCTACATGGATGAGAAGGCGATTGAGGCGAAGGGCCTCACGCCGATCAAGCCGCATCTCGACAAGATCGCCGCGATCCGCGACAAAAAAGAACTGGCCTTTGCTCTGGGCGCGAGCATGCGGGCTGATGTGGACGCGCTTAACAATACCAACTTCCACACGCCGAATTTGTTCGGATTATGGGCCGCTCCAGATTTCAACGACTCGGCGCACTACACGGCCTATCTGTTGCAAGGAGGATTGCAGCTGCCCGATCGCGAGTATTACGTCTCCGACAGCGAACAGATGAAAAAGACTCGCGAGGAATATCAAAAGCATGTGGCGGCGATGCTGAAGCTGGCTGGATTTACCGATGCAGACGCGCACGCCGCACGCATCGTCGAACTGGAGCGCAAAATTGCGGAGAAGCACACCAGCCTTGCTGACAACGAAGACATCCACAAAGCGGATAATCCTTGGAATCAGTCAGACTTTGAGAGCAAAGCCCCAGGACTAGATTGGAACGAGTTCTTTCGCGGCGCGGAACTTTCGCAACAAAAAAAGTTCATCGTGTGGCAGCCGGCGGCATTTGCCAGCGAGTCGCAATTGGTTGCTTCCGAATCGCTCGATACCTGGAAAGACTGGCTGGCATTCCATCTGCTCGAGTTCTATTCCGGAGTGCTGCCGAAGGCGCTCAACGAGGAGCGATTTGCATTTTTTGGCAAGACGCTATATGGAATACCGGAACAGCGCCCGCGATGGCAGCGTGGCGTGTTCATTGTGAACGATTTGCTGGGGGACGATGTCGGCCGCATCTACGCTCAAAAATATTTCTCTCCCGAGGCGAAAGCCGAGGGTGAAGCCATGGTGCGCAACATTGTGGAAGCTTTCCGCAAACGCATCGATGCGCTGACCTGGATGAATCCCGCTACGAAGGCGGAGGCCAAGGCCAAGCTGAGTTCACTGTATGTGGGCATCGGCTATCCCGAGACCTGGCACGACTATTCCGGACTTGAGATCAAGCCTGACGATATTCTCGGCAACATCTGGCGCGGCTCATTGTTTGACTATCACTACGCCCTCAGCCGGCTCGGGAAAGATATCGATCGCAAAGAGTGGTCGATGACGCCGCAGACGGTGAACGCGGTGAATTTGCCGCTCCAGAATGCACTCAACTTCCCGGCTGCGATTCTGCAGCCTCCGTTCTTCGATCCGAAAGCGCCTTCCGTCGTGAACTACGGTGCCATCGGCTCGATTATTGGGCACGAAATCAGCCACACATTCGATACAGAAGGCAGCACGTTCGACGCGACCGGCGCGCTGCGTAACTGGTGGACGCCCGAAGACCTGAAGCATTTCGAAGAAGCCACTGCGAAGCTGGCGGCGCAATACGATGCGTATACGCCGTTTCCCGATCTGCACGTCAACGGCAAGCAAACGATCGCGGAAAACATTGCCGATCTGGGTGGTGTCTCGGCGTCGTACGATGGTTATCGAGCTTCGCTGGGCGGAAAACAAGCTCCGGTGCAGGATGGCTTTACCGGCGATCAGCAGTTCTTCATCGCTTTTGGTCAGAACTGGGGATCGAAGATCCGTCCCGACGCGCTGCGGCAGCAAGTGCTGACAGACGAACATTCGCCCGAGGAATATCGCGCCGACACCGTGCGCAACGTCGATGCCTGGTATGCAGCTTTCGATGTGAAGCCCGATGAGACGTTGTACCTCGCGCCGCCGAAGCGCGTGCGGATTTGGTAGAGCGTCGAGCGGAGCAGGTCAGCTCGGGCGACCAGCGTGGGCTGACAGATAATGATAGGCACGTAACCCTGGGCGGTGCCCTTCCGATTACCCGTCCTATTGCGCATTGCCCGCTAAAATAATCCTTCACTGCGAACTCATCATGGACAAATTCGTGATCCGCGGCGGAGAGCCGCTGTTGGGTACGGTGCGCGTCAGCGGCGCGAAGAACGCCGCGCTACCTTGCATGGCTGCGGCGCTGCTTACTGCCGAACCCGTGATCCTGGAAAACATTCCGCAAGTGCGCGACATTGAAACCACGCGTAAGCTCCTCGCTGCTATGGGCGCCGAGGTGGAACTCGGCTACGGGCGCGCCCATCACCGCACCACCATTCAAGCCGAAAAACTGACCACACCCGAAGCCTCGTACGAACTGGTCAAAACCATGCGCGCTTCGACGCTCGTGCTTGGCCCGCTGGTAGCGCGCTGCGGACGCGCCCGCGTGTCGCTGCCCGGCGGTTGCGCCATCGGACAGAGGCCGATTGATCTGCACATTAAAGGTCTCGAAAAGCTGGGTGCAAAGATCACGCAAGATCACGGGTACATCGAGGCTACTGCCAAGCGCCTCGAAGGCGCGGAAATTGTTTTCGATAAGATCACCGTAACGGGCACCGAAGACCTGCTCATGGCCGCAACGCTTGCGGAAGGCGAAACCGTTTTGCAAAACGCCGCCCGCGAACCCGAAGTCGCTGACCTCGCCGCGCTGCTCAACAAAATGGGAGCGAAGATCGAAGGCGCGGGCACGCCGATCATCCGCGTGAAAGGCGTGAGCAAACTGAAAGGCGCGAAGCACCGCATCATCCCTGACCGCATTGAAGCAGGAACTTTTTTGATTGTCGGCGCGCTGACCGGTGGCGACCTGAACATTGCCGGATGCGAACCGGCTCACCTTACCGCCATTCTGAGCAAGCTGAAAGAAGCGGGAGTCAAAACCAAAGCCTCAGCCGGTTGTGTGCGCGTCATGGGCGACAATCCGCTAGCTGCTGCGGATGTGAGCACCGAAGAATATCCCGGTTTTCCCACCGACATGCAGGCGCAATTCATGGCATTGGCCACCCAAGCCGACGGCGCGTCGATCATCACTGAAAATATTTTCGAGAACCGCTTCATGCACGCGCTGGAGCTGGTGCGCATGGGAGCAAATATCAAGATAGAAGGCAACCGTGCAGTAGTTCGCGGCAAAACCCCGCTCAGCGCGGCTGCCGTTCTGGCTTCCGATTTGCGTGCCAGCGCATCGTTAGTTCTTGCCGCTCTGGTCGCCGACGGCGAAACGATTATCGACCGCGTGTATCACATCGACCGCGGGTACGAGAAGATTGAAGAGAAGCTGAAAGGCGTGGGGGCGCAGATAAGAAGGATTGGCAACATGCTGCCGTGAAGTAACTCGGGCCGCCTTTCAGCGGCCGGAGTTGGTTGTTGTTAGCTGAAAGCTGACGGCTGCGAGCTAGTCTCCCGCCACCGGCTCTGCCACTTCCGGTTTAGGCGCGTTCGACTTTACGAATGCATCCAGCGGAATGAAACCGTTTTCGGAAGTCGGCGGCTTCTCTTTCAGCACAACTTCGCGATACAGCGAAGCCATGCGCGCGTTGTAGGCAGCGTCGTTTTTCTGCGGGCCGCGATGCTGGCCAGGAATTGCGAACTCACCGTCCAATTTCGCAGACAACTGAGAGTTGACGGCTGGCGGCTGAAGTTTCGCATCTCGCGCACGCTTCTTTTCTTCGCGCGCGGTCTTGGCGATGCCCAGCTTGTCGAGATCGTGCTGCAGTTCAGTAGTGACGATTTCTTCGCGCAGCTTGAGATAGTCGACATGCTGCTCTTCCATCTTCACTTTCTTGCCGCCGGCGAAAATTTCGTGGCGCCCGTGCTCTTCGTACCACTTGGTGAGCGTGGCCGTCATGTGCATCTTCTCGATGATGTTTCTCCATCCCACGCCCGTGTTGTAAGCGCAGAAGGAAATCTCGCCCTCCTGCGTCGCGTACGGAATAATGCACTGCTCGGTCCGCCGGAAGTCATAGTTGAACAGATCCTGGAACCACATGCCTGCGATGAACAGGAAGTTCCAGCGGTCTGTGCGCCGCTTCATCACATCATCAATCGTCCGCTCCGGCCCGACCTTGCCGTAGTTGCGGCCGGTGACGTTGTAGTTCTTGTCGAACTTGCTCAGCAGGTCATAAAGCTTGAAGTGCGTCGGCGCTTTGAACGGATCGTAGTTCTTCATCAGGCACAGCGCCATGCCAAACGCG
>JASHOH010000093.1 GCA_030041215.1 Candidatus Sulfotelmatobacter sp. | reverse complement strand
GACCGGGTGCTTGCCCTATGGTGGCGCACTCTGCGCCGCCGTAGTCAGCGGCACCGCCTCTCATGGACGCGCATCCTCACGTTGGCTTCGCGCTGGCTTCCTCAACCGAGAACGCTTCATCCCTTTCCCGATGCCCGCTTTGCCGCCATTCATCTGCGATAAGAACCGGATGCGCTAACGAGCGCTCGTCCGGGTCCAAGGAGGGGGTCGTGAGTAATCACGATCCCTACTCCGATCGTAAGTTGGGAACGTGTTTACTGTAGGGCGTCCGAAAGCCAATGCAAAATGTTCAATACGTATTGGCGATCATCGTTTCCGAGAACCTCCCAACCCATTGCCCCCACGATCTTCTCACTTCCGTCCTTTTGCTTTTCCTTAAACACTTGAGCCGTCATCATTCCAGCCTCTCCGCTGATGACGACGCGCCCCTTGCCCGACGGAAACGCAACGGCCATTCCTTGTGCTCCGGCGGGCGCTCTCTTGAGCGCCGCTTCGCGACCGGCCTTCGCTTCGGCTGCATCCTTGGCAAACATGGGCTTCAGCTCGCTGCCAGTCGAGACGACTCCCGCCGTCGGGGACAGGATTAGAAGCGCCGTCGCACCTTTTGGGATCGAGACTGATTCACCAGTGAAGGCGACTAGACGGTGGACGCGCTCTGATTCGCTTCGCCCTTGCATAATCGGGGACTGTCCGAGGAGGTGGTTACGGTCGGAAAACACAAGCTCGGTCACGTCGTCACTTGTAAAGTTGTCGGGGGTTATATCGAAGACAAAGTTGTTCCCGAGTGTCGTTCCGAAGCGCCGAGCCAATGGCTGTGCCGCGTCGCCAATGGGCGCGTGATCCGCTATAAGGAACAAAGAGCCGCCGCCCTGCACCCAGTCGTACACGGCATCACATTCGGCCCCGGTGAACGCCGGAGTGGAATTGTTGTTGTCGTTCGACAGATTCCCAAGCGGGTTCGAAATCACCAGTACATCGATGTCTTTGAGGCCTTCTCGCGTGAAACTGTTAGTGTTGGCGATCACCCGATAACCGTCATTAGCCGCTAACTGTGCGAACGGTTTGAAGAGTCCGTCCTTTGTGTGAATGTTGCCGTGGGCCTGATCGATTGCGATTCGGGGATGTGTTGTTTTGTACGCCGGATTGGCAACACTGGCGTCAGCGTTGGGGTCGGCTATCATTTGAGCTTGGCCGACACCAAGCAACAAAAACAAGACGAAAGCAGCAATTCTCATCACGCGCTCTCAAGGGCGGTTATGGATTATAGCTTACGGTTGCCGCAGATGCATTAGCCCGGCGAATGGCGAAGAGGTATTTTGAGCATGCCGTAGAAAAGTGTTTGACATGGAAGGCGCAGGGTTGGGGAACAAATAAGAAAATAGAGCTATTCAGGGCATGGGCCAAAAACAAAATAGATCGAAAAAGCGGCAAGGTTTACGTTTTTTGGAACGAGAAGAAATGCCTTTACGTTGGTCGTACTAAGGGTCGTGGTTCGAGACCGTCACAACATTTTAGAAAAAGCTGGTTCAAAGCCACTACGCGAATCGTGGTTTACCTTGCGCCACACAAGCGGGATATCCCACTTCTGGAATGTCTTGCGGTCCACCGTTTCCTTCCCGCCAGGAATAAAGTCAAAGCTGCGAGAGAGAGATGGACGCCAAAGTGTCCCCTCTGCAACCTGCATCGAAAAATCAGGACAGAGATACGCACAATTTTCCGTTTTCGGTGAAGAGGGAGTACCAGAGGATCGCTTCACTCTTGTTTCTCGCTCCCTTTGTCTTGTGCACGAAGATAGGCTTCAATTGCCGTCCTGCCCGCGTGTCTTGCCCAGTCTGCTGGGGTAGCCTGCCAGAGGATATCCTTCATGTCCAGTCTTGCACCGCGTTCGACAAGGAGCCGGACCACTCCCGCATGGCCAGCTCCCGCCGCCTGGTGCAATGGTGTCGTATGGGAATGTCCTCCAACCGGGTTGTATCGGTTCGGATCTTCACCCGCGTCCAGCAGCAATCGAACGACCTCGACATGACCAAAGTCTGATGCCAGGGTGAGTGCCAAGTGGCGGTCCTCAGGGCTGGCACCCGGAAGCAGCAGGCGGGCATCCTCGATGCGTCCCATAGCTGCCGCCACGGGCAAATCGATCCGAGCTCCGCGCCCGATCAAAGCATTTACCGCTTCAAGCTCTCCGTGCAGGGCCGCCGCATGTATGGCGCTATTGGGATCAGCTCCGTGATCGCAGAGGAGATCGATCAGTGGAAGTTGGACGCGACATTCACGGGGCACGCTGCCAGTGGAGACGAGCATCAGCGTTTCGTTGAGTGCGGATCGTTCCACGCCAGCTTCGAGAATAACCTTGGTCACCCCAAGAATGTTGCCCGGCAAAGTGCCGTGGCGAACCGGATTCTCAGCTGCGAATTCGAGCAGGGTTGGATTCCGAAAGTAGTTCCCGCCCTCGAAAACGACGTGTTGATGTACCAGATTCGGATGCTGGTTCAAGTAGGCCCGCAAGCCCGTTGCGTCGCCCGTGTCGAGAAGGTCTACGGCGCGGCGAAATGTGACATCTTCAATTCGATCGTGGTGCGGCAAATTGAGATGATCAGAGAGCGTTGGTTTTGCAATATGCTTTTTCAATCTCGCCCAGCTCGGAAATCCATACTCGCGCGCGATTGCTAGCTGCGCGTCACTGAGGCTTAGCTGGGCGCCAAAGATTGCAACGTCCGTGGCCCGCGCGAAACGAGGATGAAATTCCCTGAGCCTTTGGGCCACGTCTGGACGGCGGGCGGCGGCATGCGCCTTTAGCAGGTCTTTCGCTTGATACTTGAGATGATCGAGATTGGGATTCGATGGGAGGCGTTTTACCGGCATGACGAACTTCCTTTCCTAGGCCCGAGGTCCGCATTTACAGGCAGAAAGTAAGTTCGTGAAAACGAATTGTTAAGATCAGGTGGACTTCTGTCCTTTCCGCGGACCGGATGCGCCCCTTGCGCTCCGAAGATCTTGCCACGACGGTAGGGTGCTCGGCACGACTGCTCTTCACGCGGCTCGCTGGCGGCGACTCTGGCGTTGCTGCCGGGCGGCTTCCAGCTTGCGGTCGCGTTCCGCGTGGATCTCCTGCTGACGCCCCGCTAGCACGTCCTTCGGCGTGATGTAGCTTATGTACGCTGTTCCGATTTGGGCGGGGTAACGCCGACCGCATCCACCAAGGCACTGGACAACATTAGCCCAGCCGTAGGAAAGCCTCTAGAACGAAAGTGATGAGTTTTATCGAATGTTTTCGGAGCAGATCATATGCGCCAAGCCTCACCCTGAATGGGAGCAGTACGGCGAGCTGTTTCTGACTCATAAAGGCGTATAATTCGCGGCACTGGCGCTTCCCCGGAAAGTGAGAATAGCAATGGCGAATCCGACGAAACAGCTAAAGGGCATCGGTAGACATCTAAGCGCGAAAGGTGGGACACCCGGCATGTCTTACCTCAGGACGTGCGTGGATTTGTGAGTGTAGTGCCAGCGAGCTAGCGCGTTGACCCCAGCCCGTTCAATGTTGCGCGGCTCTTTGGAATCGGCATAAAACCGAATTTTTTCACCTGACGGTCCGGTGATCTGAAATTCCTGCAACTCGCGGCGGCGATCAGTGACAAAACTGCTCAGCAGTTCGCTGCAGGCTGCTGCAAATGCGCCAACCAATAGGCTGATACAAATCGAGATAGCCTCAACCATCAAAAGACCTCGCGCAACTCAGCCAATATTATGCCGGAGAAGTACGCTGCCAATCCGTAGAATACGTGACCATCTCGGTAGAATCCTGCGGTCCCGGTGCACGAAAGGTATACGGTGTACGCCCATACGACAGTGAGAAACAATACAAAAAACCAGATCGCGTTCACACATCGCATCTGGCTCCGCGAAAAGATCACATAGCCTCGTGGCAGTGAGCTTGGCCCCGGGAGGACTACGGGTCGAAGTTTAGTGCACGGAATCAGAAGGCCAACACCAGTGGCTGCAAGTGCAGGCCCCGTGAACCCAGTTGAATCAACCTTCATCGATACACGGAGTATCCACTCCATTGCGAGTAGAAACATCGGAAATCCGTATCCGAGGAGTCTCGCCATCTGTAAGAAACGAAATTTACCCTTTTCCTTCGGATAGGGTCAATAGCTCAAAGCGTGGGGTACTGGTGCATTTTTCGGCACCACTACCAAGCGCGGAAACAACATGCGGAGAGAACAACTCAGCGCCAGCGCAGCGTACCAGCGCGAGACCTAAAGGGGTGCTGTAACGCCAACCAGTTCTGCCAGTGCCCGCCAGTGCATCGGGTGCGGCACGTGATTTCCCTTCCTTACCTCCGCTGCATACGGCTCCGTCACGTTCATAGTCCTGGCGAGAGTCGGAACTGTGATTCCAGCGAGCCGGGGCAAGATCATTTCGCGGTAGGTTGATTGCGTGAGCCACGCGGGAAGGCTCGAAGGCAGCCAGCCGCGTCTCGCCGCTCTCTGCCGTTTCTGCGAAGCCGAGAGCCGCGTTCTCGATTTCTTGCTGTTAGCAAAAGCCATTCGGCCTCGCTTGGCGAGTTCGATCATGTTGGCTCGCAAAATATTAACTCCGCACAAGGCGCAGTGCTCCAGTTGCTTGCTGGAAAGCACAGCTCCACAACCTCGACAAACCCGCTGCGGGCGAGGTGCGAACACGTTTGGCAGTGCGGGTTGTCCCTTAGCCTCTCTCCGGTGCTGCTGGGTTAACGGAGTCGAGGGTGAACGGCTGCTCCTAGGCTGCGAAGTGCTGGCCCATAGCGTCCGTGCCACGTATTCCGCCCCCGGCGCAACGAGCTTACCCCAGGTCGGTGCGGTTTCACTCAGCTTAGCGCAGAGATGAGACATCAAACGGCAATTGCCAGTCGAAGTTTCGAAGAAATCAGCCCGACGCAACGGCTCCTTCATGATCCATGAAACTAACCAGCTCTCCACGCTGGGGCGCACTGGTTCGAGAACGTCCAGCGCCAGAGAACCCGGTTGGGAGTATCGGTGTGCAAACCCAATCCGAGGCCGGGATCAAGACCTAGGGCTGTCAGTGCCAATCTGCACTCCGACTCGCACAGGGCGAAGCAATAATTGAGGATGGCGTGCACGGGCGTCACCGCCAGCCGTGGCCCACCCGAGAGCGGCGATTGTCTGCTACCCGCTAAGTGCCAATGTTCCGGTATTCGCAGCAAGTCCGCTTTCGGCCAGAGCACGGAAACATTTCTTAGCACCCCGAAATACGCGACCGCCGCGTGTGCTTCAAGCCAGCGAATTGCTTCGGCAGTGTCAGCAGTCTTGAGCTTGTCCCGAAGCTCTGCGATTTCCTGTGCCGCAATTGAATCGTGGAAACGCTCCCTCACTAATCGTTCCTGACCTTCCAGCTTGGCATCAATCAGCTTGCGGCAGATTTCCAGTCCCACGCCGTTGCCGAGTGCGAGGGCTTGGAAACGGCGCAATCGGGCATCGTTGGGCGCTGTCGGTCCGCTGGCGAACAAGAGTTTTCCGTTGCGATTCAGCACGGTAAACGAAACACCCACGTCCGCCAACCATTTCAGGGCGCTGAGGGTCGCAAACCCATCCTCTGAAATGCAGACTAGACGCTTCAGTCCATGGCCCACGCGGGCAAGCCGAAACTTGCGGCGATCTGGGCCTAGGCCATCCTCGATTTCGAGATGACCGGACTGCATTCGCACCTTGATGCCAAAGCCGGTGAGAGTGAGTACGCCAGTCTTGTTAATGGGAGATTTGCGGGATGCGTCTCGTTGCGGTAGCGTGCCTAAAGGTGCCATTGGAGCTTATCCCTCCTATGGTGCTCAGGGTCGGTCGCGTGTTCGCGCACGCGACTGGCCCGTTAATTATCTACTTTGATTTTATCGCGTTTTCCAGCGTTCGCCGGAAGCGATTTCGAGATTTCTTTAGGACATCCGGGTCATGTTCGCATCCACACGGGCAATACGTGTCGAAGAAAATCACGAGTTCTTCCGGGGTGAGTTCTTCAACGCCAAAGCCCCAAAGTGTCTGGAAGATGCTTCGATGCTCCACTTCACCCTTGACCGGAGTAATCTGTTGCCGACAACGAAGTGCCTCCAAGTCGCCTATAGTTCTTAATATCCGACGTGATGCAGCATAGTCCTTTGCAAGTCTCTTGGCAGCATCTACCTTGAAAGGAATTCTGTGGCGTTCAAAATGAAGCCATTCGGCCATTCCGTGCTGATCTGATTCGTTCTGCAACGCTTCATTCGAGTAGATAACCTGTGCCGCGAAGGTGTTGCGAGGGGGCGGAGCGCTCCCTGAATATTTTTGTCGCATCTGTTCCAACCGCTTATTAACTCGATTTCGTATTTTGCTAACGATTTCCCTTGGCGGATTCGGGCCGAGCGCGTTGAGTGCCTCTATACTCTCTTTCCAAATCGACGCTAGCTCGAATATGGCTGGATGACACTTTGCGACGATTGCTTCCTGGCGCTTCTCCACCCGCTGTTTAAGTTGCTCCCCTCTTGTATCTACCGGTATTACATCTCCTTTTTTCATTTCTAGAAACCTAGACAACTTAGATTCTCAACACAGCTTGTCCGGTGCGGGATAGGGGACGCCAAAATATTTTTTGCGTCCTTGCTTGAGAGGTAGGTGGGTTGAGATGCTCGCCCTCATGACTCAGAAGTAACTAAGCCAAAATACGGGTGACCTGCGCCCCATTTCTTAGCTGAAGTCGGGCGTCGGTTAGTTTCATTCAGCCGGTCTCATCATGGCTGCTTCGATCTTAAGAGCTTCTAACAAAACCTCCCACGTGCTGGGGCAGAATCACACAGAATGGTGATTTTTGTCACTGACAGACATTAACGAAAGTAGTACCGATAATATCGTCCCGTCTTCGAGAGCAATTCCAACCCAATCGGAAAACGAAATATGGCTGAACTTCCGGCAAGCGCCGGATGAAGAGGCGGTCTAAGAACCAGTTCTTGCGGTTTTTCCTGCAACGCGATTCGTGAATCTCGCACCACGAGGTTTCCTATGAACCTACACGCAGTAACTTTTACACCGGCGCGAAGCCGGAAAGGGAAGGGTGGCGAATATGACGCGTAAATGGGTATGGCTGGCAATTCTAGTCGCGAGTTGCGTTTCCTCCGCATTCGCTCAACTGGGCATACAGGAGTTCACCTCAAGCGGAACGTTCACGGTGCCTGCAGGAGTCACCACACTGCGGGTCGATGCCTATGGAGCAGGTGGAGGTGGCGGCGGCGGCGATCCAGAAGGAACGGAGGATCAATATGGTGGCGTAGGTGGCGGCGGAGCCTATAACGCTGGCGTGATTACGGTCTCACCGGGCGAAGTCCTGACGATCACGATTGGCAAGGGTGGCGCAGGCGGCTTAAGCGGGAATCCGGGTGGAGCGGGAGCGGCGGGCGGAGCGACCAAAATTCTCAATGCGAGCAAAGTGGTCGTCTTCTCCGCAAACGGGGGCAAAGGAGGGCAAGGGGAGACGTCAACCTCCGATGGCACCCCCGGCGCCGGGGGCGCGGCTGGTACGTTCGGGAGCATTCGCCATGCGGGCGCTACGGGCAATTATTACGGCGGCGAGTACAACCCAGTAGGCTACTATAGGCAGGAATGGTTCGGGGGGGGCGGCTCCGGTGGCGGCTCTGTGGGGAACGGCCAAAACGGATTGCCGGGCTATCTGTTGATCGCTTGGTAAGAAATGGCACCCGTTGGGAGCTAACCCGACTGTTTCGCAAAAAGACTGTCGGCTTTTCTGTTGGGCAGGGTTTTGTTAGGGGCTCTAAGGAACTTCCGTGACGCTTCGACACAGTGTCGACGAGGCGGCGATGCTGCGCTCAGAACTTGATCTCCACAATCATGTCTGATTCTTGGTTGGCGGATACGTATTTCCAATTCTTAACTGCTTTTAATGCCCATTCCGCCAGAAGTGGATGACCACCGAGATAGTCCACCCTGCGCACGGAGCCGTCCGGTTTAATCCAGATTCTCAGCTTCACAGTTCCGTGCAGAGCCATCTTCTTCGCGATCTCGGGATATTGCGGATCTTCCCTGTACACAATCTCACGCGCCCGTTCAGCGGCGTATACGGTGCTCGCCAGCAGTGCTATCCAAAAGACGATGTGCTTGATTTTCGTCAATGTTCTTATTACATCCTAAAAGATCAGCCGCAATGCAAGCTGGACCAGTCTTGGGTCTCGTTCCTCGGTCACCATGCCGAAGGAAGTGCCATCCGAGATATTTCCATCGGGGTTGAGGAACTGCGTACGATTGAACAAGTTAAAGAATTCTGTCCGAAACTCCAACTTCTTGCCCTCGACAACCGGAATGTCCTTGTGGACGGCGAAATCAACTTCGGCAATACCCGGCCCGCAGCATACCGCGCGCGGAGCATTGCCGATTTGCCCCAGCGGACCATTGGCAAAAGACGTCGGATCGAAGTAATACCCTCCCGAGGTTCTTGGGTCGAGCAGACGAAGTGGCGCAATCATGTTTGGTTCGCCGGGAGCCTCGAAGTCAAAACTGCCCATCAGTTCCAAGTCGCTGGAAGACGTAATCCGGATCGGGAAGCCCGATTGCAAGGTGGCGATGCCCGCTATTGCCCATCCATTGACAACGTATCGACTCCAGTTGGAGACCGAGAGATCGGGTATCCGCCAGTATTCGCTCAGCACAAACCGGTTCCGCGCATCGAATAACGACACAGACCGCGATTTTGCCGGGTTGAGGGGGTCTAGGGAATCTTCGAAACTCGAAGCGTTGTCGATTGACTTGCTCCAAGTATAGGATGCCAAGAGTTCCAATCCGTGCGCGAATCGCCGATTCAGTTCAGTTTGGAACGAGTTGTAGGCAGAGTTTGCAATCGGTGCCATGGCGAACAGACTGCTGAACACGGGCACGCCATCCGGCGGACAGCCCACACCCGTGGTTGGCTGGCAGATGGGAGAAGAATACTGGCGCAGTCCCACCAGCGTAATCGGGTTCGGGTTCGGCCCAGTTACGCTCGGCACCGAGCCGTAAGGCAGATGCAGAGTAACTCCCGGGGAAATGGCATTTGCCGGGATATAGTAAGCGCTGTCTTCCCCGAATGGCCCGCAGGACATGCCAGGAATGTTATTCAGGTCAAGGCACGTCCGTGCGTTTCCAAAGTTCTGGTCCAAGCTGGAGAGCAGGCGATGACCTTCACTGCCCACATACCCGAACTGCAGCACGGTGTCTTTCGACAGTTCACGCTGGATCGTCAGGTGGTACTGCTCCGAATACTGGGATCGAAGGGTGGTTGGGTAATCGCCAAACAGCTCGATCGGCCGGAAGCTTGCGAAATCCACCGGCGACCCTGGGCTAGGAGTCTCAAATCCATTGAATGGATTCGGTGTGATCGTTCCATTTTGCGAGAGGAATGGTGTGTTGAATAGCGGATTGGTGATGGAGGTGCTCCCGCCAAACGGTGGCTGGGCGGCAAACGAGGCAAAGATCAACTCCTCATTGGCGTCGTAGAAAATTCCCCAACCCATCCGGACACTGGATTTGCCAGGGCCCCCCGATAATTTCGACAGCCACCCCGTGGTGGCATTGGGTGACCAAGCCAACCCTAGCCTCGGAGCGAAAGCGTGCAGATAGGTCTTAGTCAGGCCATTGGGAACGCCGGGGTCGCCTGGAAAAACCAATCCCAGCGGAAACACCGACGCAGCTGGGCCGGCCGGCGAACAGTCGGTCGAGCCGAAGGTTGCTACAAGTGGGTCCGAAGCGCTTAGCTGGCACGGGTAAATGTGGGTTGCCTCTCCGGGGCGAAATGCCTGAACCCGCTTACCCGCATCCTCTTGCGGGGTGTTCAGCTCCCACCGCAGCCCAGAGTAGAATGTCAGATTGCTCTTTAGCTTCCAGGCGTCCCCGGCGAATAACGCAAGTTCGAGGGCGCGGACATCCAAGGCGTTCGCGGAACCCTGGGAGTAGGTATCGGGAAGACCAAGCAAGTAGTTGGGCACAAGATCTGAATACCCCACATCATTCGGACCACCACCGGTAAACTCGAAATTCCCGTTGATGTTGTAATAGTAAGTCTGATGAAAACGCTGGTCGCGCGCGTCTGCACCAAAGTTCAGCGTGTGCTTGCCGAAAGTCTTGCTGACTGCCTCGAATGCCTGGTAGACATTGCCGGTCTGACTAAAAAATCCATTCGCGTTGTTGCCGTAACTGAATCCACCGGCTAAGGATACAAAGGGCACCCCTTCCCATTGCGGTCCATATCCAGGCGTGATGCCCAAACTAGGGTTCGCCGGATCAGAAAAACACTGCGCCGAAGCAACTGTGCTGCAGGAATCTTGCACTAGCCCAGTCCGTTCTGGCGAAAGAAATCGACCCTCTCCCTCGCGATAGTAGACCAAACGAGCTTCGTTGGTTGTCTTGGCGCTGATCATCCAGTTATGCGAGATGTTCAGTTGCTGGAACCGTGATTGCGTCTGGTTGCCAAAACCCGGCAGATCTGCGCCCACCGCCTCGAATCCGGAGAACGGTTCGTCGTCGTAGCCGTCGGTAAAGTAGTAATACAAACTGAGTTGTTGTTGGCTCGTCAGGTTGTGATCGAGACGCATCGTCATCTGGTCTTGCCGAACTGCCGCATCGGGGATGGCCTGGAAGACATTGGCCGCGACATTCGGGTGAGGTACAAAGCTGTTCAGCAAATCGCCTGCTGTGGGGTCGAAGCATGGCTTGGGAATGATATTGCCAGGGAAGATCGCGGCGTAGGCAGTACCGGGTGCTATGGCAACTCCGCCATTGGCGGACACGGCTGAGGTGCATCCAGCGCGATTGTTGAGCTCGGTCGCGACGGTCGCATCGGTCAGTGTTCCCGCGAAAGCCGGTCCTGCGGAGAAGTCTCCGCTACGTTCCTCGAGGGTTGGCACGACGACCGGATCAGAAGTGATTCCGTTCCGCAGACGTTGCCCTTCGTAAGAGGAGAACAAGAACGTTTTGTCGCGGCGGATCGGGCCACCCAATGTCCCGCCAAATTCATTCTGCTTGGAATCGGGCTTTTCGGGATCAAGATAACCCTTGGCGTTCAGGACATTATTGCGAAAAAACTCATACACGGTTCCGTGGAACGCATTACTGCCGGATTTCGTGACCACGTTGATCACGGAACCGGCATTGCGACCGAGATCCGCGTCATAGTCATGCGAAATAACGCGAAACTCGCTGATGGAGTCCGGTGAAGGCTGCAGCGAGGGTGCGTTCACGAATAGATCGCCCGACGGACCGCCGTTCACGTCGTAATTGTTCGAACGGGCACGGCCTCCGCTTACCGACACCACGCCGGGCTGATCGCTGCCAAAGTAAAGGGCTGCCCCCAACGTACTCTGCACTCCCGGCTGGAGCTGTAGCAGTTCGAAGGTGTCGCGTGACTTCAGGGGAAGCTGCGTAACTTCGAGGCTGTCCATCACCACACCGAGTTGCGTATTCGTGGTTTCAATCATGGACGGGGCGACGACACGAAGTTCCGAGCGCGCCCCAAGTGCATTCAGTTTGACGTCGAGTTTGACAACCTGCCCGATGTTTGCTTGCAGTTCATCGATCTGCCAGTTCCCAAAACCGTCGGCCCTTACCTCGACCTTGTAGCGCCCAACCGGCAGAGCACTGAACGTGAACTCGCCTGCATCATCGGTCGTAGCTGCCCGCATGAGCGCGGTGTTCTGGCCGGTAATGATCACGAAAGCGCTTACTACGGGACGCCCATTGGGCTCTGCTATTTTGCCCTGAACTTCAGCCGTATTCTGTGCCAATGCAGCCAGAGAGGTAACAAGGAAAAGAGCCCCAAGCTTCAGCACGGCATTAGCGCGCAGTCTCATCCCAAATGACTCCTGTGCGTTACCAGAGTTTGCTAGGAGTAACAGTAGGCGACCAAGGGTGCAGTCGCAAGGTAACAAGAGTAATGCGGCAATCGGAGAATGTTTCCGTTATGCTGCTATTCGTCCAAGAAGCGATGGTGGAAAAGTTGGGAACACACACAGCCGTTCCGGCCAGACGAATAGCCGCAAGTAACGGGAACTCATCCGGTCACCGTGTCACGCTGGCGGGGCTAGAGATCGATTCCAAGCTGCTCCTGAAATTTGCCGAGTCGTTCAAGGCATTCAATTTTGATGTCTGGCCGGTCGAGATGAAATCCCCCAACACTCGTCATGCAGGAGCAATCTCCGCCTGTGTACTGCCGCTGAACCAAACCGCAGTCTCCTCTTTGCGGAGGTCTGGGTGGTTCTTGCCCCGTCGCACGCTGCTTTACGGGATCGGTGACTGGAGTGAAGCAGCTCGGTTCTGTGACATCGGAATCAATGCACTGCTAGAAACGACGACCGACCTTAGCTTTCGAACCGCGGTATCCACCACTCAGTCAGTGATCGCCCGTGGTATCGGCGCGTATGCCCGCGTGCCCATTGTCACCGCCGTCACGATTAAGGCCGAGGGCATCGCCGCAAGAGGGATTACAAGAAACGTCGGCCACGGCGGCATGGCGGTGACGCTCTCGCGGAATGTCAGTCTGCCAGATGAGATCCATCTAGACTTTTCGTTGCCTGGTACCCGCCAATTTTCGCTGCGCGCATCACCGCGTTGGTACTCTGGCCTCCTGGTCGGATTGCGCTTCCAACCCTCAAAGAGCGAGAAAATCCTCAGGAAGTGGGTCGGCGAGTATTCACGCTTAGGAAAACAGGATTAATCCTACGGGGCCCAGTGCACCCACCGGTTGATATGTGTATTTGACTCATTCCAAAGCCATTCGTCTCGCGCGAGATACTTCCGTGCGGCTCCCTCGTGACCTTGGTTCGATCCGAAGTGACTAGTCGTTCCGTTACATCTCCCCTATGACGAAGGTGACTTTCTGCACCGCTCCTGCTTTCATAAAATGAAATGACGGTCCATGGGAATCGGCTCGCTGACCTCGGAGCACGTCCGGCCCAAGGCCTCTTCGGAGGTCTTGGGCGTCAGACAAATCGTTGTCTCTGAAGCATCAACACTTCCGCTGAAATATCCGGACATAGATGCGGATCTGACCCTCGCGCCTCAATCCCCGGACGAAACCCAACCCACACCGCTGGTTTTGGCGGTGAGGCGGACAGTGCGGACAGTAAAGACAAGATGGTTCTGGTATGCGATGGCTTCCTCAATCTGCTGGACGGGTTGGGCCTTCACCGCCAAGATAGGTTCCAAGGAGATTCCCCCGGCAACGATGGAATTCATCTCCGCATTCGGATTTGTGCTCGTCAGCCTGAGTGTGCTGCGACGAAAAACCGCAAAAAGTGACAAAAGCCAAGCGGGCAAATGCTACGCGCTAGTCGGTGGCGTGCTGCTGGCCCTCGGCGGTATCTGCCTTTATGGCGCGTATCGCACGGGCTACAACGCCTCGATGATCACCTCGGTCACTTCCCTATACCCGATGGTTACTGTTCTTTGTGCCGTTAGGTTTTTGCGGGAGAAGCTGAACAAGGTGCAAGTTTTGGGACTGTGTTTCGCCGCCGCTGCCATGTTCATACTTTCGCTCTGAGTACTTTATGAATGGTTCTTTATGGATGTCGCTCGCGATCCTGGCCCTGCTTTCCTGGGGAGCAGTCGGAGTGTTTCAGAAAATGGCCGTGGACCGCATTGGGGTGCAAACCGCACTTGTCTGGGTAGCTGTCGGCTTCATGCTGTTGCAGCCCTTGGTTTTGCCCACGATTTCTGTGCTGAACTATTCGTCGAGGAGCTTGATCTGTGCCTTGCTGAACGGCATCTGCAACGGGCTGGGAATATTGTGCCTCCTGGCAGCGATGCGCCACGGCGGCAAAGCTTCGATCGTCGAATCATTGGCTGCACTCTACCCTATGTTTGTCGTCCTGCTTGCTCCAGTCCTTTTGCACGAACGGCTGAGTGCATTCCATCTTGTGGGAGTCGGCTGTGCAGTTCTGGCGGGTGTTTTGCTGTCCGCCGAAAGTCCCGTGTCCAGCTAAGGGGCTGTAACACAATAATACAAACTATTATCGCACAAGCGAATGGATGAGCGGCACGTCCCACCATTGAGGGGTACTTTCTGAAAACACGCAATCTACCCAGTACCCAATGGAGATTTGCCGAGGCTGCGGGTGTCGGGGAAGGATATCGTTTTTGGTGTCATTCCCCATCCGGAGAGCTAAAACCCCAGATAGAGCGAAGGCGAAGTTTGCATCCCAGATGAACTTCAAGCTCACTGCTCGTGTTAACCGCTCCGGCGTTCGGACGATCCGGCTCACCCTGGAGCAACTGGCTGCGAACGCCTCGGTCAGAAAAGATGGTGACGAATTCGTTGTTGAGGCCGAGATGGAAGGAGCCAGTGCGAGGGAACTGAACCGCACGCTACTCTCCGCCTTGAGAAAAGGGGAGGAGAGGACAACGCTCCGTGCGGAGTGGACTTCCGGTGACACCACTGAGAGGTTCTTCGATTACGTCCTGAAGAAGACAATCAAGAATTGACCCGCCAAGTCTGCAACCGGGTGGCTAATCGGGGCTGCTGAGGAAGCCGATTTTGAAGGGATTTGGCTGCTCGAAGGGGTTCGGGCAGCGGGGGTCTTTTGTGGCTCGAAAATCCGCAGGACGAGGGTATCAAGGTGGAAGTGATCTTCCACGTGGGCTTCAGCCTGGTACGCAGCAAGGCTCGTGTGCTCTTTCCTAGGTGCGCTACCCAAGGCTGTCTGCAACCGTTCGAATTTGCGTGGATCTCGAGAAAGTGGGTTTACACCCAAGTACTTTCCATGGATGGCGGTATTCGGGGCTGGGGTGAGAAAGGATTTCCGCTGACCCGGGATTAAGCCTAATTCCCCCGGCATTGCCGTTCTTCGAAGTACGTCGGTAACTTGATGCTGGCGTCTCCAAACCGTCACTATTGACGGTCGGTGATGCAATCTTGGGAACCCAGCATTGTTCCAGGGAGATATGCAGAAGAAGCAGAATCCCGCTCAAGGCGGTGCCGCGGCAGCTCCGGTGCTTGCTCCCGACCAGGCAGTAGAGTTCGTGTTGGGTGCGGCCGAGACCCCGGAAAAATTCTGTTCCGGGTTAAGCAAGCTCTTCGGTGTCCGCCTCAGTGAGGTTGCACTGTTATGCCTGGAGAAGGGTTTCCTGAAGTTCGTGTTGCCGGATCAGCTGAAAACCGCGGGGTCCATCTCGGTTTCCAGTTCCTCGGCCGTCTCCGCTCGCACCGCATCTACGAAGAAAGTAGAACTCTTCAACACCTTCGCAAAAGTAGAACACGCCCGCGTCTTCGAGACTGTCCAGCTGAGCACCCCAGAGGATGCCGACCAGTCCGAACAAGCCGCCATCCAAAAGCTTATGTCGGTACCTGTTCTTGATGCGGAGAAAAAAGTCCTCGGTGTGATTCAGGTTTGCCGCAAGGGATACGATCTGTCCTCGGCTGGCCCCGATTTCACTCTTGACGACCTGCGACAACTGGAGCTTGCCGCCAAAGTCGCCTCCAGCAAGCCTTTCATGAAGGAAGTAAAGTAGCTGCGCCCGCTTTGCCTAGTTGTGGAGCTGGGGCCGGCGGGACCGGCCGAACTCGCAAACATCCTGGATTGGAGAAGTGTTGCCAACTTGATCGGCATAGGGGCGGCAGTCACCCGCCGACCCCTGCCACACCACCGTGCGTACGGGTCCGTACACGGCGGTTCGAGTTGGTCGGGGCAATCGTGCATCGCATGTGTCAGCTGATCTGGATACTTTTGCATACCGGCGTTCGCTACGAGGAACGCGGCCCGGCAGTGTGCCAGAAGTCCAGGCGAGCCCGCACTCTGCGAATGATCCAGTCACTCTGAATCCTTGGTTACCGAGTCGAACCGTTGCCTAATCCAGCATGAGCAACGTCATTTCCGCGATTTTCGACCCTGATTTCATCAACGACAAAGGCAAGACCAATGATCGGAGGGTGTCACTCCTGTTAACAACCCCAACCTGAGAGCCTGGATTTGACGACTCCAATTCAGTGGTTTAGGGCGCGGTTCAAAATCATAGACGTGAGCAAGCGCGTGACACAACTTCGCCCATCTACCAAGCAATCAGGTCCGCTCCGTCCTGCTTGACCTTGGAACCGGTGACCTGAATCTCGTCTTCCGCTTTGAAACTCACTCCTATTTCGTCAAGAAAGCTCTTGGGACAAAGAAAGACCCGAACTGTATCTTGGCCACTCTTCATCACCAGGTAGGCTACAGGCTTCCCACCCGTGGGAGGAACGAGCTTCAAGTGTTCCACGAGTCCTTTGAGTTTGGTTTCGGTGGCGGGGTCGTACTTGGGTGGTGCCTGGGCAAACGCGAAAGTGGCAAGGAAAGCTATTGCAGCGAGCTTCAGGAGATTCTTATGAATTGGGCCGCACGGATTCATTGCGAGCCCTCCATGCCGCGAATGTTAGGCCCGCAGCGTGGGAAAAGCAATCTGAGCACCGTGCAGCCGAAACCTTTGGTTTTGGAAGGCTGGGATAATTGGCGTAATGGCCCCCGTTGCCAGTCGAGGCCGTTTCGCTTGCTTTCAGCGTGCCGTTGGAGTTGATCGTAAAGATGGACACCAGAGCCGCTCCTCCGTCCGCTGCATAAAGATACTTTCCTTCATTGGAAACGCTGAGCGAGTTCGGGCAGGGCCGCGGCCGTGTATGCACTGCCGATCTGAGTTAGGGCTCCGGTGGTGTCGTTCAAGCTGTTTAGGCAGAGGCAGTGCCGGCGTCCATATTCGCGACATAGACGTACCTGCCTTCAGAGTCTGTGGTGTGTGTCGGGCGCGTTCGTAGCGCTGGCGCGCACCTGTTTCCGCCGTCGGTGGCTTGCACCAACCCTGCCGTAGGGTAATAGCCGTCAGTGGCGTCGAAGCTGTGGAGCGTCGTCAGCTTGCCCCCGGCGGTGATTTCGAAGACCGTGCCACAGTAAGCGGGACAGTTGAGGTTGGCCCCGCCGTAATACGTTGTCCCGTAGAACTTCCCGTTGGTGGCTTGAATCAGTGCTGCACGCGGGTCTTCGCCGTCGGCGCAATTAGCCTGAGCGCAAAAGCTGTAAAGCGTGGTCAGCTTGCCTCCAGAGGTGATTTTGAAGACAGCGCCGATGCGAAGGAGAAGTTTGTGAAAGACTTCGTGGCGGCGTGGACCAAAGTGATGAACGCCGATCGGTTTGAGCTGGCCTGAGTTAAACCAAAAATTACGAGGCGAGCCGAAAGGTTCGCCTTTTTTCGTTCATCAACGCATCAGACGATCGCGTTGGGAACGGTGGGGACTTCTTGCAGTGTGGTAAGGCGCGGACATCATTGCACAACGGTTTGCCAGTCGGTAATCAGCTCTGGCTTACCGCCGCGTATGACGGTTGGATAGACGTGATCGAGCCCCTTGTGTTGATGGGCGCTATACATGAGGTGCCCGGCTGATCCCAGACCAATGTCGGCGTCGTGCATCGATTCGATCGCTCTGATGAAGGTCTCGCGGTTCAGGTTAGCGCCAGCTCTTTTGATTCCGTCGACCACGACCATGGCATCGACGAATCCTTCCAGACTGACGAAGCTCGGCTGCGCGCTGGGCATGTACTTACTGAGCACTTGACGATAGAGACTCACAGTCGGCAAGTCGGTGCGCTGGTAAGGTGGTACCACCTGCGTGATGATGGTACCTTCTGCGTCTGGGCCGGCTGCATTGATGAAGGCCTCGGTGCCCACGAACGATACGGTCAGAAAAACGGGTTTCCATCCTAAAGCGTGAGCGCGCTTCACGATCTGTGCTGCAGGAGCATACGGACCAACGATTACGACAGCCTCAGGTCCAGCGGCGCGCACCTCCTGAATGCCCTTGTCCACATCGAGAGTGTTGCGCACAAACTTCCCCAGTCCCACCGGTGACGCATTGTGCCTAGACAGCGCAGACCGCACTCCTTCCAGCACCACGGTTCCAAAGGCATCGTCCTGATAGAGGACACCAACCTTCCGCACGCCTACTTTCCAGAGGCTATCGACCTGCTCGCGCGCTTCATCATCGTAAGAGGCGCGCACGTTAATGATGAAGTGCTTAGCAGGCTGGACGAGGACGGGCGCACCGGTAAACAAGCCGACAATGGGGATCTTGTTCGCTTCCGCCATCGGCATGTACTTGACGGCTGTCGGAGTACCCACGAAGAACGCTGCTGTGAACACGTTGTCTTCCTTGAGCCGATTGAAGCAGGCGGTTGTCTTCTCCGGATCATAGCCGTCATTGTGGGAAAGCAGCTGAAGTTTGCGGCCATTGATGCCGCCTTGATCGTTGACGTAGTCAAGGTAGGCGGTGGCTCCGAGG
The DNA here is from genome assembly GCA_030041215.1 of Candidatus Sulfotelmatobacter sp. Lineage (GTDB taxonomy): Bacteria > Acidobacteriota > Terriglobia > Terriglobales > Acidobacteriaceae > Sulfotelmatobacter. Next base: position 17,004 of record JASHOH010000093.1, on the reverse strand, counting down.
ACAGTCTCCAGTCCGAGTTGCCGGGCGGGGCCATCTAACGCCGCGCACGAACCGAGGCGAATGCTGCCGCTGGTGACGCCGGGTGTTTCTTGGGCACGCGCCACCGCGATGAGCGTTCCCGCGGCAATAAGTCCGCAGAAGATTGCGTACAGGTTGCGATGAATCGCAGAAAGACGGGAATTGCTTGCCATAACGATTTGCTCCTGAGCGGTTCTAGAATCTGCAAGCTGTCAGGGGATGTGCTCAGCTTTGAGGTCGATCTTCGAGCCTACAATGTGCGACTGCCCGTGTGATCGTCCGCACTAGTTACCGACTGCCGGCTTTACAGTGGCAGGCGTTTGCTTTTTCGCAATTGGCTTTAGCTCGGGTTTGTGATGCGCCACGGAGCTGGCACTCGCCTTGCTCTTCTTAGCCACTGTAGGGTGCTGCCGGGAAGGCGCTGCAGGTTCGGTGACGGGGGGATAATAGGTGTTATCCACTTCCTGTTCGGCGTAGGCTGGGAGGGCCGTCGGCACAAAAAACCCAAACAGCGTTGCCGTTAAGGCAAGCTTTCTAGCAAATCTCATACGCGCCTCCCGCAAAGGCCTTTCTTAGATTTGCATAATGTTTGACTCGCGGTGATCGGTCAAATAACGGAAGTGTATTAGACGATCGAAGAGAGTTGGGGGCTGGCCCACCTTGCCTGGGATTTCTTTGGATCTATCCCAATTGTGGCTGCCCCACCCTTCGCGGGGTTCGAATGGTGGGTGACGCGAATCGCGAGTTCCGCATAGCGCCCCGCCGCACGCCCGCCCCGCGCCCCCGCGCGCAAACACCCGCTCCCCGTTCGGTGGCCCGAATTTGCCGTACACATACGCGCGGGTCACGCGAATGCACGAATGCGCCCTGTCAATATCCGACCAATGTAATGCCAGGATTTCGCTAATGCGAAGCCCGGTTGCTGCATCCGTCAGTACCAACACTCGATACAAGCCCGCGAGATTCGCCAGAATGTCAACGCACTGCGCGACTGTGAGTACAACCGGCTCGTAGTTCGTGACCGATGATTGCCGCACGAAAATCATAGGATTGGCTTCTTGCGTTCTCGGCAACAAGCCGTACCGTTGTGCGTGCTTAAAAATGGCAACCATCACATTGCGAATGTAATCCTTTGTGATGCAAGCCATTGCGCGGGTGAATCGCGTGAGCGAATCGTTGGGGAGGTGGCGTTAGAAGCATAATCTTACGGGGATTGATTGCCCTGCGTAACCGCTTCTAGGGCGAACGTTTTCCTAGGCTTCACTGCAAAATAAGCGCTGCGGGGCGAAATCACGTGAGGCAGGGAAGTACAGTTCGCTGACCAAGGTGGCGCGATCGGCCACGACAACCGCGGTAAAGACGAAGAAAAAACGGTGATTGCAGACGGTGTGGCCGAGTTTGGTTTCTCGCTGGAAAAAGCTCTCGGCCAATTAGGCGAGCGCACCACAGATATTTACCTCAACGACGATGCATATTGGAAAAATGTACTGTCGAACGTTTGGGGTTTCACGATCGGCGGATATCAAGTTTTGAAGAAGTGGTTGAGTTATCGGGAGGAAAAGATGCTGGGCCGCATGATAACGACTGATGAGGCTGATTATTTTCGCGAGATGGTGCGCCGAATTGCAACGCTATGCCTGCTCCAGCCAGTACTCGACGCGAACTACTCAGCTGCCAAGCACGACACGTACGCTTGGCCTGCCATGCCTACTGTTCATGCCGATCGTCAGAACGTGGGGGAACTGTAATGTCCCACACAGAAAACTCATTCTCATCCACGTATCGGATAGACTAGGTTATTGATCAGCCTTTTCGGACTGAAGCCGATTCCGCCGCCTCGCCTCGATTTATCTCCCTGCCATAAGCGCTGCTACATCTCTCCGGTCTTGAGCCAGATTGCGTGAAGTGGCGGCCACGTGCTGAAAGAGCTTGTTGGCTTCCTCCGTGCGTCCCTCTTGTCTCAGAGCCTGGGCAGCCAGCAGTTCTGCCACAGTGGACGGTTGCAGCGCAGCGGCATGCAGGAACTGGTGGGCAGCACCTTGCGGGTCACCATTTTGCATATCTATTACACCCAGCCGAACCATGATGCTTGGCTGAACTGGATAAACGCGAAGCGAAGCTTCGTAATATTGCTTCGCCTTCGCGCTATCGCCGGTCACGCGATAGATCCCCGCGATTTCGTCATTGGCCTGAGCCACAAGCTTCCTGCTTAGCGCATGCGAAGCCACGAATTGATAGCGCTGCAGGGCCGCAGCGAAATTGCCATGGTGGCCTTCGTCGGCTCCCATAAGAAAGTTGCACATCAGGTCGTTGCGATTGATGGCGAGCGCGGCGCGCAGGTGCTGGCTCGCTTCTTCGTCCCGGCCTTGGCCGTGGAGATAGTTAGCGTAGTTATATTCGCCGACATAGTTGTCGGTAGTGAGGGCGATGTCGCGCGGCCAGAAGCGTTCGTCGTCGTGCCAATAGGTTACTTGCCGATGGGTCAGCATGCCGAGAACCAGTAGGCAGCCCACCGCGGGAGGGGTGAGCCAATACGGCAAAATGCGCACAGACTGCCACAGGTCGGCGACAAGCCAAATCACCATCACAAAAATGCCGACGAATGGCAGGTAGGCATAACGATCGGCAATGGCCTGTTCACCCACCTGCACCAGCCCGATCATGGGCACCAGGCTGCCCAGGAACCAAAACCATCCCATGGCGAGGTAGCGTTGAGTTCGCCACCGTGCGCAAACCGCTCCGGTGATCAACAGCGATAACAAAACTGCTCCGCCGATTTGCCAGAAGGGAAACAGCCGGTGGGATGCGGATAAAGTTGGACGAGGCGAGCGGGCCAGAACGCCTTTCCGATGTAGCGCGCATAAGCGATGATCGCGTTCTCAATGCGCAGCGCCAAGCCGTAGTGGGCAAGGTCCCTAATGGCTTCTCTTTGGGCGTTCATGGTCACCACGGCGCTGGCTGCAGAGAGAGCGAGAAGCGGAACTTTCTCCCAGATGAGGGACTTCAGATTCGATTGCGGAAAGTCACCGCCCTGGGCTGCTGGCAAATCCTTACCCCTGATCCGTGCAAGCGGCCAATAGTCGAACAGCATCAGGAGAAATGGAAACGTGATGACCTGTGGCTTGGCCAGCAAACCCATCGCGAATAAACCGGCCACGGCTGCGTAGCGGGCCACGCCAGGCTTGCGGGCATACCAGATATAGGCGAGTAAAGCCAGCAACACCAGGAACATGCTCAGCACATTTTTGCGCTCTGCCGCCCACGCCACCGATTCGACGTTGATCGGATGAAGCGCGAACAACGCAGCCACCATGAGACTGCGCCAGCGGAACCCTGTAGCGCTTTGCAGTATCCAGAACAGAAGCACCGCGCTCAAACCGTGCAGCACCACGTTTTCCCAGTGCGGTCCGACAGGGTTCAAACCGAAAAGATCGCTGTCGAGGGCATGCGACAGGCAAGTCAGCGGATGATAGTTGGAGGCGTAATCGGGATTGGTGAAAGCCCACTTCACTGTGCCCCAGGTGAGCCCATCTTTCACCGGGGCATTTTTCAGAATGTAACCGGGGTCGTCGTAGCCGATGAAGCCGTTGGGGGTGATCGAACTGTAGAACCCAAGCACAGCGGCGAACAGCAGGAGAGAGAGCCCGAGCCTTTGGCGGTCCCGCACAAAAGACGGTTTTAATTTCAGAGCCGAGGGTTGAGTTGGCGCTTTCTTAATCTTCTGGATTCGACTCTTTGAACGAACCGTGGAAACCGGGGTCATGGCTACAGGAAAAGGTGATTCGAAGAGAAATACATTGAACTCAATCTTAAACCATCCGACAAAAAACCAGACTCAGGATCGCTCCTGAGTCTGGAAATTGTTGAAAGAAGAAGCCGCTTCGGCAGCGGCTTCTTGCTTCGCGAATCATTAATACAGGTCGATGGTGAACTTATCGCTTGCTTCCCAGACCTTGGTGTATTTCACGGTGTAGCAGGGGGGGCCCACTCCATCACACTTTGAGGCCTTGGTTTGCTCCGTGTAGACCGGTGTGCCGTATTCAACCGTGAATGTGACAGTCGCCGCACCTGCCACCGCAGCGCTGCAAGTTTTGTTGGCGGAGATGATGTAATAAGGGGGAAGACGCCTTTGCTGCCGATTACCAAGAAGACGAGTACATGCTACTAGGCATAGCGATCAAGTACGCCGGACTCCGTGGGAAGGAAGTACGCGTGATCGGAAAGAATCGGAGCACACTTGGCGAAGAACACAGAATCCAGTGAACAAAGAGCATGACTCCGGTCGCTGACAGTCCGGTCATCGTTCCGAACCGTGAGCCTCAGGAACACAAGAAGCCCGGCGCTTCGGAACCACCGCGCATCCGGTGCCCGCTGTGCGGATGGTCGCCCCGCAAAGAAGACAAATGGTTCTGCACGTGCGGGCACGAGTGGAACACTTTCGACACCGGAGGCGTCTGCCCAGCCTGCCTGCACCAGTGGACTGAGACGCAATGCCTGTCCTGTACCCGCTGGTCGCCGCATTCGCTCTTTTATACACAGTGACCGATTCCAATTCACGGTCGTCAGATTCTATAGCGTACCGATCCGTTCCCAGCCATTAGGGTAGGCCGTCACCAGACCGAGATCATCTACGACGATCTCAGCCGAGAATCCCGTGTTGCTTTCGTACCGATAGGCGTCTTTGGTAAGCCGCGTGTAACGTTGGGATAGTGGCTGAACCGTAAGCTCGGGGAACCTGACCCAAGCGGCGACGATGCTAGGTCTTGCTTTTGCGCTCACGAATCGTAGCTCGATCACCAATCAGCACATTTTGTGCAGGACACCACAAGACAAAAAAAGCCGAGATGAATGAAGGAGCATCGCTCGATACTGTCGATAAAGAACTTTCTCGCGATAGGCCTGTAGCCCTCCAGATCGCGTGCCAACGACGCATGTTGCTTCGAGGCCACTGATACTCACCGTAACTAGGTGCTTGGTCGTCTTCGACGAGAAATCAAAGCAGCAAAAGGGATCACTATGACTGTCCGCGTGCGAGTGAATCATATCGAAAAGTGAAAGCACGATCGTAAAGATGAACGAATTGTCATCCTCCGAAAACCCGGCGTTCATATTAGTGACATACCCTTGGTGTGCAGCGTTCTCGCGATAGTAATGCGGTCGGAAAGATTGGGGACAAAGATGCGCCTGCCGATCTGGAGCTACCGGATTGACAGACTCTCTAATCTCGCAGTCAGCATAATGTTTGTTGCATTGACTGCCTCTCTCATGGCCCAAGTCGCCGAGACCGGCGTACTGACAGGTACGATCACCGATTCTTCTGGTGCCAAGATCGCAGATGCCACAGTAACGACAACGAGCGCAGAGACGGGGCAGACGCGAACCACCACAACGGGGGCGGACGGTTCATACCGGTTTGATCAGTTGCTGCCAGGGAGCTACCTCCTGAAAGTCGAAGCGGCTGGCTTCAAGACATTGCAGAACCTTCCGGCAAGAGTTGAAATTAACAAGACGACCGTTCTAGACGAAACGTTGGGGGCTAAGGAAGGCAGTGGGGAACCGACGGCTACGCCACAGGAAAACTTGCCAAACGCGCCGTCCAGCACAACAGCACCTTCACTATCGGATCTCGGACTCACTCCGGAACAAACCCAAGGCAACCTCAAAGAACAAGCGCTGCTGGACAAGCGCTCCCACATGCTCAAGATTCATCAACATATGGGATTGATCACGACGATACCGCTAGTTGCGACAGTGATCCTCGGTCCTGGCGCCGGGGGCAAAAGTGAAGGCACGGCTGCTCGGGACCTGCACGTTGCGCTGGGAGCGCTCACTGGAGATCTCTACGGCATCACCGCCTGGTATGCCATTCGTGCGCCCAGAATTAAGGGTACCCCAAAACGCGGCCCGATCCGTTTCCACGAAGCCATGGCCTGGATTCACGGCCCGGGAATGATTCTTACTCCAATTCTCGGAGCCATGGCGTTCGATCAAAAGAATAATGGTGAGAAGGTTCATGGCATCGCTCGGGCTCACGGACCGGTAGCCATCGTGACTGCCGGGGCATTTGGAGCTGCCCTCTTGTCGGTATCGGTCAAATTCTAACCTCTATCATCTTATGGAAAAGAAAGTTTTGATCGGTTTTCTGTTTGTACTGTCGGCATTTGCTCAAGCCGACAGGCAATGGGTCCTTCAGCAAAGCACTCTCATGTACCACGTGTCGCATCCACTACATCAGACTGACGGGGTTAGTCACGCGGCGAAGGGTAAGGGAGTTTGCCACGCTGGTCAGTGCGATTTCCTAATCGCAGTGCCCGTGAAGTCGTTCGATTCCGGAGACAGCAATCGCGACCTTCACATGCTGCAAGTCACGCGCGGCGCCGAATTCCCAATCGTAACGGTTCGCACTCGCTTACCCGAATCAGACCCTACAGCGGAGGACATTAAGGCTGACCTGGAGATTCAATTTGCGGGCCAGACAGTCCAGTACAAGCAGGTGCCCTTCAAACTAGAAAAACAAGAGGCCGAGATTCACGTTACAGGAACGATTCCTGCCACGTTGTCGGACTTCAAAATCGATCCGCCGTCCCTCTTGACGATGCCGGTGAAGAACGAGATTCCGGTGCGCGTGGACATGACCTGGCATCGACAATGATGGCGAATTTCTGGCTGTGGGGACTGCCCCTATTCTGTTTTTTTGCATCCTAGTTGGGGTGTAAAGTTGTGGACGAGTGGGAACCTTCCTCTTATGCGATTGTTGCTGGTAGAAGATGATGCGTCTATTCAGCAGTTTCTGAAACGTGCCCTGTCTGAAACCGGATATCAAGTGGATACGGCCAGTACCGCCAACGCCGGAGAAGCCTTGGCATTGGAAGGTATTCACGACGCCTTCATCGTCGATCTTGGTCTTCCGGACGTCGATGGGTTGGAGTTGATCGCCCGCTGCCGCGCCCATGGCAGTTCGGCACCAGTCTTAATTTTGTCCGCCCGGCGCTCCGTCGACGAGCGTGTCAAGGGACTGGAGCAAGGCGGAGACGACTATCTCACAAAACCGTTCGCGCTCGCCGAACTCCTGGCTCGACTGAGGAATCTTCTGCGCCGGTCGGCGCCTGCACACCACGAATCCGTGCGTCTGCAAGCCGCCGACCTGCAGCTTGACCTGGTGCGCCGCGAGGCGCGCCGCGGCGATCAGCTTCTGCAATTGACTCCACAAGAGTTTTCTCTTCTCGAATACCTGTGCCGCAACGAAGGTCGGGTCGTGACGCGCACCATGATTCTGGATCACGTTTGGCGGATGCGTATCGATCCGGCAACTAATGTGGTGGATGTGCATATCTATCGGCTTCGGAGTAAAGTCGACCACGATACGTCGCATCCCTTGATTCACACAATTCGTGGTGTCGGTTATGTTCTCAAGAATGCTTAGGAAAATAACCACCACCGCCGCGTGGCGGATTTCGCTTTGGACTACGCTCGCATTCGCGCTCGGAACAGCCGTCGCTTTCCTCATCGTCTATTTCCTGGTGGCTCAAGGCATACGGGAACGGAGTGACACATGGCTTACGGGCGAAACGGAAGTTCTGGCTCAAGTGTTGGCCGATACTCCCAAAGATCATCTATACCAGCGCATGGTTCGCGAAGTGGCTGAGCTCGCGACTCAAGAAGTACCTGACGAGCGCAATGCGCGCGGGGAGAGACTGAATTCCGTCTTTTTTCTCGCCACAGACTCTGCCAACAATGAACCTCCGTTATGGGTGGGCCCAGGCACCGCAGACGCCTTCATTTCAGCTATCCAGACGGCGAAGGTTACATCTGGATCTCCACAGTCCGTTAGAGTTGAAGGAGTGCGGCAGACATTCCGGGTTGTGGTGCACGAACAGAACGGAAAGACTGTGTATCTGGGTCTTTCCGACCGCGGAACTTCCCGTCTACTGCACAGATTCGCCAGTCGCCTCGCCGCAGTCTGGTGTGGCATGTTCCTGCTCGGCTTCGTGATCTCTTACTGGAGCGTCCGGAGCAACTTACGGCGGGTTGAAAGGATCACCGAAACCGTAGCGCGGATTGGTGCTGAGGATTTGGAGGAGCGGTTGCCTGAACCGGCGAATTCGGATGAGATCTCGCGACTGGCAAGCACTTTCAATCGCATGCTCGATCGGATTCAATCTTCCGTGAATCAGTTGCGAACGGTCACTGGTTCAGTCGCACACGATCTGAAAAGTCCGGTGACCTCGATACGTGGAACGCTCGAATCCGCACTTTGTGAAACAGGAAACGAGAATTGGCGCGAGTCAGTTGGAGAGGCGATCGAGAACCTGGATCGCCTACTGTTACAGCTGAATACCACGTTGGACCTGGCGGAAGCGGAAGCCGGTGCCCTGGAGCTGGATCGCACCCCTGTAGACCTCTCGGTGGCCGTAGCTCAATTAGTCGATCTTTATCAACCGGCTATGTCTGATCGTGAGCACAAGGTGACACTCGATCTTGAGGAACACGTATTTGTAGAGGCCGACGCGGGTCTGCTTAACCGCGTGATCAGCAATCTGCTGGAAAACGAGCTGACTCATTTGCCTACTGGTCACCTCATTACAATCCGGCTGCACTCACGTAGTGGATCTGCCGAATTGGTCGTTGAAGACGATGGCCCTGGATTTCCGCCGGAGATTGTTCCGCGCGTCTTCGAGCGGTTCGTAAAGGGGAAACTTTCGCCGGGTCACGGAATGGGCCTCGCTTTTGTAAATGCGGTCGTTCAAACCCATGGAGGCACGGTGAGTCTTTGCGCACGGCCTGAGGGCGGAGCTGTGATAACTGTGTCGCTGCCGGTCAGCGTTCTCCAGACTTCGTAGCGACGAAATGTCAATCAGCCGCAGTAACGTTTCCAAATTCCCCGCGTCATTTCGCAGCCGACTTGGTGGTCGGTGCCGAGGTCGATGCAGGTGCCAAAGATGCACTGGGCGTATCTGACGCCAGGATGCTCTTCACAGATTCAGAAATCTCATTCGCGTGGGCAACCAATTGACTGACCTGCCAAAACTGCGTGTCGTTCAGCCTGGGTCCTGAAGGCGGGCATTCCGGACAAGCGGATGCCGTTGGCGTTGGGATACATGGTTGTTGCGTAGTCTGAGGGCATTCGTCCTGGAAGCCCATGGCAAATGGCACAGTGCTGTTTGTACACGCTAACGCCGGCAAGAAAAGTACCCTCATCGGGAGACACGGGAGATTGGACTGTGAGTTGCTTCTCAATGTGCGCGTCCAAGGCCATATTTGCCAGCTTCTTCTCAAACGGTATCGGCGGATTAGCAGTTGTTACTGGTGCCATGCCGGCAGCAAAATAACAGAACAAGCTGCCGGCAAACGCTGCTATGCCGAGGACAAAACCGATGGCGATGCCTTTTATCATTTGTCCTTCCTTCTTGTGTGACCAGAAGTCGATGCAACAGCCAAGAGGCATTGGCGAAGGTTATCAGTTCAAAAATGAGCTCGGCATGGCGAGCGGATGACAATTTGTTCATCTTTCACCGCGACGCTTCAAACTGCATCAACCGAATCGACACCCTCATACTATTGATGCTGTCTTTCCTTCCGGAATCGGCTTGCTTATAGGGTGCTCAAAGCCGTTTCAGCTGTAAGATGAGGTCGAATCTTAAAAGAGTGAGAAAAAGGGCAATTGTCGAGCGTGCAAGACATTCGACACTGCTAGTCCTCCTCCGAGGATCAATTATTCTGCTGGTCCTGGGTGCTCTGGCTGCAGCTGCGATACCGGATGCGTTTGCCGAGGGCATGCCACAGACCTATATCGTTAACATCTCCGTAGTCGACGAAAAGAACCAACCAGTTCCTGGCACCGTCATCGAGATCCGGCTAGGCGAGGTGCTGGTAACCAGTGCCACGACGGACGCGTCTGGAAAAACGAATTTCACCGTTAACAATACCGGTGCCTATTCGCTAAACATTCACAAGAAAGGCTATCTGCCCGGCCAGACCACTTTGGAGATAAGCAAAGGCACTGCTGTTCCGGAAATCGATGTCGTGCTGACGAGCGCGGTCTTGAGCCAGCAGAACATCGAGGTTAAAGGGGAGGTAACGAACCCGGTCGCAGATACCTCAAGTGGTCCCTCTACCCTCGCCCCTGCAAAAGCCAACGATAGTCCATTACGCCCGGCAACTCTGGCGGATGCGCTGCCGCTGATACCGGGAATTGTCCGTGCCCCGGACGGCAGCGTGCGCATCGCGGGACTTGGCGAAGACCATAGCGCGCTGCTGGTCAACTCTGTGGATGTGAGCGACCCAGCGACCGGCAATTTTGGGCTTAGTGTTCCAATCGACAGCGTGCGGGCCATCGAGGTCTCCGAGACGCCGTACCTAGCCGAATACGGACGGTTCACCGCAGGTGTGGTTGCTGCCGAAACACGTCGAGGCGGCGACAAGTGGTCCTATAACCTGAACGACCCATTCCCCGACTTTTTTATTCGCACCGCTCACTTGATGGGAGTGCGCGACGCTTCGCCACGCTTCAATGCGAGCGGTCCCATTATCTCCAATCGTTTGTATTTTCTCGAGGGTCTGGAGTACCTCCTGAACAAGCAGGAAGTTATTACCCTGCCTTTTGCCCAGAGCCTTTCTACTTCGAAAGCGATCAACTCTTTCACGCAATTCGACGCGATCCTTTCTCCAACCCAGACGCTTACCGGGAGCTTCCATTTCGCTCCGCATTCTCTGCAATTTGCCGGACTGGACTTTTTCAACCCACAGCCGGTCACGCCGAACCTGGATTTCCACGAAACGACGAGCGCCCTCACGGATCGGTTGGCGGTTGCCGGCGGCATGTTGCAAAGCACGATCGCGAACCGCATCGTAAGCAGCGCCACGACGGCGCAGGGGACAGCCGACATGGTGCTGACACCTACCGGGAATGTTGGCAACTACTTCGGTCGGGAATCGCGCCGAGCGAATCGTTTTGAGTGGATTGAACAATGGGCCACGCGCACGTTCCATTTTGCTGGTGATCACACTTTTCAGTTCGGCTCCGTGCTGGGACACAGCGAAAACGTGGGAAGGTTCTACGCCCATCCCGTTCTTATTCAGGATGCTAATGGACATCTCCTGCAAAGTATCGACTTCTCTGGAGCAGGAACGTTTGACGTTGCCGATACAGAGCCGGCCGCTTTTATCGAGGACCATTGGGCGCTGAATTCTCACTTGGCGTTCGATTTCGGCCTTCGTGTTGAATCGCAGACGATCACCTATACCACCAGAGCGGCTCCACGCACGGGTTTCGTGTGGACTCCTGATGAAGGCAGGACAGTGGTCCGCGGTGGCGTTGGCGTCTTTTACGATGCCGTCCCGCTCGATACGTACGCCTTCAACACCTATCCACAACAGACGATCACAACATATAACTCATCTGGCGTTCCGGTGGGACCACCAGCTGAATATATGAACCTCACGGCAGAACAAGCAAAATCGACCTTTCCCTTTGTAGTGCGTTCCCAGAAGAGCGGCAATTTCGCCCCTTACAGCATTGCGTGGAATGTGGCGTTGGAGCGCACGGTCAACCGTTTTCTGCTCCTTCGTGTGAAGTACCTTCAAAGCCACGAACAGGACATGCTAACGTTACAGCCGGAAGTCATGCAGAAGCAGCATGCGTTTGTGCTCGGAGCGTCGGGATCAGCACAAACGCGACAGACGGAATTCACGGCGCGAATTGGCGCGGCTTCCAATCGCCAGTTCTTCTTTTCCTACGTTCGGCAGTACGCGTATGGGGACATCAACGCCGCCAGTTCGTACCTCGGGAACACCCCATTTCCCGTGGTGCGCGGGAGTTTGACGGCACGTTTGCCCAGCGAAATACCCAATCGCTTCTTGTTGTGGGGTTCTTACGCTCTTCCGCACAAGATTCTAGTTGTTCCGCATGTGGAACTCCGCAGCGGTTTCCCTTATCAGCCCATCGACGTGTTCCAGCAGTATGTGGGCGCAACCAGTGGACCACAGTATCGTTTCCCAAATTACTTCTCCCTGAGTTTGCGAGTTTCGAAGGACTTCCAAGTAGATAAAAAACACGCGGTGCGGCTGTCCGGTACGGTCACGAATCTAACTAACCATTTCAACCCGCTCGAAGTGCACTCGAACATCGCTGATCCACAGTATGGCGCCTTCTTTGGGAACTATGATCGGCGCTTCGTGCTTGACTTTGACGTGCTCTTCTAATTCCAACGTCATGGCGTTCCTCGCCAACGCATCCGTTCGGCTCCGCTTTAGGCAGCTGGCTTGATGCTGCACGACTCGCTCTCTTGAAAAATGAACCGTGCCTGTCGGGAAGATGACAACTTGTTCATCGTCATCGCGACGGCGGTTGCGCCGGCATCAGAGGGAAAGTGAGTAGCAATCTCTTTCCTTCTAACGAACCTCCGATATCGGAGCCGAACCAACGAACAAAGCAATGAAGACCGTGATTATGCCCCAGGGATTGAATGAAGATCTCGTTCGCCTCCAGGAAATAAATCAATTCGCGACTACTGAGGACTTTTGCTGTTTTCTTGACGAGAATCTGGACGGCCTCCACCAGCTTGCCTTCCTGCTCACACGTGATCAGGAGATGGCAGAGCAATGCTTCGTTGCTGGTCTTGAAGACTGCGTGAAGGCGAACGGCCTTTCAGCAGATTGTGGGCTCACGCCAAAGTTCCGCTGCTCGCGAAATCATCAACGTTCTCCAGGAGACAAAGTAGATGCCCAGGCAGCTCAACACAAACTGACTCTATTGGGCGTAGCCAACCCTAAAAGAATGCGCGCCGTTTGCGTCTGCACTTTGGTCTTTCTCTTGTTGCTTCCCGGTGCCGGAGTTGCGCAAGAACAGATGGCGCGCCCTTCAACGCCTGACAATTCTCTTCCGGATACCCCGCTGCCTCAGCATGAAGACCCAATGCAGAATAGCGAGAGCACTGGTAATGGGGAAGGAACAGCGAGCGTCTCTGGCATGGTACGAGATGCAACGGGAGCGGTGATCCCGAACGCGCAGGTCGAGCTTACGCTGAGGGATGGACGCCGATTGCAGACAATCAGATCGGACGCGAATGGTGAGTTTACCTTCAGCAGGGTTCCCGCTGGCTCCTATTTGGTGACAGTGGAGGCCGTTGGATTTGCTCCATTCACGACGAAGGAGTTCGCCCTGGCCTCACAACAGGTCTACTTAGTTCCTGAGATCCTACTCTCGGTTGAAAGTTCGACTACATCGATTGTGGTCCGTCCCCCCGAAGTGATTGCAGCTGAGCAAATCAAGGCGGAAGAGAAGCAGCGGGTCTTCGGCGTTTTCCCCAACTTTTACGTCAGCTATGTTCCTGATGCAGCGCCTCTCACTTCCAAGCAGAAGTTTTCAATGGCTGCCCACGACACGTTTGACTGGACGTCCTTCTTAGGCGTCAGCTTAGGCGCCGGCATTCAGCAAGCCACCAACGCACATCCCGGCTACAGACAAGGAGTTGCGGGTTACGGCAAACGCTGGGGAGCATTGTTCGCCAACGGGCGCTCCAGTGATTTACTGAGTCATTATGTTTTCGCCTCTCTCCTTCACCAGGACCCGCGTTACTTCTACCAGGGAACCGGGACGACGAAATCGCGTTTCTATCATGCTCTGAGCAATGCCTTTGTCGCTCGCAGCGATAGCGGCAAGACAATGCCTAACTATTCGTATCTCCTCGGCGATCTATGCTCGGCGGCTCTTTCCAACGCATATTATCCTCCTGCGGATCGAGGAGCGAGTCTGGTCTTCACCAACGCCGCGCTTGGCATCGCGGGTCGCGCGGCACAGGGGCTGTTCCAGGAATTTATCGCGAAGCGACTGACAAAGCACGTTCCTGGTTCAAAATGACCAGAAAAACGCCGGATGCCACAGCGTATGTGACAGGTGGGGATTGGATTTCATAGGGGCCAAGTTTGGTGCGCGATGGTAGCGTCATTTCTTCTTACCGATATCCCGTGGGGTCGGCTTTCTTGCGCTGCCGACTCTTATGGCCACGACGCTCGTGCCAGAGGGAGGTCTCACGATGCGACGTTTTTCTGCTTTGGCTCTTCTTCTCCCGCTTTTCTGCCTGTCCCGGCTTACGGCGGCCCAAAGCGCGGCCATCACCGGCACCGTGACAGACACCACTGCGGCGGTTGTGCCTGACGTGAAAGTCACCGCCCGCAACGTGGCGACTAACCTCGCACGCAGCAGTGCGACCGATGAATCACCAATGCGGCAGGGCAAGTCGCACCCAAAGATTCGTACTCCCGCAACACGTTTGGAGTCTCGGCCGGAGGCCCCCTGCGCAAGATGTTTCGGAGCATCGAGTTTGCCTTCCACGAAGGCCTCGTAGATGACCACCTTGGTGACGTCGGTGGAGTTCGCTCCCCTGCCAAGCCTCCACCTGCTTTCGCATTGGCTCGAAGTTGCGTTGCATTCGATCCACCCGACGAACGGGCGGAAACCTTTTGGGGAACTATCTTCCCGCCGAACACCTCAAACGCCTAACCGCAAATGTGGCACCGGCAGCCAGCGCCACAAAGGTCGCCAAGCATCACGTCTGCTTGGATTGGGTTTACCGAACAGGAAGTCTGGAAACATACCGATTACACCCATCGTGCCGGTCAACGAGTGTAATGGGGATGTTACAACAATCCACTAACCGCAGTGGCGCAACATCCTATAAGCGCTTCAGCCGAGTTATAATTTTTGCCTGAGTATCGCCACGCGTTTCCAGCATCATGAGGTTCCGGATGCGCTGCTGCTTTTTCTTCATCCCGGCTGTCCTCGCAACCACCGCAAATTTGCTCGCACAAAGTTCTGCTCCTCCGGGGAGCAAACGGCCAGACGATGCCCCGTGCACGGTGTCCGGTCGAGTTGTGACGGCAGCTGAGGGCTTTCCATTGAAATCCGCTCGCGTTTTACTGATTCCCGAGCACGCCCGCTCGCATAATCAGATGTATGCCACTTCATCCGACAGCGAAGGCCATTTCATCCTCAAAGGCATTCCTGCCGGCCAGTACGAATTTTCTGCTTCCCGTACGGGATTCGTGGAGCAGGACTACAAGGCAGATGCGAACGATAGTGGCCCCCTCTTCGCTCTTAGATCCGGTGAGAACGTTAGCGACGTCCTATTTCGCTTAGTCGCAGCCGCCGTAATCACCGGTCGTGTAAGCAATGAAGAGGGCGATCCAATGCAGCGCGTTGAAGTCGTTGCCCTGCGTCGCCCCAGTGAAGAAGAGATGGAAGATATGGAGGAGTCTCACCGGCACAAAATGCAAATGGAGGCTGTGGCATCCGCAGAATCTGACGACCGAGGCCAATATCGTATCTTCAGCCTCAAGCCGGGAGAATACTTTATCCGGACCGCAGACTCCTCGTTTCCGCACGGTGGGCGCATCGCGATGGGCGACGATTTCTGGGTGAAACAGGCACTTGGCAGCGAGTACGGCTCCGTGTACTTCCCAGGTGTCAGTCAGGCTTCGCAGGCGCAGGCCATCTCTGTGAAGGCTGGAGAAGAGTTCCAGGCTGACATTACAATGCGCCGCGTTAAGACGGTCGAAATTGCGGGGCGAGTCATCGGCGCAGCCGGCCCAGCCGCCCATGCCCTCATACGGCTAGAGCCAGCCGAGAGCACGGAATCCGATTTTGACCGCCAAGACACTACCGACGAAAAAGGGGGTTTCCGTCTTCGAAATATTCCGGAGGGCACCTATTACATCCTCGCTTATCTAAGGGAACAAGGAACCGTGGTTTACGAAACGCGGGCGCGGCAAAAGGTTGAAGTCACCGGTGACAATATCGACGCCGTCACGGTCACCCTCACGCCTGGCGTTACTGTTCAAGGCAAGCTCAAGATGGATGGGTCAGCCTCACCACTGCCAGACAGCGCTACAGTGTTCCTTACGTCTGTTGACGAAGACGAATTACCCGGCGGGCGTTGCGAAGTGAAGAAGGACGGAAGCTTTGAATGCAAGGCGATTCATGACGGCAATTATGCGGTTCACGTCGCGGGACTCGAGCAAGAGACATATATCAAATCGGCACGGAGTGGGCCCGATGATGTTCTGGAAAAAGGACTGCAAGTGGAGGGAAACTCCGCCGGAAAAATTGAGGTAACCATTGCTTCCGATAGCGCAAAGTTGGAAGGCTCGGTCGCTGATGATGATGGTCCGGTGGCCGGCGCTCGGGTTCGACTTGTCCCTGATCCATTGACGCCTTATAACCATCTTCGCATCCACCGCACTAAGACTGATCAGCTCGGCCATTTCTCAATGATCGGCATAGCTCCAGGAGAGTACGCAATAAGAGCCAGGCCGGTGGTATCAAGTTCGGGGTACAAATCAGAAACGCAGTCCATCACGCTTTCTGAAAACGATCACAAAACTATAGAGATGAAGCTTGAGAAACAGCAGGAATGAAGCAAACGCCGACGTGGTCACTCGAATTGACGAAATCAGGCGTGTCTGTTGAAAAAGTCAGTCGCGAAGATGTTCTCTGCTGCGCTCTGAGCGGTGCCGTCGGGTGATTTTGGTTTGCCAGAAGATCCACTAAGTGGTCGCGGGCAAGACGGAGGGTGAGCCTTGGCTGAGGAAGCGGACTAACCGTTTGATATTCTGCGCTGCCGCTGCCAGGAAGAACTGCTCCCGCACGAACTTCAATCTCCGCAGGCGCAAGCGACGCAGCCCGATCTGATTCTTGAGTTCCGCGAAGAGGGCTTCTACCTTCTTTCGTTGCCGCTGTGCGTTGCCGAACTCTGGCGTGTTGGCCAACTCGCGGGCGCGCTGCCGAGCAGGTTCATCCATGTGAATGGCAAGAAAGCGGAAGGCTCCGCTGGTACATTGCGCTTTGAGCGCACAGGCACCGCAACGTTTGCGGGTTCCGATGTAGGCATAGGTGCGGTTCCGCAGGTTACGACCACCATAGTTCAGTTGCTGCCCCGCAGGACAGCGATAGCTGTTACTTTCCGGTTGATACGTAAAACGTTCTGGACC
>JASHOH010000092.1 GCA_030041215.1 Candidatus Sulfotelmatobacter sp. | reverse complement strand
CGGTTGCTTCCGAGGCAACCATGGTCCTATCCGAGGCTCGTGGCCTATGGCTATTTCTGGTTCTCCGAGAGGGCATAACGTGTAATGGGTGACTCGGTGCCCAAGCACACGGGGCCGATCTCATTGACTGATACTCCTCTCGAACCGAGCATCTCCAGAACCCGACCGACCCGTGTCAGCGTAAACTCTCCGAGATGTCATCGCTGCAACTGCAATGGCGAGACGAAATGCGGGACAAGTTCGGACTTGAGTTCCGAATTGTCGATAGCGAAGGCATCAGCCAGTTGCGTCGCAAGCGCGGAATTCATGTCAATCCCTGGAGTCACTTCCCGCGGCTCATCACATCAATTGATTTCCTTAAGCGTGAGCGGCCACTCCGTTCTTTCAGGGAGACGCTTCCTTCCGGAGAAGAAGTTTATCCCCGTCCTTACGATCTTCTGATTGTTGACGAAGCTCACAACGTGGCTCCCTCTGGCCGCGGCCAGTATGCCACCGAATCGATGCGAACTCTGGCGATGCGCTCTGTAACACTGCATTTCGAACACAAGCTGTTTCTTTCGGCGACGCCCCACAATGGCTATAGCGAGAGCTTCGCCGCGTTGCTTGAATTGCTCGACAACCAGCGCTTTGCCCGAGCGGTGAGTCCAGATCGTGCGGAGCTAGACGCTGTAATGGTCAGGCGCATGAAGAATGAACTCAAGTTACGATGGGATGGCAGTCGCCGGTTTGCCGAGCGCCGGGTCAAACACCTGGAGGTTCCGTACACAGAGGAGGAAAGGAAAGGCCACCGAGCCCTTCAGGAATACGCCGCGTTGCGCGCCAAGAACGCCACTACCACGGAGGAGAGGTTTGCCAGTGAATTCGTTCTGAAGCTGCTCAAGAAACGCCTGTTCTCCTCGCCGGCAGCCTTTGAGATCACTTTGGGAAAACACGTCGCCTCTCTTGGCAGACAGAAAGCAGTAGCAACTTGGCAGCGCCAAGTGGCCGACTATGGGGACGATTACGCAGACGATGACCAGTATGAATCCGACACCGGGGATGCCGTAGGAACGTGGAGGTTTGAATGCGGAACTCCTGCATTGCGTCAACTGAAACCAAGCCGTTTGTACCTCCCATGACATTCGTGGTTCCGACAGCGCCGGCAGCCTGGTTTCCTCCGTAATATGCGCTGCTCCCGACGTTGGCGCTGACTCCGTCTACCATCCAGTAGTTGGAGGCCGCGCGCTGCCCGTTGACGTTAAATTGACCGCTATCGGACCCGTTAGCCGCTGCTGCCACCACACCAGGCGTCAACTCGATGAGGGTCTGGAAGCTTCTTCCATTCAAAGGCAGGTTTTCGGCAAATTGCCGGTCCACAAGCGTACTGACGCTGGCGTCCTGCGTGTTGATCATCTCCGCACTGGCTTCTACGTTGACGGTTTCCGATACTGAACCGACGGCGAGCGAGAAGTTCAGTTCCCTCTTCTCCTGAACGGAAAGCAGGAGACCTGCAACAACATCCTCCTTGAAACCTGGCTTGGTCACCGCGATGCGGTAGTGTCCCGGCTGCAAGCCTGGGAAGGCGTAGAGCCCCACTCCATTAGTGACGGAAGTCATGACCACACCAGTTTCCAGCCGTGTGATCTGGACTTGCGCGCCCGGGACCGCTGCCCCTTGAGGATCGCGAACGGTTCCGACCAGCGAAGCAACTTCGGTCTGAGAGAAGAGGTCAACGGGGAAGACCAAAGAGAACAGAAAAATAGCGGCGATCAACCTTACACCACGACGACGCAACATGATCCCTCCTCATGTTCCGGACGGCGGACGAACTCGATTCTTTCTGCTTTGGCTTGACTAGAGGAGAGAGGACAGGGGTGGTCCGCGCTGACGTATCGATGAGACGCACAACGTCTTCCGGGAAGAAAGGTCACGAATAAAGAGGAAGCCGCCGGACGGCAACGCTGATACCAACGTTGCCGTAAGATGCGGGTGAGCTGTGATGGAACGTGCTAGAAGCTGAGCGCGATACGGGCATTTCGGAGCGTCGGCGCGGAAACCAAGGGAGCCGTCATTGGACGCTCCGTTTGTGCTCATGCTTCTGAGGCAATGGTGCTTCCCGTTTCGGCGGCAACATGCCGGAGTCGTGTCCGTTGTCAGCGCGATGCAAGCGGAGCGAAGAAAGTCCACAGAAGCACCCCAACGACGAAACTCGCGACAGCCCGCCGCATATGCAATCCTGAAAACCTAGCACACCGCGGGCCGGTGTTACAAACGAGGGGCCGGCCTGACGACAACGCAGCCGCGTCCGCCTGGTCCGCGCTACTGTACTTATTCTTCTGGGGTCAGTTATTCGTTTTGGTTGTGACAGCTGCGTCCTCGGCAAGGAACCGATCAATGATCTCGGGATGCCGGTCGAAGAGGGCTTTGTCCGACGCGGAGCAGAAGTAATAATTCTTGCCGTTATGGCTCGATCGGATTGACTTGTCTGCGTCCATCACGCACACCGGACACATGGGATGCTCCTCGGTTGAGACTGGCAGTTTGGCATAAGCTTCGTTCGAATCAGGATTCAGCCAGCCCTTCCCCTGGTACTCCATTACATCGGCCACTCCAACGGCTGCCTCTCTACCGAGGTAGCGTTCGACTACGCGCAGCGCAAGGTCAATGCCGGACGAGACGCCGCCCGCTGAAGCCAGATTGCCTTCTTCGACAAACCGTGCGCCACGCCTGAGGTGAACATCGGGAAACTCGGCTGCGAAACTGAAATACCCGCCGTGATGTGACGTTGCGGACTTGCCGGACAACAATCCGGTCTTGGCGAGCACAAAAACGCCGTTGCAGACTGACATTGTCACGTCAGTGGCCTTGGACGCGGTTCGAATCCACTCGTACATGTCCAGCGAAGCGGTCGCTCGATCCATAGCCGGAATCACGATGACCTTTGGTTGCGGCGCGGTCTTGAATGTATAGTCGGGGACGACTTTCATGCCTCCCCCAACCGTAACCGGATCCTTCGTGGCGCCTACCATGTATGGAGAAAAGAGCGGCTTGCCATCCTTGGTTGAAGTATCAGAAAAGACTTCGAGCGGCCCACAAAAGTCCAACACCACCGCGTCGGGGCCAAGCACGAAGGCCGCAGGAAGCCAGCCCGACCCAGGTGAAAGTGGCGAAGGACGATCGTCGGGCTTGTTCGATCCAGTCGCAGGTTGCGGCTGCTGCGAGCTATCAGCGCCAGCCAGCGATGAGATTGCTGGAAGACCTGCAGCCAGAGTCACAATTGCCGATTGTTTCAACAAATCCCGTCGATTCATAAGTCCTGCTCCTCGTTAATTCGATAAAGAATCTGCAAATCGTTGTCGATACTCGTGGGGTGGCACGTGAAGAACACGCATGAACGACCGGCGCAACGCCTGAAGCGAGACCAACCCACAATCACTCGCAACCTTCTCCAGCTTGTCGTGAGATTCCTCCAATCGCCGTCGGGCCGCCTCGACGCGCAAGCGCTCCACAAAGCGCGCCGGAGTCGTGCCCGTATCCTTTTGGAAAACGCGCGCAAAGTTGCGCGGACTCATTCCGGCCTGCGCAGCGAGCTTGGCTACCCTCAGATCCAACGTCAAATTGTCGACGGCCCAAGATCGCAGGTCTTCGATTTGTTTTCGGTCGGACGACTGGAGCGCCATCGCGGTGCTGAACTGCGATTGCCCTCCGGCGCGGCGGAAGTAGAGAACCAATTCCCGAGCGACCTCCAACGCCACCGGCGAACCCAGATCCTCCTCGACCAGCGCTAACGCCAGGTCCATGCCAGCCGTGACGCCCGCGGTCGTATACGTGTTTCCGTCGCGAATGTAGATTGGGTCCGGATCGACGATTGTGGTCTTGAACTTGTCGGCGAGCTCCGCTGCGAATTTCCAATGCGTTGTTACCCGCTTGCCTTCCAATAGTCCGGCCGAGGCCAAAACGAATGTACCCGTGCAAATGGAGCCAATCCTCCTCGCTCGCGGTGCGG
Source organism: Candidatus Sulfotelmatobacter sp. (assembly GCA_030041215.1). Lineage (GTDB taxonomy): Bacteria > Acidobacteriota > Terriglobia > Terriglobales > Acidobacteriaceae > Sulfotelmatobacter. The sequence goes on along the minus strand of JASHOH010000092.1, from coordinate 1,443 downwards.
TCCGGCGCAACCAGAGAAGTAGTTCTTTGTCGTGGCTTGCCTGTTCGACACCTGAGCCGCCTGCCACCAGCAAAGTGTCAATCGGCCCTCGTAAAGTACGGACGGTTTCAGTTCCGGTCAATATCAGGCCACAGTTTGTCGAAACCGACTTGCCATGAGTTGTACTTGCAAGCAGAACCCGGTAGGGCAACTTTCTTGTGGGATGTTCGCGAACAAAAATCTCCGCCGCCCGGACGAATACTTGAAAAGGGCCGGCGACATCCAAGATCTGCGAGCGAGGAGCAGCGATGAAAACGATCGTTCTTACATCTGGGCTCGGGCGATTCGGCTTTTGCGATCTCCGCATGCCCAAATCGTAGCGCCCGCCAGAGATGGCAGCAATGACAAAGATAGGTCATTTTCTGCCAACCTGGCAGGAAAGATTCAGATGTTGACGATTCTATCGCCCTGCTTCTTTGTTGGGACTCTTCGCGGTCGAGACCACGACTACATTCTCTTCTTTTATTGCGCCATTACAGGGCTACACGTGAGCCATCCGCGCCGAGAAGATTGCCTTTGCGCTAGAAGTTCACCCTCAGTTGTCCGAAGTAGTTGCGTCCTGGTTCAGGGACGTGAACTCCGGAAGCGAACGGATCACGGAAATAAGACAAGTGCTCTGTGTAGTAATGATTGATGAGGTTGTCCGCTGCAAAAGCAGCCGAAAGCTTCCAGTATCTCAGGCCGAGTTTCACGTCCATCAATCCATACCCTGCCGTTGGCGATTCGTTCAGGTCCGCGTCCACAAGATTTTGCCGTGCCACGCCGATACCACCGATTTCCGCGAAGGCGAACTTGTGCGTGTAGCGAAGAGCAGCCCAGGTGCGCATTGGAGGCATCTCGGGCAGATTGCTGCTGAGTACACCAGCTTGCGGTTTAAGGACATTTGTACCCTTAGCGTACGATGCGCCCCCGACAAACGAAAAATCTGAGGGCAGGCCAAACCCGTAGCTGATCTCGCCACCATAAATGTGGGCGTCCACATTCGTATAGGAGCGGGTGCTCGACGGCATCATTCCGTTCATGTTCAGCAGGGGCTGGCTGTTTACCAGAATGTAGTTCTTGATATCTGAGTAGAACAGCGTCGGCTTGATATAAGAGGACCCATGGCGGAATACCGCGCCTGCTGTGGATTCCGTGTTGCGCACAATCGGCAGATTGGGATCGCCGACATCGAGCATCATCATTCCGCCCGACATCATCGTGTAGTTGAGGTAGCGCTCTTGCGCGTCCGGGACCCGTCCGGTAGTGCCTCCTCCAGCAAACAGTTCAACCGAATGCGGCAGACTGAAGGACAAACGCGCATTGCCGGAAGCATAGTTGTCGCTCGCCCGCGTGCTGCGCGTGTTCTGGTAATAGAAGTAGTTATCCGTGTCCAGTCCGGGCGTTCCGGCAGCCATGGAGGCA
>JASHOH010000091.1 GCA_030041215.1 Candidatus Sulfotelmatobacter sp. | reverse complement strand
GCGCTTTTACGCGCCCTTCGGCAACCAGCCTCAAGACCGCGTTCCCAGCGCCCAACCGTGTGCGAAGCGCTGCAACCATTACGGACGTGTCAAGCACGACCCGGAGCATTTAGATATCCTATAGCATATCACATCCTATAGGATAGTTATGGGTTTTAAGCTTGCACCCGCCGCGCATTGCGCGGTAGCCTGATTTTGCTCCCGCGATTTCTCCCCACCTCTTTTCCTCTCCGGCGTATCCTGACAGGGTGCTGCAATGTCTGTGCAATACAACGCGCTAGCGCGTAAGGCCATACAACATATAGTGTTATATTGCTTGACCCCGGCCCTATTTCGCCATTACAGTTGGTTAAATCTGTGCCCGCCCTCACCAGCCTGGGACGGAACGAATCTGAACATGCGGCTTGTCGCTGACGGAGGTATCCGTCTGGTAAACAGCGCATTTTGCATCACGAACTGGCAACTGGCCACTGACCACCGGCCATTGCCTCTAAGGAGTTCACGTTGCTCAAACTGAAGCGGCTTCAGATTCTCGGCTTCAAATCGTTCTGCGACCGCACCGACCTCAAGTTCCACGGAGAGGGCGTGGCGGCCATCATCGGGCCCAATGGGTGCGGCAAATCGAATATTGCCGACGCCATTTCGTGGGTACTGGGCGAACAGTCGGCCAAGACACTACGCGGGTCGCGCATGGAAGACGTGATCTTTGCCGGCACGCGCGACCGCAAGCCCACGGGCATGGCCGAAGTGTCGCTGACGCTCATCGATCCCGAAGAGTATTCGGGCGCGGACGCGCAGGCGCCGACCGAGATCGATATTCAGGACGAATTGCCCGAAGAGTCGGCAAGAGTTACAGACGATTGGGATGAGGCAGAAGTTAGAGCGTGGGCCGCGGAAGAAACCGAACGCGCCATCGACGAAGCGCAGCCGGGAAAAACAGAAGAGGTGGAAGTGCCGCGATCGAAGATCACGATGATTTCGGTGGCGTTTCCGGACGATGAGCCGGTGTTTGCTTTTTCGAATGGCGCGCTCGCCAGCGTAACTCCGATCGACTCGGCATCGGTGGCAGCACCGCAGCAGGTCGTGTTGAAGATTCGGAGGCGGAAATTCAATCAGCAGCAGTTTCATGCGGGCGAGATTGTGGTGACGCGGCGGTTGTTCCGGTCAGGGGATAGTGAATATCTGCTAAACGGCAAGCTCTGCCGCTTGCGCGATATTCAGGAACTCTTCATGGGCACGGGGCTTGGTCCCGAGACGTATGCGCTGATCGAGCAAGGCCGGATTGGGCAAATTCTGAGTAGTCGTCCGACGGACCGGCGGGCGATCCTCGAAGAAGCGGCTGGAATTACGAAATTTAAAACGAAAAAACGGCTGGCCGAGGCGCGCCTGGAAGATGCCAAGTTGAATCTCTCGCGCGTTAACGACATCTTCGACGAAGTCACGCGGCAGATGAATTCACTGAAGCGGCAGGCTTCGAAGGCCGAGCGTTACGCCAAACTGCGCGACGAAATGCAGGCGCAACTGCGAATTGTGTTGGCCAGCAAGTTTGCCGCGAACGAAAAAGAGCGCCAAGAACTGGACGCGCAGCTAAACTCCTTAGCCGCGGAAATGCAGCAGCGAACCGAGGCTGTCCAGCAGCTCGAGAGTGAGCATGGCGAGAGCACGGAGCGTGGTTACGCGATTGAAAGCGAGCTGCGGGAAAATCGCGAATGCTTGAGTCAGATCGAAATCGAAATCGACCGCGCGCGGGCGCGCCGCCGACACAACGAAGAACGCTGCGCCGAGCTTGTTGCACGGGCTGCGGTGGCTGAAGCCGAGCTTGCACAGGCGCAACAAAGGCTAGGCTCACTTGAGGCAGAGCGCGATTCCAACCGGCAAGTGTTGGAATCAGCGGCGGCCGATTTGGCGTCGGCACAACAGGAGCTGGAGCTGGCGCAAAAGGAAGGTACCGGTGCGGCGGCCGCACTGGCCGAAGTTGAGCGGCAACAGGAGGAGTTTCGGATCGCCATTTTCGACAACGTTGGGGCAGCGGCGCGTTTGCGGAATCAATTGGCTCAGGCAGAGGAACGTCTCGCCGGAGCGGACCGCGAAGGCCGCCGCTTGCAAACAGAAATCGCGAGCACGCAGGCGCAAGTGGAGGCATTTGGCGGTCAGCGCGGGCAGCTTGCGTTGGAATTTGAAACGGTTACGCAGCGTGCCGCAGGAATCACAGAAGAGATCGCTCAGCTTCGGCGGTTGATTGAGGCCAAGCGCCGCGAGGAAGCAGAGGGCAAGAACCGCCTGGATTTGTTGCGGGCGGAGTTCGCCACGGCTCTGGGAAGAAAAGGTTCCTTGGAAGCGGTGATTGCGGAACATGGCTACTCCAATGAATCGGTCCGGCGGCTGTTTCAGTCGGGAGTGATGCAGAGCGGCCGCGCGCCCGTGGGCGTGCTCGCGGATTTTCTCGAAGTTGAGCCGCAATTCGAGCATGTGGTGGAAGATTTTCTGCGCGATGAATTGAATTACGTTGTAGTGAAGTCGTGGGATGCGGCCGATGAAGGTTTGCGGCTGCTGCGCAGCGATGTGGATGGCCGGGCCACGTTTCTGGTCCATCCCGAGGATGCGCAGGCCAAGTTTTCTTTCATTCTCAACGAGGCGGCGCATTCCGCGCCGGCTGCTTCGGTTGTGCCCTTGAAACACACGATTCGGGTTCTCGATGGCTTCGGTAAGTCTTTGGAAGTGATTTTGCCCAAGCTGCGCGACGGCTACATCGTGCCGAGCTCGGATGTTGCGCGCAGTCTGGCGCTGGAAAATCCGAATGCGTTTTTCCTTGCGCACTCCGGAGAATGCTTCCATAACGTGACTGTGACCGGAGGTAAGCAGCGCGCTGAAGGTCCGCTCTCGATGAAGCGAGAACTGCGTGAGGTTTTGCGGCAGCTCGAGGAACTGGAGCGCGCATTGCGAGAGCAGGAAATGAAGGTACTCACGCTCGGCCGCGAACTGAAGGACCTCACTTCCCTGCTGGAGCGGCTCGAAGCAGAGAAGCGCGAAGCCGAGCACCAGTCGATGACTTCGCGGCACCTGTTGCAGCAGCTTGATTCGGAGATGGCACGGGTATCGGAGCGGGTGGATATTTTGCAGTCTGAATTGCAACGCCTGGCGGCAGAACGCGCGGAGCAGGAGTCGATCATCGCGGCGCGGCAGACTGAAGCGGCTCAATTGGATGAAGTCCGCGCGTCGCTAGAAACGAAAATGGCGGCGGCGCAAGAATCGCTGGCGGCGCTCCGGCAGCGGCGCGAGGAAGCGGCACAAAACAGTTCCCAGCGCGCCGCCAGAGTGGCGGCGCTGGAAGAGCGGCATCGGTCAGCAGCGGCGGTGCTGGCGAGAATCGATTCGATGTTTGCGGAGATGAACGAGCGCGTGCACGCGCTTACGTCCCAGATCGAAGCGTCAGCCGCTGAAAAGGTGCAGCGGGAAGCTGAGAACCTTCAGCTTGAGCAACAAGCTGCCGATTTCGAAGCCGAGCGAAATGCGGGACAGGCGCGCGAGAGCCTGCTGCAATCGGAAAAAGATCAAGTGCGGGCGCGGCTCGCTGAAATCGACGAGATGTTGCGCAACGCGCGTCAGCTTCTCGATCAAGCTCGCGATCGACGAGGGGAGCTGCAAGCTGCCGCTGCAAAGCTAGAAGCAGACGGCATGTACATGGCGAATACGTGCTTGAACGAACTGGGAATTGAGCGAGAGGCGTTGCTAGCCGATACGTCTTTGACTCCGGTTACTGGCGATGAACTGGCGGCCTGTGACCAGTCTTATCGTGAAATGCGAAGCAAGCTTGATGCCATGGGTCCGGTGAACATGTTGGCACTGGAGGAATATCGTGAGAGCGCCGAGCGGCATGACTTCCTCGATGGGCAGCGCAACGATCTGATTGCATCCATCGAGAACACGACGGCGACGATTCGTGAGATCGACGAAGTCTCACGCGAGAAATTTCAAGAGGCGTTCACAAAGATCAACGAAAACTTCCAGACTACATTCAAGAAGCTCTTTGGAGGCGGTCATGCGTTGATGAAGCTGACCGACGAAGAAAACAGCGCCGAGAGCGGCATTGACGTAGTGGCCTCGCCTCCCGGAAAGCGGCTACAGAATGTGCTGTTGCTCTCTGGCGGCGAGAAGGCACTGACTGCGCTGGCGCTGCTGGTCGGGATTTTTCAGTACACGCCCAGCCCGTTCTGCATTTTGGATGAAGTCGACGCGCCGCTCGATGAGGCGAATATTGGCCGCTTCACCGAGCTGGTCAGGGAGATGAGCATCAAAACTCAGTTCGTCCTCATCACGCACAGCAAGAAAACGATGAGCATCGCACCGGTACTCTATGGCGTGACTATGCAGGAGCCGGGAGTGTCGAAGCTGGTATCGGTGAAGTTTGGAGCGGCGTAGAATCCATTCATGAGGCGTCGGGGGCTGACACTTGCGGCCTTCTCAGGCAAACGCATTGTTTGATAAGAGTTAGGGACGACTGAACCTTTTTATCCACTCCCATCCTCAGCTTTTCCACATGCTGCGGCCTCACAATTGTCGTTTGCCTTCCGCGCAACTCTATTCACCATCAATAGGATAAGGACCTCACCGTAGGCTGTGATCTCAACCGTTGACAAAATTTTCTAAGGGGCTAAAATACGCCTCGCCTCTTGCCTGTAAAATTTCGTCATGAGCCCCAAACTACTCGATCCCGTTGTTTTGAAAACCGATTTCCCCGATCTTCATCTTCATGCCAGCGGTAAGGTACGAGATGTGTATGATCTCGACGATCAGCGGTTGCTGTTTGTGGCGACCGACCGGATCTCGGCATTTGATTATGTGCTTGCTACAGGCATCCCTAACAAAGGACGCGTCCTCAGCCAGATCTCATTGTTCTGGTTCGACTTTCTTTCGGATATCGTTCCCAATCATGTGATTACGGCCGACCTGGCGAAGTATCCGCCAGCACTGCAAAAATATGCCGACCAGTTGCAGGGGCGGTCGATGATTGTGCAGCGCGCACAGATGTTTCCAGTGGAGTGCGTAGTGCGCGGATATATTTCCGGCTCCGCATGGAAAGAGTACAAGGCGACCGGAAAAGTCTGCGGCATAGAACTGCCGGCGGGATTGCGCGAGTCGGACGCATTTCCCGAACCGATTTTCACTCCCGCGACGAAGGCTGTCACTGGTCATGATGAGAACATTTCGTTTGCGCGAATGTGCGAAATTTTGGGCACGGAAACGTCGAGTTATTTGCGCGACCTGACCTTGCGTATTTACAAGAAAGCGGCCGCGTACGCCCGGCAGCGCGGTATCATTATCGCCGACACGAAATTTGAATTCGGCCGCACGGCGAAGGGCATCACGTTGGCCGATGAAGTACTAACGCCCGATTCGTCGCGCTTTTGGCCTGCTGATAAGTACGAACCGGGGCGGCCGCAGGAATCTTTCGACAAACAGTATGTCCGCGATTATCTGGAGCAGATTCGCTGGAACAAGCAGCCACCTGCGCCTGCACTGCCGCCAGAAGTCGCCAACAAAACCAGCGAAAAATATCTGGACGCCTATTTCCAGCTTACGGGGCGCAGACTGGATGTGTAAGCGAGTTTGCCGAGGAAGTGCAGCCCGGGAAGCGGGCACGAGTACATTATGACCGCGGCAGATTGGGTAATTGTTGCCGTGGTGATTCTGAGCGTGGTTTCGGCGGCCATTCAGGGCTTCTTTCGGGAAGCTTTCAGTATGGCTGGTTTGGTTGTGGGTTACATTGTCGCCGCCTGGCTGTATCAGCGGCCGGCGGCGTGGTTGATGTCGGTTTTGAAACCGGAGTGGCTGGCCGATGTGCTCGGGTTTCTGATCATCTTTTTTGCGGTGCTGATTCTGTTTGACATAGCCGGCAGGATCGCCCGCAAGCTGATGAAAGCGGCCGGCCTGAACGGATTCGACCGGTTCCTGGGTGCGTTGTTGGGAGTTCTCAAAGGCGGGCTACTGGTTTCAGTGGTCTTGATGTGCATGACCGCATTCACGCCCACCTCGAAGATGCTGGAGAAATCCGAGCTGGCGCCGTATTTTCTGGTGGTCGGCAGGGCTGCGATTTGGCTGGCTCCCTCAGCGCTGCGGGCGCGATTTTATGAGGGACTCGATCTCCTGCATCGTGCCCCGAAGGACTTACACGGCAAATCCGCTCCCAGCTCCAAATGAATGCGGTTGCAGGCGGCAGTTGAGACGAAGATATCAACAGAGAGAGAGATCCTACCGTGAAAGATCAACTGGAAGCGCTGATATTGCAGATGTACAAAAGCAACATTCTTTATTCCGAGGGCGTGCGCGAGTTTAAAAAGCGGTTTATTCTGACCGTCCTTCAGGAAAACAAAGGCAACCAGTGCCGCGCCGCGCGCGAGCTGGGCATGCACCGCAATACTCTCAGCCGAACCATTGATGAACTGAAGATTGATGTGCGCCAGTTGCGCGATGGCGCCAAGAGACCGCCGCGCAGCGCCCGGCCGATCGCGGTCGAGAAGAAGGTGGTGCGGTAGCTTTTCGGCTTACGGCAGTTTTGAGGGTAGGGATGTTTCGACTCCGGAATTAGGGCGCTTTGCGCTCTAATTCCTACGCCCAGCATGGCACCGCGACCCCCTAGTCGAGCATGAAACGATTCGGCTGTTTGTGAGTCAGGAAATTTCGACGCCCAAACTTAAAGGCAGCCCTTGCGGGCTGCCTTTGGTTTTGATTCCCGAAATGCCTACTGACCCGAGGCGGGCTTGTGATGCACGGGCGCCTTGGGAGCAGGCTTCGGCGGAGGGAGCTCACCTTTTTCCATAACCATCATGAAGGGATTGGATGTGTAGGAAGCTGGTACGCCTATGAAGTACTCCAGGGCCGCGCCGTCCTTCGGAAGTTTGGTCTTGGCCAGCGGAGGATCGAAGGTAAGCTTGATATCGGGCTGCTTGGCATCGATATCGTCCAGGCTCGCCGCGATGTCCACTTCAGTCGGGCTGGCCTTGATCACGGTGCCTTGCAGTTTCACGCCCTTGCCCTTGATGGCGTTCCACACCAGATCCTGATCGGCCTGAGCGCCGTTGGAGAGAATGAACTCCCACTGGGCAAAGTCCATTTGAGTGGGATCGCCTGAAGTGGCCATGTTGTGCGCCTGCTCGGCGGGAGTGGGCGCAGGCTTGACTGCCGGAATGGGGCCAGGGCCAGCCTTGGCGGCGGCCAAGAATTCATTCCAGCCATCTTCCCCCCCGTGGTATCTCATGTATTGGCTCTTGGCATACTTCTCGAAGGACTGCTGATATTGGGGCGACGGCGCCAACACCGAAGCGCGAGCATTAAACCAGGCTGCGCTCAGGGGGTCGGGGGTAAATTTCGGATCGGGCGGTTTGGGCGGCACGTACGCTTGCGTGATCGCATAAATCAGGGTGAAATCTTTCTGCGAGTCGGGACTACTGTTGATGGCTGCGAGCAGGTCCTTCCTTGCCGTGTCGTAATCATGGTCGGCAAGAGCGGCCAGACCGATAGCCGCATTGAACACTCCCGTCATCTGATCTTTCATCTTCTGGAAATCGGCATCGGACATGCCTTCGGGTTTGGTGAACTTGGGCAGGTTATCGAGGCCCTGCTGCGCGTATTTCTTGGCGTCGATCAAGTCCTGCTGCGCATTAGGATCGCCGCTCTGTGCTTTTATCCGGTCGATGTAAGCGAGCAAGAAGAGGGCGCGCTCATTGGTGGGATCAACCTGTAGAAGTTTGGTTGCCGTGTCGACTGTCTTTGCCTGATTGCCCGTCTGCTGGTAGTCCTGCATCAAAGTCTGCAGAGCGGCTGCTTTCATCACGCTGTTGGGATACTGGGTCAAGAAAGCTTCCAGGCCGCTGATCTGCGCGTTGGGATCCTTCTGCTGGATTGCGCCAACGTAAGCGTTGTATTCGGCGGGGTCTTTAATGACTGGCGCCTGCGAGGCGGGCGCCTGGCTGGAGGGCGCGGGTTGCGCTTGGGCCGGTGGGGTGGCCGGATTCAGCGTACTTGGCGCCGGTTGAGCGGGGTTCTGGGCCACTGCCGCAGCAGCAACTCCAAGCACAACCGTGACAAGAATGGTTTTCATCAAAATGGCTCCTTGGCTCTTGCGGAAATCAACTGTGACTCCTACTTAAGAAAGCGGACTGATTCACCCATGTTAGGGTTGGCCGGATTATAAGTAGCTCTGCTTGCGAAGGCAAGCAACTTCCCAGCTTCTCCCGTATTGTATAGGATGCCAATGCTTGGCCACGCACTCGGCGGGTGGAAAGTGGAGGAGTTCTAATGAATGCACAGCAACAGGATGCTGTTCAACCACTCGCAGGGCAAGTGGCAATAATTACAGGGGCGGGGCGTGGCATTGGCGCGGCGATTGCGCGCGGATTGGCAGCCCTGGGTGCGACTGCTGTGGTATGCGGACGCACGCGAGCCAGCCTTGAGTTGACCGCGCAAGCGATCATTCAGGCTGGAGGGAAGGCTGAGGCGCTGCAGTGCGATGTGACAAGCCTTACCTCGGTTGAGAGCGCGTCTAAACAGGTAGAAGCGTCCTATGGACGGCTGGACATTCTGGTGAACAATGCCGGAGCCGGCGGATTTGGCGGGCCGCTAGAAAAGCTTGATCCTGCGGCATGGGAACAGATCCTCAATACCAATCTGCGCGGGGTTTACTACATGCTGCGGGCGTTCGCGCCTATGATGATTCGCGCGCGTTCGGGGCATGTCATCAATATTTCTTCGTTGGCGGGAAAAAATGCGTTGCCAAACGGCGCGGCATACGCAGCTTCAAAGTGGGGATTGAACGGGCTGAGCTATTCAGTGGCGGAGGAACTACGGAAATACAACATTCGAGTTGCAGTTATTTGCCCGGGATCGACAGAAACTGATTTAAGTCCTCATGAAGGCAAAGATCACTCGAGGATGTTGCAGCCGGATGATATTGCCCATGTGGTGGCGATGCTGGTGACGCAGGCGCCGCAGTCGTTTGTCAGTGAGGTTTTGGTGCGGCCGACGCAGAAACCGTAAGTCCTGGGACTCCCTAGCGAATCCCGCGACCTCGAAATGCCGGCAAACATGACTAATCGCGGAGTTCGCTGACAAGAACTGCGGGGTCGCGGAGAAGTGCTGGATTGGCCCCCGCGGACTACTTCTTAAACAAGTTTTCAAATGCCTGTCTGGCATCGGTGGGGCGCGAGGGGGCCGGAGTGGAGGTCTCTTTCTCCCGGGTCACGCGGATTTCATAAAACGTGCAATCGTTGCGGGCGTCTTTTTTGGCGATGCGCTCTTTAATCGGCTGCATGCATTCAAAGCGGCTGCCGGGATCGAAATACATGCACTGTTTGCAAGAGTGCAACTCGAAGCCGCACTTGGGACAGAGGCCGGTTGGGGGGATCTCCTGCAAAACTGTGCCGCAGTTGGCGCAGCGCGAAACTGCGCGTGTTCCGGGCATATTTACCGGGCGTGGTCCCATACTGTAATCGCGTCTGGCCAGCGGGACCGGACCCGGCTTTTCTTTTGATTGCGGACGCGGCCTCTCTTCCCGCCCGCGATCCGAGCGGTCCTGATAACCGGGCTGACGGTATTTGGCTGCCACAGAACCTCCCGAGTGGGTTGGCGTATTGTCTCGCCAGTCGAGTCGGAGGGCAAGTCAAAAGGTAAATGTTATCGGGTTCAGCTCGATACTCGGCACTCGCAACTCGGTACTCGTTACAATGGAAGCATGATTCACGAAATCATTCCCGTTGGCCCGCTACAGTGCAACTGCTCGATCATTGGCGACGAAAACACGCGCGAAGCCATGGTGATCGATCCCGGCGATGACATAGAAGATGTGCTGGCGATCATCCGCCAGCATAATCTGCAAGTCAAGCAGATTGTGGTCACGCACGCGCACATCGATCATGTGGGCGGAGCGATGAAGCTGCGCGCGGCTACCGGTGCGCCGATTCTGCTCAATCAGAACGACTATGCCCTGCTCAAAATGCTGGATGTCCAGGCAGCGTGGATCGGAGTAGCCGATCCCGGCAAGGTCGAAATCGATCGCAGCATTACGAGCGGAGATGCCATCACCACAGGCGTGCACACGGCTAATGTTTTGCACACGCCAGGGCACACAGAAGGAAGCATCTGCCTTTACTTCCCTGCCGAGAAGAAGCTGATCGCCGGAGATACGCTGTTCGCCGGCTCAATCGGGCGGACCGATTTACCCGGAGGGTCAATGCAGAAGATCATGCAATCGCTGCACGGAACCGTGCTCGCGTTACCCGATGAGACAGTGGTTGTGCCCGGGCATGGACCGCTGACCACGATTGGCGAGGAGCGGGAGAGCAATCCGTTTTTGGTGAACGGGTGATGTTCACGTTGTTGACAGCTAAGCGGTTGATTGCAGATAGCAATCCCTGCTGCTGCGTTCACTTGCACGTCAGCGATTCAAAAACCCGGCGGATGCCTTCGGCAAACTCCCCGTGAGGCGTGATCAGACTCTGTACGAGATATCCATCGTTGGGAAAATCATAAAAATGCCCCGGGTGCACGAGCACTGATTTCTTACGTAGCAACTCGACTGCAAGCTCTTCATCGCTTTGTGTGACTGGAACACGCAGCACCGCATACCACCCACCCTCGACATTCAAACGCTGACAAAGAGTCTGGGCCGCGAGCTGACGGTCGAGTTCCGTGAGGTTGTTTCGCACGCGATTGAGCAGTTGATGCTGAATGCTTTTTCTCTGATCAAGCAATGCCGGCAATGCCCATTGAATCGGAGCGTTCATCGAGAGATACGTGTCAGCAATTACTTCCAGCCGAGCCATCGCCTCCGAGAGCTCTGGTTGTTGGCCGTTCGCAGCGATCCATGCGACTTTCATCTGCGGTAGTGCAGAGATTTTTGACAGGCCACTCAGCATAAATGTGAGCACGTCCTGATTATCAGCAAAGCTGCAGTGTCGGTTGCCGTCGAGTGCGTAATCGAGAAACACCTCATCCACGATTAATGCCAGGCCGTGTTGCCGGCAACAGCGATTGAGATGTTCGCGTTCGTGCTCATGTACGTACGAACCGGTGGGATTATTGGGATGAACCAGAACCACTCCCCGCGTACGCCAGGTCATAGCCTTTTCGAGTGAGTGAAGATCGATCTGCCAGCCGTGGTCGTAGATCAGAGGATAGGGCACCAGCTTGACGTCCTGCAGATCGGCCAGAAACTCGAACAAGGGGTAGCTCGGTTTGGGCACGAGGAGCTCGTCACCGGAATTGCACAACAGCCGAAAGACGAGAGAGTACGCTTCGCTGGTGCTGGTGGTCAGAACCAGATGCTCGGGATCGAGTTGAATTTTGTGCCCAGACTCGTAATACCGCACAACGGCTCTACGTGCCTCCAGTAGGCCCTTTGGCTGTGGATCGTAGTCGAGCGCGCGCGGAGAAGCCAGGGCGGAAAGAATCGCGGCAGAATCATAGGCCAGTCCTACTCGCGTCGGGTTTGAGACGGTGAGATCGAGGATGTGCGCTCCCGCCGAGCGAACCGCTTCCAGGGCCTCAGTCAGGCGGTTGCGTTCGAGTTTCCAGTTGGTGCGGTTGGAGAACATCGATTCTGCTGGAATTTACGGTCTCATCATGACGCAGAAGCAAATCGCCCGAAATGCGTAGGTCTGGATCAGCTATCCGGTTGATACTCTAACATTCCCGTGCGCCTTATTCTTATGACCGAACATCTATGTAAGTGTCGCTTAAATTAAAGTCGTCGCTCGCAGCCCTGGAACAAAGCGCGAGCCGGAAATCCGATGGAGGAGAGCCTATGAAGAAGCACTTGACGTTGATGGTAGTCGGATTATTTGTTTTTCTCTTCAGAGTCGGCGGCATTTCGGCGCAAGCCCCGGCTGGAAATGGAATTCCTGTGCGCATCGTGGTAACGGCGGAACCGCATCACGGTTCCAACCCGCCAGTGATCAACCGCGAGGACGTTATGGTGTTCGAAGGAAAAGACCGCGATACGGTGACAGACTGGGTGCCTGCGCAAGGGGAACGTGCCGCGCTGGAGTATTTTGTGCTGATCGATGACGGGGCTAATACGAGCCTGGGCACGCAGTTGGATGACATCCGCAAATTCATCGAGGCGCAGCCGCTGTCCACAGTGATTGGCGTGGCCTATATGCAAAATGGGATAGCTCGTGTCGAACAGAATCCCACCAATGACCGTGCTCAGGCGGCGAAAGCCCTGCGACTGCCCATGGGGATCAATGGCGTGAACGCGAGCCCGTATCTTTCTCTCAGCGACCTGGTCAAACGCTGGCCGGCAAGCAATACCCGCCACGAAGTGCTCATGGTTTCTGACGGCGTCGATTATTTGTACGGCGCTGGCGACCTTCAGGACCCCTATCTCGACGCGGCAATTAACGACGCCCAGCGCGCTGGCGTCCTCGTTTCCGCGATCTACACGCCCGGAATCGGGCACTTCGGTCACAGTTATTGGCTGAATTATTGGGGCCAGCTTTATCTGTCAGAGCTCGCGGAAAAAACCGGAGGCGAGTCCTATTACATCGGTTTCACGGGCCCACCGGTGGCCTTTGCCCCATATCTCGATGATCAGGCGCAGCGCCTCATGCATCAGTATTGGCTGACGTTCCTGGCCAAGCCGCCAAAGAAAGCGGGGCTCCAGAGAATAAAAATCAAGACGGAGGTGCCGCATGTGGACCTTGACGCGCAGGAAGAAGTTTATGTCCCGGCAACGCCGTAGTTTGGCAACGTCTGCAAAACGTCGGTAAGGAGTAAGTTGCCTCAGCCTCGAACCCTCGCAAACAAAATTCGTAGCGGTTCGAGTGGCGTCATTCCGAAGCCCCGCGCTTTCACCAGCGGGGCGAGGAATCTCCGCGCCGACCGGCCCGTGTGCATAGAGATTCTTCGCTCCGCCTGAAAAGCGGCTCCGCTCAGAATGACGCCAGTCGACTGCAGTTCGAGCAAGGAAATCCTCACGCTGATTTCGCGAATGCCTCCTTATTCACCACGAACGGCATCTTCGTGATGTCTGCGCCGTAATTGCCTTCGAGTACGTCTATCAGTCCCTGAATGCAGCGTCCCGCCATGCCTTTGTTGGGATCGGTCGAGAGCCGGGTAATACGCGCGGCACTAGCGAAGTGAGGATAAAGCCGGCAGCGGTCGGCGATTGCAGGATCGCGGAGGGGCGAGTCGGCGGGCAGCGGTTCCGTCGCGTATACGTCGAGGGCTGCGCCGGCTATCCAATTCTGTCGCAGGGCCTTCACCAGAGCCAACTCATCGACGACCGGGCCGCGGGAGTCATTGATGAGAAATGCTGTGGGTTTCATCATTTGCAGCGTACGTTCGTTGAACAGGTGATAAGTTGGCGTGGCGCTTTCTCCCGGACGCAGCAACGGCACGTGTATGCTGACAAAGTCTGCCTGACGCAGGGCTTCTTCGAATGACACATACTTGATCCAGTTTTTCTCTCGTGAAATGCCACGCGCATGCCGCAGATTCGTCAGTTCCTGAATGGCGTTGATATAGTTGTGGTTTTCATAGGCCGGGTCATAACACAGGATATTCATATCGAAGCCGACGCATTTCTTGATCAGCGCTAACCCGATTCGCCCCGTCCCGATGACCGCAATGGTTTTTCCGGTCACCTCATCCCCAAGAAAAGGCAAATAAGGATGCCAATACCCCCATTGGTTGTCGCGCAAGAGTTGTTCTGCCGGCCACATCTTGCGGGCCAGCACCCCCATCATGAAGAAAGCGAACTCGGCTGTGGCCTCGGTGAGAACATCGGGTGTGTGAGTGAAAGGAATCTGGTACCGGTTAGCCTCTGCGCGGTTAATGTTGTCGAAACCCACGGCGTCCTGCGCGACAACCTTCAGCGTGTTCTTCCCTGCCTCGAAAATCTCGGCATCGATGGGATCGCGTAGCGTGGTGATCAAGCCGTCGATGCCAGACTTGACTTTCTTAATGATCAAATCCTTGGGTGGCGCTTCGGGTTGCGGATAAACCTCGACATCGTAGCCGCGCGTACGCAGCAGATCAATGGCGTCATTACCAACATCACAGGTGGCAAAAATGCGGAATTTCTTTTCCATGATCTCCCCAATGAACTAGTAACGCGGAAAAACTCCACTCCACACGGCCCGCGATGAACTACCGAAAAATAGCATAAGCGAACATATCTGGCTGGGCGCAAGCCTAACGCGACCAAGGAGTTTGCGGCCTACCAAGAAATTGCCTGCAAATACGCTGAGAGGTGGCTAATCGCTAGCTCCTCACACTCGACAGTGACCGTGCTCACGCTGGCGAGTGAGTTCTGTCATTGTTCCAGAAACGAATTCCCGGTATCGAAAGAGTATTGCATTTTTCAGCAGATGGGGGCGGTAGGCTCCGGAGCGTGAAATTGTTCAAGGACATCGAGCACCTTATCCGGCTTGCGGTCGTAATGCTGATAGCCTTGATCGTATTCATTGTGGTGCGGGCCCATGTGGTGCCGCGCAGCTTTGGACAGTATGGACATTATCGTGGGGCTGCGCTAGGCGAAATCGCTTCCCGCCCCGTTGCCCTTGCCGGCCACGAGGCTTGTGAGACCTGCCACAGCGATGTCGCAGACCTGAAAAAACAAGGCAAGCACGTGGTGGTGGCTTGCGAAGCCTGCCATGGAGCCGCGGCCAACCATGCTGACGATCCCGGGTCGATTAAACCCGCAAAGCTTGACACAGCGATTCTCTGCGCCCGCTGTCATGAAGCCAATAGCGCCAAGCCGAGAGGTTTTCCGCAAGTAGTTACGGCAGATCACGCAAATGGCGTTGCGTGCGATACCTGCCATCAGCCGCACCGGCCGAAGATAGACCTACAACCTGAAACAAAGGGGACGAAAAAGTGAAGATCACGCGCCGCCATTTGTTGGTACTGATGCCTGCCGCGGCGGTCGCGTGGAAATTTGTGCTTGCCGGCACGCCCGAGGCTTCCCCCAATTACCAGTTAACCGAGCACTGGTGGGCAATGTTGATGGACCTCACCAAGTGCATCGGTTGTGGCAGTTGTGTGCGCGCCTGTGCCCAAGAAAACGATGTGCCCGATGGCTATTACCGCACCTGGGTGGAGCGCTATCACGTCACAGACTGGAAGATCGAGCGCCCGCAAGTGGAGTCGCCGGATGGCGCAAAACAGGGATTTCCGGCCAATGAACTAAGCGATGGCAAGAACTTCTTTGTCCCGAAACTGTGCAACCACTGTGCGGATTCGCCCTGCACACAGGTTTGTCCCGTGGGCGCGACTTTCATCAGTCCAGATGGAGTTGTGCTGGTGGACAAGAATTACTGTCTCGGTTGCCGTTATTGCGTGCAGGCGTGCCCCTACGGTTGCCGCTTCATCAATCCCAAAACCATGACGGCAGAAAAGTGCACGCTCTGTTATCACCGCATCACTAAAGGATTGACTACAGCTTGCTGCGAAGCTTGCCCCACAGGCACGCGCCAGCTTGCGGATCTGAAGAATCCCAAGGACCCCATTCATGAGTTTTTGAAAACGCACAGCGTGCAGATATTAAAGCCGCATATGGCGACGGGGGCGAAAGTTTTTTACAACGGCATGGATGGCTCGGTCAGATGAACGCATATCTACTTGCGCTGCGTTAAGGAGGCTTGTGCAGATTCCGGTTGAAGGCTTCATGTATCCGAACGAAGTGGAGCTCCAGTGGAGCATTCTCATCGTTCTCTATCCCTTCATTACGGGATTGGTCGCGGGCGCATTCATTCTGGCTTCACTGGAGCGCGTCTTCCGCGTACAGGCGGTCAAGCCCACGTACCGGCTGGCGCTGCTGACGGCCTTAGCGTTCCTCTTAGTTGCGCCGTTGCCATTACAGTTGCACCTTGGGCATCCGGAGCGCTCGTTCGAAATGTACCTGACGCCGCACCGGTCTTCTGCGATGGCGATGTTCGGCTTCGTTTATCTCTGGTATCTGATGGCGGTGCTGCTGCTGGAAATCTGGCTCGATTACCGGCGCGACATCGTTTTGAAGTCGCAGACTTCGACCGGTTTTCCCAGATTTATTTATCGTGTGCTCACGCTTGGTTCTGACAACATCAGCGAGCGGTCTCTGCAAATCGACGAACGGGTCGGATATTTCATTACTCTCATCGGAATTCCCTCGGCATTCCTTTTGCACGGATATGTTGGCTTCATCTTCGGCTCAGTCAAGGCCAATCCCTGGTGGTCGTCGCCGCTGATGCCGATAGTATTCATATTTTCGGCGATGGTTTCCGGGATCGCGGCCGTTATGCTGCTTTACATGCTGTCGACACGGCTACGCGGCCGCGAGATCGACATGCGCTGCGTGGACACGATCGCGCAGTACCTGATGTACACGTTCATCATTGATTTCAGCCTGGAGATGCTGGATCTGCTCCAGCGTATCTATGAGGCTGACGAATCGTTCCGCAGCCTGGATTTCATGGTGCACACGCGGCTGTGGACGTCGCAGGTCATCGTGCAGATTCTTCTGGGCACGGTAACGCCCATTACCCTGCTTGCCCTGACCCAGTTTCTCAAGTTCTCAGCAACGGCCCGCAAACGAATCTACGCCGTGGCCGGAGTTCTCACTGTCATTGGCATTTTTGCCATGCGCTGGAACGTCGTAATTGGCGGCCAGCTCTTCTCCAAGAGTTTTCTGGGATACACCACGTACAAGATGGGCTTTGCCACGCGGGAAGGATTGCTGCCGGCAATCGCGCTGATGATTCTTCCCTTCATCATCCTGTGGGTTTTGGTAAAACTCCTGCCGCCCTGGCCGGACGCAGCGCTATCTGCCTCCGGTGCAACTGCGGCGCACGGAACCAGCTAGCCCCTTTTCACCCGGGGCAGATGCGGAGCAGCCTATGCCGCAAGCTGTTGACACCGTCAGCGCGACAATCGAGCATCTGATGGAGCGGCTGCGCGATCTGGAAGGCCGCGTCGCCGCTCTCGAAGGACAACGGGAAAAACCCGCGCAAGTGCAGACTGAATCCATGGCCACACTGCCGCCGATTCAACGACCGCGCCCTCCAGCCACCTGGCGCGGATTTCCCGCGGCAGAAACACCAGCCGGGGCCATTGCCATAATTGGCAAGGCTGTTCTCGCAATCGCCGGGGCGTACCTGCTTCGCGCCATCGCCGAATCGGGGGCTGTCCCGAAGCTCCCGGTGTTGATTCTCGCCATCGCTTACGCTGGCGCGTGGATGGTTTGGGCAGTCAAGATTCATGCTGCCAATCGCTTTGCCAGCGGGACATATGCAATCACTTCGGCCCTGATTCTGTCGCCGCTGCTGTGGGAGTCCACGGTTCGCTTCCATGTCGTGTCACCGTCATTTACTGCGGTCGTGCTGGTCGCATACGCGGTGATGACGTTGGGACTAACGTTGCGGAGCGAGTTGCAGCTCATTCCGTGGATCGCAATCACCGCAACCGTAGTTACAGCGCTCGCGCTGATTGTCGGCACGCACGACCTGCTTCCCTTAACGATTGCTTTGCTGGCGATTGCTCTGGCCACTGAGGTCACTGTTTGCCTCGGCCGCCTCCAGACAATGCGAGCTATTCCGGCAATCGCTGCCGATCTTGCCATCTTGCTGATCATCGACCTTATGACATCGGAGCGCTTGCCGTTCGACTACGAGCCGCTGTCATCCGGCACGATCATCGGGTTGTGCCTTGCTCTGCTGGCAATCTATGGCGGAAGCATTGGAGTTCGCTGCTTTGCTTCGCAGCACCAGATCACTTTTTTCGAAATCTGCCAGGCCGTGCTGGCCTTTGTGCTGGCGGCATTCGGCGTGTTGCGCACAAGTCATGGCTCGGCGGCGCCAATGCTCGGCTTGCTGTTCCTGTTGCTGAGCGCCTTGTGTTATTGGGGAATGCTGTCGCGGTTCGCCGGGCAAGCGCTTGCTCGCACTCGTGTAGTGTGCGGCACGTGGGCAGCGGCTCTTCTTCTGGCCGCGAGCTTGCTTCTATTCTCCACAAATGTGGCGGTGCTGTTTCTGTGCATTGTGGCAATTGCAGCGGAGATCGCTCATGTGCGCACAGGAAAGCTCAGCCTGGGAGTACACGCTACGTTTTACTTGCTGGCTGCGACTGCGGTCTCGTCTCTTCCGGCTTACGTTGGAAATGCCCTGGCGGGAAGCGTTCCATTCGCACCGGGTTGGGATGTGTGGATAGTGGCGATCGCCGCTGCGATTTGCTATCCCGTGGGGTCGCGAGTTGCTGAAGATCGTGCACGGCGGCTGCTTCTGATCCTGCCTGCTGTGCTGCTGGGATTTACCGCAGCGGCATTGGCCGTCGCCGCTTTTGTATTCCTAGCCTCAGGACGCTTCCAGGTGGATGCCCCGCGACTTTCCGTCATCCGTACCGTGGTGAATTGCACGCTCGCTCTGGTTCTGGTTTTTCTGGGTTCGCGATGGAAGCATCCTGAACTCCGCTGGGTGGCCTATGCCACCGTGGCGTTCGGGACATTGAAGTTGTTGTTTGAAGACTTAAGGTTCGGCAATGCGGCGTCGCTGGTGTTTTCGCTTCTGTTTTATGGGCTGATTCTCATCCTGCTGCCGCGGATGATGCGCCGGGGGATGACTGAGCGCTGAGTGACAGCCACTATTCCCATACGCCTGTGACTTGGCTCACAGACGCCTGTGAATCTCCCTGACTACATTGATGTTCAGCGTCTTGTTCAGGGCGGATTCGCATCTATGGCAATCATCACGTCTACTACCACGAATCGGATTCTCAATTCCAGACTAGCGGGCAAGATCATGAGCGCCGACGAAGCCGCGGGGCTGATCAAGTCCGGTGATCAGATCGGCATGAGCGGTTTCACTGGCTCTGGCTATCCCAAGGCGGTCCCCACCGAACTGGCGCGCCGCATTGCCGAGGCCAATCTTCACGGCCAGAAGTTTCGCGTAAGCGTATTCACTGGCGCGTCTACAGGACCGGAGCTTGACGGCGCGCTGGCAATGGCCGGGGGAATCAATCTGCGACTGCCATATCAGTCCGACCCCGAGACACGCAAGCGCATTAACGCCGGCGAGATGGACTACATGGACATCCATCTCAGCCATGTGGCCCAGTTTGTCGAATACGGATTCCTGGGAAAGCTGGACGTGGCGCTGATCGAAGTGACTGCCGTGCTGGAAGATGGCCGGCTCGTGCCCAGTTCATCGATAGGTAACAATAAAACGTGGATCGATCAGGCGGACCGCGTGATTCTGGAAGTCAATGCCTGGCAGTCGCCTGAGCTGGAGGGTATGCACGACATTTATTACGATCTGCAAGCGCCTCCGAACCGCAAGCCGATTCCGCTCGTACATCCGGGACAGCGCATCGGCACGCCCTATCTGCTAGTTCCCCCCGAGAAGGTTGCGGCCATCGTGCTGACCAATGCCCCCGACCGCAACAGCCCTTTCAAAGCGCCCGATGATGCTTCGCGGCGCATTGCCGGACACATTCTCGAATTCCTCAGTTGGGAGGTGCAGAAAGGCCGCATGCCGGCGAACCTGCTGCCGCTGCAATCCGGCGTCGGTAACATTGCCAATGCTGTCCTTTTTGGTCTGGCAGCGGGCAACTTTGAAGGACTGACCGCGTACACCGAAGTGATCCAGGATGGAATGATCCTTTTGCTGAGGTCAGGGAAGCTGACATCAGTCTCGGCAACGGCGTTTTCGCTCAGTCCCGAGAAACTGGAAGAGGTCAACGCTGATATGGCCACTTACCGCGAGCGCATCGTGCTGCGCTCGCAGGAAATTTCGAACCATCCCGAGATCATTCGACGGCTGGGAGTGATTGCCATGAACGGAATGATCGAGGCTGATATTTATGGCAACGTCAACTCGACGCACGTGATGGGGTCGCGAATTCAGAATGGAATCGGTGGTTCCGGGGATTTTGCGCGCAATGGATATCTTTCCATCTTCATGGCACCGTCGACGGCGCAGCACGGAACCATCTCGACAATTGTGCCCATGGTGTCGCACGTTGATCATACAGAGCACGATGTGCAGGTAATCGTGACCGAGCACGGACTCGCCGACCTGCGCGGGCTCTCGCCGCGACAGCGGGCACGGCTCATTATCGAGAAGTGCTCGAGCCCAGACTACAAAACGCTGCTGCGCGACTATCTCGACCGCGCCGAGCGTCTTTCCTACGGCAAGCATACGCCGCATTTATTAGGTGATTCACTGAGCTGGCACAGCCGGTACTTGAGAACGGGGAAGATGCGGCCGCAAGACCCGGATTAATACGGAAATGAAGCTGGTTCACGGTCATTCAAACTTCCATCGCGTAGACCTGCTCTGAAAGTATTTCTCCAGAGCCTAAACGCGGACGCATTGCAGGAACGGGCTCGCGGCTTTGGCCGTTCATTCCGACTTCCAGCTTACCCGGAAGTTCGATATCGATTAGAGGTCTGCTATCGGGCCTGGCTGAACCAATCGAGGATTCGTCCGAAGGCAGCCGTGAGATCGTCCCAGGGGTTTCGCCGGCACCACACTGCCGTCATTACTGTCGGCGGCTCTGGCACTCAAGGAAAAGGAGCAGGCAAGTAGGAGGAGAATCCACCATCGGATTGGTGAGACTGTCACAGATTCTTTCTGGTCCACTGCTCAATCCGCTCCAGCGCCTGCTGCAAGTTCTCCATGGAATTAGCAATGCTGAATCGCAGATAGCCTTCGCCGAAGTCGCCGAAGGCCGTGCCCGAAAGCGCGGCCACGCCTGCTTGCTCGAGCAGCGCATGCTCGAGCGCTTTCGATTTCCATCCTGTCTTCGTAATGTTGGGGAAAACGTAGAACGCGCCATGCGGCATGCGGCAGGAAAATCCTTTGATCTTGTTCATCCCAGCCACAAAGACGTCGCGCCGCCGCTTGAACTCGGCGCACATGTGATCGACCGAACTTTGATCTCCGCGCAGCGCCTCGATGCCTGCAATCTGCGTAAAGCTGGCGGTGCATGAGTTGGAATTGGTCATCAGACGCGTCATCTGCGCTGCCAAATCCGGACGCATCACGCCATAACCCATGCGCCAGCCCGTCATGGCATAAGTCTTCGAGAAACCATCCAACAGAATCGTGCGCTCCTGCATCCCGGGCACAGACATGATCGAAAAATGCTCGCCTTCGAAAAGCAGCCGGCTGTAAATCTCATCCGACAGGACAAAGATATTGCGCTCGCCGATGACTTTGGCGACCTGTTCGACGTCGCGACGAGGCATCACGCCGCCGGTGGGATTCTGCGGTGAATTCAGGATGATCACCTTGGTACGATCGCTAATCAGCTCGGCGAGTTCGTTGACGTCGACGGAAAAATCGTGGTCCTCGCGAAGCTTAATGGGCACCGCCTTGCCGCCGACGTAGTCGATCATGGATTCGTAAATCGGGAAGCCTGGGTTGGGATAGATGACCTCATCTCCTTCATCAATCAATGACAGGATCGTAAAGAAAATAATCGGCTTACCTCCCGGTACAACAACCACTTCGTCGGGCGTAACTTTCACGCTGCGAGTGCGGCTGATGTACTCGGCGATGGTTTGGCGAAGTTCGGGAAGGCCGGCCGAGGGGCCATAATGAGTCCAGCCGCTACGCAGAGCATTGACGGCGGCTTCGACAATGTTGGACGGGGTGTCGAAATCAGGCTCGCCGATTTCGAGGTGAATGATACTTCGTCCCTGGCGCTCCAAGGCGCGGGCTTTATTCAGAACTTCAAAAGCGGTTTCCGTGCCCAGCCGCGACATGCGACGGGCGAGTTGCAGTTCATATTGTGTGGTTTGTGGCATAAGGGCAGGCTCCAACGGCATTATACGACGGGAAACTGTGAGGGCATGCTAGCAGCATCGCCATATAGTCGCTGAAAATTCGGCCACTACCTATCGCCACTGGAGGAAAAGGTTGCGAATCGCGAGTGTTGGCTCTCCGGAGGTTCAGACCACTACCGCTAACTCCAGGCACTCTGCAAGCTGCCGAGTCCGCGTATTGCCTCGCTGACAATCTGTGGCGGCATTCCGAACTGCTTCTCAATTGTGGCGGCCAATTCGTTGCGATCTGCCAGCGGATAGATCGTTGATTTGTCGCCTTGCGATTCGATCAGCGTCAGATTGTGGATGACCGTCGAACCATGCGGACGGAATCGCGCCAGCAGAACCGCATTCAGGAATGTTGCATCGGTAGAAAACGACTCCCTGATCACCCGGGCAAAATCTTCGATCTTCCTGGGCACGGGCTCAGCCAGGTAGCCGTGGCGCAGGGTTCCATCGCGATATAGTTGCAGACGCGAGCAGCCGTTGGCGTCCTGCGGTTTGAGCACATAGCGATCCCGGCCCAGCACGATTTCGTAGTCAGTCTTGAGATCGCGAGGAATCGGTTCCAGCAGTGGGGCGGCGTATCCCGTATCTACCAAATACTCGCGTCCCTCAATCGTAATCATGTTTACCGCGTGTACGTGGGGGTTCTTCATGCCTGCGGCACACAACTTCGCTTCGTATCCCAAGCTGCGTAGCAGCAGATGAAAGTAATAGTTGTTGGAGTAGCAAGTTCCACCAAAATGCTTCTCCTCGATTCCCTCAAGATACATGCGAATGTCGGGAAGGTTCGTCAATCCCAGGCGTTTGTAGTAATAGAGTTTGGAAATGTTCTCGAAAGGAATCCGCGTGAGATGAGCGCTCACTAAGGCGCGGAGGGTAGCTAATCCGGGCTCGATTCGCGCAACCCCCAGGATTGCCAGATAGCGGTCGATCACATCTTCGGGCAACGGAGCGAGAGTCGGATCATTTTGCATTGTGGATGGAAGTCCTATCATCCGTGCATCTGACGCCGCGCCCGCACTGCCCAAGCGCGCGCCGGCAGCTCGATTGCACCCTGGCTGTTAGCGGGCAGCTTTTTGCGCAGACGCTCGCGGATCGCGGCTTTCGTCTTCTCATCTCGCGTCGCCAGATATGCTGGGGCAGAGCCTTGCCCAGTCAGCAGCGGCGACCAATAATCGTCGAAGCTGGAAAACCGTGTGACAATTTCAAGCGCATGCACCGTTATGTCTTCGAACTTCGCGCTTTCGAATGGCAATTGCAGAGTATCTCTCGTACAGATAGTAAAGCGGCGGGCCTGATCGAACTCTGCCGCTTCCGGGTCAATTGCCACCGCCGCGTCCCAGAACTCGCGCAGAAACCGCGCTCCCTCGGCATAGTCCCAAACGTAAGCTGCAATGGTGCCGCGCGGCCGCACCACCCGCTTCAGTTCCGGTAGGGCCTGAACTGGGTCAGGAATAAAATTCAATCCTAGGCCGCACACGGCAATATCGAAACTGGAATCCGGAAACGGCAATGACATCGCATCCGCGATTTCGAAGCGAACGTTCTCTCTCGCACGATGCCGCCGGGCAAATTCAATCTGCGCCGCCGAAAGATCGACGCCGACAACGCTGTCAGCCTCGTTTCGCTCGGCAATTGCCGTGCTAACAACGCCGCTGCCGCAGCAAACATCGAGCCATTGCAAGCCTGCCGGCATCTTCAGCCAATCCAGAAATTCCCCGGCCAGCAGCTGGCTCCAGCGGCCCATCCATTGTTCGTAGTAGGCACCTGAGGTCCATCGGTCAATTGCCATAGGGAAAACCCTAGTGTACGCCGTGGTTTTGGATTACTGCCTTAAACCAATGCAACGGCTGCGGCGCAGCGATGGCTCCGCTGTCTGGGTGGATGTGCAGGGTGCGCCCATGCGCAATTCAGCTGGCAACTTTTTATTGGCGTGTGGGGACCTTCAGCGTGCGGGATCAAGAGGGCGCGGGATAACGGTGCAACCTACTCTGAAACTTTGTGCTCTTCGTTCTGCGATCGCAATAGGCGATCGACCGAATAGGGAGCACGGTGCCGCGGCTGATGATAGTGGCGAACCTGCATTTCGCCGAGCAGCCCGATAGCGAGCAGGTTTAGTCCGCCGAGCAGCAGACCGAGGGCACACATCATCAGTGGCCCGTGAGAAGCCATGACGGGAACGTGGCGCAGGAATTTTTCCACGCCTAGCCAGGCTACGATTCCGCTGCCAAGAAACATGCTGATCACGCCCAAGCTGCCAAAGAAGTGAAGAGGGCGGGAAAGATAGCGCAGCAGGAACCGGATCGTGATGAGATCGAAAAATACGCCGAACGTACGCGAGATTCCGTAATGCGAGATTCCCCGCTCGCGATTGATATTGCGGATGGGCACTTCACAAATCGACGCGCCATACCATGAGGCCAGCGCAGGGATAAACCGATGAAGTTCACCGTAGAGCGGCACCTGCTCCAGCACTTCACGCCGATAGGCTTTGAAGGTTGTGCCGAAGTCGTGAATATCGACGCCGCTCAGCTTGGACATGAGCCAGTTCGCCGCCCGTGAAGGAATGCGCCGCATCCAGAAATTATCGACGCGCACCTTGCGCCAGCCGCTTACGATGTCATACCCGGCAGCAATTTTTTCGAGGAACAACGGAATATCGGCGGGATCATGCTGCAAATCGCCATCCATGGCGATGACGTAGTCTCCACGCGCGTGGTCGAAACCGGCTGCCAAGCCGGCGGTCTGTCCAAAATTGCGGCGAAGCTTGACGACCGTCACACGGCTATCGACCGCGGCGATCTCGCGCAGCATGGGAAACGTGTGATCGTTGGAGCCGTCATCCACCAGCACAATTTCAAAGCTTTCGCCCGCGGCTTCCATGACCGCCTTCAGACGGTCATAGAGATCGGTAACGTTCTCCTGCTCATTGTGCAAAGGGACGACGATGGAGTACTTGGGCACAGGAGCTTATTATAGCGTGACGACACACGCCGAAGCGCGGAAAATCGGGACCAATTGTTACCATTCGATAACAATCCCTGGTGCGCCCAGAAAGCCGTCGGTTCCAAGGTTCGCTGGAGCGTTTAGCCCTGAGCTTTCAGCTTCAGCCGTGACTTGTTTTCTTCCAGGAACTTGGTCAAATCCTCTGACGCGGCGAGCAGACGTTTCCATTGTTCGTAATACAGCGTGACCGGGAAGCGGCCGAGTCCGTAGACGCTAACTCCTCCCTTATCGCCCACTTTGAAACTGAGCTCACCGCTTCGCTTCTTGCCCTCGACCTCTTTTTCCAACTGCGCCAAACGGGCCTTGAGTTCTTCGTAGGTTGGTTCTGCCATGCATGCTCCTTGGATTCCAGATGGATAGGACATGATAAGGAGAACGGTTTCCCGAGACAAGTTGAACCGTTGGCGGCGTTCACCGTGTGACCTCGGAACTGGCAGATCGCCCCCGTTATGTTTTCCGTTTTGGACTCTTAACCAACCACAGTTAAAGTTACTGGCATTGCGCTACGTCAAACAACCGTTATAAGCTGAATGGAATCAGCCTTAGTGAGAACCATGCGTCTGACTACTCGATGGTTGACGTGGCTGTGCCTGTCGCTGATGTTGTGGACGACAGTCGCCGAGTCTACCCATAATCACGCCCGGCAATCCGACAGCAACTCCTGTACGATCTGTGTCGTAGCCCACAGCTCAACGCCCGCCCCGAATTGCAGTCACGCTGCGCCGGTATTCGCCGCAGTTGGCCTGCTGCAAGAAGAAGAAGTATGCGCGAAAGCCTGGGTCGGCGTTTTTGAGCTGGGCATACGCGGTCCTCCTGCCGCCTAGCGATTTTCCCTGCGACCCCTGACTGGACGATCAACGTGCAGCATTTCGCCGCGTCGCAGCCGGGCTCATCCCCGGTTGCATTCTCTTCAGGAGGAACCATGAGTTCACATTATCGTTGGCGGTTCGCGGCCCTTGCCGCGGCAGCTGTTCTTACCACGACATTTGTCTCGCACGCGCAATCCATTAACGGGACGGTGCTGGACCCTACTGGTGCGGTCGTAGTTAACGCTACGGTGCGAATCCATAACCCGGTCAGCGGCTATGACCGCGCGACTACTACAGATACAGCAGGCCGGTTCAGCTTTACCAACGTGCCGCTGAATCCTTATCACATGACGGTGACGGCGAGCGGGTTTGCGCCTTACGCGCAGGATGTAGAGCTGCGCTCCAACGTTCCGCTCGAAGTTCCTATCACGCTGCAAGTCAGCGTATCGACGACGAATGTTACGGTGGAGGCGGCGGGAGATCTGCTTGAGACCGAACCCACCTTTCACACCGATGTCGATAAGACACTGCTGGAAACACTACCGCTGGAGAGCGCATCCTCACCGATCAGTTCGGCTGTGACGCTGACGACTCCAGGCGTTTCGGCAGATTCGAATGGTTTGTTTCATCCGCTCGGAGAACACGCGGACAGTTCGTTCTCAGTGGATGGGCAGCCGATCACGGACCAGCAGAGCAAGGTTTTCTCCAATCAGATTCCGATCGATTCCGTGCAGTCGCTGGAGGTAATCTCCGGCGCGCCACCGGCCGAGTATGGCGGCAAAACAAGCTTGGTGATCAACGTGACCACGCAGTCGGGCCAGGGGATGACAACGCCGCATGGCACTGTGACCGCGTCGTACGGTTCGTTCGGCACAGAGAACGTTGGGTTCACGTTGGGCTATGGCGGACAGAATTGGGGAAACTTTATCTCGGCGAATGGGCTCGATGGCGGCCGCTTTCTTGATCCGCCAGAATTTGCCGTCATGCATGACCGCGGCAACGAGGAGAATATCTTCGACCGCGTCGACTATAAACTGACGAAGGCCGATTCGCTGCAGTTGAATTTTGGTTATTCCCGGTCGTGGTTTCAGAATCCGAATTCGCTCGATCAGCAGCTTCATGATGTAAACGGAGTGCCGCTTTTGGACCCGGTGACTGGCGCTCCCCTCGGGCCAACGGATCAGATTTCGCAAATCAAGACATTTAACCTTGCTCCGACGTGGACGCGCGTGTTGAGCAATACCGCTGTGTTCACGTTTGGCGCGTTTGTGCGGCACGATCAGTACAACTATTACCCGAGCGGAGATGTGTTCAACGATTTTTCGCCCGATCTGCAGAGCGAAACGGTGTCGCAGAATCGCAAACTGACGAATGCCGGAGTACGATCGAGCGTTTCATATGTGAAGGGCATCCACAATTTGAAAGCGGGTTTCACGTATGAGCAGACATTTCTAAACGAAGCCGATGGGATCGGAATTGTCGATCCGGGGCTGGTGGCGAGCATTACGCCATCGTGCCTGGATCCCCTAACCCATCAGCCGATTCCGGGTACGCCGTGCGCGATTCTGGCGCCCTACGATTTGACGGGAGGCGGCGGATTGTATGCTAGAGGAGTCTCGTTTTTCTTTGACGGCCATACCGACGTGAAGGAGCTGGGGCTGTACGTGCAGGATGCGATCACGAAGGGAACGTGGTCGTTCAACGTAGGCCTTCGCGGGGATCTCTACAACGGGTTGAGCAGCGCGCAGCAGGCCGAACCGCGCGTAGGCGCGGCCTACAACATCAAGCGCACCAACACCGTGCTTCGTATTTCCTATGCGCGCGCTCTCGAGAGTCCCTTCAACGAGAACCTGGTCATTGCCAGCACCGGGTGCAGCATTCCGTTCCTGGCGACGCTGGTGCCCCCGCCCGGCGTTCCCTGCAATGCCCGCCCGATCAGTCCCGGATTTCGCAACGAATTTCATGCCGGGCTGCAGCAAGCTTTCGGGAAATATCTGGTGCTGAACGGCGAATACATCTGGAAGTACACGCACAACGCATATGACTTCGGCGTGGTCGGAAACACTCCCATCACGTTTCCGATCGAGTGGCACAACTCGAAAATTCCGGGATATGCCATTCGCGTGGGCGTACCCACGTATCATGGGTTGCAGGCTCAGGTCGTGATGTCGAGCGTGGCAGCGCGGTTCTTTCTGCCGCAGGTGGCCGGGTTGCCGATTGTTCCACCGGCGACCGGAGTATTCCGCATTGATCACGACGAAAAATTCAATCAGACTACTCACCTGCAATACCAGCCAACAAAGAACAGTCCGTGGCTCGGGTTCAATTGGAGATACGATAGCGGGCAAGTGGCGGGATCGACGCCCTGCTATAACCCGTTGACCGCGACTTGCGCGCCTACTTCGATCACGATCGGCGGGCAGCCGGGCATCGCGATGCTAAACACTGCAACCGGAGCTCCCCTCACGGCCGATCAGGAATTTCAGGCTGGATTCACCTGCAATGGAGAGCACGCCACGCCGTTCACACCGCTGCCCTCCACGTGCCTGGCGTCGCAGTTTGGTTCGACGCTGATTCGGGTGCCTGCGCCAGGGACGGAGAACGACGATCACAATCCGCAGCGGATTGCGCCGCGGAATCTGTTTGATGTGTCCGTCGGGCACGACAATATTTTTCATGGCGACAAGTACAAGGTGAGCCTGCAGGTGACGGCGATCAACGTGGCGAACAATTACGCGCTATACAACTTCCTGTCGACTTTCAGCGGCACGCACTATGTCACACCGCGGGCGATCACGGGCGAGTTGGGTTTTCACTTCTAGCCGGGAAAATTTGTAAAGCATTGTAAAAATAGCGGCAATCGACAGAACGGTCTCATTCAGGCTGTTAGAATGACGAATATCGCTCTTCGATTGCCGTTATTCTTTTATCCGGAGAAATGCTTCTTGAGAAAGTTCGGCGCCTGCCTGCTCGCGGCCTTGTGCCTGTTGAGTGTTTTGGTCACTGCACAACAGACGCCGCCTGTTGTCCCTCCAACGCCTGACGCCGAACAGCAAGGGCCGTCTGCGAAGCCGTCACCTTCGGCAAATCAGGAAACTTCAACAGAAAAGGAAAAGGATCCTGGGGCGATCGCGACGGTGCAGGAGAAAAAGCCGGCTGAGGCGGGAACGTCGAATGACCGGCTGTTCTATACCCTGCCAAACTTCCTGACCTTGGAAACCAAAAAGCAACTGCCGCCCCTTACCGTTGGCCAGAAGTTCAAAGTTGTAACGCGGGGCTCGTTCGACTACGTGCAATATCCGTGGTATGGCTTCTTGTCGCTCATCAGTCAGGCCGAGAACAGCGAACCGGGATACGGCCAAGGCTGGGAGGGTTACGGAAAGCGCTACGCTGCGGCCTTCGCCGACGGAACCATCGAGAACTACTTCACAGGAGCTATTCTTCCCTCACTGCTGCACCAGGACCCGCGCTACTACCAATTGGGTGAGGGCAGTTTTTGGCATCGCACTGGTTATGCGATGAGCCGAAATCTGATCACGCTCAGCGATTCCGGCCACAAGCAGTTTAACTACTCTGAGGTTGTGGGCGGCGCCCTGGCGGCGGCAGTCTCAACATACACTTATCATCCAAAATCATTCATCACGTATCGCTACAATGCCTCGACTGGAGTAACGACTCCGGTTTTCAATCCATCCGATCGCACTCTAACCAATACTGCCAAGGTATGGGGAACGCAGTACGGCTACGACACCCTGACGCTCGTGATAAAGGAATTCTGGCCCGACATCCGCCGCGAGATTAGCCGCCACAGGCATAAGAGCGGGGCAGGCGGGAACATCAGCCCGTAGTTCTCCAGGGACCAGTGTTTGAACGGTAGCATGTTCCTGCTTGCATTACCGGGAAGTAGAAAACGCTCGAAGCGATGTCATTCCGAGCACGGCTCAAGCCGCGAGAGGGACCTTATATCGACTATCGACCGACAGCAGCTGGTAGGAACTGCCACAGTGCATAAACTGTGCCCATGCTTTTTAGCTGCACCGCTGATCGATGCTTGTCGAACGGTCCCTTCGAGAGCTAGCGCTTTTCTCGGGATGACATCCCAAATCAGGCCTCGGGCTTGAAGATGACTCCCTGACTCTTTCTGCTGTTCATGATCACTCGCACCGGCGAGTCAAATCGCAAGTGTCGAACGCAGCCGTCTTCCTCGAGCGACGGCTGTTTGCTCAACCACTCCCAATCAACCGAGCCTTCGCCGGCGTCGGGGTTCACGGTGAAATAGCCGATCTGAAATGCTGTGAGATTCTGGAAGAAATGGCTGCCCTGGGAAGGCGTGACGCGAAAATCTCGGAATCCGGCTTCGACAATCACGCGCGCTCCGGAGATTTCGTCCCACTCCACAGGGATCCCAAGCCAGGGATCATTCGATCCCCAACGCCCCACTCCGACCAACAAATAAGGCCGGTTCTCGGCGCCCAGCAGCGCGTTGAAGTGTGCCACTGCTTTGGCCACTTCCTGGCTGCGAGCGCGCTCGAAGCGGTGCGAATCAACAACGATGACGTCGTACAGATTTTCAACGCGCCCATTGCCCAGCACCTTGCTGCTCTGGCATAGGGCGAGATCGGGGTCGACTTTGTCGAGCGACAAATCCTGGTAATCGCGCGACAGGGTCAGAGGCCGCACTTGCAAGAAACCAAACTGTGCAACTGCGTGCGGATGCTGCGGCAGGCAAACTGCAAATTCGATTTCCACTGGATTGCCCAGCGCGTCTTCTGCGGCCTTGACCAGCGTGTCGAGGATTGGGGCAAGCGGAAAGGTACCGTGCTTGAGCATGGGCGCAAAGCTGACGATGCGCACTCCGGGCCGGCTCACGCCATCGTAGATCGCGTGGTTGTCGATCGAATACGTCGAACCTATCGCGGGCAGAGTACCATCCGTTTCGGCGGCATCGAGATCGAAACGCATTTCATGCAGATGGCCGGGACGGCCCTCGGGCTGGCCGTCGAGCGAGAGCGCCCAGAACTCGGTTTGCGTATTGGCGAGAACGTCGTCGACCGAGGAAAATTGCAGCAGATTCTGAGGATAGCGCGGACAGAATGTCAGGCACTTGCCGCCGTCCACAACCGCTCGTCCTAGTCCGAGAGCGACCGCGGCGATTCCATCCGCGAACGCCATCGGCGGCACGGGATAATAATTGTGCGAGCGCACAACACCAGAGAAATCGGGATAGAACCGCTGGCTATGTTTTGTGCCCACGAGTTCCTGTAGAATCACCGCCATTTTTTCTTCTTCCAGGCGATATGGCGTGGCTCGAACGTAGGCCTTGGCGTGACGGCTGAACGTCGACGCATACACGCGCTTGATGGCGTCAACCAGCTCGGCTAGGCGCATGTCGGGATCGGCCGACTGATTTCCCAGCATGACGGTTTCATATACACCAGTAAAAGGCTGGTATTGCGAGTCTTCGAGCAGGCTGGAGGAGCGCACTGCCAGCGGATAGGTGACCTCAGAGAGGAATACCTTCAAGTTTTCCTTTAACTCCGCCGGGAGTTCCGCCGCCAGAAATTTCTTTGCAATTTCCGCGTCGTCCTCGCACTGCAGGGCGAAGTCGAGCAAGTTGTTCTCGAGCATGAACTCGTCGAACTCATCGGTGGCCAGAACCAGCGCCGGCGGCACAGCTATGCGAATTCCGGGAAAGCGGCGCGTAATGCGGTTTTTGCGCAGCAAATGGCGAACGAACGCAAGCCCGCGAGCTTTGCCCCCTAACGACCCGGAACCGATGCGGAGAAAACTCGATTCCGAAGGCTTGAAGGTCTCGGCGTTGAAGTCGCCGATGAGCAATTCGCTCTGCTCGCGGCGGTAATCATTGATCGCTGCAATGAGGTCACGGCGCAAATGTTCGGGGCTGGCAAAGTCAGAAACCTTCCGCGGACGCAGCTTGGCCGCTAGGGCGAATTCCGTGCGCGCCATCAACCAGTGGGAAAAATGATTGCTCTGCGCGTGGTAGGTGATGCTCTCGACGGGCACAGTTTGCAATTTTTCTTCGAGCTCGTTCAAATCTTTGGCGCGGCCTACCTCCTCCGAATTCGGCAGTCGGAAAACGAAATCTCCAAAGCCGACCTGCTCGGTCAAAATTTTTTGCAGCTCTTTCAGCAGCGTCGGCGAACGCTTGCGCAGGAACGAATAACCTTCCGCCTGCGCCCGCGGACGAAATTCCGTTCGGCTGGTCTGCAAGACAACGGGCACGTCCGGCACCAGCGCTTTCACCAGGCGTGCGATTTCAAATCCCGCGTCGGGGCTGAGTTTGCCATCCCAGGGAAATTCGACATCAGAAACAACGCCGATCAGGTGATCGCGATATTGCTCGACGATTCGCGACGCGGCTTCGAAATTTGAAGCCAGCAGAATCTTTGGCCGCGCCTGCATGCGTACCAGCTTGTGCGCAATATTGATGCTTTCTTGAATGACCCGGCGAGACTGCTTGATAAGCTCGGTATAAATGACCGGCAAAAACGACGAGTAGTAACGAATGTTGTCTTCGACGACCAGCAGCACGGGCACGCCCATGGCTCGCGTGTCATGCAGCACGTTGCGCTTGTCTTCGATGTACTTGACGATGGTGATCAGAATGCGCGCATTGCCCTGCCAGAGAAAAATCCGCTCGATATCTGTGACGGGATTGCGGCTGATGAAGTTCTTGATGGCGCGGTAATCATAGGCCAGCACGACGACAGAAACATCGAGCCCGGCCAGCTTTACCTCACGCGCAAGCTCGGCCGCCGTCATATCGCCGACGACGAGATTGGTGACGATCAGATTGAAGCGTGGCTGCGAGCGTGCTAACTCGAGCGCTTCGGCGCAGCTTGAAACATGCGTGATGCCGGGAATCTGGTGCAGGTTAAGTTCCTGCGATTCATCGATGAGAAGTTCGTTGAGGCGCCCATCTTCGCGCAGGATGAATGAGTCATACAGGCTAGAGACCAGAAGAATGTTCTGCACCCGGAAAGGCATCAGGTTCTCGAAGCCTTCCAGCCGCGCTTCGGCGTCGAGGACGGGCTCGGTGATGGGGGTGGTGGTCATGCAACCAATTCATACATCAGCAGCAATGAGGATGTCATCCCGAACGCGGCCAAGCCGCGAGAGGGACCTTACAAAATCTGGCCGTGAATATGCCGCCGGCGAGAATCACCACGGCTCAAGCCTCGTGATGGTCTTCCCTGCTGCCTTTATTGCAGCACGCCGTCGTAAGGTCCCTCCGAGAGCTGCCGCTCTCGTCGGGATGACATGGCAATCAGTTATTACCAAACAACGACGTCTACACCAATCCCTGATCCAGCATCGAATCCGCCACTTTCAGGAAGCCGGCGATATTCGCGCCGTTGACCAGGTTGCCGGGCGTGCCGTACTTCTCGGCCGTCTCGT
Source organism: Candidatus Sulfotelmatobacter sp. (assembly GCA_030041215.1). Lineage (GTDB taxonomy): Bacteria > Acidobacteriota > Terriglobia > Terriglobales > Acidobacteriaceae > Sulfotelmatobacter. The sequence goes on along the minus strand of JASHOH010000091.1, from coordinate 20,146 downwards.
AGCAGTTGCGGTGGATGGCAATCATGATCTTGTGCAGCTTGTCATCCACTTCTTCGCGGGTCCAGGTCGTGCGCATGGCGTTCTGCGACATTTCGAGACCGCTCGTGGCCACGCCGCCGGCATTCGCAGCTTTCGCCGGACCGTAAAGAATCTTGGCATCTAGGAACATCTTGGTTGCCTCCAGCGTGCTTGGCATGTTGGCGCCCTCGGCCACCAGCTTGATGCCATTCTTCAGCAGGTTCGCCGCATCTTTCGCGGTGATTTCATTCTGCGTAGCGCTCGGGAAGGCGCAATCGCCCTTAATGTTCCAGAGCGGGTTGTGCTCGAGCTTCATGTCGGTCGGCATAAAGATGGCTTTCTTGAACTTGTCGGCATAGTCGCGGATGCGGCCACGCTTCACATTCTTCAGCTCAAGAACGAAATCCAACTTCTCACGATTGATGCCATCGGGATCGTAGATCACGCCGTTCGAGTCGGAGACCGTCACTGGCTTCGCGCCGAAGTCGAGCAGCTTCTCGATGGTGTACTGGCAGACGTTGCCGCTGCCGGAGACTAGGCAGACCTTGCCTTCCAAGGTTTCCTTGCGCGTTTTCAGCATTTCATTGGCGAAATACACGCAGCCGTAGCCGGTGGCTTCCGGACGAATCAGCGACCCACCCCAGTTCAGGCCCTTGCCGGTAAGCACGCCGGTGAATTCATTGCGCAGCCGCTTGTATTGGCCGAAGAGATAGCCGATTTCGCGTCCGCCCACGCCAATGTCGCCGGCGGGAACGTCGGTGTCGGGTCCGATGTGACGCGCCAGCTCGATCATGAAGCTCTGGCAGAAGCGCATAACCTCGTTGTCGCTCTTCCCTTTCGGATCGAAATCCGATCCGCCCTTCCCGCCGCCCATAGGCAGCGTGGTGAGTGAGTTCTTGAAAACCTGTTCAAATGCCAAAAACTTCAGAATGCCGAGATTCACTGAGGGATGGAAGCGCAGTCCGCCCTTATAGGGGCCAATAGCACTGTTCATCTCAATGCGGAAACCGCGATTCACCTGCACGTTGCCCAGATCATCGATCCACGGCACGCGGAACATTAACACGCGCTCGGGTTCAACAATCCGCTCAAGAATGCGGTTCGACTGATATTCGGGATGCTTTGCCAAAACTAATCGCAGAGAATCAAAAACCTCGCGCACTGCCTGATGGAATTCAGGTTCGGCGGGGTTTTTTGCTTTCACATTTTGCATTACATCTTCAATGTAATCGCCTGGAGCTTTGATTCCAGGCGACGTGAGAGTGCCAGAAGTCATAGTCCTACCTCCGTAGGTAAATCATTTGAGTCCACTTCCATTGTGAGCTTCCGACAAGTCCATGCAAGGATGCGCAGCACCTCGTTAGGTGACTGCCATCACCCGCTATGGGCTTTGGAGTCATGGGGTTAGCGGCAGGGTGGGCCGCACGATGCCCCTATAAAGGATACGCCTCCTGTGGCCGCAAGCAATGACTTTGATGGTGCTGAGTAAATGCTCCTTCCTCTTTTGGGCGAACGGACTGTGTGAAATGCTTTTCAGCTTGCTTGCAAAAAATCCATGCGAAGTATCGAAAATCACGATTGTACTTTCGTGGCGATTCCCGATAGACACTTATTATGGGGAGGAGTCGCCCTACATATTCGGCGGACCATGATGCCTGCGGTGTGGGCTTCATCGCCCAACTGGGCGGGCCGGCGTCGCATGCTCTGGTCGAGCGCGGCATCGAAGCCCTCGCCCGGCTTGCGCACCGCGGAGGCGTTGATGCCGACGGCCGCAGCGGCGACGGCGCCGGATTGTTGACCTCCATCCCGAAATCGTTCTTCCGCAAAGCTGCTCGCTACGACGGCATTGATCTGCCCGATGAATTCGCCGTCGGCATGGTGTTTCTTCAGCCTGGCCACGAATCGCAGGTGCTGGATACTGTCCGCAAGGCAGCCGCGAAATATAGTCTGAAGTTTCTCGGATGGCGAACGGTTCCCACCGATGCTTCCATTCTGGGGCCCCGCTCGCGCCAGTCGATCCCTGCAATTCGCCAATGCTTCCTCGGGCCGAGTGCGACAATAACTTCTTCTGAAAACAAACACAGGATCGAAACCGCCGATTTTGAGCTGCAATTATTCCGCCTGCGCCACGCGCTCGAACTCGCTTTGGATTCGGCTTACTTCTGTTCGCTCTCGTCGCGAACCATCGTCTACAAGGGACTGCTTACGCCACAGCAGTTGGCGCCGTTTTATCTGGATTTGAACCATCCGGAGTTTGAAAGCTCGTTCGTCATTTTCCATCAGCGATATTCCACCAACACGCAGCCGAGCTGGTGCCTGGCCCAGCCGTTTCGCATGGTTGCGCACAACGGGGAGATCAATACGATCAGCGGCAATCGCCGATGGTTCGAGGCGAGCGCGCAACTCATGCGCAGCGAGCTCGGCCTGCTGTCCGAAGCGAGGTTGCTTCAACCGAGGATGAGTGATTCCGCCAGTCTTGACAACGCGCTCGAAACAGGCGTCCGCCGAGGATCAAGCATTATTGAATGTGCTTTGAAGCTGGTGCCGCCCGCGTGGGAGCACGATCAGCGGATGGATCTGGGCTTGCGAGGTTTTCTGGCGAGCCATGCTCCCGAGCAGGAGCCATGGGATGGACCGGCAGCTCTGATCTTTACCGATGGAAACGTCGTCGGAGCCAAGCTGGACCGCAACGGCCTGCGCCCGCTGCGTTACACGCTTACTTCCGACGGCTTGCTGATTGCTGGATCAGAAGTGGGCATAGCCGATCTTCGCGGCAAGAGCGTCGTTGAAAGGCAGCGTCTGGGCCCGGGCGAAATGCTCGTCGCCGAACCCGCAAGTGGAACTTTGTCCCGGCCGGAGTACATCACTCACCTGCTGGCCTCGCCACCGGCTTACCAAGCGACCGCCAGCACGGTTGCTCTGCCGCCTACACACACCGCTGAGCCGCTGGTTGAGAAAGCCAACCGCCATATGGCCGCTTACGGCTGGACCGAAGATCAGTTTCGGATTTTGTTTCGGCCTCTCCTGGAGCACGGCCAAGAAGCGCTGTGGAGCATGGGGGACGATGCGCCGCCGGCGTTTTTGTCGAGTTTGCCTCGTCCGCTGTGGGATTACTGCAAGCAACGCTTCGCGCAGGTCACTAATCCTCCCATTGATCCTTTGCGCGAAAGCCATGTGATGTCGTTGGATGTATATCTCGGGCGGTCGATCAGACTGAATTCTCCTCTGCTCGACGCCGGACAAATGGAAGCGATTACCAAAGCGCTCGCACCAGTTCAGTCGATTGATTTTACGTTTGCCGGCTCCGGCGGTATTCAGGCGGCTCACGGCGCCCTCAACAGAATTCGCGAAGAAGCCTGGGCAGGAGTCTGCAGTCGCCGCGTCATTGTGCTGACCGATCGCTCAGTCAGCTCGACGCGGGCTGCTCTGCCGGCGCTGCTGGCAGTTTCGTGCGCCTGGCACGCCATGACCGAAAAGGGCGGGTGGAATGTCCCGCTGATCATCGAAACAGGTCAGGCTTTCGATACGCACCACGTCGCTTTGCTGGTAGCGGCTGGCGCCGCGGCGGTAAATCCATTTCTGGCGTTGAGCCTGGCTGCTTCCGCCAGCGCCGATGCCCCTGCGCGCTACCGTGCTGCGATTGAAAAGGGTTTGCGCAAGGTGCTGGCGCGGATGGGAATTTCCACCATCAGCAGCTACCGCAACAGCCAATTGTTCGAAACTATCGGCCTTGACGCCGCAGTTAGGGACGAGTTCTTCGAAGATGCTGGACACTCGCTCGGTGGCACATCTTTAGACGATCTGCTGCGAGACTGCATCGCGCGCCACGACGCTGGCTTTGGCGCGTCCGCGGCCGAATTCCGCGATGCCGGCTTGTACCGTTTCCGGCGCGACGGCGAGCAGCACGCGAACTCGCCGGAACTGGTGCGGCGAATGCACCGCTTCATTAAATCTCCGACGCCCGCGAATCAGGCAGCACTGGCGTCGCTCTCGGAAGAAAGAACCAACGTCGCCGTTCGCGACCTGTTGGAGATTCGCCGCACACAACCTTTGTCCCTCGATGAAGTCGAGAGCGAAGCCTCGCTGCTCAGCCGATTCAGCACGCAAGCGATGTCACTGGGCGCTATCTCACCGGAAGCGCACCAGACTCTGGCCATCGCCATGAATCGGTTGGGCGGACGAAGCAACACAGGGGAAGGCGGCGAAGATGCCAACATCTATTACGAGCGACCTGAGGCAAACAATCGCGTAAAACAGGTGGCCTCCGCCCGCTTCGGCGTCACCGCCGAATACCTTGTGCACGCCGATGAAATCGAAATCAAGATGGCCCAGGGCTCGAAGCCGGGAGAAGGCGGCCAGTTGCCCTCGGTGAAGGTTACGCCCTACATTGCGCGCTTGCGCCACGCAGTGCCCGGCACATCGCTGATTTCTCCGCCGCCTCACCATGATATTTACAGCATCGAAGACCTAGCGCAGTTGATCTACGATCTGCGGGCGGTGAATCCGAACGCTCGCATTGGAGTCAAGCTGGTTTCAAGTTCCGGAGTTGGCGTTATCGCTGCCGGCGTCGCCAAAGCCGGGGCAGATGTAATCACCATCAGCGGCCACGATGGCGGCACTGGAGCATCGCCGCTCACTTCAATTAAAAACACCGGTTTGCCCTGGGAGATCGGACTGCGCGACGCTCACACTTCGCTGGTTCGGGCTGGGTTGCGTGCCCGAGTGCGGCTGCGCGTTGATGGCGGACTCAAGTTCGCCCGCGACGTAGTCATCGCTGCCCTGCTCGGCGCCGAAGAATTCGGCTTTGGAACATCAGCCCTGCTCGCCATCGGCTGCGTCATGGCGCGGCAATGCCATTTAAATACTTGCCCTGTAGGGATCGCCACGCAGGATGAAGCCATGCGCGCCCGCTTTACGGGAAATCCCGAGATGGTGGAGAGGTTCTTCCGCGGGCTGGCCGCCGACGTTCGTCAGCTTCTGGCGAACACGGGGGCTAGATCGATTGACGAAATCCTGGGAGCGGTCGACCGTTTGCGGCCACGTTCGCCCGACACGGCACAAAGCGTGTCCTCACTGTTGCAGCCCGTCAGCAATCCGCCTGCACAGTTTCCCTGCCCGCATGAAGACACGAGCGCGCTGCACATCGAACTGAATCGCGTAGTGGATGATCTCGAGACTCTTACCCTCAGGCCATATCACTTCAACATCACAAACGAAGACCGCGCCGTGGGAGCGCACTTTAGCGGCGAAGTGCTGCGCCGCCTGGGGCCGCAGCGCGAAGGTGCCTCGCCCGAAGCCACTGAGTCAGGGGATTACAATTCGCGGCCTTTCGGCCTCGAAGCAAATGAGGTTGACTGCGAATTCACCGGCATCGCCGGGCAGAGCTTTGGTGCATTCTTGATTTCCGGCGTGAACTTCAAACTCACCGGCGAAGCCAACGACTACGTCGGAAAAGGCTTGTGTGGCGGCAGCATCGCCATCAGCTCACCTTCGGAAGGTTCCGAACGAGACGACGTTTTGGTTGGAAACACTGTTCTGTACGGCGCAACTTCCGGCGAGTTGTTTATCGCCGGTCGCGCCGGAGAACGCTTTGCCGTCCGCAACAGCGGGGCGCTGGGCGTGGTTGAGGGTGTCGGGCGTCACGGGTGCGAATACATGACCGCCGGGATCGTGTTGATTCTCGGTCCCGCAGGCGCGAATTTCGGCGCGGGAATGACGGGAGGGCTCGCCTACGTCGTGCCAACGAACCCCGAAGATATTTTCAACGACGATCACCTCAACGGCGATTCCGTGCGCCTCGCAACTTTGGAGACGCGGGAAGAACAATGGTTGCGGCGCATTGTGCGCCGGCACCTGCAACTCACCGGCAGTCGTCGCAGCTCGGATCTGCTCACATTACCGGTTCTGCCCCTGCTTCGTGTTGAGCCGGTCGTGCCTCCCTGCTCGGTGGAAGAATCCTGGGGGCCCGTTCTAGCCGGCCTGACGGCCCGCGAGGCACGCAGCTTTGGGCAGGCAAGGACTCTCTCTTCCGACAGGGCCGTCGTCCAGTGACCGCGCGCACATAATGCCCGTTCTTGATTTCGTTATAATTTCTCCCGACCGATGGACTTCGATCAGCTCATTACATTTCTCGAGGTAGCACGGCAAGGCAGCTTCTCGCGTGCCGGCGAAAAGGTCTTCCGCTCGCAATCGGCCGTCAGTGCGCAGATTCGCCAGCTTGAGCAGGAGTACGGTGATCGTCTGTTCGACCGCTCGGGAAAAACGGTCAAACTGACTCCCGCGGGTCAAATTTTTCACGACTATGCGCTGCGCATGAAAAAGTTGCGCGATGAGTCGCTGGTTGCGGTCGCCGATCACGGTCACGTTCCGCGCGGGACGTTGTTAGTCGGCGCCAACGAAGCTACTTGTCTTTACGTGCTGCCCGAGGTTTTCGGGGAGTACTGCCGTCGCTATCCTGACGTGCAGATCAGCATCTACCGCAACTTCACGTACAAGATCATTGAGAAACTGGAAAACGGTTCGATCGACGTAGGCGTCATCAGCCTGCCGGTGCAATCGCCCAGCCTGAAGGTGCAGGCGATCTACCGTGACCGTCTGCTGCTCATGGTGGATCCGGCAAATCCGCTCGCAAAAATGAAATCGGCGCACGTAAGCGATCTGGTGAAATATCCTCTGCTGCTGCCGAAGACCGGCCACACGCGCCGCCTGCTCGACAAGCTCTTCCGCGAATACAACAACCAACTCAAGGTGAGAATGGAATTGCCCAGTCTGGGGATGATTAAGAGCTTCGTGGCCGCCGGGCTTGGAGTTTCGCTTATCAGCGCTTCGTTCGCGCAAGACGAAGTGGAAGCTGGAAAAGTGAAGCTGGTCGAGCTCCAGGGAACCGAGTTGTGGCGTGAACTGGGCCTCGCCTACCGCCGCGACCGTACGCTCTCAGTCGCAACCAAGGCATTTGTCAGCGTGGTGCGCCAGCTCTCGGACTATCTAAAGAAAACGGAAGGACCGCCTTGCTCGTAGTCTCACGCGTCAGCTTCCGGGGGATTACTTGCCGGCATTATGATGTGCAGGCCACATTCGTCCTTTGACGATCCCGCCCACCGGCCCGCACGAGGATCTTCTCCCGGCCCCACGGCCCGCGTGCAATGCGTGCAACCGATGCTTGGGAAGTTGTGATCGTGTAGTTGGTTGTAGGGCACATCATGCTCATGAATGTACTTCCAGACTTGTTTTGAACTCCAATCTGCAATCGGATTGACCTTAACCAGACCGAAGTTGCTGTCCCACTCGATCTTGCCCGCTCCTGCCCGTGCCAGGGTCTGATCTCGCCGGATGCTAGTGATCCACGCCCGCAACTCGCCCAGCTTGCGGCGCAGCGGTTCCACCTTGCGAAGATTGCAGCACTGATCGGGATTTCGCTCCCACAATCGCGGACCGTACTCGCGTTCCTGTTCCTCCGGCGAGTTCAACGGAAACACGCGCTCGATCGTAATGCCGTACTTCTGTTCGACGCGGTCCATCAGGCTGTAGGTCTCTGGGAAGAGAAACTCGGTGTCCAACGTGAAGACGCGAAATTTGCGCCGTAGTCGCGAAGCAGTATCAATCACCACCATTCCCTCGGCGCCGAAGGCAGATGCGATTGCGACCGAATCTCCGAATGTATCGAACGCCCATGTGAGAACTTGGTCTGGACGCCAGCTTTCAGCAGCGATCTGGAGTCGGTCAATTTGTTCTTTCATAATGGAGGTTCTCCAATCATGCTGACTCTTTCGCGAAAAACCCCTTTTCCGCTGTTAGAACCTCCAGAGCAGAAAAGCCTGGCGTTTGCTGTTCAAGACGGTGATCGGCCAACCGTACAACGTCGCCAACGATGAGCAGTACCGGTGAAGCAAGCTTTGGAGTCTGATCAAGATTTGCGACCGTCGCGATATGCGTTCGCTGCTCAAGAGTTGTGGCCTGCGAGACAAGCGCGCAGGGAGTTTGCGGAGCAAATCCCGCGGCTTCCAGTTTTGCCGCCACGTCCGCATAGTCCTTCCCCGGCATGTAGACGACAAGCGTGGCGTGGGCTGCTGCAATCTGTTTCCAGTCAGCGCCATCGCTTTCGCTGGCGCGATGTCCTGCTGTCAGCACCAGAGTGGAAGACAAGTGACGGTGCGTAAGTGGTATTCCTGTGACGGCTGCAGCGCCCAGCGCCGAAGTTATGCCAGGCACAATCTCGTACTCCACATCGGCGCGGCGTAAAGCTTCGATCTCCTCACCCGCGCGGCCAAAGATCAGCGGGTCTCCGCTCTTCAGCCGCACGACCTGCCGGCCAGAAGCCGCCCACGCGACCATCAGAAAATTGATCTCTTCCTGCTGTACGGTCTTGCTCCCGCAGCGTTTGCCCACATTCTGAATTTGAGCGGACGGCGAAATGATTTTCAGGATTTCGGGCGATACCAGGTCATCGTGTAACACCACTTCGGCTGTCCGCAACAGCCGCAGAGCTTTGACGGTCAACAAGTCGGGATCACCCGGTCCTGCGCCCACCAGGTACACTTTGCCGCTCATAAGGTTACCCTCCGATCGCTGTCGTTTTTCATTGCAACTTCACTCACAGATTCCTCGCGGACATCATTTTTCAGCGATTGTTGCGCCACGGCCGCATTCAGCGCTTCGCGGCTGGCGAGCGAATGCAACAGATCGCGCTTTTTCTCTAGATCGAGGTTGCTCGCCAGTACCAACCTTCGCGTCTCGCCCAGCTCAGCCACCCAACGCGCGTACCCTGGACCAAACTGCCGCTCCAGTTGTTGTCTGATTTTTTTTGCGAGCGATGGGCTCTGCCCCCCGGTCGAGATGGCTATCTGAAGATCACCGCGGCGAATTATGGCGGGATAATAAAAATCGCAATGTGGCGGATCATCCACCACGTTGCACAGCACCCCACGCCTCTGCGCTTCACGATAAATTGATTCGTTAAGCGCTCGCGACGACGTAGCCACCACCGCCAGCAACATTCCTTCGAGGTCTTCGTTAACGAAGCTGCGTAGTTCGAGCGTGATTCTTCCAGTCCCGGCCCACGCGCGCACTGTCTCGGTCGCCTCCAGCGCAACCACCCGAATGAGTGCACCTGTCTCGATGAGGCTGGCGATCTTGGGTTCGCCAACCTTGCCGGCTCCCACCACCAGGCAACGCCGGCCCTCGAGTTTCATGAAAATTGGAAAAAGGCTGCTCATCGTTTTTCTAACTCTGTGTCTTGTTGCAATCGCTCGTTCGCTTTAACCCTCCACGCCCGCAGGCACGCGGCCTTCGGGCAGATCGCGCGCGACCGCCTCGACGAACTCTCCCGCCAGATAGCTGCGCAACTCCGGCTCACTGTGTCGCGCAAAAAAGCGGCGCAGATTCTCACCCGGCTTGCGATCGGCGAGATAACAGCTCAGTAGCCGTTCAATGGCTTCAGGAACGTCTGTTGCCAAACAGCGAAACCCCACCGGCCGCGCAACTCCCTGATTCAGCCCCAGCGCGCCGCCCAGGCAGAAGTAATAAGCGTCAAGCATTTGCCCATTGACCTTGAGCTTCTTGCCTTCAATTCCGATGTCGGCGATCCAATGCTGCCCGCAACTGTTCGGGCAACCGGTGACGTGCAGCTTCAGGTGTTGATCAAATCCCGGCAAGCGCTCCTCTAATTCCTCGACCAGCCAGCGAGAGAAGCTCTTGGTTTCGGTGATCGCCAGCTTGCAAAATTCAGTGCCACTGCACGCAATGGCGCCGCGGCGAAATGGCGATGGGTTGACCGGCAACCCAATCGCGTCGAGTTCCTTTGCCAATTCGTCGGCCTGCAATCGCGGTACGTTTACGATCAGCAAGTTCTGCATGTTGGTAGTTCGCAGTTCCCCGCTTGCAAAACGCTGGGCCAAATCGGCTGCCGCTTCCATTTGTTCCGGCGTGATTCTTCCCCGCAGCACTGTCGCTCCCACATAGAAATGGCCCGGCTGCTTTTGCGCATGAATGCCGATGTGATCGCGGTAAACGTCGTCCGGAGACCGCTCAGGCTCGGCTGGATCGAGTCGGAAACCGATGCGGCGCTCGAGTTCTTTTTGGAAGGCTTCAGGCGTCCAGCTATGTTGGAGAAAAAGAAACTTCAACCGCGCCCGCTCGCGGTGCTCGCGCAACATGTTGGAGTCCCGAAATAATTCCGCCACTCCTCTGATTACCGGCAGCACCTGATTCCAGCGCACAAACGCGTTCAATCGCGCGCCCAGATAAGGCTCGGTGGAAAGGCCTCCACCCACACGCAACGAAAAGCCAATCTCCCGTTCGCCGCGGACCATGCGCTCAATCGCAGTGAGGCCAACATCGTTGATTTCAGGATATGGGCACCAGACACGGCATCCGGTAATGGAAATCTTGAATTTCCGCGGCAGGTTGTAGAATTCCGCATTCCCTGCCAACATGCGGTCAGCTTCCAACGCCAGCGTGGACGCGTCGCAAATCTCGTCGGCATCCACGCCAGCCACAGGGCAGCCGGTGATGTTCCGCGTGACGTCGCCGCAGGCGCCAGTCGTATTCAGGCCCACGCGCCAGAGTTCCTCCAGCAACTCCGGCAGCGATTCGATCGTCACCCAGTGCAACTGAATGTTCTGCCGCACCGTGAGATCGGCACTGCCACGGGCATAGCGGCGGCTCAGTCCAGCGATGGCGCGTAACTGCTCAGCTCGCAGTAGGCCATTGGGAATGCGAATGCGCACCATAAAATACGGCAGCGCCCGGCCCTGCCCGTCCTTTCCGCCGACCACTCCCGCGCCGTCGCCCTGCGTATAGACTCCCCACCAGCGGAAATAAGTGCCAATCCACTCTGGAGGAATTGAGCCGAAGCCCTCCTGCGCGAAGCGCCGTATTTGCTCGAGCCCGTCCCAGGGGTTCATCGCCCGCTTCAATCGTTCAGACTTCTGCGCCTTCGTTTCTTTGCCCACACTTGCCACAGATGGACTCGCCATAGACCGAACCCCAGAACGCGCGATTTGGAACACAAAAAACCCACCGCCAGATACGCTCTGGCGGTGGGTGATAAGTGCTGAAATATCTTATGAAACTCTTAAGTCAGCAGCCTCCCTGCGCCAGAACGCACACATGCACAACAACAACAACAGGTGCAAATCTGGCGAGAATTGCTGACGTTCATCATGCTGGTCGAAATAGTATGCCCGCAGCCCGAAAAGTTCGTCAAGTTGCGGAGTACTCACTTCGATGCATAATTTCCCCGCAAAGTATCAGAATTTTTCTTCGTCGTGTTTCGAAATGCCGCGAAAAGGCATGTGGTCGCCGTTGAGGCGCACAAGACATTCCCGAACCGTTCTGTGCGAAATGGCCGCAGCTTAGCGCGAAGGTTGTGAAAGATGGTGAAAGGCGGATGTTAAAGAATGGAGCGGGAGACCGGGATCGAACCGGCGACATCCAGCTTGGGAAGCTGGCGTTCTACCGCTGAACTACTCCCGCTCACTGTTGCAAAGTCTAGCACTCAATCCGGCCGGAAACAATCTTGGTTTACCGCTTCCCGTCCCTTCCTTTTATCAGCAAATTCTGCCGTTCCCGTGTTCCGCAGCCACCCGCAAAAAGGGGGGAGAGTCATCGTGGGCATTGGGGACAAATAGAGGAACGCATTCCGCTACAATTGGCGGTCGTTATGACTCGTACGTTGGGGACCAACTCATGTCAAAGAAACCTTCTCATCTCTCCGCCAACCGCCGCTCCTTTCTCAAATCATCTCTGATCGGCGCTGCTGCACTCGCGCCTCTCTATCCCGCGCTCGCCGCGCCCCGCGAGATCGCCCCGAGCCGGCCCGATCCTGAAATCAAGCCTTTCGAACTCGACGAAATCACGATTGCCGGACTGCAGGAGGGCATGAATTCCGGCAGGTTCACCGCCCATGCTCTGGTTGAAAGATATTCCGGCCGCATTGAAGAGATCGACAAGTCCGGCCCCGCTATCAACAGCATCATCGAGATGAATCCCGACGCTCCCGCGATCGCCGACGCGCTCGACAAAGAACTCAAAGAAAAAGGCCCGCGTGGCCCGCTGCACGGCATCCCGGTGTTGATCAAAGACAACATCGATACCGCTGACAAAATGATGACCACCGCCGGCTCGCTTGCACTACTCGGCTCTCACCCGCAGCAAGACTCGTTCGTAGCACAAAAGCTGCGCTCCGCCGGCGCCGTTATCCTCGGCAAAACGAACCTCAGCGAGTGGGCAAACATCCGCTCCAGCCATTCCACTAGCGGATGGAGTGGGCTTGGCGGTCTGACGAAAAATCCCTATGCGCTGGATCGCAATCCCTGCGGATCGAGTTCGGGCACGGGGGCTGCTGTCTCTGCCAACTTGTGTGCGGTCGGCATTGGTACGGAAACCGATGGCTCCATCGTTTGCCCCTCATCGGCCAACGGACTTGCCGGAATCAAACCCACCGTGGGTCTGGTGAGCCGAAGCGGCATTGTCCCCATCTCGCACAGTCAGGATGGCGCCGGCCCAATGTGCCGCACTGTACGCGATGCCGCGATTTTGCTGGGTGCGCTCACTGGTGTTGATCCCGCCGATTCGGCAACCGTCGCAAACTCCGGCAAGTCTTACAACGACTACGCCCAGTTCTGCAATCCCAACGGACTCAAAGGCGCGCGCATCGGGGTCGCGCGAAAATATTTCGGTTTCAATGATGCCGTGGATGCGCTGATGGAGCAATCTCTGGATACTATGAAGCAGCAAGGAGCCACACTTATTGATCCCGCCGATATTGAAACTTTCGGAAAGTTCGACGACACAGAATTGTTGATCTTTATGTACGAACTCAAGGCTGATCTCAATGCCTATTTGGCTCGGCTTGGCCCGATCGCCCCGGTCAAGACATTGAAAGATGTTATCGATTTCAATGATCGCAACCGGCAAAAAGAAATGCCCCATTTCGGACAGGACTTATTCCTCAAATCGGAAGCGAAAGGTCCACTGACTGAGAAGGCATATCTTGATGCACTTGAGAAGAACCACCAGCTCGCGCGCACCGAGGGCATCGATGCCACAATGGATAAATATCATCTCGATGCGATGGTCGCACCCACGGGTGGTCCCGCCTGGCTGACTGACCTCATAAACGGTGATCATGTAGCCGGCGGTAGCTCGAACGCGGCAGCCGTTGCGGGTTATCCGAACATAAATGTAACTGCTGGATTCATTTCAGGCCTGCCGGTAGGTATCTCTTTCTTTGGGCGCGCGTGGAGCGAACCCACGCTCATCCGCCTCGCATACGCATTTGAGCAAGCTACCAAGGCTCGTCAGGTTCCACGTTTTCTATCTACGATTGGAGCCGGGTAAGTCTCTCCGAGTCTGGGCAGCCCGAACCTAGAAGCGCTGGAGATGACTTGAGCTAATTTTCTAAGAAATTACACTACCGTCTGCTTCCGTGTTAGCCTTGCTCGGAAGGGGGTATAAATGATGATGAACAATGTAGTCGCTTCCCTGCAAAAAGAGTACTCCCGTCTTCAAGCGGAGATTGGAAGAGTAGGGAAGGCTCTTGCTGCGCTCGGTTATTCTGGCGGGAAGCTCAGGGCGCGTCGTACCCTGAGCAAAGAAGCCCGCGAACGAATTGCCGCAGCGCAGAGACTACGCTGGGCGAAGGCACGAAAGGCAGCCGCCGCCAAGCAGTGAGTCGTTAGTTCTGTATTGCTTTCGCAAGCACCGCAGCCGGCCTCGTTCGTAGCTTCTCCCAAATCTTGCGGACGAGGCCCAAGCTACGGAGAGCAGAGTTACCCAGGCGATTCACGCCAGAATACATTTACTTGCTGGCCAGCATTAGTTTCTGATTTCGGAAAGCAGGCGTTCTATCTCCGCTCTTACATCTCCGGTGAGCGGCAGAAATGGCAAGCGAGCCGGGCCACCATAATATCCGTTAAAGTCCATCGCATGCTTAATCCCGGGTACTCCCAGCTCCCCTGCAATTCGTTGCGCTGCGGCCACGATGCGCTGCTGCTTTAGCCGCGCCAGTTCCGCATCGCCCTCTTTCCAGGCGGCGTAGATTTCGTAGCATGCTGTTGGCGCAGCACAGGAAAAGGCGAGGATGGCGCCTACGGCTCCGGCATCGAGTGATGGATGCAGCTTGTCCGCTGCGCCTACCAGCACCTGGAAGCCGGCTTCCTTCTGCCGCGTTTTCAAGTTGCCGATAATGCTCACCGCAGATGAAGAGGGTTTAGAGGAGGAACCAGCCAGCGCGCCGACCGGCACCAGTTCTCCGCCGCCGTTCGATGACGAAGTAGCCGCTGTCATCATCCGAGGCGTGACCGGATCAAACGTTTCGGTAACAGTCACGCCGCGGCGGATGTGCCGAGTGCCTTCAACCATCTTGCGGACCTTTCCTATGTCGCCGCTTGATTCCTTGATGCCAACTAGGTTCGGATGTTCCGCCAACTCGACTACCACTTCCGCGGGAATGTCATAGCCGGTAGCCTGCGGAAAGTTGTAGATGATCACTGGGAGCGGCGAGCGGTCAGCCACGGTGCGGTAGAACGCCAGAATATTCGCCGTATGCATCTGCTTTTTGTAGTAATGGGGCGTGCGCACCATGGCAACGTCGTAGCCAAGTTCGGCCGCGTGTTCAGTGAGGCGGAGGGTTTCGATTGCCGATTCAATTCCGGTGCCCGCAATTAATACTTTGTTGGGGGCAGCCGCCTGGCGTGCGCGTTTCAGCACGTCGCGCCGCTCCTGATCGGAGAGCAGAATCGATTCGCCCGTAGATCCGAGTACGACGATGCCGGCAACCGGCGTCCGCGAGTAGCGCTCGACATTGGCTTCCAGTTTCTTGTAGTAAACGTTGCCATCAGGATAAAAGGGAGTGGTAATAGGCGGAAAAATGCCGTGAAGTAACATGCTGTCACCTGATCTTTCAGCGCACCTCGCGTGCACCGATCAGGGTATCACTTTCTGGCAGAGACCGGAGGATGCCTTCGAGTGCCATCAGGCTGGGCTAGTGAGCTTGGTGAGGCGTTCCGCGTGCAACTGCTGCAGCGCCCTGATGTTCAGTTCCCCGCGCTGAAGTGCCGCAATTCCCTCGGCTGCGGCACGCGCCGCGGACAAAGTCGTAATCGTCGGAATTCGCGCGATTACCGCAGCCCGCCGGATTGCTTTTTCGTCGAACCACGGATCAGCACCGGTGGGAGTGTTCACAATAAGCTGCACGCGCTGGCCTTTGATCAGGTCAACCACGTTCGGACGCCCCTCTTTTACTTTGTAGACCCGATCGACCGCCATGCCCGCGCGCTCGATGACTTCGGCGGTACCCGAGGTCGCGACTAGCTTGAATCCCATATCCACAAACTTGCGCGCCACGTCGGCGACATTTCGCTTGTCATGGTCCGTCACGCTGATAAACACCGTTCCCTGCGTCGGCAGCTTCTGCCCCGCTGCCAACTGCGCCTTGGCAAACGCCTCACCAAAGCTGTCGCCCACGCCCATGACTTCGCCGGTCGATTTCATCTCCGGCCCTAACACGGTATCGACACCAGGAAACTTGTTCCACGGAAAAACCGGCGACTTCACGTAATAGCAGCTTCCAGTATCGAGATCGCTGTGCTTCGTTATATTTTCCGTCAGGAATTCGCGCAGCTTGCGTCCGGTCATCAGGCGCGCAGCAATCTTCGCCATCGGTACGCCAGTTGCTTTTGAAACGTAGGGAACAGTTCGCGAGGCCCGTGGATTCACTTCCAGCACATAAACCTTCCCGCCCTGTGCGCCGTTGCCGGAACCGCCATTTCCGCGCGGAATGGCGAACTGAATATTCATCAGCCCCACAACTTTCAGTGCCCGCGCCAGCTTGAATGTATAGTCGCGCATGTCGTCCATCAGATGCCGCGGAATATCGACCGCCGGCAGCACGCACGACGAATCGCCCGAGTGAATCCCGGCCTCTTCAATGTGCTGCATGATTCCGCCGATCACCACATCTTCGCTGTCCGACAAGGCGTCCACGTCCACTTCAATCGCATCTTCGAGGAAGTGATCGATCAGCACAGGACGATCTTGCGAGTACTCAACTGCTTCTTTCATGTAGTGTACGATCGACTCCTCGTCGTACGCGATGACCATGGCGCGCCCGCCAAGCACGTACGAAGGCCGCACAACCACTGGATAGCCCACTCGCTTGGCGCCCTCAAGAGCTTCTTCGAGCGATGTCGCAATCACTCCCGCCGCCTGCGGAATTTTCAATTCTTCGAGAAGTTTGTTGAAGTGCTTGCGATCTTCGGCCAGATCAATCGACTCGGGAGAAGTGCCGATAATATTTATTCCTGCCTTCTTCAGCGGCAAGGCGAGGTTCAGCGGAGTCTGCCCGCCGAACTGCACAATTACGCCCACCGGTGCGCCCTTTGACGTTTCGTGCTGATACACCGCCCACACATCTTCGAATGTCAGCGGCTCGAAGTAGAGCCGGTCGCTGGTGTCGTAATCGGTCGAGACCGTCTC
The DNA here is from genome assembly GCA_030041215.1 of Candidatus Sulfotelmatobacter sp. Classification (GTDB taxonomy): domain Bacteria; phylum Acidobacteriota; class Terriglobia; order Terriglobales; family Acidobacteriaceae; genus Sulfotelmatobacter. The sequence continues at coordinate 3,652 of JASHOH010000091.1, read as the reverse complement.
CGGATTGCAATTGATCATGATGGTCTCGTAGCCATCTTCGTGCAGCGCAAACGAGGCATGGCAGCAGCAGTAGTCGAACTCAATTCCCTGCCCGATACGATTCGGCCCGGCGCCGAGAATGATCACTTTTTTCTTATCGGTTGGCGCCGCTTCATCTTCATCTTCGTAAGTTGAGTAAAGGTACGGAGTGTAGCTTTCGAACTCCGCGGCGCACGTGTCGACGCGCTTATATACGGGCGTCACCCCGTGTTTCTTCCGCAAGTGCCGTACTTTTTCCTGCCCTTCAAGCCGCCAGACGGCGGCCAGCCGCCCATCAGAAAATCCCCCGCGCTTGGCCTCGCGCAGCACGTCGGGAGGAATCGATTCCATCGGGTGCTTTTCCAGCTCAAGCTGCATGTCGTTAATTTCTTTGAGCTGGTATAGGAACCACGGATCGATTGACGTCATCTTCGCGATCTGCTTCACTGTGTGCCCCTGGCGCAACGCGTACCGCACATATGCCAGCCGCTCGGGATGCGGCGTTACCAGCCGCTGCGTCAAAATCTTCGGCTCGATCTTGTCGCTGCCGACGCGCTTGCCGGTATCGAGCGAGCGAACCCCCTTCATCAGCGCCTCTTTGAACGTGCGCCCGATGGCCATCACTTCGCCAACCGACTTCATCTGCGGCCCAAGGTTTTCATCGGCGCCGGGAAATTTTTCGAACTGCCATTTCGGAATCTTGACCACAACGTAATCAAGCGTCGGCTCAAAGCAGGCGGGAGTCTTGCGCGTAATGTCGTTAGGAATTTCGTCGAGCGTGTATCCGACGGCGAGCTTCGCTGCAATCTTGGCAATCGGAAATCCTGTGGCCTTTGACGCCAGCGCCGACGAGCGCGAGACGCGCGGATTCATCTCGATCACCACCATGCGCCCGGTCTCAGGATTCACGGCAAACTGAATATTCGACCCACCCGTATCGACGCCAATTTCGCGAATCACCGCGATGGCGGCATCGCGCATCGCCTGATATTCGCGGTCAGTCAGAGTCTGCGCGGGCGCAACTGTAATCGAATCGCCGGTGTGCACCCCCATGGGATCGAGATTCTCGATCGAGCACACGATGATGACGTTGTCTTTCGCGTCGCGCATCACCTCGAGTTCGAATTCCTTCCATCCCAGCACTGATTCTTCGATCAGCGCCTCATGCACGGGCGAGAAATCGAGACCGCGGGCCAAAACTTCCATCATCTCTTCGCGGTTGAAGGCGATTCCACCACCGGAGCCGCCGAGCGTGAATGACGGCCGCACGATCACCGGGAAGCCGATCTTCCCTGCGAATTCCAGCCCATCTTTTGTGTTGTTGACCAGCGCCGACTTGGGTACGTCGAGGCCGATGCGCTGCATCGCGTCTTTGAAGAAGAGACGGTCTTCAGCTTTTTTGATCGCGTTGACATTCGCACCGATCAGATGCACGTTGTACTTTTCAAGTACGCCGCCATCAGAAAGTTCGATGGCGAGATTGAGGGCAGTCTGTCCGCCAACCGTAGGCAACACGGCAAAACCAGCGCCCGGAGCCATTTCCCTCTCAAGGCGAATAATCTCTTCAAGGTATTCAAGCGTGAGCGGCTCGATGTAAGTGCGGTCGGCCATGTCAGGATCGGTCATGATGGTCGCCGGATTCGAGTTGGCCAACACGACTTCATATCCCTCCGACTTCAACGCCTTGCAGGCCTGCGTGCCGGAGTAATCGAACTCCGCCGACTGCCCGATGATGATGGGGCCGGAGCCGATGATCAGGATTTTCGAGATGTCAGTGCGTTTGGGCATTTAGTCATTCTCGCGACCATTTCACGTGATAGCCCTTCTTGCTAATTCCGCCCCCGCACGGTCTCGTAATTGACACCGTGACCTCGAGAGGATGCTTGCACGCGGTGGCCCGCTTCGACGCCGTCACCTCAACCGGCCAAAAAACGTACCATGTTAGGGAATTCACCTTCAGGTCGTACAGCCCTTTCGGCACCGGAGGAAACATAAAACGACCGTGCTCATCAGAGGTCACCGATGACACGACAGCTTTGTCTGAGTCGCTGAGAAGTTGGAGCTCCGCCTTGGGCACGTACTCGCCAATCTGATTGAACACGTGCCCACAGACTACGGACGCGGGCACTGGATTTTTGGGCGCGAGACAATCGTCAGCGCTAAGTGGCATTGCAAAAGCGCAGAATGCAAGCAGAACCAAGAAGTCCTTCACCCCTTCCACTCCTCCATCATCTTCACGAAATCTTTGAACAGATAATGCGAATCATGCGGCCCCGGCGCGGCCTCGGGGTGGTATTGAACGCTGAACAGCGGCAAGTTCTTATGCCGCAACCCTTCTAAGGTCGAATCATTTAAATCCATGTGCGTGAGCTCGACTTCGCTCTCCGGCAGCGAATCCGGATCAACCGCAAAATTGTGGTTGTGCGCCGTGATCTCAATTTTCCCTGTCTTCAACTGCTTCACCGGATGGTTTCCGCCGTGATGCCCAAACTTCAGCTTGAACGTCTTTCCGCCAAGCGCAAGTCCCGTAAGCTGATGTCCGAGACAAATCCCAAAAATCGGCTGCCGCCCCATTAAGCGTCGAATGGAGTCGACGGCATAGGTGCACGGCTCAGGATCTCCCGGCCCATTCGACAGAAATACTCCGTCCGGTTTCAACGCGAGCACATCCTCAGGCGGAGTCTGCGCCGGAACCACAGTCACCCTACAACCTTCAGCACGTAACTTACGGAGAATGTTTTGCTTAATCCCAAAGTCATAAGCCACAACATGAAACCGCGCCGGCTCATCTTTCACGCCGACCACGGCCACCGGCTCATGTGACCGCTCGCCGACTTCCCAGACGTACGGGTTCTTCGTACTCACGACTTTCGCCAAATCTCTCCCATCCATCTTCGGAATCGAATTCGCCTTGGCGATCAGCTTCTCGGCATCGTTCTCGATTGTCGAAATCACGCCACGCATTACGCCGTGGTCGCGCAGGTGCCGCACCAGCGCGCGTGTGTCGATATCGGAGAGCACCGGCACTTTGAATTGTTCGAGATATTCTTCGGCCACCTGCTGCGAGCGCCAGTTCGAACTCACTTTTGAGAACTCGCGCACTACCAGGCCTTCGATCCAGGGGCGCGTGGCCTCGTTATCTTCCTGATTGGTTCCGTAATTTCCGATCTGGGGATTGGTCAGGACAACGATCTGTCCCGAATAAGAAGGGTCGGTGAAAATTTCCTGGTAGCCGGTGATGGAAGTGTTAAAAACGACTTCCCCGTAACATTCGCCTTTGGCGCCGTAGCCTTTGCCTCGGAAGACTCGCCCGTCTTCCAGCGCAAGGATAGCTTGCATTCCCGCTCCAGTGAGTGGATTTTATGAATTTTATCAGGGATCGGAAACAGCACCAAGAGTGAATCACAGCAAACGTTGTGGAAATCTCGGTGTAAGCGCCGCCCACGCTCCAAGAAACGCCTACCAGTCAAAAAACAAAAGGCACGAATCGCTTCGTTCGCTTCATATATTCCTGATAGCGTCCGCCGAGACTAGCTTGTAATGCTTTCTCTTCGACATACACGCGATAGATGTAACCTACCGCACCGGCAACGGAAATGATCGACGCGCTTAGCCAGTTTGTCAGCGCGATGCC